>CAVZGI010000001.1:0-81600 GCA_963774795.1 uncultured Methanobacteriaceae archaeon
TCCAGGAATACCGCCCACATCAGCTATTATTTGCATAGTTCAATTTTGGTTTCTATTAAAATAAATAATTTTGTATTTAATTTCAATATTCAGTCACATAAAATGATTTTTTAGTAATTTTTTATTCTATTAAATATTTTTTTATCTATTATTAATTATATTAACGAATCAATATGCCTAGGATTTTAATTAACATTATTAATAATAACTAAAAATTCATAAAATTAAATTAGATTTTTCACAAAAAAATAAGTAATTAGGAGTAGATTAAATCATTAAAATATCTATTATTTGTATAGTTATGATAATAAAATTAGTAAAATGGAATAATTTTTTAAAATTAAGGACTTATAACATCTAAAAAAAGTATTAAAAGCAGTATTCTCAAACTATATCAAAGTTGTGAGTTTAATCCTTATAAATCTTTCTACTTGACTCAGAAAGAAAGTTTAATAATATATTTGAACTAAATTGAGGTTCGTATACTAACTAAGGTGCCACAATGCACTTCCTCTGGAGCAAACTTTTTTTAAATGCATGATAATGCAGCTCTCACGAGGTAGGTATACGTGAATTAATTGTTAGGAGGGAAAAAATGGCGAAGTTTGATGATAAGATCGACTTGTATGATGACAGAGGTAACCTCGTCGAAGAACAAGTACCACTAGAAGCTCTAAGTCCGCTACGTAACCCAGCTATTAAAAGTATTGTTCAAGGTATTAAGAGGACAGTAGCTGTAAACTTAGAAGGTATAGAAAACGCCTTGAAGGCCGCCAAAGTTGGTGGACCTGCCTGTAAAATTTTAGGAAGAGAAATGGATCTCGATATAGTAGGTAATGCAGAAGCAATTGCTGCAGCCGCTAAAGAAATGATCCAAGTAACTGAGGGCGACGATACCAAGGTAGAATTACTATCTGGTGGAAAAAAAGCTTTAGTACAATTACCAAGTGCTAGATTTGATGCTGCCGCAGAATACTCTGCTGCACCATTAGTAACTGCTACCGCGTTTGTTCAAGCTATAATCAGTCAGTTTGATGTCAGCATGTACGATGCAAACATGATTAAGGCTGCCGTTCTGGGAAGATACCCACAATCTGTAGAATACATGGGTGCTAACATTGCTACCATGCTGGACATTCCACAAAAATTAGAAGGTCCAGGATACGCCCTAAGAAACATTATGGTGAACCACGTGGTTGCTACCACTTTGAAAAACACCATGCAGTCTGCTGCTCTATCAAGTATCTTAGAACAAGCAGCTATGTTTGAAATGGGTGATGCTGTAGGAGCATTTGAAAGAATGCACTTATTAGGATTAGCTTACCAAGGTATGAACGCAGACAATGTCGTATATGATCTTGTAAAATCCAATGGTGCCGAAGGTACTGTAGGATCTGTAATTGCAGACATAGTTGACAGAGCCGCTGAAGACGGTGTTATAGGCGTAGAAAAAGACTTAAATGGATTCAACGTTTATGGAACCGACGATTTAGCTAAATGGAACGCTTATGCTGCAGCTGGTGTAATGGCCGCTACCATGGTTAACCAAGGTGCTGCCCGTGCTGCCCAAGGTGTATCATCCACTCTATTATACTACAATGACTCAATAGAATTCGAAACTGGATTACCAAGCGTAGACTTCGGTAGAACCGAAGGTGTAGCTGTAGGATTCTCTTTCTTCAGTCACTCTATCTACGGTGGTGGAGGTCCTGGTATCTTTAACGGAAACCACATCGTGACCCGACACAGTAAAGGATTTGCTATACCATGCGTAGCCGCTGCAATGGCTCTTGACGCAGGTACCCAGATGTTCTCCCCTGAAGCAACTTCTGGACTAATCAAAGAAGTGTTCAGCCAAGTGGACGAATTCCGAGAGCCACTTAAATATGTCGTGGAGGCAGCTGCCGACATAAAAGGCGACATTTAAATAATCTCACTATTCCTGGGGGCTTACTAACTAATGGAGATGGAAATTTTTCCTAGTATGATTTTAAAATCAGATACAACGGAAAACCTGTTGAATGACCTTAATGATATTAATAATATCGAAATGGTTATTCATGGACAAAGACTCCCTCCAGCAAGTGCCAAGCATCCTGACAGAAGAGAAATCTATGTCAAAGGAGAGAAAACTGATTTACAAGTGAAAACAGGACAAATCCTTTTGGAAATTGTTACTGACGATCTAAAGTACGGTCAAGATATTGATCTAATCCTTCGAAATGATGGATTACCCAATCAAAATGTCCGACTTGGTGAACAAAAGACTATTATAAAAAAAACTAATAGGAATTTTTAGATGATTGGCAAATGCACCCACGTTGTAGACTGTCGAGAAACAATGGGGATGGGTGAAGGAGGCGGAATAGCTCAAAGGGGCACTTTTGCTGAGTGCGGTCGTGAAATACTGGCTGTAGCCATGTCCCCTGGAAGGCGACATATTACTAAGCCCGTTTGTGAAATAACATTTGCTCTTAGGGAAGCAAATTTAATGACCAGTACTCTGGTGTTAAATGCAGGAGCAGGAGTTCCTCAGGATGCTCCAAGTTCTGGTGCAGGAAGTCTTTTTGGCTTAACTCCTAAGGAGATTGAGCAAATGAAAAGACACAAGGTTCTGGTGGTTCATCTGGGTGGTGTGAAATCTCACATTATATATAAAGCCCGATTGATACTGCGGAATGTTGATAGGCCCTGTGTTGTTATTTGCGAATACCCGGTAGACTTTGAAGATTTTGCAAAAATAGGCGTTAAAACTAGATTAGTAATGCCCGAAAACCCCAAAACTAAAGGAAAAATAGTCGATATTGTTAGTGGCGTAATAAGAGGAGAAACTTGTCCCCAAGAAAAATTGGATGAGATTATTAGAAAAGTTAAGTTAGCATTAGGAGGTGCATGATATGGCACAATTTTATCCCGGAACTACAAAGGTTGCCCAAAACAGAAGAAATTTCTGTAACCCTGAATATGAATTAGAAAAACTAAGGGAGATTTCTGACGAAGACGTAGTAAAAGTCTTAGGTCACAGAGCTCCTGGTGAGGAATACCCAAGCGTCCACCCACCACTTGAAGAAATGGACGAACCTGAAGACGCAATTAGAGAGCTAGTAGAACCTCTAGACGGCGCTAAAGCTGGAGACCGGACCCGGTACATCCAGTTTACCGACTCTATGTACTTTGCTCCTGCTCAACCATTCACCCGATCTCGAGCTTACGTAAGCAGATACCGAGGTGCAGACGCAGGTACTCTATCTGGACGACAGATTATTGAAATCAGAGAAAGAGATCTGGAAAAAATCTCCAAAGAACTCTTAGAAACTGAATTCTTTGATCCTGCTAGAACAGGTGTAAGAGGACAAGCTGTGCACGGTCACTCTTTAAGACTCGACGAAGACGGTATGATGTTCGACATGCTTCGAAGACAAGTCTTCAATAAAGACACCGGCATTGTTGAAATGGTCAAGGACCAAATTGGTGTAGAGCTCGACGAACCAGTAGCTTTAGGTGAGCCACTGGATGAAGAGACTTTAATGAACAAAACCACCATATACCGGGTTGACGGAGAAGCCTATAAGGACGACAAAGACGCTGTAGAAGTTTTACACAGAATCCACGTCTTAAGATCCCAAGGTGGATACAACCCAGCAGAATAATTAGGGGAGGTAATGATTATGGCTGACAAAAAGTTCATAAGCGCATTAAAGAATAAATTCGACGAATCTCCCGAAGAAAAGAAAACCACTTATTACAATAAGGGTGGATGGAAACAATCTGAGCGGAAAACTCAGTTTGTAAACGAAGGTAAAGCTATAGCTGACAAACGGGGAATACCAATGTACAACCCAGATGTTGGTACTCCATTAGGACAGCGGGCTTTAATGCCTTACCAAGTTTCCACAACCGACACCTACGTAGAAGGTGACGATCTTCACTTCGTAAACAACGCTGCTATGCAGCAAATGGCAGATGATATTAAAAGAACCGTAGTTGTAGGTTTAAACACTGCCCACACTGTTATTGAAAAAAGATTAGGTAAAGAAGTTACCCCAGAAACAATTACCCACTACTTGGAAACTGTAAACCACGCAATGCCTGGTGCTGCTGTTGTTCAAGAACACATGGTGGAAACTGACCCTACTATAGTAGCAGACAGTTATGTAAAAGTTTTCACTGGTAACGACGAAATCGCATCTGAAATCGACCAAGCTTTCGTTCTGGACATTAACAAAATGTTCCCTGACGACCAAGCTGAAGCACTAAAAGCTGAAGTAGGAGACGGAATCTGGCAAGTTGTACGGATTCCAACCATCGTTTCAAGAACTTGTGACGGTGCAACTACTTCCCGATGGTCTGCTATGCAAGTAGGTATGTCCATGATTTCTGCATACAAGCAATGTGCTGGAGAAGCCGCAACTGGGGACTTCGCATACGCTGCTAAACACGCAGAAGTTATTCACATGGGTACTTACTTACCTGTTAGAAGAGCAAGAGGAGAAAACGAACCTGGTGGAATTCCATTCGGTTACTTAGCTGACATATGTCAGTCCTCCAGAGTGAACGCTGACGACCCAGTGCGTACAACCCTAGATGTTGTATCAATGGGAGCAATGTTATACGATCAAATCTGGTTAGGTTCTTACATGTCTGGTGGTGTAGGATTCACTCAATACGCTACCGCAGCTTACACCGACAATGTCCTCGACGACTTCACTTACTACGGTAAAGAATACGTAGAAGACAAGTTCGGAATGACTGAAGCACCTAATACCATGGAAACCGTACTGGACGTAGGATCTGAAGTAACCTTCTATGCTCTCGAGCAATACGAAGAATTCCCAGCTCTACTCGAAACCCAATTCGGTGGATCCCAGCGTGCTGCTGTTGTTGCTGCCGCTGCCGGATGTTCCACTGCTTTCGCAACTGGAAACGCTCAAACCGGTCTAAGCGCATGGTATTTATCCATGTACTTGCACAAAGAACAACACTCCAGGCTTGGATTCTATGGTTACGACTTGCAAGATCAGTGTGGTGCATCCAACGTATTCTCCATCAGGAACGACGAAGGATTACCTCTTGAATTAAGAGGACCTAACTACCCTAACTACGCAATGAACGTAGGTCACCAAGGTGAATACGCAGGAATTTCTCAAGCTCCACACGCTGCCCGAGGAGACGCATTTGTCTTCAACCCACTGGTTAAAATCGCATTTGCTGACGACAACTTAGCATTTGACTTCTCTAACCCACGGGCTGAATTTGCTAAAGGTGCATTAAGAGAATTCGAACCAGCCGGAGAAAGAGCTTTTATCTCTCCAGCTAAATAGGTGTAACGCAAACACCTATTTTATTTTTTATTTAAAAAAAATGGAGGAACAAATATGGACCCTATGATAACAGGATTAGGCGTTGTTGCTCTCATGGGAGCTGCTGCAACTATTGCTGGAGCTGCTGAGGATTTAGAATCTGACGTTGGTTCCATGAGTAACCCTAACTCTCAAGTTCAGCTTGCCCCACAAATGGGACATTTACACAGAATGGTAAACAAGGCCGTTTCTGGAGAACCAGTAGCATATGGTACCTGGTGTGGTATCGCTGGTTCAGTTGCATTTGTACTCTTAGCATTACAATTACCTGTAATAATGGCCATTGCTGCAGGTGCATTAATCGCTGCTTTGGTACATACTATTTACGCAGTAACCTCTCACATGGGAAGGATTACTAGTCAATCCCAATTTAACCAACCTTTATTCATGGATGTTGTTGTTCAACATTTAGGACCAATTGCCGGTCACGGATTTATTGTAACATTTTGTATAGTAGGATTATCTTATTTAATGACCTTGCCTATACAAGGTTTCGCACACCCATTCCCTCTGCCATTACTGGCTGTGCTATGGGGTATAACTATTGGAGCTATAGGTTCATCTACTGGTGACGTTCACTACGGTGCAGAAAGAGAATACCAACAGTACCCATTTGGTGGAGGTATTCCTGTGGCTATACACGGGGACATTACAACCAAAGCTGAATTAGGTGCAAGGAATTCTATGGATATTGTTAACTTCTGTGCCAAGTTTGGTGGACCATTAACTGGTTTTGCTTTCGGAGCTGTTGTTTTCTTTAGTTTCTGGACTACAATTGTCTTTGGATTAACCGGAGGAGTTATTGCTGGTCTTATTATCGTTCTATTATTGATAATTATGAACAACAGAATTGAAATGTTCGCCAGAAATACTTATGGACCATACAAAGAGGATTAAGGAGGATAAAAGATGGATCCATTAACATTAATCGGAGCTATTACTGTAGGAGGAGTTCTTATAGGTGGAGGTGTACACTTCGTACCTGTAGGTGGAGCCCCTGCAGCAATAGCAACAGCAACTGGTGTAGGTACAGGAACAGCAATGTTAGCCGCAGGTGCAGGTTTAACTGGATTAATAGTAGCCGCATCTATGACTGGACAATCTCCATTATTAATTATGGCAGCTGGTGCAGTCGGTTCTATGCTAATGATTGGTATTACCATGCTTGTTGGTAACCTTATCTACGTTTACGGTGTAGGAACAGTCCCTGCTTCGGCAAAGGTAACTGTTGACCCAATTACAAAATTAAATCAAGAAAAATTTGTTACTCCCGGTACTGAAGGGCACGGAATTCCAACCGTTTGTTATGTAAGCGGTATTATTGGTGGTGCCTTAGGTGGTATTGGTGGAGGATTAATCTACTGGGCTTTAAACTCTGCCCTATCTGCATCTGGTTTATCCTATGGTGCAGCAGGTGCAGCTGGAATAGCAGCTATATTTGCAGTAGGTATTTTCTTTATCAATGCAGTAATTGCCTCTTATAACATAGGAGGTACCATAGAAGGTTTCCACGACCCTAAATTCAAAAGAATCGGGCGCGGTGTTTTAGCCTGTCTAATAGCCTCTGTGGTCATGGGAGCATTTTCACTACTATTACTTCAAGGAGGTGTCTTCTAATGTCAGTAGCAGGAGGAGGACCCGCTGGAGCAGCAATTAGTCCTACAAAAACCCTAGCTTTAGGTGTTGTAGGCGGGCTCATAGGAATCTACGCTGCATCAATCAACCCAGTTCTTGGCCCTGTATTTGCATCATTAGGTGCAGTATGTGCCATTATTTGGGGTGCTGACGCTATTAGGAGAGTAGCTAGTTACGGTTTAGGTACTGGTGTACCTTCCATTGGTTACATGTCCTTAGCAATCGGTATCATTGGTGCTGTCGCTGGACTTGCTGGAGCTTTAATACCTGGAGTCCCTACTATGCTTGGACCTGTTTTAGGTCTAATATTAGCTATGGTTTTAGGTTTTATTGTCGCTTTCATCGGTAAAAAAGTCATAAAAATGAAAATACCTGTTCTAGAAAGATGCACAGCAGAACTTTCTGGTGCTGCCGCTCTATCTGTTTTAGGCTTTTCCGCAGCAATTGCTGGAACTTATTCCATGCAAGCAATATTAGCAACTGTGGTTGCAACTGGTTTAATAGGTCTTTTGTTCATTTTGAACACTATGGCTATTCAACACCCATTCAACGCATGTCTAGGACCAAATGAAAACCAGGTAAGAACTTTAAAACTTGCTGCTTCCACTGGATTCTTATCCATGGCTGTAGTAGGGCTTTTAGTAACCGGTTTAGCATTTGCTACTGGAGCTTACCCTTACTGGGCTGGAATTGCAGTATCCTTAATCGGTGCATTAGCTTGGTATGTTTCCATACGAGCCTACATTAAAGCATCCTTTGAAGAAGCCGCATCTGTTAAATGGTCTGGTCTATGGCCTAAAGAAGAGGAGCACTAGGAGGAATCAAAATGGAAATGTTACCTTTAATTAAAGTAGTTCCTGAATACAATTTGACCCTAGATCCCTCCACTGGTATGATAGGAGCTGCTCTTGGAAGAGAAGTCTTAATTCTATCAATGGACGATATAAACGCGCAAATAGCATCATTAGAAGCTACAGCAGACGATTTAATGACCTCATTAGATCCTACTACTACCTCTGAAGGTTCTTATGCTGGAAGGGAAGGTGTATACCTTACTGCCGGTAAATTAACCAACATGGTGTACGGATTTATATTAGGTCTTGTACTGCTGATTGCCATACTGCTATAGGAGGTGTTATAAGTGGCTGATAAAAAATCACCTGCAGAAGGATGGCCGGTAGTTAACGGGGATTACGTAGTTGGTGACCCAGAAAGTCCTGTTTCTGTGACTACTCTCGCTTCTCACAACGAAGATGTAGCAGTAGACGCCGGAGCAGCTATTGCCGGGCCTTGCAAAACTGAAAACCTAGGTATTGAAAAGATGCTGGCCAACATTATCTCAAACCCTAACATCAGATTCTTAATATTATGTGGATCTGAAGTACAGGGACATATTACTGGTCAAAGTATCGAAGCTCTACACCAAAACGGTGTAGACCCAGAAAAAAGAAGCATTGTAGGCGCAACTGGGGCCATTCCATACGTCGAAAACATACCTGATGAAGGTATTGAACGATTCCAACAACAGTTAGAAATTGTTAACCTGATTGACGTGGAAGATGCTGCTGCTATACAATCTAAAGTAAAAGAGTGTATTGAAAAAGATCCTGGTGCTTTCGAAGAAGAAGCTATGGTTATTGCAGTGGAAGAAGGTGGAGACGAAGAAGAAGGCGAAGAAGTAAGACCTGTCGCTCCAGAAACCGCTCTAATCGAAGCTCGAATGAGAAACATCCAGACTCAAGTAAAGTTGATAGGTTCTACCAACCGAATGTTTGCCGGTATGTACAACGGTAAAGTTCAGGGAATCATGATAGGACTGGCATTCACTTTAACTCTTGGTATACTACTCTTAATATAAGCGGGAGGTTTCTAAATGATTATATTATCAAATAAACCAAACGTACGTGGTATTAAAAAAGTCGCTGAAGATGTAAAATACCGAACTCAACTTATCGGCAGAGACGGTAGGTTATTCGCTGGTTTGATATCCACCAGAGTTACTGGAATGGGTATGGGCTTTATTTTCGCTCTAATCTTAGTTGGATTACCAGCACTCTTAAAAATATTAGGGGTGTTTTAAATGTCTGAAGAAGAAAAAACAACAATACCTCGTGTAATAGTCTCTGCTGACGAATTCAACAAAGCTAATGAGAAATTAGACGACATTGAAGAAAAAGTGGAATTCACCGTCGGTGAATATTCCCAAAGATTAGGTCAACAAATTGGTAGAGATATTGGTATTTTATATGGTTTAGTTATAGGATTGATTATCCTTGCAGCAACTAACCTATTGTTTGCGGGATTATTGAAATCCTTACTAACATCATTATTCGGAATCTAAATTGGAGGTTTACGTATGTTTAGGTTTGACAAAGAACAAGTTGTAATAGATGTTGCCGGTGTCGAGGTTGGAGGCCAACCTGGTGAATATCCAACTGTCCTGGCAGGAACTATATTTTACGGCGGACACAAAATTATAAGTGATGAAAAAGCAGGTGTCTTTGATAAAGACAAAGCTGAAGAATTGATAAAAACTATGGAAGAAATGGCAGATGTCACTGGAAACCCATGTATTGTGCAGACTTTTGGTGCTACACCAGAAGCTATTGTAAAATACCTGGAATTTGTCGGTGATGTATGTGACGCTCCATTTATGATTGATTCAACTTCTGCAGAAGCTAAAATGGATGGAGCTAAGTATGTCCACGAAGCTGGATTAGCTGAAAGAGCTATCTACAATTCCATTAACATGTCTTCTGAACAAGATGAATTAGATGCTGTGGCTGCAACTGATATTTCTGCATCCATCGTTCTTGGATTCAACCCAATGGAACCTGGTGTTGAAGGTAAAATCAACATCTGGGAAAATGGAGGATCTGTACTGGACAAAGGACTTTTAGAAATGTCTGAAGCATGTGGTATCACCAAACCGTTCATGGATGTAGCTATTACTCCATTAGGTCAAGGTGCAGGACCTGCTACCCGTACTTCTTTTGCTGTTAAAAGTAAATGGGGATTACCTGTAGGTAGTGGTATTCACAACGTACCATCTGCATGGGACTGGCTCCGAACCTACAAAAAACCTGTGGAAAAAGGTGGACTGGGTCACGCAGAAGCATGGCCAGTTTGTGATGTTGGTTCCAACATTGTTCAACAAATGGCTGGTGGGGACTTCGTACTATTTGGACCTATTGAAAACGCTCGAATGGCGTTCCCTGCCTGTGCTATGGCTGACATATTCATAGCAGAAGCAGCTAAAGATATAGGAACTGAACCTGTAGAAAACCACCCAATCAACAAATTAGTCTAAGGGTGAATTTTCACCTTTTTTCTTTTTATTTTTCTTTATTTTTTTTATAATATTGATTCGATTCATTTCAAAATGTTTTCACTTTTATTTTCCTGATTTTATAATAATTTAATTATATAATTAATTTTTTAACAAATTTTAACAAAAATTTATATAGGGGAAAAAGGAAACATCTTTCCGGTATTGTGATATTCTAAATTATTAATGATATATAGGAACTGTTAGTCCATAAGACTCAAGTTCTTTACAACTTTTTATCATGAGCTGTAAAAATTATTGATGAGTGAAAAAAATGTTTAAAAAGATATTATTACCTGTTATGGGCGAGTATACTGATGAATTGGTGGAACATACACTTGAAATGGCGCAGGGAAAGCAAATGGAAGTCATTGGCCTGTATGTGATTGATACTTCCGTGCCATTTTTGACACCTTCTAATGTAAAAAAACTCATGAAAGAGGAACTTTCACAAAAAGGTGAAGAAATACTAGATGATCTGGCCAGTAAATTTAATACTTCTTCCACATATATGATAAAATTGAAAAAAGTGATAAGTGAAGGAGATCCTGCCGAAAAAATTGTTGAAATCGCAGAAAAAGAAAATGTGGATATTATTGTAATGGGTACTGGAAAAAGTATTGTTGATAAACATTTATTAGGTAGTGTATCGGAAAAAGTAGTTCATTCAACTCCCTGTTCAATAATGCTGGTAAAAACTGTCAATTAATAGATTTACTGAATTTCACAAAATATATTATATGGATATTAGAAATAAGTGTTGGTGATATTTTTGATTGAATTAATAGTGCTCATTGGAGCCTTAATAATTTCTTTAATAATCGTTATTAAATCCGCTGATGTATTTGTGGATAACCTGGTGGAAATTGGTGGAGCATTAGGTATATCCCAGATAATTTTAGGGGTTACAGCATCAGCTATAGGAACTTCTCTTCCTGAATTTGGTTCAGCCATGATAGCTTCCCTATCAGGAAGTACTGAACTGGGAGTAGGCTGTGTTATTGGATCCAATATCTGGAACATAGCTGGTATTTTAGGGATTACCGCAACTTTTGCTGGAGTAATTAAGACCGATGCCCGGGATTTGAAACGTGATGGTCTGGTAACCTTGGGAACTGGTCTAATCCTCATATTTTTCATGTTTTTAGGAGATATTGGAAAATTAGCTTCAATAATCATGATTGTATTATATGCGGTTTATCTATGGCGCTTAATAAAAGATCAAAAGAAATTTGAAACTGAAGAAAAAGTAAAAGAGGAAAAACTGGCTGAATTTGACTCTGAGAAGGAATTTGAATCCAAGACCAAAACTTCTAGAATGGGTTCCATGGATAAAAAGAAACTGGCTTTAGTGGGATTAGGTTTGGTAGGATTAATTGTAGGGTGCCGAATTCTGGTTTACGCTGGTGTGGAACTGGCCCGAATTGCAGGAATTCCGGAAATGATTATGGGCCTATTTACCCTGGCTATAGGAACCAGTATTCCTGAACTGGTAGTTACCTTTTCTTCGGCCATGAAAGGTCTTCACGAACTTTCTCTGGGTACAGTGCTTGGTAGTAACACTTTCAATATTCTAATAGGAATTGGGGTACCTGCTTTATTTATGTCTATTCCAGTGGAACCACTTTCACTGAGTTTTGATGCCCCATTCATGATATTTGTGACACTATTACTGATAGGCCTGATTAAAGCTGGAGGAAATAAATTAAACCGTACTGGAGGATTAGTTTTAATGGCAACCTATATAATTTATGCAGTATTAAGACTATACGTATTAGCGTGATTAAAATGTATGAGAAGATATTAGTGGCTACTATGGGAGAGTACATGGATGATCTTATTGAACACACTCTGGATTTATTGCATGGGGGAGATGTAGAGATAATATGTGTATATGTTGTGGAAACTTCTGTACCCTTTTTAACTCCTAAAAAAGTTAAAGAAATGATGATTGAAGAGTTAACTCAAAGAGGAAAAGAGATACTGGTAGATATGGAAAAAGCATTTACTGGTCCGGATTATCCAAATATCAAATTTAAAGGATTATTGCTGGAGGGCAGCCCTGCAGATGAAATCGTCAAAACTGCTGAAAAAGAAAATGTTGATGTTATAGTACTGGGAACTGGTAAAAGTATTGTGGATAAGCATCTTTTAGGAAGTGTTTCTGAGAAAATAGTTCACCATGCTCCATGTACTATACATCTTGTTAGGACAGCTTAAAATCCGCAAAAATCCAATATTTATATTGGAAACATTATTTTTTTATTTAATTTTTCTTTATTTTTATTCTTTATTCCTTTTATTCTTGAAATTCGGTTTGTGTTAATTTTTTTTTGGAGAATCTTTTCATAAAATTTATATTCTATTTAAATAGACTAATTCATAGTTTATTACATAAATTTTAATAATTAATTTTTCGGGGGCATAAGTTGTCGTTTTTAAAAAGAGTACTGGGATTAGGACCAAAGCCAGTAATGGCCAAAAGTAGATATATAACAATAGAAAATGCTAAAACAGCTCCATTTACCAAAAAAACAGCAGGCTCTGGGTATTCCATGAAGCCAGATGTTTATTACGTGGTGGCCTCAGTTGAACTGGGAAACACCACTACCAAGTGTATTTTAACTGCTACCAATCTTAATACCAGTCGCAGTTATCTTCTGGATAAAACGGTAAAGATGACCCGGGATATAAGGGCTCCTAAAAATGGGGAAGAAGTTTTTGGATCCACGGTGTGGGGTGTGGAACTTACCAAGGAATCTGTAGCAGAAATGGTAAAAGATACCATCCTAGAATCCTTAAAACGCTCTAAAGTAGATATTGAAAAAGATCTGGATTTTGTGGTCAGATCAACAGGTGTTACGGCTGGGTTTGCCTCTCCCCAAGAAGTTGGGCAACTGATTATTGCTCTGGCAAATGGATGCCTTGATGCGGGAATACCTCCTCGAAAAATGGCCCCGGCCATGTCTGTGGATAATTTCCCAGAGAGATTAAAAGAATTCACCCTCCTGGACAAGGTTATATTTGACGGCGCAGTGGTAAGTGTAGTTCCTCCTACTGGTAAAGAAGTAGTGGCCAATGAAATGGAAGGAGAACTGGTCACGGCTGGAATTAAGTTAGGAGCTAAATGGACCAAAGTTGACTTCAGAAACCCTTGTGTTTCCATGGATTTCGGAACAACTCTGGCTGGAAGGATAGTAAATAATGATGAGCCTTATGCCCGTACCATAGGAAACTTCTGTGGATTAGCTGGAGCAGTTTCTGATGCGGTTATCAGGGGAACCGAAAAAGTTGATAAAAGAGGCGGTGCAGCCCTAGATCTTTATAGTAGAGATATTCTTAAAAATGCTGACTGGAAAAAGGCCCTTATCAATGCCGAAAGAATTCACAAGCTGGTAGATATCCGGAAAGTTCCAGAAGACAGAGAACGTTTTGGAACGGTCCCAGTTGATCCTCAAGCCGCTTATGAAGCGGGTACTACTCTAATTGGATGTGACGTAGGCATCAACGGAGATAAAATTGATGAATTAACCATTCTGGGTCATGAAATATATGAAAATGATGGTATTCATACATTATTTGGAACATTAGATTATGTTAGTGCTCTGATTGTTAAAAGACTGGTTGATGAAGCATTTGAAGAAGGCGTGGTTCAGGAAGGCTCTGTTCTGGGAGTTACTGGTAGGGCTGGTATCACTGGAAAAAAACCCGAATTTATACTGGAATACACTAAAGATCGGTTTGAAGAGTGTATTTTTGTTTCAGACGCTCTGGCTATGGGTGCAGCCATAATGGCCCGTTGTATGAATTCTATTGGAACTCCACATATTCCTATTGGTGGAAGACAGGGAGGACCATGCATATTAGGTCAGAGACGGAAATTACAGAATCAGAAAAAATAATTATTTGATTAAAATAAATTTAATTTAAAAATTTAAAATTTATATTAAATTAAATCATTAATTAATTTTTTTTATTTTTTAATGAATGATAAATCCGTGATAAACATGGCAATAGCTTTGGTAATGGCCGGTGGCAAAGGAACTCGTATGGATTTAGATTGCGAGAAACCGCTGGTTCAAGTTAATGGAAAATTTTTAATTGATCATGTAATGGATAATTTACAAAATTCTAAAAAAATAAACGAGATATTTGTGGCAACCAGTCATCTCGCGCCCTTAACCCATACTCATTCATTAGAAAAAGGATATAATGTCATAAAAACATCTGGAAATGGATATTTAGAGGATTTGAGTTTTTTATTGTCTTATTTCGAATCAAATTATTCCGATGAAATTTTGATGACTATTGGTTCTGATCTACCTGGTGTAAAATCAGAATTAATCGATTTTATTTTAGATGAATATGAAAAATCTTACAAAAAATCTTCTAAACCGGCCATGTGCGTGACAGTTCCTATGGAAATATTTGAAAAATATGATTTAGAACCCTCTTTTGTTTTTGATGGCATAGTACCTTCGGGAGTAAATATATTAAGGAGTATAAACAAGATACAAGATGAGGAAGTTTTGGAAGTTCCTAAAATCGAACTGGCCTTAAATATTAATACTTGTCAGGACATAAAAGTCTTTGAAAAGTTTTTTGGTGATAATGATGGAAGAAAGGAAACTGATTAAAGGGGAAGAAAAAGTCTGGAGTGAAATTAAAGGATACCAGGTGGCTACCAGTAATGCAAGAATTTTAGGAGAACTAGAAGAACTGGTAATCAATGATAAAACTGGAAAAATCACCGATGTTGTTATTAAAGTGGAAAAAGGTAGAAATGTCAATGTCAAAGGCGCTAAGAAGAAAGGCGACTTTTTACTGGTTCCATTTGGTAAGGTTGAAAAAGTAGGCGAATTCATTATAATCGCTGAATAAATAACTATTTTACTTTAGTAGGTGTTTTCACCTTCTACTAAAAACCTTCTTACTAAATATAATATAGATTACTTATTCTTAATTCTAAATTCCTGATTAATTTACTTATTTTTATTTACTTATTTTTAATATTCATCTATTTAGTCAGCAATTATATATCAATTATATTAATATTATTTTAGTCAATATTTTTTATTATTAATTTATCTTGTGGGTTAATTAAGAGATATATCTAATTTATATTCGGTTTTAGAATAGGAAAATAAAATTAGCTTAATTTAAAGATTTTTTAAATAAATTTTTTTAAAAATAAAAGAAAACAAAAAATAGAATTTTTAAGAAGGTTTTTTTGTAAAATGAGTTTACATTCCCTGTAAACTCATATCTAACATTTTCTTGGTTTCTGTGGCCAATTCTGGCGGAAGACCAGTTATGTCCATACTTAAAAATCCTCTTACAATCATGGAAGCTGCTTCTTCTTCAGTTAAACCTCTTGATGTAAGATATAATACTTCTTCTTCTGCTATTTTACCAACAGCTGCTTCGTGAGACATTTCAAGCTCAGTAGCACTACCTTCCAATTCTGGAACGGCATATATCATGGAATCATCAGAAAGAACCAGTCCGTGGCATTCTAAATGACCCTTAACATTTTGCGTTCGACCAGCCAGATGTCCCCGGGAATAAATCTGGGACTGTTCTTTGGAAACAGCTCTGGAAATCATTTCGGCACTGCTTCCTTCACCTTCCAGGAGTACTCTTGATCCCATATCCAGTACAGAGTCTTTTTGACCACCAAGGATGGATTGGAATAGAACTTTGGAGTTTGTACCGGTACAATAGGCTGTTGGATAGGATTGAATGCTTCTAACTGGGCTGGTAAGGATGTAGTTGCTTATATAAGTCGAATCGTCACCAACCATTATTCCTGTTCGAGGCCTTACATCAACCTGTTCTGCCCAGTTGTGGACCATGGTAAAGGTTATCTTTGCTCCTTTTTTAAGGTAAAATTCGGATACACCTACGTGTAAGGCAGAACTTACATCTTCTCCAGTGGCACATCCGGTAATGATATGTAGTTCTGAGTTTTCTTCGGCAATGATAACATTGTGAGCAGTTTGCATAACTTTCTCGTCACCAATAAACATACAGGCTTGAAGAGGGAATACTTCTTTAGAACCTGGCAGGGATCTTATGAAATAACCACTTGCTCCTTCTTCGGCTTCTCGAAGGGCAGTTTGGGCAGTGTATTTATCAGTATCTGGGGCCACAGATTTCCACATGTAGTCTTTTAACCAGTTGTATTTGTCAATAGCCACATTCATACCCATTATTTCTACGGATTCAGATCCACAGGTACTGCAAACTCCAGTTTGATCTACCTGAATAAAAGTTCCAGATCTTTCCTCTTCATTAGGATCCACTCCCACTTTGAGTAAAGTATCCTGAACTTTTTTAGGAACTTCATTGGCTCTGGTTACTTTTTCGTGATCGCCGGCTTCTTCTTTGATGAACTTTTCCAGGTCGATGTCTTCACCGTAAAGGGCCTTTTTTTCTCTGGCCTTTTCAGCTTTTCCTAGTGTATCCCGCAACATTCTACACACCCTTTAAATCCTTCTTTTCTAATGTCTTCTATAATTTCGCTGGGGCTTCCAGAGCAAGCAATCCGCCCATCCATTAAAACATTAGCAGTGTCCGCGTTCACAAAGTTCAGGATATAACCTAAGTGAGTGATTAAAAGACCAGATTTTTCTCGAAGACCAGGTTTCTTCTTCTTATCCAGCAAAATATTTATCTCTTCTGCTAAAAGCTCCACATTTTCGATGTCCACTCCAGAGTCAGGCTCGTCAAACATGATAAAATCAGGTTTTTGTGCTAGAAGTTGCAATATTTCAGATCTTTTAACTTCTCCCCCAGAAAATCCTAAGTTAACATCTCTTTCCAGGAAGTGTTCATCTAATTTCATTTTGTAAGCTAATTCCATCATTTCAGGGCTTAGATTCTCATCTCCAATGTCCTGACCACTTTCCACCTTCAAAAGATCCATTAGTTTAACTCCTCTAATGGCCGGAGGATTTTGAAAGCTTACTCCAACACCTCTCTGTACTCTTTCTGTGGTATTTAGATTTGTAATGTCTTCTCCTTTGAAAAGAATTTCTCCATTAGTGACTTTATACTTAGGAAATCCTAAAATCGTCATGAATAAAGTACTTTTACCAGAACCATTAGGGCCCAGCAAAACATGGGTTTCTCCCTGATCAATGTACAAATCTATATCTTTCAGAACTTGTTTTCCACTTACTTCAACTGCCAGGTCGGTTATTTCCAATAGCAGTTTAACCACCACCTTTTAATTTTCATTATCATTATTTTTTAAGTACATTAATAGTATGGAATAAGTGTAATAAATAAATAATAGAAAAAATTTTATTTTAGTATAAATTTTGGAAATAAATAATTAAAACGGGTTTTATTTTGAGATAAATGAAAAATTAATTGATATTATCAGATTTAATCAGAATAAACAAATAATATTATCCAAAAATTTAAGATTCGTTTTATATTTTTATTATTTGAATTGAATCTTGATCCTTAAAATTACCAGTAATTAAACATTCCAGTAATTGTAGGGCTTTTTTTATTCCTGATTCCTGTCTTTTGAATATTAAATCAGAATCATGATTTCTTAAATCAGTTTCAACTTCAGAAGAACATGATAGAATAAATTCGTCATTGCAAACCGCGATACCACCTTTTCCTACCCCTGCACTGGTACCGATTCCGATGTTGGATGATGTAATTTCTTTTACGGCTCTGGCCATTAATTTGGCCATTTTTAAGTCTTCTTCTTGATTATATATCTTTATATCATTTATGGTTTCTAAAGGAGGCAAGGGGTCAAATTTCAGAACATTTTTTACCCCGCTTATGGTGGGAATAAACATCCCGGTTACTAAAGAAAGCTCAAAAACTGTGGGGTCAAGATTCCAACTGTAATTTTGTGGATAGCTTTGGGAAAAGGCATGAATCTCCTGGGCCACTTTTCCATGGGTAAAACATTCTGCTGTGGCTATTTTTATCATTGTATAATGATAGATTTTTTACCTATTTATTTTTTAACTTATTTTTATTCAAATTATAAAATAAGGTCTATAAAATGATATAACCATAAAAAAATTAATATTTTATTATAAATCAAAAAAAGAAGCGTAATTTTGTTTTATAGATAATAATTATTTTTATATAAATTTTTATTATCTATAACTAAAATTTTAATAAATAATCCCAAATAACCCTCTTATTATCCACTAAGTTTTTACTTGCTTAGAGTTTCTTTTTTAGAAGTTTTAAAACTTCCCTAGTCATTATGGTAGAAATTAGATCTAAGGTGTAAGGTGTCACTGGTTCCCAATCTCTAATTAGCTTTCCAGTACCTATTAAAAGATGATTATCAGTTATTCCTTCATTTTTAAGGAATTCCACTATGGGATTATCATTTTCCAGCTCAGATATGTCTTTAACTATTATTTCTTCTTCACCTATCCCAAAGACACCCATGGTACTAATAGTTAAAGCACCTTGGGAGTGGGCCTGCTTGATGATTTCAGAAGAAGTTTTTAAGGTGTCTCCCCCTGCAATTTCAATGCATACTACATGTCCTTTTATCAAGTCTATGTTTTCAGAATTTATGTTTTGAGGCACTGAAATGATTTCTTTATTGAATCCTTCCCCAGCTAATCTTTTAAGGAAATCTACTTTGTATTCGCTTATTTCAGCGCCATGCATTCTAAAAATCAAATCATCAATGGAAATCTTTTGACCATCTATGGCGTAAACTGTTTTTGGTCCGCCTCTGTGAACTTGAATTAAGTTTAAAGCTGTTCTGAATCCTAAACGTCCCAGGCCTACCAGTGAAACTTCTCCTCTGGGGATTTTACTGTTTTCTAGTTTTTCAATGCTATTCATTTTTCCACCTAATTGTTCTTCAATATAATTTTGTTTAAATTTAAGTTATATAACAATTGTTATTTAATTGCTTAAAATTTTTATCTATACTTATTCGGCTAAAATTCTATATTCCATGGAATTCCAGTATCAAATACTTCCACATCAACTCCAAAACCCTGGATTAATCTGGCCAGGGCATAGAGTCCTGGTATTTCACTGGCGTGATGATTGACATCAATTAAGTCTATTCCCAGTATTTTGGCCAGAACAGCTCCCGGATGAGTAAGATCGCCGGATATGTAAACTTCTGCTCCTTTTTCATGTGCTATTTTAATAAAATTGGGATTCAAGCCAAAACCAGATACTATTGCTATTTTACTAACTGTTTTTTCGGGATTTTCTAAAAATTTATGAGAGAGCACGTATTTAATACAATCCACATTTAATTTTTCTTTAATCAAACTTTTCAGATTTCCAATGGAAATTGGCCCATTTAATGGACTAACTATTCTCCCCAGTCCAGTTTCAGGGTCTAAAATATCATTAATTTCCATTTCCAGTTTATTTGCCAGAGCATCACAAGCCCCTCCTGATATTACGTCCCAGTTAGAATGAATAACATAAGTGGGGATTTCTGGTTCCATATGTGGTGGGTGGTGAGTTATTAATAGATCGTAATCTTTGTAATTAATTATTATTATTATTATTATTATTATTATTTCTATCATTATTATTAATCGAAGTATTGGGATTGGAAAATAATTTTAGTTCATATTGGGGAATATAATCCATTAAAACAAGTATTTTTTCAACAGATATTTTCTCAGGGTGGCCTGGACCTATAAAACCTACATTATCTCTTTTTAAGGCCATTTCTAGAGGTATTATATTTTCTATTTTTTGGAAGAGCTCGGCAGCAATCATTTTATCCCTATCCTGCAAAATGCCATTTAATTGTTGTCTTTTGTAATTAAAATCTTTATTCTTCCAGAATAGTCACTGCAATCTTTTCCACGTATTTGATTAAAATACGGTCCAGATCAACGGACTTTAGGGAAGATGCAACCATAGCAGGTCTTTGTATAGTTTTTAGAAATTTTTCAGTATCTTTTTCTTTAAAAAGAATTCTTTCATAGAAATCAAGAGATGCCACAGCATATAGAACTCCTTCTTTTTTTAAGACTTCATTTAAAGATTTATTAAGCACATCTAAGGTAAGCGTCATAGTTCCTGAAGTTTTGGAGCCTAATCCAGAAGTGAATAATCTGGCCTTATGTTGTGCTGAGCTAGCTTCCAAACGAGATGAAGTTAAATTTTTCCTTTGAATAAGGCTATCACTTCCATCTGAGGAAGGATCTTCTACTAAAAATACTTTGCATCTCTTTAATTCTTTAATATTTTCCTGTTCGATTCCCCCTAGACCAGTGGTGTCTATTACCATATCTCCGGTTTTAAGGTGTTTTTTTAAATCAGTTGAAAACGAAATTTTTTTATCTTTAGTTTTAATAATGCCTTCATCTTTAAAATCCCAGGAAACATCCAGTAATTGGTCCAGGTGGGGGTAAATATCTAAAACCTGGGCCTGTTTGATTTTTGGTGACTGGGTTAATTTTTGAGCCATGCTGGCCCCGGTCAAATATGCTCCAGTAATCACTGGATTTTTAACGTCTACTGGCAGGGAATTTATCCATTCGAGAACAGAATCACTTTTTTTCCCAGTTATAATACGAATAATATCCCAGATAGTTATAGATGAATAATAAGTAGTTACAGTTGTTGTAATTCCTTTTTCTTTCTGTGAATTTTTGGGAATATCTTTTGTAAAATCCGTTATTATATCAGGGATATTAGGGATGATTTCACTTCCTTTAATTAATATTAAATTACTTTTTTTAAACCTATTCTCTCCAAACAATGGGTTATTTCATCCTTAACAGCTTCTGCCAAGTCTTTTTGATGTACCACATGAGAGGGAGATGTAGCCCCAGTGAGAATGCGGCCCTTTGAATCTAAAATAACCATTAAAGACCCTGAACCCGGGATTCCTAACCTGCCCCGGGCTATTACCAGATCACATTCACATAAATCAAGGGCCATTTGGGCCTTGGTTAGAGCCGGCATTCTGGACAAGTCTGCTGAATTTGTATGGAATTCAAAATGCTGTGCTTCTGGAATTTGAAAATCTTTTAAAACTTTATTTATTGTATTGACTTTTTCCTGGTTCCAGTTGGGAACAATAATCTTTTTAGAAGACATTATATAATTCTGGATGGCTTCAATCTCTTCTAATTTATCTCCCCGACGGCTTCCTTCAACTGATTCAATATAAGCAGTTTTTATTAACTTTTCCAGGCTCATTTTATCCCCATATGGTTTTATTCTTGAAAAATATTAAAATAAAAATTAATTGCAGAAATTCCAGTGTTAGAACTACTTAGAAGCATTTTTATACTCTATTTTAAGTCCCATTGACTTGACAACTTCAATTACTTCTTTAAGGTTTCCATAATTAGGTGAACCTACTCCCTTGACATCAGAGGGGTAATGGTCTGGAATAACAGTAGCTAAATTGTCTGCACCAGCCATTAATGAATATTTAACGTTTTCAGGCCCGATAGTCGGTGTGGGAACCGTAATTCTAATGTCGTTGTACATTATTCGAGTAATGGCAATTGTTTTTACCTGTTCTTTCAGGGAACATGGGGGATGATTGGCCATAGGGGTGTCCTGATAAGGATTGAATCCCATGATTGGTATTTCACCCAGACTGGAGAATTGTTTAAGGAAGAATAAATGATTTACCCGATCTTCATAGGACTCTCCCAGGCCAATTAAAAGCCCTGATGAGAGTTCTAAATCCATTTCACTTACCATATCACAGATTTGAATCCTATCTTTCAATTTTTCGCCGGGTTTTAATTTGTGGAAAAGTTTTTCATTTACTGTTTCTAGATTACAGCAAACTGTGTCTGTTTCATAATGGGAAAGTTCATGAAGGGACTCAGTATTTAAATCAGCCCCAACATTAACCAGTAATTCTAAAGAAGTGTTTTCCTTCACTATTTTCGCTGCGGTAACGGCCTGTTTTCCTTGATAACCATGTGCTCCCGAACAGCTGATTCGAGGAATACCTGAATTTTCAACGGATACGGCTGCTTTTAATATTTCATCTTCTTTCTTGTAAAAAGGATGATAATAACCTTCAGAAGAGGTCCTGGCAGCAAAACCACAGTACTGGCATTTAGGAGTCACCTGACACACGTTGGTAAGGTGCACTGTGGAGGTAAGTTTGATTTTTTTGCTTTTTTGATCTCGGATTCTCGAGGCGGTTTCCAGGATTAATTTAATTTCTTCAGATGAATCTGCTCTGAAAAGTCTTAATAACTCTTCTTTTTGAATATATTCACCGTCCAATGTTTTATTAAGTATTTTACTGATCAAATTAACACCTGAAATGATTTTAAAAATAGATCTTTAATCGATTAAAGTTATATGCGGATATTAATTATGTATAATAGATTGGTTTTAGTTGTGATTGAATTTATAATAATTTTTATAATTCTAATATTTTATATTTTTAAAAATTATCCAATATTTATTATGTAATTGATTTTAGTATATAATATATTATGAATTCTAATTTAATTAAATAAAATCGCATACCTCTGACCATTGTTCAATTTATTTTTCAAAATGAGAATTATGGATAAACAGACATTAAATAATTGATGAATTAAAACACGTTAGTAAGAATTAATAAAAAAATTATATGGATTCTATTTCAATTATCTACGTTAATATATTAATCCAGTTCCAGGTGAAAATATGTATGAAATTATTAAAGAAGCAATCAATGATCTAGATGCTGCATGGGAGCTTTCTAAATTAGAAAAAGACCCTTTGGAAATTATCGACGCTGTTTCAGAACTTAGCAGAGCAGATGCTATGAAATTAGGAATGACTTTCAAAACATTTCCTCTGGGATGTGATCTGACAGAAATTCTGGCAGGTACCTGTGCATCTGATTTGGATAAGATTGATTTAATAGGTAATTCTATCTTATCTGACGGTATTGGTGCTTCTATTCATGTTTGTGCATACGCCTTTGCTGATATTGCTGAGGCCAATGGAATGAAACCTCTGGATTTGATTAAAGAAGTAAGGGAAGCCACTGACGTTCCCATGGATCTGGATCATTTCGGTCGCTTCGGACCCATGCGTTTTCCAAGAGAAATCATAAAATGCCATGGTCAGTGTTATCAGGAGGGTCCTCCCTTTGATGGCTGTCCTCGTGATAGAATTCATTCCCGCCTTTTTGATAAAGAAGAGGAGGGATGGGCTGATAGGGAAGAATGGATTAAGCTGGCCTCATCGGTGGCCATTAATTTAACCTGTGTTCAGGGAGGGGAAGGTCACGCAGCCCCTCTTGATGAGGCCCGGGAAGTTGCAGAACTGGCCAAGAAACATGGAAAGGGTGTAGAATCGATAATGTTTGTTGGTGATGGATACGACGATTTAATATCGGGATTCACCACTGCTCTGGAAATGGAGGCGGATGTGTTTGTTCTGGAAGGAGGTCCCTTTAACCAGGCCTCTGACCGGCTGGATGCATTTGCCCGGGCAGTGGCTATGGCTCGGATACTGGTTCCTGGAAAAATTGTGGCTACCAATGGTGCGTATGAAGATGAATGTCGTGTAGGATTAAGAGCAGGACTTAATGCTATCATAACAGGATTCCCTCAAAATCACCACGGTTATATGTGTGGTTATTCTCCGAAAACTGCTAAAAGAGGTAATTTTGGATTACCAAGAGTCATGCAAATCATCCGGGAAGAAATTAATTGTGGATGTGGATGTGGTGGCCAAACCCAGGCTCCGATTGGAAAAGCTGAACTAGAGGCCCTGGCAGCTTCTGTAAAAGTGGTCGGACCAGAAAACATTTATCCTAAAAAAATTGGAGATTCTGTACTGGGAGATGCTCACTGGGTTTGTGTGCGCCGCTTCTCCACTTTATGCCAAAGCTCAAGTGGAAAATACAGTGGCTGACATTGTCCAAATGGCTGAAAATGGTCAAATTAAAGATAGTGTAGCCCTTTTTGGTGGAAGATTTGTCTCCTGGGCTATGGCCAAAGAACTGGATGGTCTGGTAGATCAAATCATTATTAGTGACACAGATCCCTGGGTTGAAAAAGTAACGGTAAATAATCTCAGATCAGAATTAAAAACAGATATTGTACCGGCCAATTCCAATGACAAAGAAGCTTATAACAATGCCCAAAGTTCAATTATAACTTCCACTATTCCTGGACTGGCCCGAAGGTTATCCAAAAATCTCCCTGGTTCAATCGCTCTGGTTTAATTAAATATATTTATCATTTTTTTAGGGCACAGAATTAATTTTTAGAATAATTTTTAGAATAATAGTCCTTGATTTTCAAGTATTTTAAAAACTTTAATTAAAATTTTAAATATAAATTTTAATATAAAATTCTAAATTAAGAGGAATTAAGTAATTTTATTATTGAAGAAATTAATTGATTATAAAAAAGAATATTTGTATTACTGGAACTATAAAATTTGATGCAAAAACGCTGCTGGTTTAGCATAATGATTAAATAGTCTAAATAAACCTTATTTTTAATTTTTAATATTAATTTTCAAGGTTAAAATTTAGAAAAACATTATCAAGACTCTTTTCTACAAGTAATAATAAAATTAAAATTATTAATCTAGTATATAAAATTTTCTACTTGTTTTTATAAGTAACCTTTATACTTACTTGACTTAAATCCATATAACAAGTACAATTAATAGACCAATTATCTGGTAAAATTGATAGTACACATGTAATAGCAAGGAGGAAACTCTATGGCTGAGGATGACGTAAAAATTGTAATGTTTTGTTGCAACTGGTGCTCCTATGGTGGGGCTGACACTGCAGGTACAGCAAGGATGCAATACCCGCCAAATGTCCGTGTAATTCGAGTAATGTGTTCCGGACGAATTGAACCACAATTTGTGTTCAAGGCCTTCCGAGAAGGCGCTGACGGTGTTATTGTAGCTGGATGTCACCACGGAGACTGCCACTACGATTCAGGAAACTACAAACTTGATAGAAGAATGAGACTTATCTACAAACTAGCAGAAGATATGGGAATCGGAAAAGAAAGAATTTACCACGATTGGATTTCCGCTTCTGAGGGCGAAAAATTCGCCGATACCGTTAAAATGATGGTAGACCGAATTAAGGCTCTAGGCCCATCCCCTTTAAAAGAACAAATTTTGGCTGAAGCCTAATTGGAGGAAATAAAATGGCCGAAAAAGCAAAAATAGGAACCATGTGGCTGGGCGGATGCTCTGGATGTCACTTGTCTATTGCTGATTTCCACGAAGCTCTTTTAGATGTTATGGAATTAGCAGACTTTGAATTCAGCCCAGTTTTAATGGACACTAAATATGATGAAGTTCCAGAATTAGATGTTTTAATCGTTGAAGGTGGAATCCGAAACGATGAAAACAGAGAATTAGCTGAAATGCTAAGAGAAAAAGCCAAGTTCGTAATTAACTACGGTACTTGTGCTGTTTACGGTGGAATTCCTGGATTAGGAAACCTTCACGCTGTAGACGATCTAACTCAAGAAGCTTATGTAAATTCACCAAGTACCATTAACCCAGAAGGTATTATTCCTAACGAAGAAGTACCACATCTGGAAAGTAGAGTAAGACCACTGGCTGACGTAATTGACGTGGACTTATCTGTACCTGGATGTCCTCCACGATCTGACGTGGTTGCCCAGGCAGTATTGGGATTATTAAAAGGTGAACCTGTGGAATTACCATCCACCAACTTGTGTGAAGTATGTCCAAGGGAAAAACCACCAGAAGGTTTAGCCATGGACTTCATCAAACGACAGTTTGAAATTGGTAAACCAGAAGAAGAATTATGCTTAATCTCTCAAGGATTAATATGCATGGGACCAGCTACCCTCTCTTTATGTGGAGCAGAATGCCCAAGTATAGCTATCCAATGTAGAGGATGTTATGGACCGACTCCTAAGGTTCAAGACCAAGGCGCAAAGATGATCAGTGCAATTGCTTCTGATTACGGGGTAGAACAGGACAAAACCGTCGACCCGGAAGAAGTTGCTGATCAACTGGATGATATTGTAGGAACTTTCTACACTTTCACACTCCCAGCTGCTTTAGTGCCAGTCAAAATGAAAAAGGAGGGTAAATAATGGTAAAACTCACTATGGAACCTGTAACCCGTATTGAAGGGCACGCCAAAATTACGGTGCACCTGGACGATGCTGGAAATGTGGAAGACACCCGTCTACACGTTATGGAATTCAGAGGGTTCGAAAAATTCATGCAGGGCAGACCTGTAGAAGAAGCACCAAGGATAGTACCTCGTATTTGTGGTATCTGTGATGTTCAGCACCACTTAGCTGCTGCTAAAGCTGCAGACCAGTGCTACGGATTCCAAGATGATGAAATCTTGCCTGCAGCTTACAAAATGAGAGAAATAATGAACTGGGGTTCATTTATGCACTCTCACGCGCTTCACTTCTACTTCCTGGCTGCTCCTGATTTTATTGCTGGAAAAGACAGAAAAACCAGAAACGTATTCCAAATTATTAAAGATGCTCCTGACGTAGCTCTACAAGCTATCCAACTCAGGAAAAATGGTCTTGACATGGTTAAAGCAATAGGCGGACGACCTATTCACCCAACTTCATCCACTCCCGGTGGTATTTCCACTGAACTGGATGCAGAAACTCAAAAAGACCTGTTAAAGAAAGCACAACAAAACGTTGAATTATCCCAAGCTACCTTGGATTTAGCTATACCAATATTTGAAGAAAATATTGACTTAGTCAACACGTTAGGTGCTATCGAAACCCGACACTGTGGTTTAGTTAACGATGGTGTTTGGGATGTTTACAATGGTGATGTAAGGATCAAAAATAAAGACGGAAGTATGTTCCGTGAATATAAATCTGGTGAATACTTAGACACCGTTGCAGAACACGTTAAACCTTACTCCTGGTTAAAATTCCCTTACATTAAAGAATTAGGATACCCAGAAGGTATTTACCGGGTTGCTCCTTTATCCAGATTAAATGTAGCTGACAAAATGCCAGACGCTGCACCATTAGCACAAGAACGCCTCAACGAGTTCCGTGATAAATTCGGATACGCTCAACAAACTTTATTATTCCACTGGGCCAGACTCATTGAGATGTTAGCCGCTGCTGAATGTGCTGCTGACGCTTTAGAAGGTGACTTATCCGGACAAAAATTCCCAGACGCAATCGAAAGACAAGCTGGTGAAGGGGTAGGAATTGTAGAAGCACCTCGTGGAACTTTAATACACCACTACAAAACTGATGATGATGGCCTCATGACCAACGTCAACATTGTAGTTGCAACCATTCAGAACAACCCTGCTATGGAAATGGGTATTCAGAAAGTTGCTAAAGACTACATTAAACCTGGTGTAGAAGTAGACGACAAGATCTTCAACTTAATGGAAATGGTTATCAGAGCATACGACCCATGTCTATCCTGTGCTACCCACACCATCGACAGCCAAATGAGACTTGCCACCTTAGAAGTGTTTGACAAACAGGGTAACCTAATCAAACAAATATAATATCGTAGGTGGTAAAAATGATAGTAGTCAATAAAGAAGACTGCATTAGATGTGGAGCCTGTCAAGGTACTTGTCCAACTGCAGCCATAGAAGTAACACCTCAAAATGTTATTTACTGTGATATTTGTGGTGGAGATCCTAAGTGTGTAGCTACCTGTCCTCAGGATGCTTTAAAAGTTGAATCCATGGTTTTGGATGAAGAAGGAAACACTCAGGAACGGATTGTTTTCAACCCGGCCAAGTGTAATGAATGTGGAGACTGTGTAGATGTCTGCCCACCTCAAACACTGAAACTGGAAGAAGGAAAAGTCCAGAAGATTCCACTGCAAGGTTTCTGTGTAATGTGCCAGAAATGCGTTGACATCTGCCCTGTAGATGTTATTGGTATTGAAGGTTACAAAGAACCTGCTCACAAGGAATTGAATATTGAAGGTGCCATTTTCATTGCTGACTGTGTCGGCTGTGGAATGTGTGTCCCTGAATGTCCTGTAGATGCCATTACTCTTCCTGAAATTGGTGGAGTTATTGATATCGATGAGGATACCTGTATTAAATGTGGTGTCTGTTCTCAGACCTGCCCATGGAATGCAGTATTCATTTCTGGTAAAAAACCTGAGAAACGTTCCAAAGAAATGAAGAAGTTCGAACTGGACGAGGAAACTTGTATAGGGTGTAATTCCTGTTTAGAAGCTTGTCCTGGAGACTTCATTGTAGCTAAGGATTCAAATCTCACTGTGGAACTACCTGCAATCTGTACTGCATGTGGTTTATGTGAGAAGATTTGTCCTGTGGATGCTATTGATCTTGAAGTGGAATTGGGACCTGCTAAACCTGCCAGTGAAGAAGGCCTCGTTTATGATGCTGAAAAATGTGACTTCATTGGAGGTTGCGCCAACATCTGTCCAAACGATGCTATTCGGGTAGTTACCAAAACTGGTATGCAATTACCAGAACAGGTAAAAGTGGACGCAGAACCATCCTACTCCATGTGTACCCGATGTGGTGCATGTACCATAGCCTGTCCTAAAGGCGCTTTATCTTTAGTGGAAATGGACAAAGTCGTGGATGGTCAGGTTGTCAAAAGGAATAGGGTTCAGTACAATCCTTCTCTGTGTGATGAATGCGGTGATTGTGTCGACGTATGTCCATACAACATGCTGAAAATCACTGAAGACAAAGTACCACTCAAAGGTTTCTGTATACTTTGTGACCAGTGCATACCTGCCTGTCCAAAGAATGCATTGTCTCTAAAATAGTAATTAAAATCGGTGGGTAAAACCACCACTTTTATAATTTTTTTAATTTAAATATCTATTTTTTCTTGTTTTGTTAATATTGTTCTTTTCTAAATCTTTAATCCTTAATTAAATCTTAAAAATTAAAAACTACTTTAAAAATTCAATTTTTCAATGTATTAAAAGGAAAAAAATAAATTAGTCGGTATTGGATTTATTTCCAAATTTTTTGTATATTATATATGCTATAATAGCTATAATAAGTCCTATAATCACTATATCTTCATAAATAGCGATTTTATCAGCAATAGATTCGTAGAATCTGCCGAATTGCCATCCTAAAAATCCTAAAATGGATGCCCTTACTATACTTCCTAAAAACGTGATAACAATATAATTTTTAATTTTATATCTTATAATGCCACAAAATGTGCTTATAGCGATGCTAGGAACTACTGGTATTGCTCTTAAACTAAAAAGAGCAATGTCATCGTTTTTACTTTCAGCAAATTTTTCCTGCGTTTTTTCTAAATCATCCCATGAAAATCCCAGGTATTTTCCCCATCTGCTAATGAAAGGTTTTCCTATGAAATATCCTATAGCATAAAGGAATAATGATCCCATGGTCAGTCCCAGTGCTGCGGGAATGGAAACATATAAAATCAGCGAAAATACTGATTCGAGGCCAATTGGTACCCCCTGCATAATGAAAAAACTACTGCCTAAAATTACCAGGGTTGAGGGAATGGGGGCTATTATTTCTTCAATTAAACTCCCTAAAAATACACCTAATGACCCATAATCCATAAAAAAGTTTTGTAAATATATCATTAGTTCATTAAGCAATTTATCACCGGAAGCACGATCTGGAAATTATTTGAATTAATGGAGAAATTAAGAATTATTTTTCAATATCAATGTAAATTCCATGCTTATCCAGATTTATTTCTGTAATTTTTCCTTTAATTACTTTTTTTTGGTTTAATATATCGGTCAGATGTATCTGATTACCATCTATTTTAATTAAAAGAACATCTTCCATTATTAATGAACCATCTATAGAATATGCTGTGGATTCACACATTTTATCACCTGAATTATTTCTTCAATGGATTAGTTTATTATTTTTAATAATTCTATTCATTAAATTTTTTCTAATTTCATTTTTTAACATAAATACTACTTTAAGTTCCAAATTCTAATTTTATTTTATTTAATAAAGATATTTGATCTATTTCACTGCAAATTAATTTATTAATTTAATGGTAGATATGATGCCCTTGATTTTCATAAACCTGGCCCTGATCCATAACAATATTTCCCTGACAAATAGTAGTTATAGGGGCTCCCTGATATTCCATACCTTCAAAAGGAGTGTAATGGGCCTTGCTATAAAATTCATCTGAATTTATGAATCCTTCTTCTTTAAGATCAATAATTACCAGGTCAGCATCCATCCCTCTTGCTATAAATCCCTTATTTTTTAAATTGAATATTTTAGATGGATTTTCGCATAAAAGCCGTTTAATAGAATTTAAACTCATTCTTTTCTTATTATACTGTGTTAAAAGTAATTTAAGAACTATTTCAAGGTTAGGAATTCCGGGAGATGCCTCCCAAATATCTTTTTCTTTTTCTTCCAGGGTGTGAGGGGCGTGATCAGTTCCAATTAAATCAATCTGGTTTAAATTTTGCAGAGAAATTTTTTCAGAATATTTACGAAGAGGAGGATTTGTTTTGGCCAGGTTGCCATATTTTTCAAAGGCAGAATCATCCAGAAAAAGATGCTGAGGTGTAATTTCTAATGAAACATGTTTCATGAAATTTTTTGCATTATTTATTATTTCCAGCGATTTTTGGGTGCTTATATGGCAGAAGTGAATTTTTGTATTGAAATGATGGGCCAGAGCTAGTGCCTGGGCCACGGCCACTTCTTCAGCCAAAGATGGACGAGCTTTAGCGTAGTCCCGGGGTATGTTTTCTCCCTTTAATTTTATTTGTTCAGTGCAGTGAGTTACTAGATCCTTATTTTCCGCATGCAGCGTTATTAATGGCCTTAAGGGTCCCTCATCTTCATCAAATTCATTTTCTGTAGAAACATTAGAAATGGTTTTAAAGGCCTCTTGCATAAAACCTCCGTCTATGGTGTCCATGAATAATTTAAAGGAAGCTGGTTTTAATCTGGCAATTTTTTTCACTTCTTTAAGATTCTCTACTCCCGCATGCAGTCCAAAATCAATTATACTTTTTTTTGAGGCTATTTCCATTTTATATTGGAAATCTTTAGCGGTGTTTGTAGGAGGAACCGTGTTGGGCATATCCATAATAGTAGTAAATCCGCCATTAGCTGCGGCTTGACTACCTGTTTTAAAATCTTCTTTATATGTAAGCCCGGGATCTCTAAAATGAACATGAACATCTATTAGTCCGGGTAAAACTACGTTATAATTAGCATTAATAGTTTTTTCTGCTTTTAAAGGAGTTTTTGTTATATCAATTATTTTTCCCTGATCTATATTAATGGAACATGAACCTTGTTCTGGCAAAATTTTACAGTTTTTGATACATAGGTCTATCATAATTGACACCGTTATCCTCATTATTTTCCTTATTATATTTTTATTTCTATAACGACAAATAATTCTTTATAAAGATACCTGGACTTATAGAATCCTTATCCATGAAATTAAAATAAAGCCCTGTAGTTGAATTGGAATTTATCATTGATATATGACGGAAATATCCGCTGAATAATAATTGGAATACATTTATTCATATTTTATTTATTTCAGAACTTTAATATCATTATATTTTATATATTGTTATAAATTTCTAAATAAGATTTCTACCAAGGAATTACTTATTATAATTTAATTACAAAATAAAAATGGGATATCATGATAGAAATGGAAAAAATGATTAAAGAAATCTTAGAAAGAGATAGGAAGATTATTTTCAGTGATGCTTCTCTAAAACCTCTGAAAGAGCATCATAAAGATTCCCAAGAAGAAAACCCAAGAATAATCGCTGATTTTACTGAATATTCCCCTCTGCACAAAGGCCATCTTTACTGTATGAAACAGGCCCAGAAAGCTTTTCCAGATGCTCTTTTCGTGGCTATTGTCCCGGGACCCACTGAACGAAGTGGTCGTGGTCTCCCATACATTATGACTCGTCAGGCCCGCGCCAGAGCTGCAATAGCGGTAGGTGCTGATGTGGTGGTGGAAGGGCCTCCTATGGGCATCATGGGTTCTGGCCAGTATTCGTTATGCTTGGCTAGTATGTTCAAGGCCCTGGACGCAGATATTATCCCTCGTGGTTATAAACCTACTGAAGGCTTTGATTTAATATTAAAAAGAATTTCCATGGGTCATGCAGTGGCACCCCGGCCTTATAAAATGGTTGATCTTGACACCAGGGAAATATTATTGGAAGGAAAACTTCAAGAGGATAACTATGTGATTGCTTCTCTTTCTAAATCCCTTAGAAAAATTGGTTTTGATTTCAAGAATAAATTCTTTTTTGTAAAAAGAGTAGAAGGAGTAAGTGGTACGCTTATCCGAAAATCTGTTCTTGATAATAATCTGGACAAGGTGAATGACATGCTCCCCCCTGAAACCATTGAAGTTTTAAGGGAGGAAATAGAGAGTAATCATGCACCACTTCATAATATTCGAAGTGAAGAATTAATACTGGAAACAGTGAATGAATCTTCCAGAGACGATTTACTTAATCTCTCTTTATTAAATGAAACCACAGTTAATGATATTATTGATAAAAGGCCTTATAACTCATTAAATGAGGTTGTTAAATCTATTTCTCAAGGTTTCAGTACTCATCATAAGACTCGGGTTTTATCTTCTCTGGAGGCAAAAGTAGATAAGGAAACAATTTCTAAATATATAGAAAATTACCCTTCTCTTATTCGTGTATTGAATTATAAAGATAAACACGTTTTACAAGAGTTTAAAAATAGAATACCTCACAGGAGGCTAGAAATATGGCAGTGAAAGAAGGAGATTTCATAAAATTAGAATTTACAGGACGAGCCAAAGAGACCGGTGATGTCTTTGACACTACTATTGAAGAAGTGGCTGAAGAAGCTGGAATTAAAGTTGAAAACAAGGTCTACGGGCCTATACCAGTTATATTAGGTGGAGGACACTTATTAAAAGGCCTCGATGAATCAGTAGTGGGAATGGAAGAAGGAGAAAAGAAATCTGTAGAACTTACTCCTGAGCAAGCTTTTGGTGAGCGAGACTCTAAATTAATCCAGCTCATACCTATGAAGGAATTCAAAAAACAGGGTGTCAATCCATATGTAGGAATGACCCTTACTGTGGAAAACCACACTGGTAGGATCCTGAATATTTCCGGCGGCCGTGTCAGAGTGGACTTCAACCACGAACTGGCTGGTAAAACCCTGGAATACGAAGTGGAAGTTAAAGAAATAACCACTGATGATGTGGAAAAAGTCAAAAGTATGATCAAACTCCACTATCCTAACCCCAATTTAGATGTTTCCAAAACTGAAATAACATTTGAAGATGGAAAAGTTGTTATCTCCATGGATGAAGTGGCCAAATTCGATAACCAGCCTTACATGGACATTACCTTTGCCCGATTCCGAATATCCCGTGACATCTGGGAAAATATTGAAGGTGTGGAAAAAGTAGAGTTCACCGATGTCTTTGAAAAGAAAGTAGAAGAAGAAGCTGTGGAAGAAGTGGCAGAAGAAGTCATTGAAGAAGTAGCTGAAGAAATTCCTGAAGTTTTAGATGCTTCTGAAACTAAAAAGGAATAATTCAATTCTTTCTTTATTTTTTAATATTTTTTATTAATTGTTTTAAATAAGTTATATATCCAATTCTTTTTTATTTATTGTTTTAAAATAATTTATTGTTTAAAATAAGATTTATCAGGATTTTTCCAAAGAATACTATCAATAATGATATGGCAGTTCCTAAAAAGAAACCAGTTATTAATCGCAGAATATTATTACTTTTTCGCCAGCCTATAAACTGAGTTGTACCATCAACCAATGCTGGAGCAGTAAGAATCATTAACAACTCCATTGACGGAGTTATAATTCCCCAGTGAAAAATAGGTAGTGTAAAAACGCCTATTAATGTCCCGGTACATCGAGCACACAATGGGAGTGGTTTATTTCTAAAATAAATAGTCCTATCTGTCATTCTATGACAAAGAGGAATGGAATATAATTTTAAGGGTTGTAGACTTTCCATTTCTTTTTCAGTCATTTTAGCACTTCTGGACATGATTTTTTTATTTTAGTAAATTTATGTAATAATCGTAAAAAATAAAATTTAAATTTTAAAAAAATAATTAATAAATTTAAAATATAAAATTAAGAGCCAAAATAATTAATAATGGCCTTTGGATTGTTTATAAGTTGATTAATCACGTTATTAACATCACCATATGCTGGGGCCAGATAAATGACGTAAACTGCGTATAAAATAACTCCCACAATTATTAAAGTCACTAAAAAGGCCACACAGAAAAGTAAAAATGTGTTTGATTTTTTAGGCGGTTTTTCTTTTTTGGGTCTTGGCATGCCCTGGGAGGATGATCTATCATATCGGACTGGTTCGGGTTCAGGCTCTTGTTCCATGTAAGAATTTTTTAATGATTTTTCTGGATTTTCAGATGGTTCTATTTTTCCAGCTACCAGTTCATCAGCACATTCCTGGCAGTAGTTTTTCCCGGCTAATTTTAGTCTGCAGTCTTCACAAAGGACTTTCCCACAGCTTACACAGGCTGCAACGCCTTCTTTATCCGGATGATTTTCACAGTTCATTTTTCCACCTAATTATCATTTAATATCATTTATTCTTTTTATTATCTTAAAATTGAACTAAAATTAGTTTTATAGTAATTATCTCAATTTTATTTACAAATTTAATTAAACTATAAAATGCTTATTCGGATTTAAAAAAATTAAATTAAAAATTAATTTAGGGCCAGGTAACCATTTTAGGTACCTTAACCATTTCCACTTTTTCTTTTACTATTTCTGGCCATTTTTCAGTGTCAAACCCTTTCTGGGCCAGGAATCCGAATACCCATCGAGATAGGCCAATACCAGTACATCCGGTCCATATTCTTTGATTTCTAGCTTCTTTGATGGAAAATCCTTCTATGAAGTGGGTTCCATGGACATTAGCAGAAACTACAGCCACTCCTTTATCTTGACCTGGTAAACTCAATCTCATTTCGTACTTAGGCACGTCTGGGAACTCTATTCCTCTTTCTTCTACCTTACGACCTTCTAGATAAAATGGGTCATCTCCTATTTCGGTGTACCATTCCAGCTCCATTTTATCGGCTATTTGATGGGATAATTCCAGGGTCTGGTCTCTAATTTCATTGGCTTGGTCTGGTGTTCCTAACCATACTAATTCAGTTCGCTGGAATTCATGTACTCTGTCCAGGCCTTTTGCCCCACCTGCTTCCCAGCGATAGGTCCATCCACTTTTATCATAGGCTTTAATAGGTAAATCCTTCTCATTTACTACTTCGTGGCTTAAGAATTCGTAAAATGGTTCGCACTGGGCAGGAGCAATAACATAACCCGGGTCCTTAAGGCCTTCTTTTAGTAAATCTATAGGGACTTCTTTATTGATTATTAATTCATTTTTAAATTTTTCAAAAGTCGCTGGATCTCTTTTAGGAGCGCTACAATAATACATTCCTTCCGGAAGGCCTTCTAAATATCTCATTTTGTGCATCACTGGAATAGGTATTAGTTTGGGAAACAAATATTCCTCAAATCCTAAAGGAATTACAATACTTTCCAACAAAATCTCTTCCAAGGCACGCTGCAGGGCCACCATAGGGGGTGCATAAAGCCATTGTCCCCTTCCAGGGAATTTTTTTACCCAGCCCTGTTTTATAGATTCCTCTGTAGGGTCTCCTTCAAAAAGAGGAGTTCTTTTTTCGCTGCGGGCAATGATTTTGCCGGGGGTGATTTTAGTTACCTTTCTGGTAAGTATATCGGTTGGTTTCTCTTCCTCAGCTTCTCCGGCATTTTTTTCCGCATCTGTTTTTTCAACACCAGTTTCCGGAGCAGTCACATATTTCAAAATTCTATTAACAACATGTTTCCTTAAATCGGCCTCTTCCATGTCATGTACTTCCACAATCACTTCACCGTCATTTATTTTAAAATCAGTGATTTGAGGTAATTTTTTGGCCAGATCAAAATCCACATCGTATTTATCCTTTCCAGTAGGGATAATAGTTTTATATTCTGGTACAAAGATTTTACGTATTCCCATATGGTATTTTTGCCCTAAAAGTTGGGTTAATGGTTTTTTCATTCGTAAAATGGCATCATGGGCCCTCACTCGATGACCAGATTCTATAGTAACTTTTAAAACATTACCTTCAATTCCCCAATCAGTTATTCGGGCCCCTTCTTCTTTTTTATCCTCAGGAACTCCTTTTAGAAGCAATTCTCTGTTTGCTTCTTCAATAAAATTTTTTATGTCTTCTTGAGCTTCTCCAATATCTTTGCTGAATGTTATTTCGCCCTGGAGCATGAATTTCATAATTTTCACCTTTTAAATAAATTATATTTTTTAAATTATTATTTTTCTATTAAATATGATAATTTTCAGTATTTGTTTATATTCCATTTTTTATATTCCATTAATTAAATGAAAATTCAATTAATGATTATAGATCAGTTATAGATCCGCACACTAGATTAATCGCGACCCTTCTAAATTTTCTAAAATTTTTTCAACAGTCATTTCGTCGAATATAAGGCTGTCTGCTGTAGATAAAAATGTACGGAGTGAATCTCCTGATATTTTAAATATAACTTGAGGGCCATTTCTTTCTGATTCCAGATAATTTTCATTTTCTGGATCCAGAGATTTCAAGGAAATTTCGGCCTGTTCTTTATTTTGGTATTCCACTATTATTTGGGCTTTAACAAGCATAATATCATCTTTTATTAGATATTATTAATTTATTAGTGATTTGTAATCATTATAAATTAAAGTTATTTAATTGTGATTTGTTTGGTATTCAATATTTTTTTCCCAATCTCTTCAATTGATTTTAAGGCACTCGACTCCGGATATAGAGCTAGAGGCTTGCCTTGCATGTCTGCAGTGATTACTGCAGGATCACGAGGGATACTTCCCAACATTTCAATGTTCAGTTCTTTCAATTTTCCCTCTACAAATTCTTCTTCTTCCGCACTGGAAACCTTGTTTATTACCGCCACAATGTTTTGCACTCCAATGTCTCCCGCCAGTTTTTTTATTCGCTGGGCAGTTTCCAGGGATTTTAAACCAGGTTCAACCACTACGATCATCATATCTACAGATTCTGCAGTTTTACGACCTAAATGTTCTATCCCAGCTTCCATGTCTAGAATAACTATTTCGTCCTTTTTAAGTATCATATGCCTTAAAAGGGCCTTTAAGAGAACAGATGCGGGGCATATGCAGCCGTCTCCACCTTTATCCACAGTTCCCATTACCAGAATTTTCAGATTTCCATCTGGTCCATAATCCAGGGATAGTGTTTCTGGAAGATCGCTGATTTTAGGATTCATTTTAAATACTTCTCCAAAGGAAGAACCTTGTTCCGCCCCGGTCCTTTCCTTTATTAAATCTCTCATTTGAGATATTGGAGTAATTTTATCATGTATTCCCAGACTGGATGCTAAATTCATGTCTGGATCCGCGTCTATGGCAAATACTTTGTATTCTTTGGAGAAAATACAGGACAATGTACTTGAAAGAGTTGTTTTACCCACTCCTCCTTTTCCGGTAACAGCAATTTTCATTTTAACACCTTAAACATAATTAAATAGTATTTAATAATTGATTTACTCACCTTAAATCGGTGAGGTAATTTCAATAACTTTGGAAAAACTTTTGATGAAGTATAATTAATCTTTAAATTCTATTTTACTCACCATAAATTTTATAAAATCTTATTAAAATATTAAAGTAATTAGTAGATAATTATTTGTATATATTAAAAAATAATCTTTATATAATATGGACTATTTATGTTATCAAAATTAAATATTAATATGAATTATTGAGATAAGTTTTTAGTTACCTAATTTAATTAAATCAGTACAAATTAATTATAATTAATTATAATATAATAAAATTTTTTAGAAAAATATTTCTTAAATTGTCAAATTTACCTTTTGGACGGTAACGTTTATTAATGGTTATCAAGAAATTGAACTTAACTTAATCTAAGTTATGATTTCAGTTATCATTCTCAATTTTCAATGTTTAATTGATAGAAATTTTATGGAGGATTATTTATGGTTCGAGCATATACAAGAAGAGATTACATTAGAAAAATCCCAGGGTCAAGGATTGTTCAATATGATATGGGTAACTTATCCGCTGAATTCCCTATATCCGTGAGTTTAGCAGTAAAAGCCCCCACCCAAATCCAGCACAATGCTTTAGAAGCAGCCAGGATTGCTTCCAACAGATTTATGCAGAGAAAAGCTGGTAGGATGGGTTATCACTTGAAAATACGAGTTTACCCTCACCATATTGTCCGGGAAAACCCTATGGCTACTGGAGCAGGTGCTGACCGGGTACAGGACGGTATGAGAAAAGCTTTTGGTAAAGCAGTAAGTTCTGTGGCTATTGTAAAGAAAGATCAGAAAATACTTACTATTCAAACCAACAAGAAAAACTTTTTAGATGCCAAAGAGGCCCTTAGAAGAGCAGCTATGAAATTCCCAGTTTCCTGTAGAGTAGTTGTTGACAAGGGAGAAGAACTGGTCAAATAGATATTAAATTGGTTATTTAACCAATTTAACCTTTTAAATCTTTTATATTTTATTAAATTTTAGATTACAATTAGATATCAATTCTCGTGTTGAATTTATAATTTATTCACATTATCGGAAAATAATTTAGAATAAATAATACTTAAATAAATTAATGAGATTGATATTCACAATTATTTTTGAACAATGATGAGGTTTTAAGGGGATAAAACATGTATGTGGCATTTTTTGAGGATTTAAACAAGGAAGATGTGGCGATTGCTGGTGGAAAGGGAGCTAATTTAGGAGAATTAACTCAAGCTGGAATTCCAGTTCCTCCAGGTTTTGTGGTAACATCAGAAACCTATGACAAATTTATGAACGATACCGGGATTTACGGCGAAGTAATGAGTTACCTGGACTCTCTGGATGTTAATGATAATAAAAAACTCCAGGAAGCAGCTAAGAATATTAAAAGAACCATTATTGGAACAGAAATTCCTGAAGATATAAAAACATTAATTATAGAAGCTTACAACGCACTTTGCCAAAGAATCGGCATTGAAGATGCATTTGTGGCCATTCGTTCCTCTGCCACAGCAGAAGACTTACCTGAAGCCTCTTTCGCAGGCCAACAAGATACTTTTCTGAATATTAAAGGACCCCAAGAAGTAATCGACTATGTCCAGAAGTGCTGGGCATCTCTTTTTGAAGCCAGGGCAATTTTTTACCGGGAAGAAAATAATTTTGATCATTCTAAAGTTTATATTGCAGTGGTTGTTCAGGAAATGGTGGAAGCTGAAAAAGCAGGTGTTATGTTTACAGTGCACCCTTCCACTGGTGAAGAGAAAATTCTTATTGAAGGTTCTTGGGGACTGGGTGAAGCAGTTGTTTCGGGAACAGTTACTCCTGATACTTACTGGGTGGACAAGGCTACCGGTGAAATTCTGGAAGTCACCATCAGTGAAAAAAATGTCATGTTTAAGAAGGATCCTGAAGCCGGAAAAACCATTAAAACAGAAGTTCCCGCAGATTTAAAGAACAAACGTGTTTTAAGTGATAATGAACTACAAACTCTCACTGAAATGGGAAAACGTATACATGAACATTATGAATTCCCACAAGACACTGAATGGGCCTTTAAAGAGGGTAAACTATTCATGCTCCAATCCAGACCCGTAACTACTTTAGGTGGGGACAATGGAGGATCACAGGAAGCAGAAGAGGGAGAAAGAACTGTGATAACTAAGGGTTTAGGTGCCAGTCCTGGTATGGCCTCTGGTGCTGTAAAAATAGTTAATGACATTGACGAACTGGATAAAATCCAAATGGGTGATGTTCTGGTCACCGTAATGACCACTCCTGATATGGTTCCGGCCATGAAACGGGCCAGTGGTATTATAACTGATGAAGGTGGAGTAACCTGTCACGCTGCTATTGTTTCTAGGGAACTGGGAATACCTTGTGTTGTAGGAACCTCTGATGCGTCAAAAACCCTTGATGAAAATCAATTAGTTACTCTGGACGGTAACAAGGGAATCATTTATGAGGGAATACTCAAAACAAATGAGAAAAAAGAGGAAGAAACTCCAACTACAATTGCTCAAGCACCAGTACTCACGGTAACTGAAGTAAAAGTTAATGTGAGTATGACTGAAGCCGCACAAAAGGCCGCAGCCACTGGAGCAGATGGTGTGGGTTTACTGCGTACTGAACACATGATGTTAACCTCTGGTGTTCACCCTAAGAAGTTCATTACTGATGGAAGGGAAGAAGAACTGATTAAAATACTGGTGGAGAACATTTTAAAAGTGGCTGATGCTTTCTATCCACGACCAGTATGGTACCGTACTTTGGATGCTCCAACTGACGAATTTAAAACTTTAGATGGTGGTCAGGACGAACCCTACGAACACAACCCTATGTTGGGCTGGAGAGGAATCAGAAGGGAACTGGATGAACCAGAAATATTAAAGGCAGAATTCAAAGCCATTAAAAAACTTCATGAACAGGGCTACACCAATATTGGAATAATGATTCCTCTGGTACAGCACCCGGATGAGCTTAAAAAAGCCAAAGAAATTGCTGAAGAAGTTGGTTTGAAACCTCAAAAAGATGTAGAGTTTGGAATAATGGTGGAAACCCCGGCAGCAGCTCTTATAATCGAAGAGTTCATTGAAGTGGGAATTGACTTTGTAAGTTTTGGAACCAATGATTTGACCCAGTACACTCTAGCTATTGATAGAAACAACGAACATGTGGCTGGATTATACACTGAAGGTCACCCTGCAGTCTTAAAACTCATTGAACGGGTTATTAAGAGGTGTGAAGCAGCAGGTGTTAAGACCAGTATCTGTGGCCAGGCAGGAAGTATGCCTAAGATCGTGGAAAAACTGGTGGAACTGGGAATCAGTAGCGTATCTGCTAATACTGATGCTGTAGCTGAAGTTCGAAAGACTGTGGCTCGTGGAGAACAGAAACTTCTTCTCAGGGCTGCTAGGAAGATGGTTACGGAATAAACTAGTTGTGGTTTATTTTTAACCAATTTTTTAATTTTATAATCTCTTTATTTTAATTAATTTTTCAGGTGTCATTAAAATGGACAAAAAAGGACTCAGCAAGCGCCAGGTCTTTGAGACGCTTCAAGAGTTCAAAAATAAGGATTTAACATATTCTGCAGGGAATATATTAGGGTCCATGTGTACTTGTGCGCATCCCATTGCTAAAGAAGCTTACTGCGATTTTTTAGAATCTAATCTGGGAGATCCTGGTCTTTTTAAAGGTACTAAAGCACTGGAAGATGAAGTAATTTCCATGCTGGGTGAACTTTTAGGTAAAAAAGATGTCTACGGGCATGTAATTACTGGAGGCACTGAAGCCAATCTGATGGCCATGCGAGCCGCCAGAAATATGGCCTGTGAAACTGCGGGAAATAATTCACTGGAAAAACCAGAGATAATTGTTCCCAAATCTGCCCACTTTTCTTTTAAGAAAGCAGCTGACATTTTAGGTTTACATCTAAAGGAAGCGGAACTGGACGAAGATTATTGTATGGATCTCGATTATTTGAGTGAAAATATTTCCAAAAATACAGTAGCAGTAGTGGGAGTGGCCGGTACCACGGAACTGGGCAAAATAGATCCCATTCCTGAACTATCTCAAATTTGTTTAGATTCTAACATTTATTTTCATGTTGACGCGGCATTTGGCGGATTTCTAATTCCATTTTTAAAAGAAATTGGTTATAACATGCCTCAATTTGACTTTTCTCTGGAAGGTGTTTGTTCCATGACCATTGACCCTCATAAAATGGGTCTGGCCCCTATTCCCACTGGTTGTATTTTATTCCGTGAAGAGAAATACCTGGATGTCATGAATATTGATACTCCCTATCTTACTCAAAAACAGCAATCAACCATTGTGGGTACCAGAACTGGTGCCTCTTCTGCAGCGGCATGGGCCATAATGAAGTATATGGGTCGTGAAGGTTATGTAAAGCTGGCCACCCGGGCTATGGAGATAACCGAATTCTTAGCCAGAAATTTGGTAAAATCTGGCTTTGAACTGGTAAGTTCTCCAGAATTAAATATCGTAGCATTTAATTCTAAGAAAATAAATGCCCAGGAGTTGGCCGATAAACTGGAAGCTGAAAATTGGGCCGTTTCCGTTTCATCATGTCCTCCTGCCATAAGAGTGGTACTCATGCCCCATATAAAACGAGATCATATAATTGATTTTATAGAAACCCTTGAAAATATTCAAGAAAACTTTGATTAAACAACATATTTTTCATTAATCACTATTTTAATTGCATGTAAAAATGATATTTTGAATGGTAAAAATTTAATGAAATCTCTATTTAAAAAAATTATTATAATTTCTATTAAATTTCTATAATTAATATTATAAATTGGACCTGTAAAAATAATATAAAATAAAATACAATCATTTTATTTATAAAATACTAAGATTTATTCTTAATATTCCTATATGCATTTGATATAATAACTGTTTTTCGAGGACTAAAATGAAGAAAATTACCACTCCTACAACTAAAAAGGCCTTAAATAATCTTCAAATAGGGGATCAAATTCTTTTAAGTGGAAAAATGTTCACAGGAAGAGATGCGGCCCTACCAAGACTGGTAAAATCAATAAAAAATGGGGAAAAATTAATTGATCTGGAAGGATCTGCCCTGATGCATACTGCAGTCAGTGATGCCGGCATAGCCCCTACCACCAGTAATAAAGAAGAAATCGAGGGAAATATTCCCGCACTGGCCAATGAAGGACTTCTTATTCATATAGGGAAGGGAACTCTTAAGTAAAGAAACAGTTAAATCTTTAAGCGATGCTGGTGCTATTTTTGTGGTTACTCCTCCGGTAGCAGCCCTATTAACCAGTAAAGTGAAATCAAAAAAAGTGGTGGCCTTTGAAGAAGAAGGAATGGAGGCCATTTTTGAATTGGAAGTGGAAGAAATTCCAGGAATTGTGGCTGTGGCCCATGGAAAGTCTATTTATTGATATTTTAACTATTTAACGTATTTTTATCTATTTTTTTCCATTCATTTTATCTTATTAAACTAAATGGGATGAAAAATTCTATTAATCTGTTTAGAATTTATAATTGTCTATTTAGATGGTTTACCAAAGGCAATATCTCCGGCATCTCCTAGACCCGGTACAATATAGCCGTCTGCATTCAATTCTTTTTCCACAGAACAGGTGTAAATCTCCAGTTCAGGATGAATTTCCATTATCTTTTTTAGGCCGGGCTCAGAACTTATAACTGTAAAAAGGACCATTCTACGAGGATTTCCAAACATCTGGATTTTTTCAAGAATTAATTTCATGGTATTTCCCGTGGCCAGCATGGGATCGGCCACAATTACTATTTTATCGTTTAAATCCGGTATTTTAAGGTAATCCATGCACACTTCAAAGGGTGGTTCATCTCGCCTCCAGGCCCCAATTACTCCGTACTGAGCTTCTGGAAAAACTCGCAATATTCCATTAGTTAATGGTAAAGACGCTCTTAATATGGTTATAATAACTATATCATTTCTGGATTTTATTTTAATCCCCTGGGCCTGGCCTAATGGTGTTTCCACGGTGATATCTTCTTTTTCAAGGGTGTTGGCAAAGTCATAGGCCATTAGTCTCCCAATTTCGATTATTCCCTTTCTAAAATGAGCCGAATTAATTCCTTTTTTCCTTATTTTTGTTAATTTTTCCTGAACCAGTAGATGGTCAATTATTTTAAGCATTAAAATCACCTAATTGAACTTAAACCCAATAAGAATAATTATAGTTTTATTATTTTTTTAGAATTCTTACAGATATTAGATTCATTATAGAAAATTATATGAAATAACTAAATTAAAAATATTACTAAGAACTTAAGGATACAAGCTAACTAAAACCTAATTCAATTTACTTTCTTATCATTTTTAATTTTCTTAATTCTAAAAATACAAGATAGAAAGGGGTTTCAAATTGAATAAAAAATTAATTTTGGGAATTATAATTATTATTCTAGCTGTAATTTTAATTTTACTCGCTACATGGCCTCAAACAGTCAATCAAAAAGGATTCCAATCAGAGGTGGTTCTGGAAAATCTTAACACTCCATGGGCCATTGATTTTCTGCCTAATGGTACTATGATATTCACCGAACGGGATGGGAAAGTCAGTACAGGGGATGGCAAATCTCTCAGGTGGTGGGAAATATTTCTGTGAAGGCGGAGGGAGAATCTGGACTTTTAGGACTGGCTGTTGATCCTGAATTTTTAAAAAACAAATATATCTATGTTTATTATACTGATAATGATTCCAATCGCATATCCCGGTTCACTTTAAACCAGAAACTGGAAAATGAAACTGTTTTAATTGATAACATCCCCTCGGCATCAATTCACGATGCTGGAAGACTTAAATTCGGACCAGATGGTAAATTATATGCTACTACTGGTGATGCCTCTCAAAGAGACCTGGCCCAGGATGTAAATTCTCTGGCCGGTAAAATTCTCCGTTTAAATAAGGATGGGGGTATTCCTGCTGATAATCCCTTTAAAAACTATGTATGGTCCTATGGCCATCGTGATCCTCAGGGAATAACCTGGAGTGACAATGGAACCATGTATTCATCAGAACACGGCCAGACTATGAATGATGAGATTAATATTATAGTTAGGGGTGGAAACTATGGCTGGCCACTGGAAGAAGGAGATAATTTAACGGGCAAATATAAAAATCCTCTTATCTTTTATACTAACTTTACTCTAGCCCCTTCTGGAATGGCATTTTTCCAGGGAGATTTATATGTGGCTGGACTTCGTGGTAATCAGCTCCGGCAAATTGTTCTGGATGAAAGTGGCCAGAAAGTGGTTAGTGAAGCGGAATTATTCACTAATTTAGGTCGGATAAGGGATGTGGTGGTCCATGATGGTTATTTGTATATCAGTACCAGTAATTATGGATGGAAGGGGCGTTCCCAATATTGGAGACGATAAAATAATTAGAATAAAGGTAAATTAGTTAAGAAATAGAATGAATACAATGCCAAAAATAGAATATTAATTATGAAATATGAAAATAATTCGTTAATTAGTAATTTTTTAATGGGTATTATGAATTAAAAATTTTATTCATCAGAGTGTTCGTGGGTTATAATCTGTTTTCCTTCTGCAGAAGGCACTACTTCCAGTTTACCACCCTTAAATTCTAAATCAAACTCTTTTCCATCCATTAACATGTGCAAAAATACACCCAGTGAAGAAACTTCAGAGTGGGGCTGGGTGGTGACTGAAACGTTCCAATCTGCGGCCTTATAAACTGGTGTAGGAACTCGAGACCCTCCAACCACTACTAATTTATCTTTACTACTTTTTTGAATCTCAGGAACGGCTTCCTGAACTGGAGTACCATACATGGTCAGATGTATCACTTCTCCACCATTATTTCTGCCATTCTTCAATTAAATTGTCCCAATTTTTCTGATAGGAGACCTTAAAAGATCCACCCCATCTTTCTCTTACGTCTTCCACGTTTTCCATGAGTTTCTTATCTCTTTCTCCACTTAAAATCACTTCACTTGCTCCAAAGGCCCTGGCTGTGAGGCAAACGTGGGTGGTTATTCTAGCATCTCTTCTTCTGCGATGATCCAATCTTAAAACACTGATATTCATGTTAAACAGTTCCATAACTTAATAAATTTTAAATATTTTTATATTTAATTTTATAATTAATATTTAATTTGCAGTAATTACCTAAATTTAATAATTTTATAACATTATTTAGTTTTATATATTAAATTATCATTAAAGATGATCTAGTTAATTTTAACAATTAATTTAAATAGTATTTTATTTCCATCAATATTCTTAATCATATAACTAATATTACAATCTGCAAGGATTCAGTTTTAAATCCAGTTAAAGGCCAGAATCATGGCTAAAATAGCAGTCATACGACCTACTTCATTGGAAGCTCCCAGAACATCTCCGGTGGCATATTTCATATTGATTTTAACCACAATCGCTACTAAAAGGCCCCCTAGAATTCCACCTATAATTCCAATTAGTCCTACTATATTTAATGCCAGAAAACCAATAATGGCAGTTATTGAGGCAATTAAAATTAAATAAATGGGATTCATGGCTTCTATAAAATGACGACCGGTACCATTTCCTATTGGTTGTGATATAGTGCAGCAGCTTATCAAACCCATTTTTGCAGCTATTTCTGATAAGAAAAGCACAAAAAATATGCTAGCAATAGGTATAGATGAGATGACGGACACGGTGGTGAGAGCCACAATAAAAAACAGAGCTATGCCTCCAGTTCCAATGCGCATATCTCTCATAATTTCTATTTTACGTTCAGGAGTTCCATGGGCCATTAATGCATCACCAAGATCCATTAAACCGTCTAAATGATGGAATCCCGTAAACCAGATGGCAAAACTGTAAACCAAAGCAGCAGTTACGATTGCCGGAAGCATCAAGAAATCCGATAATAGCATTCCCACCACACCTACCAATACTCCAATTAAGCCACCAATAAAAGGCCAGATCATAGTATATCTTGCCATTTCCGCAATGCTTGTGTGAATATTTAGTGGTAATATAGTTGAAAATGATATAAGTCCTGGAATGCCTCTATACCATACATGATCTTCTTGGCGATTAAGGCTTTTACTATAATTACTGGTTTTCAATGGTTTTTCTTTTCGCTGCAACATTTCGATTCTCCAGGGCCCTAAATCAGATTAATTATCCTTTCAAATGTTTTCAAGTTAATTATATTAATTGATATGAATTATTATAAATATCCTTAGATGATTTTAAAGTAAATTCTAACTTGTTATTCTTCAAATATCTTGGACATGCAGCCAGCAATTAAACCAGCAATGATGTCGTCTACCATGGGCCCTAATGTGCTTAGTATTCCTGGTTTTTCTTCATCATAACGTTTAAAATTGAAGGTAGCCTTAGTTCCGGCGATTTGATTAGAAATGGCAATTCCCAGTACTTCATCGGTGTATAAACAGGCTGGATCTTCATCCACATTAACTTCACGAACGCGGTGTTCTTGAAAAGATTCTTCCACTTGAAAAGCAGCCATTAAGAGGGCAATCACATTTAAATCTTCAAGGGATTTCAAAATTTGTTTTTTTAGTTTATCTTTTAAGGCCTGATCCACTTCTACGCCTACACAAAGCTCCATACCAGCTTCTACCATATCATCAATGTTTATTCCCTGTTCATAAATATAATCCAAAATTCCCAATGAAAATCCCGATTTTTGAATGGCTTTTTTGCAAGATTCGACCACGAAAGAGCGTACCTGTTTCAAAGAAATGCCAGAGTACGAATTAGACGATGAAACACAGGCCACTATAACAGAACTATCTGGATCCCTTGGATTTCTTATTTTAAGAGGAATACCTGAGTTTTCCAAAACAGTGTTTTTTGATTCGACAGCAGTTTTAAAACAAGCTAAAAGATTTTCAGGCGATAATGGTTGATTTATGATTAATATTAAATCTAATTGGGGAATATTTTGGGGATAATTTTCTAATTTTTCTAAATTGTTTAATTTTTCTTTTTTGAATTTTTCCAGACAGATAATTGTTGTAAAATCGCCAGAATTTTCAATATAAAAATCTTGATTTGCTAAATTGTTCACTATTCCTGCAGAAGGCCCAGAAAATGTCACGGGGGGTGTATAATTGTTGGATTTAGTTATAATATCTTCGTCACTTATTTTACATCCATTTTCTGTAAATAGAGATGTGCAAAATATATTTTCAACATTTTTAAATCCAGAACCTACATCACAAAGACTAATACAGTCAAATCGCTTTTTTCGATTGATTAAAATAAAATCTGAAGTTTGATGAACTTTTGAATCTGATATATTTATTTCAGTGGAGCTTTCCATTAAATCACCATTATTATATAATGTGGATAACATATTTAATAAAAAGGTGGTATGAATGAAAGTTCATCTTCGGGTTTTTGTAGAAGTGGAGAACCTTGGAAAGATAATGAATATATTATCAGAAAAAGGAGTAACTGGTTTTTATATTGTGGAATACAAGGGTATATCGCCCCAGGAATGGCAGGGCTTTGCCATTAAAGAGGATCCTAAGTCAGCCATATCTCTTATTAGAGATTCAGCCAGAGATGCTATTTTAGTATGTTCTGTACTGGATGAGGAACGGGTGGATGCTATTATTTCTGAAATTGCCGAAAACCTGAAAAACGAAAGATACACAGTAATCGAAGTTCCAATTCGCAGAATTATGGTTAATTCTCCTAAAAAATAACTAACAAATTAAACTTAACAAATTCAATGATTTTTGAATAATAATTATTTTTTTCTATTTCAGTTAAGTTGATTTCTCATAATGTTTGCTAATTTCTGAATATTTTTAGTAGGTATACTAATTATTTAAAAATTTATTTAAATTTTAATTTTAAGATCACCCCGGATTAAATGAATCCAATGATTTATTAAATTCTTTTTATAGATATTCCTTAGATTTATTATTATAATTTGAATGGTGGGAAAACCATGGTAGTAATAATCGATCCTCAAACGGCAGGAATTTCAGGAAATATGGTGGTAGGGGCCTTAATTGATTTAGGAGCCCATAAACAAAAAGTTATAGAAGTCATGGAATATTCAGCATCTTTTTTTGGAGGTGCGGAGGTTGAGGTTTCAACTGAAAATAAATCAGGAATCACGGCCACTTATGTGAATGTTAAATGTGATCATAATGATTCCATTAACTACTGGACTTTTTAGAGACACTGGAAAAGCTTAAATCATGAACTACTGGATGAAAAAATCATGGCCTTTGCCCGGGCAGTTTTTCAGAGAATAGCTGAATCTGAATCACAAATACATGGTTTACCTCTGGATAAAATACATTTTCATGAAGTAGGTGCTGCCGATGCAGTGGCTGATGTTATAGGGTCTGCATTTTGTTATTTTGATTTAAATTTCGATAAAGAAACAGTTTATGGACTTCCAGCAGCTTTAGGTGGTGGAGTTAAAGAGACGGCCCACGGAAGAATTCCCATACCTTCTCCTTCGGCCCTGGATATTTTAAAAGGAGCTCCTAGTTTTGGAGGTCCGGTAAATAAAGAACTAACCACTCCAACAGGTGCCGCTCTTTTAATGACCATGGCTAATAATTTTCAGGATTTTTATCCGCCATTCACGCATCAAAGTACAGGATATGGTGCGGGGGGAATGAATCTTGATTTTCCTAATGTTCTAAGAATTAGCAGGGGATTAAATCCTATTAAACAGGATAAAATAGTGTTGTTGGAAACAAATATTGACCATCTCAGTGGGGAAGTGTTGGGCCATATATTTGAGCGTTTAATGAAGGACGGAGCACTGGATGTGACCTTAATTCCAATCATCATGAAAAAAAATAGGCCAGGCCAGCTATTGAGGGTTTTATGTAAATCAAAAGATTCTGAAAATGTACTAGAATCCATATTTAGAGAAACAGGTACTTTAGGTATAAGGACTTTTCCTCAAGTGCATCGGAGTATTCTGGATCGGAAAATTATTCCTTTAGAAGTTGATATTAAAGGAAAAAGAAAAATAAGGTTTAAATTAGGAGTAATGGGATCTCAAATTGTGAATGCCCGGGTAGAGTACGAAGATGCCCGTCGTATTGCTGATGAAACCGGTATTTCTCTTAAAGATGTTATGAAAAAGGCCGATGATGCTTTTAAAGATTATTTAACCAATCAAGAAGAATATGGATTTAAATAATAATTATTAATTAATATTTATTATTATTATTAAAGTTAATATTAATATTTATTCAAATTGACTTAAATCATTCAAATTCAACAGGAGATAAATCAATGCCCCACAAACAGAAAAAAGCCATATCTATCCTCTCTGGAGGACTGGACTCCACTGTAGCCACTTCTGCCTTAAAAGAAGAATATGAAATTCACGCTTTAACCTTTGACTATGGACAGCGAAGTGCCCAAAGAGAAATGGAATCATCTAAACAAATTTGCCAGGAGTTAGGTATTGAACACACGGTCATGGATCTCCGCTGGCTGGGAAACCTGGGTAAATCTGCCCTCACGGTTCATGATGCGGAAGTTCCTCAACTGGAAAATGACAAACTGGATGATAAGGAAATATGTGATGAAACTGCTCGAAAAGTATGGGTTCCTGGTAGAAATGTGGTATTTACCGCTATTGCCACGGCATTTGCCGAGGCTGAGGATGCAGATATAATCATTGTGGGATGGGACCTGGAAGAAGCAGTTACTTTTCCAGATAACTCTAGAGAATTTTTAGAAGCCTTTAATCAAACTCTAAAAATTGGAACTTTGGAAGGAGTCCAGATTGAGGCTCCGGTAATTGATTTAAATAAAAATGAGATTGTGGAACTGGGTGAAAAAGTCCAGGCTCCTATGGGACTGAGTTATTCCTGTTATATGGGTGAAGAAAAGCATTGTGGTGTATGTGAGTCGTGTATGCGACGTAAAAGGGCCTTTGAAATGGCCAAGGTGGAAGATAAAACGATTTATAAATGATTCTAGCTTAACTTTTTTTATATACATTTATTGTTTTTTGTATTTTTTGAATTAAAATTTTTAAATAAAGAATTAGATTAAGATACCTTAAATTTATTTAATAACTAATTTTAATAATTATATTAAATAATTAATGATAATTTTTGTAAATATTTTAATTTATTTTAATTGAGGTAAAACGATGAACAATTATGATGTAGTTATAATTGCAATAGCAATAATAGTTGGGGCGGTAATAGTAGGTGGGGCTTTATTATTTAGTTCTTCCGTTATTTCTCCTATTGTAACAGTTTCTTCGGATTATAATGAGACAGTACTTCCATCCGGGGCTATGGATGCCTATTTGAAACCAATTAATGGATCAGAACTGAAAGATTACTCGGCTTCTTGTATTAAACTGGAGAATGGTGTTATTCCTAATGGTTGGGATACTACCCGTTTAACAGGCAAGAAGGTTAAATGTGAAGGTAAAATTATTAGTATTTTATCTAATTCTTCCAACTCTTCTGATATTCTGGTACAGGTACCTGAACTGTCTAAATATCCTTTTATTGTAGTAACTTACGGTTCAAGTGCTCCATTTAATGCAGGTGCTAATGTTACTATATATGGTGAATATGCCGACCTTGCTTCCATACCAGATCCAAATTCTGGCGAATACAAAATGGTACCAATGGTTCAGGCAGTTTATTTGCAAAAAGTGTGAAATGGTAATAAAAAACAATCTAATTTAATTATAAATATTTTTTTATCTTTTTGTAAAAAATGAAGAAAAATAAAATTTAAGTGAGATTAATCTATTAACCTACACTTACTATGGGATCCTCTAACAAACCGGGCCTGATCTCATTATAATAAAATTTTCGAGCATTTGGTGAGTATTTCATATAATCAGTTGATTTTGAGTAATAATAACTCATGAGTCCGTCAGGATTTTTTGTTTTAGCTTGCATAACTGAAACAAATTTTAATTTTTTAGCACTGACTTTTTTAATTGTCAGGGTCATGGTGGATACTATCTTACTTTTTTGATAAGTTTTCGCTTTAACGATAATATAGTTAGCACTGTACTGATAGGTTTTCCATGCAGTTGTGGTGGTTGTTTTACTATAATCATCATAAAATGAGTTAGATCCATGATCAATCATCTTAACTGCAGCTACTGGGCTGGCAATTTGCAGGCCACAAACAAATACAGATAAAATTAGTAATGCAAATATAGTGGGTTTTTTCAATTTATCGCATCCTTATTAAGTATTTAAATTTAGGTAATATTAGATTGTTATTTTATATTTAAATTTTATTACTTAATCTTGAATACTAAAATTAATTTTTGCTTAATTTTTTTGGAATAAAAGGAATTTCCTGGCTTTATTTAAGAATAAAATGAAAACTAATAGCTTTTAGAAAAAAAGAATATTGTAAAAAAAATAGGAATTATTATAAAATAATCAGAAAATAAAAAGATTGGTTATTTACTTAATAACCATTAAAATATCGCCTGCATTCACAGTTTCCCCTTCGGCAGTGAATATTTCCTCAACAGTTCCAGAATAAGCGGCCTGAATGTCATTTTCCATTTTCATGGCTTCCACTACGGCCACCACGTCTCCTTCCTTGACCTTATCTCCAGAATTGACCTTTAATTTGAGAATCATTCCCTGCATGGTGGAAGCAACTCCACCTTCTACTGGTCCGGATGGACTGCTACTGGCTCCGATTTCTTCAATGCTAATGTATCCTGTAGGAACAACCTTAACTTCAAACTGATCTCCATCTACTTCTACATTATATTCGGTAGGGATGGCTGAGATATCACAGCTTCCATTATTTTCTGATGGTGGTTCCAGAGTTTCCGCTACTGCTTCTCCTTTTAAGAACTTAGGGGCCACGGCAGGATAAAGGGCGAAGGTCAGGACGTCTTCTTCTTTGTGAATAATCCCCATTTCTTCACCTTCTTTGGTATATCTTTCTAATTGAGGTTCTAGAATGTCTGCTGGCCGACAGTCAATAGGTTTTTCGTCACCGATTATCTTTTTAGCTATTTCTGGGTTAACCGGTGCTGGTGGTCTTCCATAGAATCCTTTAAAGTACTCTTTAACTTCATTAGAAACCATTTTGTATCTTTCGTCACCTAAAACATTCATCAAGGCCTGAATACCTACAATTTGGCTGGTTGGAGTCACCAGTGGAGGATATCCCATGTCTTTTCGGACTTTAGGCATCTCATTTAGCACATCTTCGTATCTATCAAGTGCATTTTGCTCTTTAAGCTGAGAAACCAGGTTGGAAAGCATTCCGCCAGGAATCTGATAGATTAAAACGTCAGTATCAATATTTTCTGCAATAGGATCCAGTATGCTACTATATTTTTTCTTTATTTCCTCAAAGTACTTTTTGATATGGTTTAAAAGCTTTAAATCAATACTTGTATCATATGGTGTGTCTCTAAGGGCTGCTACCATACTTTCAGTTGGTGGTTGTGATGCGCCCCAGGAAAGTGGAGAAATGGCAGTGTCTAAAAGATCAACTCCGGCCTGACAGGCAGCATAATAACTCATGGGAGTCATACCGCTGGTACAATGGCAGTGAAGGTTAACCATTAAATCTGTTTCTTCTTTTAAGGTTTTTATCAGCTCATAGGTATCATGAGGTGAAATTAATCCTGCCATGTCTTTTATAGCAACGGAATCACAATCCCGTGCTTCTAATTCTTTAGCAATTTCCACATATTTTTCCAGAGTGTGATAAGGACTGGTGGTATAACTTATTACTCCCTGAACATGAGCGCCCTGGTCTTTGGCCACTTTCATGGCGTATTCCATGTTTCGAATATCATTTAATGCGTCAAAAATACGGAAAACATCCACTCCATTTTCATAGGATTTTTCCACGAATTTTTTTACAATATCGTCTGGGTAATGTTTGTAACCCACCAGGTTTTGTCCTCTAAGGAGCATTTGGATAGGGGTCTTAGTTATGTGTTCTTTCAGGCTTCTTAGCCTTTCCCATGGATCTTCGTTCAAATATCTAATACAAGTATCGAAGGTTGCACCGCCCCAGGCTTCCAATGAGAAATACCCAATTTTATCCATTTCTTCGGCAATAGGAAGCATATCTTCGGTTCTCATCCGGGTTGCCAGGAGAGACTGGTGTGCATCTCGGAATGCAGTCTCTATAATTTTTATCCCTTTCATTATGACCCTCACAAACAGTAAATTATAATATGTAAATTATTAGATTATCTATATTTAATAGTCAAAACTAGCATATATACTTCTCAAATAGTATTTTTATTTACAATAATTCTTATTATTTTTCATATTATTTTTTAATTAATCACCGAAATATTTATATATTTTATTTTACTACGCATATATTGTCAGAAGGAAATAGGCTTCCTTCTTCCGAAATAAACTGTCACACAATTTAAGTCCAACATATCAATTTGGAAAATGCCATTAATTATTCCTTGCTTGAATTTATGGCTAAATGAAATTTATGAATCGTGTTTTATGTCAATTAATTGGATTGGAGGCGGATTTAAACCATGAATCATTACTTCATTTTAATATTTGAGGTTAATATTGGATCTTTTAATCTTTGAAATTTAAGCTTAAAATTGGTTTATAAATTTAATTCCATTATCATTGGGAATAGATTGCCTAACTCATATCAACTACTATATCACCTTCATGGCTTATGTAAATCACTAAATCCTTTAAGCCTGGGATAATTTGGGAATGCCTCACTAATCTCCTATCATTAATGGTTTGTTACCTCTACAAAACTTGCCTGAACCCTCCTCCCAAATTATCTATTTTTTATTATCAAATTAATTTTTATTATTATTAATTTGGAGCAGAAGTGGTTTTAAGGAATATAGTTATATGCTTAAAATTCCAATTAGTCTTATTGTTATAAATCATGACAATATTCAATTTGAATTTCAAATTGTCATTAACAAAATTTACAAATAACTAAAAATAAACAAGGTAGATATTATGCCAAAAGTAATTATAGATGACGGTAACTGTGATGGAGCAGAATGTGGAGAATGCGTCGATGTTTGCCCTATGGAAATCTTGATCATTGATGGAGAGAAAATAAAGGTGCAAAACGTGGAAGAATGCAATGAATGCGAAGTCTGCGTCGATGTTTGTCCAAATGCTTGCATTGAAGTAAAAGAAGACTAATTTTTTTCTATTTTTTCTATTTTTTTTACTTTTTTTACTTTTTTAATAAATTTTTTAATATATTTTTTCTATTTTTACATATTTTGAATAAAGATGTCAATTAAGAAATCTTTTAATATTTTTTTTAAATAATAATAAAAATAAATAATAAAAATACATTTTAAGATTATTCTTAAAATATTAATCTATTTTTGAAGTTAGTTCCAATATTAAAATTAAAATATTTTCAAGTTTCAAAAATCAAAAAAAAGAATATGGAATTAAAAATTGGATTAGAAAGAAAATAAATATTAATTATCTTTCTAACTTTCCTTCAATAAACTCATCCACCATTTCTGCAGCCTTATCATCAGTAAACTGCTCTGGGGGATGTTTCATGGTATAAGCTGATATGGAAGTAAGTGGCCCACCAATTCCTCGTTCTAAACCAACTTTACAACATCGAATGGCATCAATTACGCATCCTGCTGAGTTAGGGGAATCTTCTACACTTAGACGTAGCTCAATATTCATAGGGATGTCCCCGAAGGTCTTACCTTCCATTCTCAGGAAACAAATCTTGTTATCTTCCTGCCATGGCACATAATCACTGGGTCCAATGTGTATGTTGTGGGGATCCATTCTTTCGCCTAGAACTGACTGAACCGCTTCTGTTTTAGATTCTTTTTTAGAGTCTAAACGGTTACGATTGAGCATATTAAGGAAATCAGTGTTTCCACCAGTGTTAATTTGATAAGTACGATCTAATTTCACGCCTCTATCTTTAAATAAATTTGCCAGTGTTCGGTGAGTTATAGTGGCACCAATTTGGGCCTTAATATCGTCACCAACAATTGGTATTCCTTTTTCCTGGAATTTAGCTGCCCATTCGGGGTTACTGGCAATGAAAACAGGCATATTATTAATAAAGGCCACTCCCGCATCCAGTGCGCACTGGGCATAGAATTTGGTAGCTTCTTCTGAGCCTACTGGCAAGTAGTTCAGTAATATTTCAGCACCACTTTCTTTTAAGACCTTAACAACATCCGAAGGTTCTTCTTCGGCCATTATAAAGGTGTAATCATCGTCATAGTCTTTCATATGGGGAGCAACTCCATCCAGGATATGCCCCATAGATACCTTCACTCCACTTTCAGGCACATCACTGCAGAATACCTGAGTACAGTTTGGTTTGGCAAATATGGCTTTACTGACGTCTTGTCCAACTTTTCGTTGGTCCACATCAAAAGCTGCAACTACTTCAATGTCTTTTGGTTCGTAGCCACCTATTTCCCAGTGCATAAGTCCGATGGCGTCTTCACTCTTTTTATTCTTGTAATAATGTATCCCTTGGATGAGGGAACTTGCACAATTGCCCACACCGATTATCGCTATTTTTATTTTATCCAATTGAAACACCTTTAACTTTAAAAAAATGTGATTAGTAATCGTAAAATAATTTTTGTTACTATTTCTTTTTAATCTATTATCTAATTATTAAGTTTAAGCATATATAATCCTGATATAATAAAATTTATTTTTAATTTGGATTTTGGAATATATAATCATTAAACTAATTAATTAAACTATAATTTTTTATCTAATCAATATTAAATGAATTAGTATTAGATAAGTAACTAGTTTTGCATTGAGCTACCATTTGAAACAATATTATACTTCACTAACAATTTGTAATCTTGCATTATCCTGTTTCTTTTTTAAGTTTGGCTATTTAACTATTAAATCTTTCGATTAAAATAATATCATCAACAATATTACTTGAAAAAAGTTTCTTATAGCTTTAAACTCTAAAAAAATTAATTAAAAAACTTATATTGTTTTAATTTTTATTTTTTATTATTATTATTTTCATTCATTTCATAAAACAACATGTAATAAAATTTTAATTTTATTTAATTTTTTAAATTTTAACGTTATTAAACAGATCAATACCCTGAATAACGGCCATTACTAATATAATAGTCCATATAACTATTCCTATAGTCATCCATAAAAAAAGACGTTTCCTGGGTGCTCCCAGGGCCACTCCAATCGCCGCACCAACTGGAGCTCCAAATAGAAGTGGAGAAAGTAGCCCCAGGCCGATTATTCCGTATTTTTCCCATATTTTTCTTAATAATTTTCCTCTGCTACTTTCTGGTTTATCCACAGTTTTCAAAAGTCGGTTTCTAATATTTTCTCCAACGGCTATCACTATAAATGCCGAACATATGGCTCCCAATGAACTGGCCAGTCCTATAATTAGGGGATTAAGGTTTAAGGCAAAGCCTACAGGTATGGCTGCCCATAATTCCAGTATTCCTAACAAAAAGACACTAATAGTTGATAATAATGATTCTAATATATTTTAACCTCCCAATTAATTCTATCTGGTGATTTCAGTCTATATGTATTATTAATCTAGATAAATAGTCCTATAAAATTGATTATACTTATCTTTAAAAAATAATTTTCTAAATGATAGTCCATTTAATAAAAGAAAATAAAAAATAAAAAATTTTACTAAATTAGCTCTGAATTAAAACTATTCTCAAGAAAAGGAATAATATCCAGAGTAATAATAGTATAGTACTCAATTTACCAGGTATATTATCTGAAGAGAGTTTTTTAAGCTTAGAATTAAGATTCCAGTGCAATATTAAAATAATTATAATCAGTAATGTTTCAATATTTCCTAAAATGTTCAATGGATTTTTAAAGTAGGTCAAGAACCACATTATGGCAGTAATGGCCATTCCAATCAACATTATTGGATTTATGGCACTGTAAACTGTTTTAGTTATCCCCAGTATGGCATTTGACTTTCGAGACCTTATCATAAGTACGTAAAGTACCAGAAAGGTTCCCATGGCCAGGATTAGTCCTAAAAACTGGATAAATAGTTCAGCTACAGGGACCTGAAATATGTCTGCTTTTAGAATGGGTAGTAAAATAAGGGCATTTACTGTTTCACCTGGTGGAAACGTCTCTATATCTCCTATGGCCAGTGAATATTTGCCCTGATTATTGTCGTTAAAAACCTTGATGTAATAAGTTCCGGCCGGTGCGGTCTGGTTAAACTCAGGGCCTTTCAAGTAATTATCCCCTCCAAATTCTTCAAAATAAGGGGTCCATGTACTATTTTTTGCATCCAGTAAAGCAATGGTTTTTCCAGAAGAATCAAGTATTTCCACAGACATTAGCTGCTCCCCGGATCCCGGGTTGTCTGGAACCAGGATATTGACGTAGAACCTGAAGGAGCTGTTACTTTCAATTTTATAGTATGCGGGACTTCCATTTAAGTTACCATAGAACGCTTGTGAAACTTCGGGATTTTTAACCACAATGGGATTAGAAATAGTGCTGTTATCACTGGCCAGGCGAGGCTGGTGAGCAAAGGCCATGGTAATCGACAAAAAAATAATTATAATTAGAATTCCCAGTATTCCCCATTTAAAATTTTTTGGAAATTTCATAATAATATTATAGAGTTAATAAAAAATAAATTTTGTTTAAATTTTATTTTAGAGTAAAAATATTTAGAAATTATTATTATAAATTTTTTAATAATATTTTATAAGTTTTTAATTACTTAATTTTGAAAAATAACATCCAATATCCTTTCCATGGGGTTAATCAATATCTACCACATTAGATGTGGCAAAATATTCCAGTTTATCTCCCATTATTTCTTTCAAAATGGAATAGGCTTTTTCTCCAGTACAATGCCCAGTGTAAACCTTATTTATGGGATATTCCACTAATTTTTGGCCTATTTCTTGAATATGGGCCTTTGAATCACCCATATTTTTTAATAAAGGAGATCCAATAAGATGGAATCCTCCAAACACTGCTTTTATTTTTTTGCTTGGGAAAAGATCCTGGGCAGTTTCTACCATATTTAATATTCCATGGTGTGAACAACCACTAATGAGCACTATTCCGTCTTCTTCCTCTATTACCATCATTAATTCGTGAGAAAAGTCGTCTTTTAACAATTTATTGTTCTTTTTTTGGAAAAGATATTTATTTCCTGTAGGGACGGGATATATTGGTTTTAATATCTGTTATAAGGTGAATTCCGGGTAATATTTCAGTATTTTTCTTTAAAAACTTAATTCTACTCAGAATTTTTCTTTAATAGCTCCTTATTTAGACCTATATATTTTTTAAAGAAAATCAAATATTTTAAATAATAATCATCGTCGGCATTTTTTCTTAAATAAATCGTAGATTCATTGTTTACTTTGAAAAACGACTCCAATCCTCCGCAGTGGTCATAATGGCCGTGGGATAACACAGTAGCATCTAAATTTTCCAAATCCACGCCCATTTTCCGGGCATTTTCTACAAATGCTCCAGTGGACCCGGTATCAAAAAGAATACTAAATCCATTCTTCTCTATAAAAAAAGAAAGCCCGTGTTCGCAGGCCATATTGGGATTTTCAGTTAAATTTTCTATTAAACAAGTAATTTTCAATTTTACACCTGCTATTTTTCATAATAATAATAATAATAATAATAATATAATAAATTTTATTCGATTTACAAAAAATAATAGATTGTAAATAGATTAATCTTTTTTATTCTGATCAATATTGTCCAGAAGGGTTTCTATAGTATTTTGAACATTTTCAATACTGCCGCAAGTACTGATTATATGCCAGTCATCTACTAGTTTTAATGCTTTTTCTCTGGTTTTAACCAGATCATCCATGTTTTCGAACATTTCGTGCTCTTCCCGCTCGGATACTCTTCTTAAAGATTCTTCTGGAGTCACATCCAGGAAAAACATGTAAGGGGTGGTTGGTAAAATGGCGGCGAGGAGTTTGTAGAGAATTTTACCTAGTGGATTAGGTAAATAAGCCACTCCTAAAAGATATCTGGAAAATATCAAAGTATCTGCATGAGCATCTTTTTCATGATATAATCGAAGAGATCTAATCACATCCAAAGCATAGTAAATAGATGCTTTTATATGGTTAATCTTTCCTTCACCTAAAAGGGCCTCTTTGGCTTTTAAACCATATTTATTATCACTTTCAGGGTGGGAACGGAAGATTACTTTTTCGCCTTTTGAAGTATACTTTTCTACAATTAAACGGGCGTGAGTATCTTTTCCTGCTCCGTCTAAGCCGTCTATGATTATAAATCGCATAATACACCTGATATTCATTATTTAAATCCACTTAAAATTCTCGGAATTATATTTTTATTTGATAAAAATTAAAATACTTGAAATTAATTAAGCTCAATTGAATATTAAAATTATTTAACACTTTCTAATAGAATTAGGAAGTTATAGGTAATGAACTATGAATAAATAAGATTGTTATGTATATAATGAATTTGGATTTTATTTGAATTATTGATTTTGAATATAAAATAAAAAAGATAGTTAAATAAAAGAGATAAGTTCAAAAATAGCCAATATTTTTCTTAAAAATTAGAATAAATTGAATAAAGAGGTTATTATTATTTTTTACCTCTCTTTAAAGACCATGTTGCCAGAATTAAAAATAAAACAGCGAATATTAGCAAAATGGTTATATCTGGCCATATTCTATCCAGCCCCCAGCCTTTGAGCATTACTGCCCGACAGGCATCCACGGCATAAGTAGGAGGCACCAGGTAGGATAATGGTCTTAACCAGTAGGGTATGGCTTGAATGGGCCAGAATATTCCTGAAAGCAGGAAAACAGGCAACACAACAAATGGAATAAATTGTATGGCTTGTTCTGGTCTTTTAGCCAGACTACTGAGTAATATTCCTAGAGATAAGCTTACCAGAGCCAATATGGCAATGGTGAAGAAGGCCAAGAGGACATTTCCCACGATCATTATATTGAAGAATAAAATGGCCACTATCAGCAGAATGGCCACCTGTACCATTCCTAGAAAACCAAATGTTATGGCATATCCACTCACGATTTCTCCTTCTGTAACAGGACTGGCCAGTACTCGTTCTAAGGTTCCATTAGTCCGCTCTCCGACAAAGGTAATCAGAGTTAAAAGTGTAGTCAGTAAAAATACCACAAAAGCCAGAATTCCTGGTACAAAGAAATCAATGAACTCTGCATCTTTTCCATAAACGGGGTTTGAAGTTATTTCTATGGCAGGGCTTATACCTTCATCGGTCATGGTATCTGAAAGCGCATCAGTCACGGTTTTTAAAATAGCATTTTTAATATTGGTGATACTATCGTCACCCTCAATTATAATTTCTGCACTATCGGGATAAGAAGAGTTCTTAGTTTTCAAAAATGCATTCTCAGTGAAGTTTTCAGGGAATATCATCAAGGCATAGTATTTTCCATCCACCACTTCCTGACGTGCTTCATCAGGATCATCCATGTACTTTATATTCAAAACCTTAGTATCCAGATTGGAAATTATGGTTTTAGATAGATAAGTGGTATTACCAAAGGGAGGAGCATATCCCTGGTCTTGATTGACTATAATGATATTTACGTCTTCTACATCCCCACTAAATGCCAGTCCAAAGACGGTCATGGCAAATATGGGTGCTATAAATAACATGGCCAGTGTTCGTTTGTCATTGACCACATCACGGAAAACTCGGCGACTAACAGCCAGTATCCGATAAAGCTTCATACTATCTCCTCTGTTTTTTCTTCAGAGATATGTTTAGAAAGATTGGTTTTATGGGAGAACTCCAAAAAGGCATCTTCCAGAGAATCTTTTCCAGTTTTCTTTAGCAGCTCTAGTGGAGTGTCTTCAGCTATGAGGTTACCATGCTGCATAAATCCTATACGATCGCAATGACGTGCTTCGTCCATGTAATGAGTAGTTATGAGAATGGTGGTGCCCTGCTTTCGAAGGTCCTGAAAATAATTCCAAAAGGAAACACGGAGTTCTGGATCTACTCCTACAGTGGGTTCATCTAAAAAAAGAAGTTGTGGTTGGTGAAGAAGAGTGCAAGCCAGAGATAGCCGGTGTTTCATTCCTCCAGAGAGATTTTCGGCCATTTCATCCCTTTTATCTAGAAGATCTACAAATCTCAGTAATTCGCCTTCTCTCTTTTCTATTTCCTTTTTTTTAAGACCAAAAATTCTTCCATAAAATTTAAGGTTCTGTTCTACACTCAGTCCCAGATATATTCCAGTTTCCTGAGGCATGTAACCAATCTGGGAAGACACATTTCCATCAGGAATATTTTTACCAAGTATCTGAGCTTTTCCAGAACTTGGAGTTAGAATGCTACATAATATTTTTATCAATGTTGTTTTCCCTGCCCCATTAGGGCCCAAAAGTCCGTAAATTTCTCCTTTTTTGACTTTAAGATTTAAATTATCTACTGCCCTGAAACCTGAGAAATCTTTACTCATCCCCGAAGTTTGTATGGCATATTCTGTCTCTTCCGCCATGTTCCCTCTCCATATTGACATAATATATGTAATCGTCTTAATTAACTCGATTAATTGTCCCGGAACTATTAATCACTAGTTATATTCTGTTAAGAATAACCTTTTATATGTTGTGTAACTAAGTAGGGGTAAAAAGGAACACATGATATGCTATGATAAATTCACGATATTAATAAAATAATCATAATAAATTATCGAATTATCATATATTATCATATCATGAAATTATCTGAAAATGAGTGAAAAAATGGATGTAAGTAGGGAAACAATAGATGCTTTAAAACGAATGGGACTTACTAACTATGAAACACGTACTTATTTAGCTCTTAATTCGATTATAACTGGAACGGCTTCACAGATAAGTCAAAACTCGCAAGTACCACGGCCAAAAGTTTACAATGTTTTAAAAAGTCTGGCAAAGAAGAAATTCATTGAAATGGAGAGTGGAAAACCTATTCAATTCACAGTTATTCCACCACATGAAATTTTTGAGAGAAATCGTAATGAAATAAGAAAGAGTCTGGATAGGGCGGAAGCTGAACTTAATGTAGTCTATGAAAGCCAGATTCCTCATGTGCCGGCACCTATATGGATTCTACATGGTCCTGATAAAATAGTCAACAAAGAAATGGAGATTATTGCCCGGGCTGAAGAATCACTTTTTATAATGGGTGGTTTGATGTTTCCGGGAGAGCCTATAAAACTTAAAAATCAACTGGAAAAGGCCCATAAAAAGGGTGTTCGCACCAGAATGATGACTGCTCCAGTTTGTCATGTGGATGATGTGGAAGTTCCTATTAAACAACTCATGGAAGATTCTCCTGTGGAACAGAGATTTTTTCCAGTGCCATACATAAAACTGGTAGTAAGGGATAAACAGGAGATGCTCATTGCCTTTTGCAAACTATCTGGTAAAAATGCCATATCAGAAACCGCTATTGGAATATGGAATCAATATGAAGAGTTTGTAGAAACTATAAATGGGATATATGAGTTTATTTGGGCTTCTGATTTTTTTAATACTCCTAGGATTTAAATGGAGTAAATAGAGTAGTCAATAGGCCCTAAACGCAATAAATTAATTATATCAAATATTCTATATCAAAAACACACCCATTAATATAAAAGTACCCACTGCTCCAAAACAAGCAGTTAAATTGTCCAATCCTTTAGGAGTAATTCCTTCTAATACAGTAGCCACCAACGATACGATAATTATGGTAATGGCACTAAGGGGTTGTCCATAATATAATAAAACTCCAGTAAGTGTGATTATCAACACTAAAAACATTGCAAGTGATCCTTCCACGCTTTTAGTATCTCCCAAAAGGTTGTATTTGGTTTTACCATATTTTTGTCCAATTAATGAAGCTAATCCATCTCCATAAGACATGGCAGCAATTCCCACGGCAATTATCCATGGTTGGTCAAAGAAGAGGAATGCCAGCACAGTCCAGGCAATGGCATAATAAACCAATCCTAATCCATGTCCAGAACTGGATACTTTATGATTTAGCTTTATTGGTGAATAAGGGCTAATTAAAAAGGTTAAAATTATAAAAGGCGCTGCTGCCAGGAAAGTCATGGCAAAACGAGTATCAAAAAGTGGTAAAATGAATAATACATTTCCTACCATGATGTGGATGAACTTTCGACTGAAAGTAGGGTATTTATTTGAAAGCTTTTCAGATATTATTAGTAAAATAGCTACATAACCATAAACAAATATCAATCCTAATAAATCACTTTGAACCATGAATTTATAAAGTCGTTCAATATATAAGTGAATTTGGATTTAATTTTGATCAATATCACAATTTTATTATATTTAATAAAGTATTAAAATGGAACTTAATCCACGTTCTTAGTGTTTAACAACTCATATTCCTTTATTAAAGTTGAAAACAATAAAATGTATTGAAAATTGAAGAAAATATAATAAAACATAATAAAAAAACGGAATAAAATTAATTATGAATAAAAGTTAAATAATAATTATTACTCTCAATTATTCCCTTTAGGGTGTTTTCATGAATGCGTACCTGGAAATATTAAGGCCTTTCAATGCCATGATGGCCGTAATTACCATAATTTTAATGGCAGTAATTAGTGGACAGTTTACTTTCAATGTATTTTTAGCAGGAATAGTGGTTTTTGTTGCTACCGGTGCGGGAAATGTAATTAACGACTATTTTGACCATAAAATCGACGCCATAAACCGTCCGGAAAGGCCTATACCTTCTGGGAGAATAACCTTAAAAAATGCGGGAATTTACTCACTTTTGCTTTTTGCAGTGGCTATAATAATTGGATTTATCATTGGCCTGCTACCGGGAATAATCGTATTTTCCAGTTCTCTGTTAATGGTTTATTATGCTTACAGCCTCAAAAAAAAGTGCTTAATTGGAAATTTAAGTATTTCTTTTTTAACCGGCCTCAGTTTCGTCCTGGGGGGAGTGGTGGTTAATGAGATAATTATTTCGGTTTATTTGGGATTTTTCGCCTTTTTAATGACCATGGCCCGGGAAATAGTTAAGGACATGGAAGATATGGAAGGAGACAAAATGGAGGGTGCTTCTACTTTACCCATTGTTTATGGAAAGAGAGTTTCTTCTATAATGGCCGCATTTTTCATGATTCTAGCCAGTTTGACCAGTCCTGTACTGTATTTTTTAGGAATATTCAATATTTTTTATATTATAGTTCTGGCAGTGGGAATTGTGATATTTTTAAGAGGTTCCGTGCTGATTTTGAAGGATCAATCTACCCCTAACCACCAAAAAGATTTCTAAACAGATTAAAATAGGAATGGCCATAGTTTTCCTGGCCTTTTTTGTGGGTTCCCCTATTTTTTTCTAATATTTCTTTTATAGGATTTTATAGAGATTTAATTTCTAATAAGTTGTTTCTATATTGGTTATATCAGCTTTTTAAAGAAAATAAATATTAAAAAATACTATTAGAAATAAAAAATAAAAAATTAGAGATTTAAAATTAGAGATTTTCAATAAATTGGATTATGTAGTTGACGGTTTGATTTTGCTGTTCTTCCCGGGTTATTGTGCTGTTATTATCGCCTTCCTGGATTCCATAATTCCCAAAATTGAAGTGATTTCCTCCTTCAATGGTAATAAATGTAGTATTTGCTGGGAATTTATTTTTATTGTCTGAAATGTCTGATTCTTGAGTGAGATTATCCAGAGAACCTCGCAAGGATAAAGCTTTAAAAGTGGCATTGGAAACATCAGCTGAAGGATAAGCCGCCAGATATACCACACCATCAATTTTATCTTGATTATTCGCGGCGTAATCTGAGGCAAAAACACCGCCCAGAGAATGCCCGCCAATTACCCACGTATCTATTTCGCTGTGGTTGGCTATGACCTCATCGGCTTTATTGGATCCAAAAAATGCCAGATTAAATGGCATTTTTACAATTATGGTGGTGTAACCACTATTCGCTAGTTTAGAAGCTAAAACCGAGTAAGATTCAGCTTGAACCTTTCCCCCGGGATAGATTATTATTCCGAGGGTACTCTTATTTTTAGCAGGAGTAAATGTAATAGAATCGGCCCCATTCAATACTGTATAATTTTCTGTTGATTGCAGGGCATTCAAGGCTTCACTATCGGCATGGTAGTAATCAGAAACGTAAACCGTAAAACCACCCACTGATATGAGAATTAAGGCCAAAAGCACTATTAAAATTATTCTCTTTTTCGAATTTACCCATTTCATTATCAACAGCTCCATTTATGCTCAGGTACTATTTATCAATAAAAGCATTCATAATCATGTAATCATTTTATGGGTTGTATATTATTCTACCTCTTTTATCTTTCCTTGAAAACAAACAATTCTTCTCTTCAAGCTTTTTAGTATTATATTATCTGAATAATAAATTAAATGTTATGAATGCACATTATCGGAGTAGTAATGAAGGCTATGATGCAAAAGATACCAAACCGCATTTTAGAATGTTCTTTAAATCAAAAATTAATTATAATATATTTTACATATAAACTAATAATTAAAGGGAGTGTGAAAATGCCAGATTTAGGACCTTTAGGAAGGGGCGGAGCTAGAAGAAGAACCAGAAGAAGAGTAATGGCTATGAATGAAATGAGCAAGGGATCAGAACCAGAACCATCAGAAGATATAGAAACTCCTGGAAGCTCAGATAAATTAGAGAAATTAGCCAGACTTCTAAAAGACAAAGGTGTTATTACTGAAGAAGAATTTAACCTACTATTCGGTTAAAATTCTTTTTTATATTAATTATGACTCCTAGAGCTTATTTAAATAAAGTAAATAACTAATGCCTGTTAAGTGAACAAATACGATTAAAAGCTTTTTTAGTATATATCTATATTTTATTATATTAGTTTATTTTAGTAGAAATGGTTTCATGGAAGCCTTTTTATTCTTCTAATTTATGGAGGCCATCTATTTAGTAACTATTTCTGGGATTTCTTTTGCTATTAAAGCAGCTCATCAGGTTGCAGGTTATACAAATAAAATACCTAAAATAAAATGAAAAAAATATATTCTTTTAATTAAATATAGTCTTATTAATCAAAAAAATTTCATAGGGATTCCTTGAAAGGTTCATGAGATTTTTAATTTCGCTGTGTGATAATAACAATAATCATCATGATTTGAATAAATACTTGAAGTTTCATAATTCATATAATTAATTCTCTAAAATCATTTAATGGCGTGAAAAAAATGGATAGGCACTATAGAATAATCTTTGAAGCATTATTATCAATTTTAATACTAATTGACCTATTTTTTGCGGTATTAATATCGGTGGGATTCATTGTGGGTATAAAAGCTAGTTCGGTGAATTACTTTGGTACCTGGGATCTAATTGTATGTATTCTTATTTTGCTTGATTTTATCCTGTTTAGAGTGATAGCGGGACCCAAAGAAAATTTCCATGATTTTATCAGAGGGAATTGGATATATGTAATGGCGAGCATTCCTTTATTCTTTATTGGCTTCAATATCTTACATTTATTTGAATTTAAACTATTTATTGCGACACTAGGGATAATAAGAATCTATGCTCTTCTAAAAGTTCTTAAAATAACAACCCATAACGTACGTAGATATCCCCAGAAGACTAAATTAGATTATGCTACAGTTGTACTTTTATTAGTCCTCATTATAGGCTCGCTACTGTTTTTCCTTGTGGAAAGAGGAGTCAATCCTGAAGTTACCAGTTATGAATCTGCAATTTGGTATGCCCTGGTTTCCATGACCACCACAGGGTATGGGGATATAGTTCCAATCACATTAACTGGCCAGATAATTGGAGTAATCATTATATTGTCTGGAATGGGGTATGTGAGTTTAGTTACGGCAACTTTAGCTTTTTCATTCATTGAACTATTCAGAAAAGCAAGTAGTAAAGCAGCAGATAAACTGGAAAAAGGTGTAAAAGGACTCGAAAACACTATGGATAGGCATGATGAAAAAATTGACAAAGTTCTAAAAAGAATGGACGAAATTGAGAAAAAACTTGATGAAATGGAAAAATCAAAAGATAAATAAAATCATAGGTCATAATGTGCCATGATTCAAATATGAAAATACCGTTCAACAATCATTTTCTCTTAATAATCTTAACTATTCTTTCATTGGGAATTTTAACCCCCATTCTAGCCATAGTGATTTTGGCACTATTTTGGGTTTATCAATTCGTTAAATACTGACATAAATTTATTAATAATTAAAATAAAATTAATTTAAAATAAAAACTTTGGAGATAGGTAATTTGGGAAAAATAATTAACTTAGGGGGATTATTATGGCTGAAAATCAGTATAAGTGGGGTGTAGTGCTAATTGCCTGTATGGCAATTTTTATCATTGTTTTAGATTCATCTGCCATGAATGTAGCCATATCAACGTTAGTGGTAGAATTAGATACGACTTTATCAATGATTCAGGCCATCATAGCCTTATATGCTTTGATCATCGCTTCATTCATGTTATTAGGGAGTAAAATTCAGGATATTCTGGGAAGAAAGAAGACGTTCCTGGTGGGATTAATTATATATGCTTCTGGAACAACCATAGCCACTCTAAGTGTCAACGCCACCATGCTCATGATCGGTTGGTCAGTTTTGGAAGGTATAGGGGCGGCATTGATATTACCTGCAACTACCACTCTGGTGGGGGCTAGCTATGAAGGTAAAGATAGGGTAACTGCATTTGGAATTTGGGGAGGCATAGCTGCAGTTGGCGCAGCCATAGGCCCTATTGTTGGTGGAATATTTACAACTTACTTGACCTGGAGGCTGGTATTTGCTTCAGAACTGGTTTTTGTGGCAGCTATATTCATATTCCGATATTATTTGACTGAATCCCAACCAACCTTAAAGTGGAAAGATCTGGACATTGTAGGGGCTTTAATTTCAATTATATCTCTGATTCTGGTAGTTATGGGTATTTTATTACTAAGCAAACCACAATACTGGGGTTATGTAGCAGTATTAATAATTTCTGGTTCCATTCTATTTATTGGGTTCTTATGGTGGCAGAGAAGAAGAATTAATAAAGGTTTAGAACCATTGTCAGATATATCTCTCCTTAAAAACCGATTATTTGGATTGGGAAATATAAATTCTGTTATATCTCAAATACCTCTGGCTGGGTTTCTCTTCATAATCCCTGTTTTTTTGCAGCAAGTTACCAAGCTTGATGCATTTAATACAGGTTTAGCTCTTTTACCGGCTTCTATTACTATTCTAATTTTTTCACTTCTTGGTGCTAAACTTTCATCCAGATTAGGATCCAAAAATATTATAATGATGGGATTCATTGTTTCTGCAGCAGGAACATTCATCCTGGGAGGATCGTTTAATCTGTACACTGAGATAGTGGATATAGTGCCGGGAACTGTGGTATTTGGTATGGGAATTGGTCTTTTACTTTCCCAGTTAACCAATCTCACCATGTCTGCGGCCCGAAGTGATCAGGAAACTGACGCCGCTGGATTTTTAAATGCATTTAAAAATTTGGGTTATTCCATGGGGACTGCATTTATCGGTGCATTACTTTTACTGGGAATGTTTGGGGGACTAACTACTGCTATAGATGAATCTAGCCTTTCCGGAAACATGACCAATGAAGAAATAGAAAGCAGTCTAGTTAACTATGTGGAAAAAATGCAGACCACTGCTCCGGAAGACATTCCTCCTAGCATGGTTCCGGAAGTAACTCAGATAGTTGATTCTTCCATAAGTTCGGCCATGAAACAGACATTTAATGCTCTGACATTAATATTGCTCTTAGGATTTATTACCAGTATCTTTCTACCATCAAAGAAAGATTCAAATCCTTAAAATCCATCAGGTGAGAAACAAATCAAAAATATTATTAATTAAAAATATTATAATCAGTTTAGTTTGTTGGGATTTTGGGAGGAAAATATATGGAAAAAACAGGAAATGCGTTGGTTTTGATCATTCTTGGTCTTATTGTACTGGCCTTTCCATTATTAGGGCTGATTCCTTATGCTTTAATCACAGGGTTTATAGTCTTGATATTGGGTATTGGCCTATTAATGAGTGGAATAATGGAAATGGGTGAGAGCGCCGGTTTGGGAATTCTTCAAATTATTTTGGGAATAATTGCTCTTATTCTGGGTATAGGATTCATATTTAATCCGGGATTATTCGGCTGGTTAGCTGGTTTCATTGTATGGATTGTAGGATTGTTCCTGATTATTGCCGGTATAATGGGAGTAATTTCAAAAGCCGGTGGAAGCAGATGGAACGGTATTGTTGCTATAATCATTGGTATTTTATATGTTATTATAGGAAACCTTTTCAAAGAAAATCCAGCCTTTTTAGGTGTATTAATTGGATTATGGCTGTTAATTATGGGAATTATGATGTTAGTCATGAAGGATTAACTAAATTGAAAATTCCAACAAACTTATTTATTTTTTTAGAAAACCAGAATTAATACATATTTTTTTAATTTTTGGTATTAAATTCTTTAAGTAGCTTTAATATGCGATTAATATAATTTCATTAGCTCCATTTATTCCTAATACTCATTTTTTGGGCAAGTCTTGTATTATTTTTAATTACTAACCCAACTTTTTTATATTATTCTACATATAGAATATAATATGTCTAGAATATCGGATATTGAAGCTGCCATATTGGGACTACTTTATGAACATCATCATTATGCTTACCGCATTGAACAAATCATAAAAAAGAGGGGAATGCGTAATTGGGCGGATATCGGATTTTCATCCATTTATTATGTTCTTAAACGGTTGGAAGAAAAGAAATTAGTTGAAAGTAAACTTAAGAACTACTGAAGGGAAACCCTCTCGAAATGTATATTATATAACCGAAAAAGGCCAGCAGGCCATGCAGGAGAAAGTTAAGGGAGTTTTATCTGAAAACAAAAAACAAATTTACTCTTTTGATTTAGGTCTGGCCAATATTGAGATTTTAGGGCCCGAAAAAGCCATAAATTGTCTAAATAATTATTTGAAATCAACTGAGGAACGTATTGATTTTCTGGAAAAATCAATTGCAATGCATGAAGATATAAATTCTCCTTATAATGTAATTGCTCTTTTTACGCGCCCGTTGGCTCTTTTAAAAGCAGAAAAATCATGGGTAGAAAATTTCATTCAAAAAATCAATAAAATAACTGATAAATAAATGGAGTCACTAAAATGCCTAAAATAGACCTTAAAAAAGAATTTAAAACGCTTTACACTGCTTCTAAAAGTAAAGCTACAATGGTGGATGTACCTAAATTGAACTATCTCATGATTGGTGGTGAAGGAGATCCTAATACATCTATTGAATATCAGGAAGCCATGGAGGCTCTTTTCCCGGTTTCATTCAAGGTAAAATTCATTTCTAAAAAAGAAAAATCTCAAGATTATGTGGTGATGCCCTTAGAAGGCCTGTGGTGGGTTGAAAACATGGAAGATTTTAATGTGGAAGATAAATCCGGCTGGAAATGGACGGCCATGATAATGCAACCTGACTTTATCACCAAAAACATGATAAATGAGGCCATGGAAGAGGTGGAGGAAAAGAAAAATCCGGCTGCACTCTCTAAGATGAGGTTTGAAAGCTTGGAAGAAGGACTATCTGCTCAGATATTACACACAGGTCCTTACTCTGAAGAAGGCCCTACGGTGGCTGCTTTGCATGAGTTCATTGAAAAAGAAGGCCATAACTTTGATGGAAATATTCCCGATCAAAGACATCATGAAATATATTTAAGTGATATGCGCCGTACAAAGCCGGAACGACTCAGAACAATTATAAGACAACCAGTAAAATGATTATTATTAATTTTCTTTACCTTAATAGGATAATAATTAGCTATCTTTCGTTAAAATCGTAGGTTTAATATTGGATAATGTTTTTAAATGCTGGAATAAACTGGAATAACTTGAAAGTGAGAAAGTGGTAAAATGGATAAAAATTCAAAAATAGTTCTCTATGGATTTTTAGCATGGTTAGTACCATTTGCGTGGCCCATATCAAATCAAAATAGTTATTAAATTGTATTTCAATAGATTTATTTTAGTTAAAATTATAGTTGATTCTCAATTACACATCCACTTTACGGTTAAATTGCCAAAAATGGTCGTGGAACTAATTAAAGAGAAATATATGGTGAATTTATGCAAATAGAAGAAATAATAAAAGAATTAGAATCCCTTTCCAATCCCGAGGATGTGAAAGGAATGGCTCGATTTGGCATAAATCCTCAAAAAGTCTATGGGGTGCGAATACCGGAATTAAGACGTATGGCCAGAAAAGCGGGTAAAAACCATGATCTGGCTGAAAAACTGTGGAAATTTGGCTACCACGAGACCCGAATAATGGCCAGTATGATTGATGATCCCGGGGAAGTCACTGAAAAACAAATGGAGCGATGGGTATTAGATTTTAATACCTGGGATATTTGCGATCAGTGCTGTATGAATCTATTTGATAAGACTCCTTTTGCCTATAAAAAGGTTTTTGAATGGAGTCAAAGGGAAGAAGAATTTGTAAAAAGAGCAGCATTCACCATGATGGCTGTTCTGGCGGTCCATGATAAAAAAGCACGGGATGAATCATTTGAGCAATTTTTCCCACTTATTATTCGGGAATCAAATGATAACCGGAATTTTGTTAAAAAAGCAATTAACTGGGCTTTAAGACAGATTGGTAAGCGAAATCTGGAATTGAACAAGAAAGCAATATTAGTGGCCCAGGAAATTCAATCCATTGATTCAAAAAGCGCTCGATGGATAGCTGCTGACGCTTTAAGAGAATTGACCAGTGAAAAAATTCAAGAACGGCTTAATAAATAGTATTTTACTTTAATTTGACTCTAATTTGCATAATATTATTTGCCTTAATCTTGGGGTTGTACCATTTCCTCTGGATTCATGGCTCTTTCAAATTCTTCTTCTGAAATGTAATTTAATTCCAAAGCAGCTTTTTTAAGAGTTAAATCATTCTCCAGGGCATAATGGGCCACATTTGACGCTTTATCATAACCAATCAATGGGCTAAGGGCAGTAACTAGCATCAATGATCGATCTAAAAAGTATTTTATCTGTTTTGTATTAGGTTCCATTCCTACCACTAAAAATTCACTGAAATTTTGACACCCATCGGCCATTATTCGAATTGATTGCAGGATATTGTGGATTATCAGTGGTTTATAAACGTTCATTTCTAAATATCCACCACCACCCCCCATAGTCACCGCCACATCATTGGCTATTACCTGAACTGAAATCATGGCCAGGGCTTCACATTGGGTAGGATTGACTTTTCCAGGCATTATAGATGATCCGGGTTCATTAGACGGAATATATATCTCGTTTATCCCACAACGGGGCCCACAACTTAATATCCGAATGTCATTGGAAATTTTGTAAAGAGAGGTGGCCAGTGTTTTTAAGGCTCCACTAATCATTACCAATCCGTCGTGAGCTCCCTGCACTGTGAACTTATTGGGAGCAGTAATAAATGGTAAACCGGTCAATTTAGCTATTTCTCTAGCCGATTTTTCAGCAAATCCTGGGGACGAATTAATTCCAGTTCCTACTGCTGTTCCTCCTAGGGCTAAATGGTAAACTGTCTCTAAAGAATCCTCTAAACGATCAAAATTATCCTCTAACATTCCTACATAACCTGAAAATTCCTGGCCCAGGGTTAAAGGGGTTGCATCCTGCATGTGGGTTCTTCCAATTTTTACAATATCTTCCCATTCTTGTGCTTTTGCATTTAAAGAATCTTTTAAATGATTTAAAGAAGGCATCAACCTCTCAATTATACTTTTAGCGGTTGCAATGTACATTGCTGATGGAAAAGAGTCATTAGATGACTGGGACATATTTACGTGGTCATTGGGATGCACTGGTTTTTTACTACCTAAAGGAGCTTTCACTATTTGCGAACAGCGGTTAGAAATAACTTCATTAATATTCATATTGAATTGTGTCCCACTACCACTTATCCACACGTGAAGAGGGAATTGATCACCATGCAGCCCCATCTAATATTTCCTCACAAACCTGGACTATAAGGTCTCTTTTTTCTTTATCAAGTTTTCCTTCTTGATAATTCACATTGGCTGCTGCTTTTTTTAAAATCGCATAGGAATCTATCATCTCTGGAGGAATTAAATCGTCACCAATATTGAAATTTTCCAGACAACGCTGAGTTTGGGCCCCCCAAAGTTTTTCAGCTGGGACCATGACTTTTCCTAAACTATCTGTTTCTATACGGAATTCAGTTCCCATATATAAACCCCCTATTATTTTTTCTATTCATTTAAATTTCCATTATTCTAAAATTTTATTTCTAAATCGAGTAAAACTTTTCTTATTAAATTTTATCCCCTATGACACATAAAATATATTAAAATTTGAATTTTAAAGTAAAAAACTGTGTTATTGTGATTAAATTCACATTGTCCATTTTTGTAAAATTGATTTAGAAAAGCTCTTTACTGATATAAATTTATTATAATCAAATTTAATGACATTTGGAAGTTAAATTTTATATAAAAAGCCATTAATTCACTTTTTAAAATTTAGTAAAATGAATTACTCTATTAATTTAGTTAGGACTTCAATAAAACATTTTAATTATCAATTGGAATTAAAAAATCATCTTAAAACTACCTTAGAATGATATTTGGTTTTTTTAATATCAAAAAATTGAAAATTATTAGAAATAAACTATTTAAAGCCTTAATTTTTTGTTTTCCTTAATTAATATGGTTTGAAGTTACACTTGAAATGCATGCCCACTAATTTTTGTGAATATAATCACATTATATGTGGTAAAGCCTTATCCCTTTGTGAAGATAAGATTGATGTAAGGGTACCATGAGCTTTGATGGAGGATTTCTGTAATCCAACGTTTCCATATCCCCCCAATTTTTGGTTACTCCTGGTGAGCAGCCTCCTTCAAGCAAACCCGCTTTTATTTTTTATTTTTTTATAATTCTAATTAAATATACTAATTGTAGTACTAATTGATTTTATATATTGATTCATTTTATGAAAAATAATTTTTAACAAAATTTAATCAATAATTAGAATTAAAAAAATTTTAAATAAATCTATTTTAAAAAATTATTTAATTGCTGTAAAGGGATCAATTCTTGACTCCAATTATATTTTTGACATTGACCAGTTTCCAAACAAAGGAGCACTCTTTTTCTACTAAACAGGCCAGTTCGTCGTTTGGAGAATGTCCTAAAGCAGCTAGGATGTTTCGAGAAAGATTTCTTGATTTTATAAGGTCAGCGAAAAGTTTTCGAACTTCTTTTTGCTTTTGAGGGGATTCCTCTTCAATAATCTGGCCCTGCAATGTTACAAACTGATAATTGGATAAATCTTCGTTATAATCCTCTATTTCCACAGCTACCAATGGATTTGCTTTTAATCTTCTAATTTTTTTACCATATTTTGTGGATAAAAAATAAATAGTCTCGTCCTGAAAAACATACAGAAATGGGGCTATATATGGATATTCTCCTTTAAATGCAATTCTACTCATAAAATTATTGCTTATGAGGGTGTCATATTCTCTTTTATTCAGTAGAGGGACTTTATATAGACTCAAATTATCACCTGTATTTAATTGTAGAGTTTAAATATTATTTAACCATTCTTATTTAACCAATTCAATTTTAATATTATATGGGTTGTTGATTATATTATTAATATAAGCAAATTGCTTAATTCTTTTAATATTAATATATTTAAATTAATTATTTAGTGTATTCAACTACTGGATATCCAGCTTTTAACCAGGCACCCATACTACCCAATACGCTTTTAACCGATTTATAACCGTTTTTTTGCAGTATGCTAGCGGCAATCGTAGATTTATAGCCGGAATCACAGTACGTGATTATATTCTGATCACGAGGTATCTCTTCCAGCTTTAAAGGAACTTCTCCTGCCCAAATATGGTACGAATTATTTATATATCCTTTTTTGCGGTCACCTATTTTTCTAACGTCCAGTAAGAACATTTCTTCATCATTATCTTGTGCTTCTTTGAGTTCGTGCACAGAAATCATTTCAAGCTTTTCAATTGCACCGGCTGACATGTACCATTGGAAAAAACCCTTGGATAGCTGGCCTTGTAAATTGTCAAAACCTAAACGAATTAGATAACGCTTTATTTCATCCATTTGTCTTTCATTATCATCAATTAATATTATAGGATCTTCATAATTTAAAAACCACCCTGCATAGGCACCCAGGCCTTCTCGCCATATATTGATGCTTCCGGGGATGTGTCCTCCTCCAAAGCTGGTTGGTTTCCGTACGTCCACTATTTGAGCCCCTTTTTTAAACCAATCTTTAAGTTCCAGAGCATTAATGGGTTTTAAATAGGGAAGATTTCCCATGATTTTTGGCCCTTTTTGGTTGTTAAGTTCCATTTGTCTAAAATAAGGGGGAGTATAAAGTTCTTCTTTCACTTTCGCCTGAATGAATTCTTCTTTACTTAACTGAAGCATGGGATTTGTTTTTTTCTCATATCCTATGGTGGTAATGTCCTGTTCTCTTATATCTGCTCCACAAACAGAGCCTGCCCCATGGGCCGGGCAAAGAATAACATGATCTCCTAAAGGCAATATTTTCTGGTATATACTTTCATACAAAAGACTGGCCATGTGTGGAGTTTCAGATTCGCCAAAAAAGTCCACTCTACCGGCTTCGCCTGCAAAAAGAACGTCACCGACAAAAACCATCTGAGCATCATCTGAAACAGTTTTATCTGAAACTGAGATGGATATGCTTTCTTTAGTATGTCCCGGAGTCTCTAAAACTTCCATATCTAACGGGCCTAATTTAAAAATGTCCTTATCAAATACTGGTGTTCCGTAGGCAAAATCCATATGTGGGCCGTGAAGAATTTTGGCACCGGTAATTTCGGCCAGTTCTACAGAACCAATCGTATAATCTTCGTTTCGGTGAGTTTCGAAAATATATTCAATTTGGAGATTGTTGGCATCTGCTAGTTCAAGATAAATGTCCACATCTCTACGAGGATCTATTACGCTGGCTTTCCCACCAGCACCTAAAAAATAAGAATTATGGGCAATGCCTGCCGATTTAACCATTTCAAATATCATTAAACCCCACCTTATAATGATTGACCTATATTGTGATTATCAATATTATTTTTATTGATGAAAATTAATATAATTTATTATTTGCTCAATGATATTGCAAAATTCGATATTTTATGTCAAATTTTAAAAAAAAGATTTACTGGCTTGTATAAAACATATTTTCGCCTGTATAAGAGCTTAAATTGATTTAAAATTTTTAAAAGCAATTTGATGTTAAATTCATTAATATAATTACTTTATTTCAAATATTTTATTAATTACTTAAGGCATAATTTATAAATGAAGTATTTTATATTTCTGAGAATGTCGATATTCTAAAGTTTAAATGCCTATATATTTGCTATGGCTTGGCAGGATGATCTTGAATTATATTTAGAGGATTATTATGGATTTAAAGGGTCTGAAATATTAATTATCATTGATATTTGAATATTTAATTAATTAAAGATTTTAAAACTGATTTATGTATAAACATTGATACTGAAATGTTAATTGAGGCCATAAAATGGGATATGTTATTGAAACTAATAAAATTAGTAAAAAATATGACAGTTTCACGGCTGTAGATTCTATTGATCTTAAAGTACCACGAAATAGTATATATGGTGTTTTGGGACCAAATGGGGCCGGAAAAACTACATTAATCTCCATGCTATGTACCATACTGCGCCCTACTGGGGGTTCGGCCATGGTAAATGGTTATGACATTGTAAAACAGGCCAAAGAAGTAAGGGCCTCTATTGGAATTGTTTTTCAATCCAGGGCGCTTGATGATATTTTAACTGGTCGGGAGCATTTGGAAATGCATGCCTCTCTTTATGGTGTGCCTAAAGATATTCGCCAGGAACGCCTGGATGAAGTGCTGGACTTAATTTCTCTGGGGAAAAAAGCTGATGAATATGTTAAAACTTATTCTGGTGGAATGAAAAGACGCCTTGAAATTGGTCGGGGTCTAATTCACCATCCTAAAGTTCTTTTTTTAGATGAACCAACTTTGGGGCTTGGATCCTCAAACCAGGGAAAGTATTTGGGAGTATATTTATAATCTCAACCAGACCCAGGACATCACCGTGCTTTTAACCACACATTATATGGAAGAGGCAGATAGACTCTGTGATGAGGTAGCTATTATTAATCAGGGCCATATAATCACTGCGGATTCTCCAAAAAACCTTAAAAGAGATCTTAAAGCAGACACACTTACTATCAATGTTGACTATCCTGAAGAATTTATAGAAAAAGTTCAGGTTCTTGATTTCATAAAAGATGCGTTTTTAATTAATGGGGAAGTGAAATTAATGGTTGAAATGGGGGAAAACCTGATTCCTGCTGTTGTTGAATTTGCCAGTAAGGAAGGATTCCCTATAAAATCAGTTGAACTGGAACACCCCAACTTGGAAGATGTTTTTATCAAATTTACTGGTTCTAAAATTAGTAGTGAGGGTAAATAATGTTTAATGGAACTAAAATCACTATTTACCAAATTATTTGGGGTGGATTTTAAATGGCAGAATTGGAAGGGATATATACCATATGGCTCAGAGAAACCAAGCGATTCTTCAGATACCGCTCCAGGATTGTTACTTCAGTGGTAACTCCTCTTTTATGGCTAATAATATTTGGAACTGGTTTAGGCTCAGCAGTAAGATTTGGTGGAAACATACCAGGGGGATATCAGGCCTTTATTTATCCAGGAATTATTGGTCAAACCATTCTTTTTACATCTATCTTTTCTGGCCTTTCAGTTATTATGGATCGCCAGTACGGATTTTTAAAAGAAATATTGGTTGCTCCAATTTCAAGACCTTCTATTGTACTAGGAAAAGCACTGGGAATTAGTACAGCATCAGTAATTCAAGCATCTATTCTTTTGATTCTTTCTTTTATTGTAGGGGTCTCTATGAATCCAGTGACATTCATTTTGTGTGTCATAATAGCTTTGATTATGTCAGTGGGACTTGGGGGCATGGGTCTGGTTATTGCTGCATTTACTGAGAGTATGGAAGGGTTCAATTTAATCATGAGTTTTATTGTACTGCCTATGTTCCTTTTAAGCGGTGCCTTGTTTCCCATTACGGGATTACCAACCTGGCTCCAGGCCGCAGTATATATAAATCCATTAACTTATGGGGTGGATGCTTTGAGAGCAGCTACTTTAGGCGAATCTGCACTTCCTTTAGGAATAAGCTTGGTAGTAATATCATTTTTTGCTCTGTTAATGATTTTAATATCTGCTTTCATATTTAGCAAGAAAGAACAAAGCTTAATGTGAGTTATGTTCTATTTTTTTATTTTTTAAAAGATTTTCTAATTTTTTCATTACCCGGTGAAAATGAATTTTAGAATCAAGATTCAAAATAAAAAGATTTATCTTAATATTATTTTCAGGTTGTGACTTCATGAAAAAAGCTCAAGAAACTAAAAATGTTAAAAGAAAAAGCAAAGTAACTTTAAAGCACCAGATTATTACTTATGGCCTTACTATAATAGTTTTAACCATTTATTTATACATATTATATCTTCTCCATATTCCTTCGTCTATATGGACAATTTTAGGGGCAGTTGTAATTGCGGTAGTTACATTACCAATATTTCAGAATTTATTTTATCCTAAATAATTTATTTTTAAAATATTTAATTTAGGTGAATGTCAGCTTTGATTCAAAAATTTTTATTCTATAATTAATTTTTTTCATTCGCCATTTTTATTTTCAAATATTTATCAATAATACAAATTTGCTAATTTAATTCTAATTTTTAATCTATTATTTTTGATCTAAATTTAGAATTATAAAATGAAACTTCAAAAATTAAATTTAAAATATTCAAAAATGGTCTATTTTAATGATTACCTATACATCATCTGTTTTAAAAATGTCTATTTTGGCACAGCTTTTAAAAAAATGGATTTTCTTAAAATTTAATCTACTTTCCTTCAACTTTTATCATATCTGGACTTATCAATCCACATCTACTTTCGTCCCCAAAAGTTTTTTGAATCCGAAGCATTTCATCGGCACCTTCACGGAAACGGTAATCTACTTTTTGAATTTCCACTTGATAATCTGAGGAAAGGTCTTGAATTAATTGATCTACAAATTTTGACTTTCTATTACTTCTCAATCTCACCAGGGGATATATTCTAACTTCCTGGCTGCTCACACGAACCATTTCTTTTACAGACTGTAAATGGAAATTGTAATCCAGGCGATCGTCATATAAAAATAGTAAATGTGATGATAGGACCAGGTGAAAACTGTTATCTGGAAATGGAAGTTCTGGAAGTTGTGATTCAATATAAAAAGTATCTTTCCCGGTTTTGTAGTGTTCAAAAAATTCTTTATAGGTTTTTATGCGGTATTGGATCATTTGATCGTGATCTTCAAAAAAACCCCATTCTGATTTGCCCTTTAAGTTTTTGTGGGCTTTCATTAAAGTTAAAAAGTCGTTTTCAGATACATTTTCCATTTTTTCAGCGGGCTGGCCATAAAGAATGTCTGCAGCCACTACATCGTATCCTTTATGATGCATTTGGGCAGTAAACGAGCTGGAACCAGCATTACAGTCTAAAATACGGCAATTATTAAGATCAGAAAGATTTAAGTCAAACATTAATACGTATTCTTCAAAACCTCGACCTAAAAACCATATTTTTTCTTTAGAGGCATTTTGCACAAATAAACCCCCATTTTTATTGATATTTTCATTATTTAATTATTTAGTCTTAATTTTAATATTAAATTTTTTGTTACTTATTAGTAATTTTTTTAATTTTTTTTTTAAAATAATTGGTCGGATATTTCTGGGTGATATTCAAAAATAAAACATTATTATTTAATAAAATTAAATTTATCCCATTAAAAGGGGAATATTACCTACCAGACAGGCTAATAATGAAAAGAATACTAAGTAGGCCGCACCTGATATAAAATGGCTTTTAAATGTGTTATCTTCGTCATCTTCCCGCCCCCATAGGGAAACCACATAGTGGTGAAACTCGTCGGCAGAATAGAACTGCAGGTGGTTTTCGGTGGCAATGATGGCATGTAACAATTTTACAAATCCTAAAACCGAAATAGCTGCTAAAGCTGCAGCCATAATGGGAAATGGTCCTGAAAATGGAGCTATTACGAAATCATATAATATTAAAAGCCATATAACTGGCAGAATATCGATCATTAAGAAACCCATGACAAACCTTTTGATGAAACGATTCCTTCGTCTTTTATTTGATGAAAAAAAGAGCTGAACATCAAAAGTCCGATATTTACGTATTAAATTCATTACAATCATTAAATAAATCCCAAAAAACAGGATTAGAGCATCTTTACCATTGAGTAGACTACCAACTTCAGTACTGGAAACCATATTTTTTCACCGTATTTTTAAACTGTAATTATATATTCTTTTTATACTTATTAAGTTCACTTTTTTCCACTTAAAGTGTGCATTTTGAGAACATA
>CAVZGI010000002.1:0-179978 GCA_963774795.1 uncultured Methanobacteriaceae archaeon
TCCTCTACGTAAATCATCAATAATTTCAATTCTTTCTAAAGTATCAATTTCAGAGTGAAGATATCTCACCTTAATACCAATTTTAGCATAGTATTCTGTAAGATCTTCTGCCATCCTTTTGGTGAGAGTTGTTATAAGAATTCTTTGACCCATTTTAACTTTTCTCTGGACTTCTACCAGTAAATCATCCACCTGCCCCTGCACCGGCCTTACAATGACCTCCGGATCGATTAAACCTGTAGGTCTGATAATTTGCTCAACCACATTTAGACTTTTTTCCATTTCGTAGTTAGCCGGGGTTGCCGAGACATAAACCACCTGATCAACAATACTTTCAAATTCATGGAATTGTAATGGTCTGTTTTCCATGGCAGAGGGCAATCTAAATCCATAATCCACCAGAGTCTCTTTTCTGGCCCTATCCCCATTATACATGCCCCTTATTTGAGGCACTGTAACGTGAGATTCATCAATTATAGTTAAAAAATCTTTAGGGAAATATTTCAGGAGAGTATATGGAATTTCACCCCATTTACGACCGCTGAGATGCATAGAATAATTCTCTATACCTGAACAGTACCCCATTTCCTTTAGCATTTCTATATCGAACTTAGTACGCTGCTCCAATCTCTGCGCTTCAACCAGCTTATTTTGAGAGTTCAAAATTGTCAAACGTTCTTTAAGCTCCTCTTCAATATCACCTAAAGCACCCTTAAGTTTGTCCTCGCCAATTACAAAGTGCTTTGCAGGAAATATTACTGTTCTTTCCAGTTCCTGGATTTTTTTCCCTCTTAAAGGATCAATCAAAGAAATAGCATCGATATCATCACCAAAAAGTTCAATCCTAATAGGGGGAGTTCCATGAACCGGGTTAACTTCAATTACATCGCCCCTAACTCTAAACTGGCCTCTATCAAATTCAATATCATTTCTTTCATATTGCATGTGAATTAAACGGCCTAAAATTTCTTCACGATCAATATTATCTCCAAGTCCAATGGAAAGTACAAATTCCCCATAGTCTTCCGGCGATCCAATACCATATATGCAGGAAACACTGGAAACTACAATAACATCGTCACGAGAAAGGAGAGACTGGGTGGTGGAATGCCTCATACGATCTATTTCGTCGTTTATGGAAGATTCTTTGTCTATGTAAGTATCTGAACTGGGAACATAAGCTTCGGGCTGGTAGTAATCATAATAACTGACAAAATACTCTACTGCGTTATCCGGAAAAAACTCTTTAAATTCTTCATATAACTGGGCAGCCAGTGTTTTATTATGTGAGATAACCAAAGTTGGCTTCTGCACATTTTGAATTACATTAGCCATGGTAAATGTTTTTCCAGACCCCGTAACACCTAAAAGAGTCTGGTTTTCGAATCCTTTTTTTATACCATCCGAAATTGACTTTATGGCCTTTGGTTGATCCCCTAATGGTTTGTAATCAGATACTAGTTCGAACTTGTTCATTTCTCAATCCTCAAGAAAAAATCTTACCTTATGTACTTTAATATGTTATTTCATTTTCAATGATATATTTGGAAATTAGAATATTTAGAATTTAGATTTGATAGAAAACACATAAGCTGTTAAAATTTATTATAAATAATATTGATTTATGATCGAAAAATTGATGTTAAATAAAAAAACAATGTTAAGTTTATATAAACAGTGGTAGTAATTTATCATATAAAAACTTTTCTTAATATTCATTTCATCATACTAAATTAAGTCGTGGTCATGAACATTTTACAAACTTTCCCGATTTTTAAATTTTTATATTCAAATTTTAAGAAATTTCCAAAATTTTGAATCTGACTAAACTTGAATTTGACTAAACCAGACTTATGATTATTTAGATATAATATTAGATTAAAATTTTGTTAGAGAGCGAGAAAAAAGTAATAAATAGTTAAATAAGTGTATTTTATTGATTCTAAACAAAATTTATTTTAGAAAGAATTTTTTTAATCATTAATAGAATACGAATTTAAGAGTAATTCGAGGTAACAACTTTGTCCACACAAGTCGACAATCCCCATGATCTTCCAGATAAAACTGGCGTTTATATTATGAAAGATGCCCGGGATAATGTAATTTACGTTGGAAAGTCCATATCATTAAAAAAAAGGGTTAAATCATATTTTAAAGAGTATCACGATTCCCCTAAAACAAAAGTAATGATGGGGCAGTTTAAAAGCTTAGAATACATTATCACCGATACTGAAAAAGAAGCTCTGATTTTAGAGGCCAATTTAATAAAAAAATACAGGCCTACTTATAATGTACGTTTAAAAGACGACAAAAGATATCCTTATATCAAAATTACCCGGGAAAACTTTCCTCGAATATTAATAACCCGTAATATTGCGGGAGACGGTTCTCACTATTTTGGGCCATTTACTGATGCCGGATCTGTGAAAAAAACAGTGAAATTCGTTAAATCTCTTTTTAAAATAAGAGATTGTAAAAGAATGGATGGACCGTGTCTCAACAGTCAAATTGATCTATGTCATGCCCCCTGTGCTGGAGAGATCTCAAAAAAAGATTATAAAAAGTTAATTGATAACATAGACCTTTTTTTCCAGGGAAAATATTCCCAGGTTATGGAAACCCTGGATAAAGAAATGATTGAAGCAGCAGAAAACCATGAATTTGAACGGGCGGCAGTAATTCGAGACCAGATTGAATCAATTAAAGATGTAATGGAACGCCAGAATGTAGCTTTCAATAACAATACAGACCAGGATATTATTGCTGGCTCATATGACAAAAAAATTGCCTGTATGGTAGTTTTCTCTGTTCGTGAAGGAAAAATCACCGGAAAAGAGGATTTCCTAATGGCAGGAGTAGAAAACACCAATCCTGAAGATGTTTTATCTGCATTTATAAAACAATATTATTCCAATCCAAGATATGTTCCCGGAGAAATAATTCTCCAATACACTATTAAAGAACAAAATCTGGTTGAAGATTGGTTATCGGATATGAGAGAAGAACCTGTGAAGATTACAGTTCCACACAATGGAGTAAAATTCAAACTCATACGTATGGCCTCCAAAAATGCAGACATAATAAAAAACCAGAAAAAACAGGTCAATAACGCACTTTTAGATCTCAAAAAATATCTAAAACTTCCTAAAATCCCCCAAAATATTGAAGGTTTTGATGTTTCAAATATTTCAGGAAAATCAGCAGTGGGTTCCATGGTCAGTTTTCATAATGCACTGCCTAAAAAATCCCGATATCGTAAGTATAGATTGGAAACTCCGGGTCCAGATGATTATGGGATGATGAGAGAACTTTTAACCAGAAGATATGAAAAACTGGTTCGAGAAAAAGAAGATTATCCCCAATTGATCCTGGTAGATGGTGGAAAAGGTCAGTTAAAAATCGCTGTTGAAGTTTTAAAATCCTTAAATTTAAATGATATCCCAGTAATCGGTCTTGCAAAGGAATTTGAACATATATTCATCCCTCAAATAAATGAACCCATAATATTACCACGCAATTCTCAGGCCTTATTTTTGTTACAAAGAATAAGAGATGAAGCACACCGTTTCGCTGTTTCATATCATCGAAACCTTCGTTCCAAACAAATAGACCATTCTCAGTTGGATGAGATTAAAGGAGTAGGTCAAAAAAGAAAAATGAATCTTTTAAGGCATTTTGGAGATATAGAATCAATTAAAAAAGCTGAAATTGAGGATTTAATGAGAGTAAAAGGTATGAATAGTAGAGTTGCCCAGTCTATTTACAAGTATTTTAAAGAAAATAATTGATAATAGATATTAAGCTAAATTAATTAAGGTAAGATAATTAAGATGATAATTCATTATTAATTAATATTATCTATTTTATTATAATTAATCTATTTTTAGATATATCACAAAATATTAATAAATTCATAATGTACATTTTTTTTAAAAATACACATTGTTACTCCATTGAAATTATTAAAAGTACTGCAATAATTAAACTAAATATCTAACATTTTAGTAATTATTATAAAAAAAAGATTAATAATTAAAAGCATAAAATTGATTTAATACATAACAGTGCATTTAAAAAAAAAATTAAGAATAAATTTTAATTTAACTCAAGAATAATATGAGTAAATAATAAAAAATAACAAAATACTTATAAAAAAATACTTATAAAAATATTTAAGATAATACTTAAAAGAGATAGAAAATATATTAGAATTTATCATCATTTATCATATAAATTTCAAATTCATTAAAATTCAGGACTTAGAATTAAAGACTTAAAAATACATAATCATCTTATAGATTGGTGAAACAATGGCTGATACGAGTTTACTGGTAGTTGAAGATGAAAGTATTGTTGCCATGGATATTAAACATCGTGCTGAAGGCCTGGGATACAAAGTTGTTGGAATAGCCTCATCCGGTGAAGAAGCAATAGAAAAAACAAAGAAAAATCTACCAGATCTTATATTGATGGATATTGTATTAAAAGGTAAAATGGATGGAGTTCAAGCTGCTCAAGTAATTAGAGAGCATTATGACATACCAGTTGTCTATTTAACTGCATATTCTGACGAAAAAACACTGGGAAGGGCTAAGCTTACCGGGCCTTTTGGATACATAATAAAACCTTTTGAAGATCGAGAACTTCATAGTGCAGTGGAAGTTGCTCTCTACAAACATCAAATGGATAGTAAACTTAGAGAAAGCGAGGAAAGATACCGAACTCTAATTGAAGCATCTCCGGACCCTATTTTACTACTTGATTCTCAGGGAAATATTATTTTTATGAATCAAACTGTGGAAATAATTACGGGAATTCGGCGGAAAAAACTAATTGGCAGATCTTTTCTGGAACTGGCTAAAATGGGATTTCTTGATGAAGAAGAAATTGAAGATTATATCCAATTTATTCCCTCAATTATTGAAAATGAAACCACAGAGCCATTTGAACTTACTTTAACTGATAAAAATGGTCACGAACTGTATTTTGAAACTTATTCATCTATTCTAAAGTCTGAAGAACATGGATCTGTAATCCAATTCATTGGACACGATATTACTTCCCGAGTGGAAGCAGAACAACAAAGGGCCGAACTTATTAGGGAAAAGGCTCGTGTAGAGTTATATGGATTTGTAGTTAGTGCTGTTCCTGTTTTTGCTTCATCAATTCCTCCTCAACTGCGAAATACCATTATAAAGAATTTTGCTGATAGGTTTGAAAAAAATGTTAAACCAAATTTTATAAAAGAAATGTCAAGACTGGGATTTTTAGAGCAGATTAAAGAAAAAGAAACTCAAAACAAAGAAGAACTTTTTAAAGCTTATTTGGTATGGATTAGTGAACTACTATCTAATTTAGGTATCAAAACCAGAATCACCCGATCAGAATCTAAAATTAAACTGGAATACATTACTTTTCCCTGGATTGACGAAGCAAGGCAAAATCCTATTTTCTCACTAATATTTAGAGCCATGATGATTCGAAGTTTTACATGGACCGGTATAAAAGGAACAGTTACTCAAACTTCAAGTTTGCTGGAAGGTTCTAAAAATATAAAATTCGAATTTTACATCCCCAATGGATAGTTAAATTAATTATAATTACCATTTTTATCCCACAAAAATGTGATATTAATTTATTAAGTATTTTTAAAATTTTATTTAAAATTAATATGGAGGAATCCATGTGTTAGATAGAATAAAAACTGGAATTGATGCATTGGATACTATTATTGAGGGATTTCCTGCAAGAAGAACCATACTTATAACCGGTGACGCTGGATCAGGAAAAACAATTTTTGGATTACAGTTTGCCATAAATAATGCCTTAAATGGACTTAAAACAACTTACATCACCACTGAAGAAGATGATGAAGATTTAGATATTCAAAGTAAGTCTTTTGGCTGGGATATCAAATCCTTGAAAGAGGAAGGTAATTTCAATTTGATTGAACTCACGGGATTAAGGGCAAGAGTCACCCAGGCCGAAATGGATATTGGTGTTGATTCTATGAAAGGTGACTTTGAAAAAATTCTTCAAAACATTCCTCAAGATACTAAAGTTGTTATTATTGATAGTTTAGGAAGTTACACTGCCAAATTAACTCCTTATGAATTTAGAGACCGTTTTGACAGTTTAATATATGAATTAAAACATAGAGGAATTACTTCTCTGATAATATTAGATAGTTCAACTTCTAAAAAATTTAATGAACTGGCCTTGTTTTCTGTTTATGGTGCTATAAAATTAATGAAACGAGAAAACCCTTATACTGGCCAAAGGGAAAGAGTTATGGATATAGTAAAAATGAGAAGTACTAAAACTCCTATTGAATTTCTAAGCTACAATATTGGGCCTGATGGAATTGAGATCATTAATGAAGTTGAAAATGGATTCACGGATTAATCAATCGATTCATTTAAAATTTTCAATTCAATCTTATCAGTTTAAAATATGATTTTTTTTAAAAAAAATATATTAAAAATAATTTAAAGAAATTTAGTCCTGAGCTTTTTAAAATATAAAAAATTAAAAATAATAATTAAAATTAAAAATTTTCATTACATTTAATCCATTTTAATTGCCATCTGGAAAATCTGGAATTATAAATTGTTTATGGCACTTACCAGCAATTTAATAGTATTTTCTATATCTTCCATACTGGCCATGCTTACGGTAGTGTGTATGTAACGGGTTGGTACAGATACCACACCTGCAGGTATTCCTTCTCTGGTTAAATGAATGGCAGTTGCATCAGTAGTTCCACCTTCACTTACTTCTAACTGGACCGGAATTTCAGCATCACTAGCTGCAGACATTAACCATTCCTTAATGGTAGGATGGGTAATTATTCCACGTCCACTAGCATCAGTGAGAATTATTGCAGGACCTTTACCAATTTTAGCAGGAGCTTCGTCCTCTTTAATCCCAGGGTGGTCTCCGGCAATAGTTACATCCAGAGCCAGAGCCAGGTCAGGATTAATTTTAAAGGCCGATGTTTTTGCCCCTTTAAGCCCAACTTCTTCTTGAACAGTCCCCACACCATAAATATTAGCTTTAGAATCCACTCTTTTAAGAGTTTCAATCATAATCAAACATCCAATTCTGTTGTCCAGTGCTTTTCCAGCAATTAACGAATTTGGTAGTTCGGCATAGGTGTGATTAAATACAATTGGGTCACCAATACTGACCATTTTCAAGGCCTCTTCTTCACTGGAAGCACCAATATCTATGAACATGTTCTCGTAGCTGGTGATCTTTTTTCTTTCAGCGGCTTTCATTCTGTGAGGAGGTTTAGAACCTATAACTCCAAAAACAGTGCCTTTGTCACTGTGGATGTAGACAGTCTGGTTTAATAACATCTGATCGTTAATTCCACCAATTTTAGAGAACTTAATAAAACCATTTTTGTCAATATGTCGAACCATGAGTCCAATCTCATCCATATGGGCAGCAAGCATTACTTTAGGACCATCTGGACTTCCTTTTTTCAAGGCAATGATATTGCCAAGTCTATCATGTTCTATATGATCTGCATAGTCTTCTAATTCGTCAGAGATAATTTTAGTAACTTCGCTTTCGAATCCAGAAATTCCTGGAACATCAGAAAGTTTTTGCATTAGTTCTTTCATTTTTTTTACATCCTTTGTAATTAAATTCCTAGATAATTCTTTAACTGAATAAATTACTAATATATTTCTTAATTGAAATAAATGATTAAATAACAGTGACTTATTCATTAAATTAGATTATTAATTATTTTATCAAACAAACTAATATTTGAACTAATATTAACTATTTTATTCTTTAGATGGTTCTAAAATATAAACCCATTAAAACTACAAAGATTTAATTAATACTAAAATACCAATTAGAACAATTAAAATTTGAGGCCATAACTGGAGGTATTGTATTGGTATTAAACCCATTTCAATTGCATACCATAATAAACCGACTAAAATAAGACAAATTCCAATATAAACTCCCCAAATATTTCTTTTACGCTTATCTGATTCATCACAGGTTGAGGTTGTTTCTGCATTTATTTCAATGTCTTCTTTCATAGAATTCACCTTCCATTACTTGAATAACTATTAATATATTTTTAAATTTATTATGTACAAACATTTAGCCAAAAATTTATTTAAATATGGTTTTAGATTGTTCATATAATTACATATAATCTATTGTTTTCATATAAAATTAAATTAACGAATATTTTAAGGTAATTACATTATATTAAGAAGATTTAAAGAAGATTAATTTTTATATAATTGAAAATTAACAATATTTTTTGAAAAATGAATTGATACAATGTAATTAATCACATGTAAGAATAAAATAATAAGAATAATAATTTTTACACCATTAAATTATGCTAGTCTAATTCTAAAAACATTAATAATTTATACAAATAACTTCTAATTTTTCATTATGATTCCTGAAAATCATCCTCGCTATCAATCACTGGTTCTTAGAGATAAAATAGTTAAAGCTTATAAAAATGGTATTCTGGCGGATTCAGGGATGATTGCCCATGGAAGAGGAGAGGCATTTGATTATTTAATTGGTGAAGTAACCAGCGCCCCTGCCAAAGCTGCTATTAGAACCGCTGCTGCAGCTTTATTATTGGGCGATAATCCTGTTTTATCTGTGAATGGAAACACTGCTGCACTGGCTGCTGAGGAAATGGTAGAGCTATCCCGGGTTTTAGGGGCTAAAATAGAAATAAATCTTTTTTATAGAACCAAAAAGAGAGTGGAAAACGTTGAAAAAGTCTTGAAAAATGCCGGTGCATCCCAAGTTTATGGCACTGATTCTGATAATTTGAAATATATCGAGGGAATTGAAAGCCCCAGGGCTACTGCCAGTGCCAAGGGGATATTTGAGGCAGACGTGGTTCTAGTACCGCTGGAAGATGGAGATAGGGCAGAAATACTGGTTAATAGTGGTAAAACAGTGATTACTATAGACCTGAACCCGCTTTCCAGGACATCTAAAAAGTCTTCTATAACTATTGTAGATAATATTGTAAGGGCAATTCCCTTATTAAAAGAAGAAATTTTATCTTTAAAAGAAAAAGATATTAATTCTCTAAAGAATATTTTAAAGAGTTTTGATAATGAGAAAAACTTAAAAGAATCTTTAAAGATTATAGAAATAAAGGAACTTTAAATTAAAAGTTTAATTTTATAATTAAAACTTAATAAATACTGATATTTTAAATAAATACTGAATAATTACATTTAATATAATTATTTAATCAATCCTTTGAGTACAAAATGATTTTAAAGATAATCAAAAATATCTATATAGATAAAGATTATAATCATACTGAGTGAAAAAATGAGAGTATTAGGAGTATCAGGGATGCCCGGATCCGGGAAAGGAGTTGTATCTCGCATTGCTCAAACCATGGGTGTTAAAATTATTCGAATGGGTGACGTTATCAGAGACGAAGCCGAAATTAGAGGTCAATCCGTTGGTGAAACTGCTGTATCTTTAAGAAAAGAATATGGGGATTACGTAGTTGCTGAAAAATGCGTAGAGAAAATCAAAAAGGATTATTCTCACTCTAAAACTGATAAAAACAATTATATGATTGAGGGAATTAGAAGCCCTTATGAAATAGAGATATTTAAGAAAAATTTTCCAGATTTCATTGTTGTATCCGTTTTTTCCAATCCGCAAACAAGATTTAAACGTTTAAAAAGAAGAAAACGCTCAGATGATTCTGAAGAGCTATTAGAATTTGAAAAAAGAGATAAAAGAGAATTAGGTTTTGGGATAGGTGAAGTAATTGCCACTTCTGACTACTTAATTGTTAATGAAGGCCCTCTCTGGCGATTTAAAAGTCAGGCTAAAAAGATACTTAAACAGAATATTGAAATTCAGAGGAAGAAAAATAAATATAAGAGGGTGTAATCATGGAATGCTTGGTCAAAGTTTCATCTAAAATTAATCCAACAGAAGATCCAGAAAAAGTAAAAAAATCTGTTCAGAATATTTTTCCAAAAGGTCAAATTAAAATAGAATCTGAATATGTTCTTTTAAGTGGGGAAAGAGAATTATTAGTTCATTTTAAAGAAATACTTGAAAAAAGAAAGATTAGAGCCGTGGCCAGATCTATTATGGAAAAAAGAATAGATGGAAATAAAGTAAGGTTTTATGTGAGTAAACAAGCCGCCCTGGTTAATGTAATTAACTTTTCAGAAGATAATTCTGCGCCTTTAGGCGATATTAAAATAGAAATAGAATCTGAAAACCTGGAAGAAGTCTTAAAATGGCTGGCACCGATTGAAGAAATTTTAGAATAATTTTCAAAAATTTTCTTTAAATTTTTTTAATTAAAAAATAATAATTGATTTTAATTATTTATTTAATTTGTATTAATTTAATTTAGCTTATTTTAAGAAAAATCGTTTTAAAATATTGATTAATCTTTATCTACGAGAATTGCTTTTTTAATATCTAAAAAACCATTGTCAAAAGACCATTTCTTATCAGATTCTATAATTTCAATCTTTTTTTTGAAAATGGGACAATCAAGAACCAGAGTTTCAGCTTCTCCGCCTTCAAAAGCAATGTTAATTCTGTATTTCTGGTTGAGTTTTAATAACTCTTCCAAAGATTCTTCATCTACTTTTCTACCCAGCCAGGATTCATCCAGGCCTTCAGCAGCTACCCCGGTTAAAATAATCTCAAAGCCAAGATCTATAAGTTCTCTCATATACTCCTCTGAGTCTCTCTGCCATAAAGGAGCTATAGATTCTAAACCCAAATCACCGCAAATTTTGTCGATACGGGATTTCTGGTAAACAGAGTACAATGCACCTGAATATATGGCTTCCACCCCTAAACTTTTCAGTTCGATTAAAGCATTTTTAAGATCTTCTACTTCTTTTTCTTCTTCCCCTTTAGTAACTCCTTTTATTAAAGGAATATCCATGGCCTGGGCTGAAAGCTCGGTAATATGGATATTTGGAACGTGATACATGTAAGAATGAGGATTTTCAGATATCATAGAAAATAAATATTTAACATCGTTTCCATCTTCCATGGCTTTGTAAACAGCCATGGTACTATCTTTTCCTCCAGAAAATAAAACTGCAGCTTTCATAATTTTTCCCATTAATTTGTAATTAATTAATTTTTTTAATCATTCATATTTATATTATAATTTAACTTGATTTTTAATAAAAATAATAAAAATCATTCTTCTTCCTGACGTTTGAGTAATTTATTTCTTAAATCTTTAACAAAAGTAACAATAGAGTCTATAAATACCCCTGCCAGACCAACAATCATTCCTAAAAACCCGCAAAGAAGAATAATATTATTTTGACTAGGCAAAACTTCATTTAACCAATTTATCTTTTCTTCAACCGGTCCTTGAACTCCAATTACAACTATCTGTTCTTTAGAAATTTCTTTTATAATACTATCAACTTTAGAAGACTGGGACACTATAGATACTTTAACCATACTGTATTTGGTGTTTATTCCCCCAGTTAACATCATCCAGTCGGCCAGGTTTTTAATAGCAGTTTCCGGGTTGTAACCTTTTTTGGCGGTTAAAATGATGGTCCCAGAATTATTTACTTTCCAGGAAGTAATATTCTCGTCAATAAGAGGTATTTTTTCTTCAATCAGTTTTTTTCGTTGTTCTGAAAAAGGATCGGTTTTAATAACAATTCCACTACTGTAAACTTCCATAACACCGTCCATTTTACTAACATCATCCATAAATTCAGTTATGTCAATATTAGTAGATACTTCGACCCCAATTGTCTCATTGGCATTGCTGGTGTATTGATAAAGGCCCCGGGCCATTTCAGGAACATCATCATAAAGTGGGGCAATGAAAAACGCCCCACCCACGATTCCCACGGTGAATCCCATGAATACCACAAATAAAAGGTTTTTTTTACCAATTATAGGTGTTAATAATGCCATTGAAAATACGAAAATAAGAAGAACCAGAAATAGAATTATCATTAAAATTGATACTAATACATCCATTTTATCATTCCAGGTAAATATTTTGTTTTTCTGTAATTGCGTAATAATTCCCTAATAAATCAAAGGCCCGCGATTAATTAGTTGAATTATTGAAATCTCGAGTGCCCACTATACTTCCATTAGCAGTATCAACATATACTTCTTTTGTCATTTTACCATTTAAATAAAGAGGAACTACCCATACAGAGACTGTCTGGTTATTAATGATAATAGAACCTGATGTAGGATCACCAGTCCTGTAGCCTGGTAAAGAAGCAACTTCCTTAGCTTTTTGTTTTGTTATAGTAAAAGTTCCGTTGGTAGTATTATTAGCTGAATTATCTGATGGAGAATTAACAGGAAGAAGCTGAGGATTGGATACTGGTGTAGAAGTAGTGTTTTGTACATTAACCTCAGGCGTCATATTAAATGGACCATAAGCATATATTAAAATTATTAAAACCACAGCACCGACCCCAATAAGGGCTTTTTGTTCCCATGTTAAGTCTATATCCATGTAATTCCTCCAATACTATTGATATAATTATGGTATTAGATTATATAAATGAGTTGGTGATAAATCAGTCAATCAAATAAAAAAATTGAAAAAAATAAAAAATAAAAAAAAATAAATATTTTAATATTTCCAATTTTAAGGTATTTTAATAGAAGTAATTTAGGGAATTTATATTAAAGTAAAAGTAATAGTGCCATTATTATTTTTAACACTATACATTTTTCCCTGGGTCATATTAATACTGCTAACATTGGTATTAGGGATTGAATTAATTTTAATAACTTTTCCATCATAATACACTGACACACCACTATTATCCACGCCGATGGTGTAATTTGAAACATTGGTAACATTAGTAAGAGTTAAATTCATTTTATATCCATTACCATTAGTATAAACAGTATTAACTGTTTGGGCAACCTTTTCTCCTACAACCCTAATAGTTCCCAGATCACCGCTCTGGCTTTTATTCATCTCATTGTTAATGGTACTAATCATACTACCCATTATTACAATGGCAATAAGAGTGGCGAATAAAAGATCCGCTGTTGCTATTCCTTTTTGATCCATGGACACTTTTATCACCTAATAAGTTATTTTATACCTTGTTTTTGAAGAATTTGAAAGGTAAACCATTGAACCCAGAGGATCGTACATGAATTGATTGTTTTGAATTTCAATGGGAATTCCCGGGACTGATTTGAAATATTCCCAGTCTACCATGGAGATATGGGCATTGTTATGATCTTCCTGTAGTACATCACCAATTATAAAAGTACTCATTCTGGTCATGTTTTGATCAGCAGAAGTAGATCTATTTTCCAGACGGTCAAAGAAAGATAATCCTGCAGAATCAACGAAATAATTTGGTCGAGGAGTTATGTTACTGGGATTATCAGTACCATTTAAGCAATCCCATAAATGATAAAGCCGGTTAGTGGATTTGTCAACATTTTGCTGGAAATAATATTCTGGACCAAAACCTGGAATGTTAGAATAGAAGGAGTACCGGTAAATAACATTACTTTGACGGAATTTAGTGTTTACCCATACATATGGGTCTTCCAGTCCCTCTAATGTTACATAAGTTGATATTGGAGGTGTAGAACCTTCATAAACCTGTCCCTTTTGCACTACTCTGATAGGGATTCCTCCCCTGACATTAACAAAAAATCCAAAAGGATCTGTTTGAGTTATATTAACATCGCTGGAAGTAAATGTGGCATTTGTGTAATTGTTAATAGGAATATTATTAATGAAAATTTCTCTTCCAGTTTCTTGTTCCAGCTTTTGTGAAGCATTAATAACCTGGGTATTAATCGCATCAATGGTACGCTGTTTCACATAATTTTTACTGGTTCCATTGGCGAAAAATGGATTCACAGTCGAATTTACTGACGAACCATCTATCACTTTCCGAGTAGCATTATATGCGGCATTTCTACCTCCGTCAAGAGCTCCTTTTTCTATATTAGAAAAAATTGCAGATGATGCCGTAAATGTTACATCTCCACCAGTAGCTAAAGTAGCCAGCATATTAGCTTCATTTACAATATTTCCATAGGCAACTGCAATAACCATTATTGGAATGAACAGTAAAACCGTCATTGGCGTAAAGGTGTATCCATTTTCATCCATAACATCGCCTCTTAATTTCTCCATAAATCTAATCTGATAGATATAGCATTTGGTAAGTTACCCGTGTATAAAGCTTCAGTTTTAATTAATGAGGGATCAATTGTTGAATTACTAAATCCAGAAGCAATTAATTCATCAATTAAATTCTGCTTGGCAAGTTGCTGAGCAACATAAGGGTCATCAGCAAAATCACTGGCCCACATATTTGCCAGAAATTTAGGATATACTACTCCAACCCTGGTACCTGAATAAACTTCCGCATTAGAATATGCCGTAGGAGCACTGGCACCGTCCCCTGACTGCCAGCTTGGTGAAGAATCAACACTAACCCTTATATCATAATGACCAGGTTTACAGGTGTAGTTATTAACTACTCCAGAAGTGAAGTAAGGCGTTCCAGTAGTTAAATCCAGATTTCCAATATCCAATACAAAAGGAACCGAAGTACTGTTGTAAATGGTTTTCCAGGCACTTGTAGTGTTTTTAACTTGCACCGCTACTCTACGGGTATCCAGACCAGTACCAAAGAATAGGAACGTTTTTTCTGCACCGGTACCAATGTCAAAGGAACTTTCCGGCCGGGTGTAATTAGTTGAATTTTGATAACTCGGGAAATCAAAAGTTTCCCATTTTATAGGTAAAGCACTGTAAGAAACCGTGGTATAACCATTAACTAGACCAACCAGGTCGTAATCGTTTCCGGGTACATTGTCCCATATGGTTACCCGAACCTTGTTAGTGGTACCGGACCTTAAATAATCCCCAATATAAATGGTACCCGGTGTATTTCCATAACCGTCTCCCCTGCTGGAATAATCAGTACCATTAAGATCAAATGAGTTAAATGCAGTATTCCACCTGGAACCATCCCATACTTCAACCAGAGCAGAGTCTACACCACCATATGCATTAACTACAGTATAAGCATCAAAAATCCTGGATCCTGAAGGAATAGGTACATCATAAACATGGGAAACAGCACAACCATCATCACCACTTGGCAAATTCATAATATCAAAAGGAATTCCATCATCATCATAGGTATAGTTTTGATTTACCATGGCATTCCAGTTTATTGATCTTTGTCCAGGAATAGTATTTATTACACCAGTATCCAAATTATATGTTTTGGCATAAGCGGGTACTCCCCCGATTACTGGAACCGCTAATCCTGCAGTATCGGTTCCTTTAAATGTACGGGTGATAATTCCTTGAGGAACTGGTATGGTATTGGAGTAATTTCCAATAATGGAGAACCATGGCATGTCATGTCCCTGCTGCGTGTTACTTATATAATTAGAAACCGGGCTGGTGAATCGTACATAATTTAGTGTATTCAATCCTGCTATTAGTTGGTTAGCTGGCACAGAACCTTTATAATTAAACATGGGATATCCAGGAGTTCCAGTTCCTGGCCGGTTGTATAATTGAGTGAAATTAGTATTGTTAATTCGGTATATATTACCATTGATAGACACATTGGCCCCATAAGATGGTGCAGCAGCATTACTGTATTTATTACAGGAACCTAAGAGATAATAAGCTCCTGTGATATTAGCATCACTAGGGAATGAGAAAGTTATAGGAATACTTACCGCTGGAGAACCACTGGCTGAACCCCAGTAATAATATGTAGCCAATCGGGCACGACCATTTCCATCTTTCCATGGCGAGAAATTGGTTAACCAGTTGTGGAAGTTCCATAAAGTAGTGGTACTGTTTCTTCGTTCGTTATTAAATTGTACTTCTTCTAATTTATACCAGGCTCGGCCTAACCAACCCTGACGAGGCCCGGAAATAACTACCACACGGGTAACTCTATCTTTAGAAACAGGAATTCCTTTATCATCTTCCACAGAGTATGTGCTTCCATTCACACCCTTTATTGTAATATTATAAGCTGTACCATTGGGCAACAGTGAATCTAATTCAGCTCTAAGTTCACTTTCGGCTTTTGCCTTACTGGAATCATTTCCAGCAAATCCAGAAGCAGCTGCATATAAAGTACCATCTTGAATCATAACATCCAGAGCATCAGCTGCTTCAGTTTCCAAGTGCTGATGATCAGCACCAATATATGAAGGAAGCGTATAATAAGTTAAAATCGAAGCCGTGAATACAAAAAATACAACTAAAGCAAGAACAGCATCGGTAGTAAAAATAAAACCACGGTCATCCATTAAAATCACCTTGTCCAAACATAAAGCACCAGTTTAGCATTTCTTAATTTAACATTATCTAAAGTTACTTCACTTGCAGGAGTTCCCATAGGAGCTGCTACTACATAAACATCCATGCTGGCCCCAGGGTTACTTGGACATCTAACACTAACCACATTGTCCTGGAAATTAGTGTTATTATAAAGGAAAGCAGGATTAATCTTGGTCTTTACCAGAGTAACATGCTGATTAATTTCACTGGGAGAAACCACAGTATTTACATTAGCATCAATGGTAGTGGAGTCATAACCCCTGTTTATCACTATAACCCAGTATTCAAAGGTAGTAACGTAATAATTGTTAGTGGGAAAAGTAAGAGTATATGTACGGGGCTGTCCTGTATCTCTAATTAATCCCTCAAGTGAAGCAACAAAGTCCAAATTAGAAGTTGAAACCAGTCTTTCAACTCTAACTATATTTGAAGAAGAATTATTATAAGTTCCCACAGTCTTAATAACCGTGGCATTGGTATTATTAGCAATGGTTAAAGTCATATAAGCCCCATAGTCAGGGCCTATCAGATTCTGTAGCTGTGTCATGTTCACAGCAGACACTTTAGAAGGTGCTAAAACATTTTTTGTCGTCAGATTCTTACTCACATCAAATCTAGCCAGACCTACAGTAGACACACTCCCTCCCTGTTCCCAATTATAGGGTACACCTGAAGTTTCAACCAGAGCATCGGCTGCATCAGCTGCAGTACGATCTAAAGAACTTTGATAAATAGTATTTTCTGATAAGTACATTATATTGTCCATATTGGCTACAGCCATTCCCAAAATGATTGTAAGGGGAATTAAAGCCAATAAAATGTCTAAAGAAAACGCAAACCCCCTTGAATCAGCCCTCAATCTTCTCAGAAGCATTCCCCCTTGATCATTATTATCATATTATCAGTAAAGTGTTATATTTAACAACATTTATATATCTTTGCGTAATATTATTTAATAGTTAAAAAAAATTATTAGAAATTAAATTAAGTGCTATATAAGACATTTTATAACTAATATGAGATTAGTGGTGCATTAAAATGGATATTCGTGGACAAATATCAATAGAGTTTCTTTTAATTTTAGGATTTATATTAATTATAGTATTGATGGTTGCTTCACTTGCAGGACCCCTAATTGAAGAAAATTCTATTACCAGTGCTGCCCGGCAAGGTGCCAGTAATGCACTCTATGAAATAACTTCTACCAACGTAAATGTGCCTCCTACAAGAGTTACTAAACTTAATGTTACGGGAGCAGATAATGTTACCATTAAAGTAATGTTTTCCACTAATTTACCTGCTAATTATACTCCTTTTATTCTAAATAAAACCATGCAATCTATTCTTAATCAATCAGGATTTACTATGGTAAATAATACAACAGTTAAAGGAAACAGTAAGTATTATACTATTATAATAAGCTAAATTTTTAAATACTTCTTTTTAACGATTTTTTTTATTTTTTAAATCACATTATCTTATGTATTGATTATCTGTTTTTTGATTATTCATAGACAGCTATGAAAATAATTTTAAAGAAAAAAATATTTTAAAATAAATTTTATGAAATAAAAATGAAATAAAAAAATTAATTAAACCTTTCTACTTTTCCAATTACTTTAGAAGGCCGGTTACCTTTCATATTAAATGTAGAACCATCAATTTCTAATTTTACCATTTCATGCACTGAAATATCAAATCCATTGTTTTCTACAATGTAAATGTCTGGTTTTACATTAGATCTGATGTCATAATCAACTTTGACCTGTGAAGTATTTTTTCCAGCCTCTATAACTTCTCCAAAGGTATGATCGCGATGATATCTCATTCTAAATAATAAAAACACCGCAGCCACAGAAATCACTGCGAATATAAGTAGTGAGAATGATGGGAAAATTTGGAAAGGGAATGCCATGCTTAGATTGGTATTGCCGCCTACAAAAACAAGTACCAGGCCCACAACAACGTATAATAAGAAGAAATCACGGTAAGCATTGAAATCCTGGGGATACATAACTTTGATTTTATAATACAGAGTATAGTAAATAAATGCTCCCAATAAAATACCTATAATGGCATAAATATAGAATGCCATGAAATGAAATACTAAAAGAACTGATGCAACAATGAATGCCCCTGAAGCAATCTGCAATTTTAAAACCGTGTCTTCTTTTTCTTTAGAATCAATATTTATGCTTTTAATAATTATAGGACCCTCATCAATATCAGATTCCTCAATATCAGCTACAGTGATCCTGATTAAAGTCTGTTTTAGTCTCGGGAGTTGTTTTATGTGATTTATTAGTGTAATCCGAGTATTTTTCATCAACTTTGTTAGTAATATGAGATATTCTATCGCCAATTTCATCAGTGTCAATTTTTTGAACGGTTTCTTTTATCTTTTCTGGGCCTGATCTTTTTAGATCCAGTTCCCGGATATTAGTTGGTATTCTAATGATCCACATAACTATAGCACCAGTATAAGAGAAAACAGTTATTATTATATCTCCAAACTTCGAAAAAAACTTCATAAACTCCCTCAAATAAAAAAATAAAATTTAGGTAATTACTACCGTAATAAAAGAATTACCAAGATTCCAGTTTACAGTAGCTGTGTGCCATCCTGAACTAACAGCTGTAGTATTATTGCCAAAATTATATTGAGTAGAAGCATTAATAGAACTACTGGTACCATTAGAATAGATTAAATTAAGTTTTACTATACTATTTGTAAATGTTAAATTGCTTGCTTGAGGAACATAAAAACTAACCGTCCTTCTTGCTCCCGGTCCATTGGCATAAACAACATCCGCTGCATTGGCCAGCGTATCCACAGCCACTTTGGCATCTGAAGCATCAGAAACATCATTACTGGCATCAACAGAACTACCTATTAAAGGAATAGTTACAATGCTTAATACTAAAATTAGAACCAGTACAATCAGCAAATATTCAACTGAAACTTGTCCCCTTTTGTCCATGCCTTTCATCAATAATAATTTATCCTAACCACCTATATTAAGTTTTTCACTTAATTTTAATAAATTAATTTTTTAATCTCAATATTCCTAATAAAAAATTTAATAATAAAAAGAAATTATGAAAAATAAATTAGTGGAATTACACTAAAAACCCAATTATTTGGAAGAATATGTAAGCCAGATCCCCTATAAAAAGAGAAATTAAAAGGCCAATAAATATTGATGGTGCGAAAGGAACTCCTCTTTTTACTCTAACTGTATCTTCAAGCTTACCTTTAGCAGCCAATTCTTTAAACAGTTCTATGTTTTTTGGGGTAATTCCAGCAGCCAGATTTCCCACCAGCAATTTTCCTTTAGGAGTATTGAGTGAAGTTACTTCTCCAGACTTTGCGGATTTTTTGAATTTTGAAATTAATCCCTCTTTATCAAAATAAACTTCATTATCTTTTTCATATAGTCCATAGGCCATTATCATTCCTTCTTTCAGATTTTCAATTTTTACATCGTCTTGAAGTGCTTCTTTATTAACCGAAGTCAGCAGACTTCTTATAATTCCAATGATAGTAATAGAGATAAAAATTACAGCTATCCCTATCAAGGTAACTTGAAGATTCTGATAAAGGGCATAAACTGTGATTACAGAAACAACAACTGCCTTTATCCGATTAGGAATTCTGGAAATTACCATGGTAAGAATATAAATTAAAATAAGTGAAAGAATAATCAATTGAAATGGTAAAAATGGTGTGATAAAAAGAGCAATAGTCACTGCAGAGGTAACTACCAGCGCCAAAAGCAAATTTTTTTGATATTCTTTTACAGGAGTAACTAATTGACCTAAAAGATGTTTCTTTTCAGTATATACTATGTAAAATACAAAGATCAGTAAAAATGGGAGTATAGACAATATACTATTAATAATTACTGTGAATGGGAATGGATAAGAAGCCATCAATGGTATTGAATACCCCAAAACAGTATAATTAATAATTAAAGGTTGAAATGGTAATAAAGCAGCCAGTGCCGTGAATAGTTTTACATCTCCTCCAGCCCAGGCACCTAATTTCCAGAATAAATAGCCTAAAACGAAAATGGTGGTAGTAAACACCAGAGTATATACTAAAAACATTAAATTACCAATTAAGAAAGCATTGATACCATTTAAAATAATACCGAGGCCAATTAAAGGAAAAGTGAGTTTATTGGCAATTATTCCATTTTTTAAATCAGTATATGAAGCATAGATACAAGCTAAAATAGCTATTAGTGTACAAATCAGTGGAATCGAAATCATGAAATCACTTTATATAATTTAAATTATTATTTAAAACGGTTAAAATAAGAAAATGAAATTTTAATCAAGTTTTTAAAACTCAAATTCACATTCATTTCATATTATCCACTGTGGCCTGCATAAATGAAACAAATATGGGGTGAGCCCTATTAGGTCTGGATTTAAATTCTGGGTGGAATTGGCAACCTAAAAACCAGGGATGGTCATTAATTTCTACAATTTCCACTAAAAAATCATCAGGAGAAGTTCCAGAGATTATTAATCCTTTTTCTTCCAGTGCTTCACGGTAATCGTTGTTTAATTCAAATCTGTGCCGGTGACGTTCTTCTACCAGTTCTTCTTCATAAGCTTCATGGGCCATGGTTCCATTTTTGAGCTTACAGTCATAGGATCCCAGTCTCATGGTTCCTCCCATGTCTTTAATCTTTTTCTGTTCTTCCATCATGTCAATAACTGGATAAGATGTTTCTGTGTCAAATTCAGTACTGTGAGCACCTTCAAATCCATGCAAACGTGCAAATTCAATTACCATACACTGCATTCCCAGACAAATCCCAAATAGTGGAACATTATTCTCAATAGAATAACGAACAGCATCCAGTTTTCCAGATATTCCTCGCTCACCAAAACCACCAGGGATTAGAATAGAATCTAAATCCTTTAATTTTTCCGTGTTTATGGAATCTTCAGCACTAATCCAATCAATTTCTACTTTAACACCCACATGAGCTGCAGCATGCTTTAATGATTCTCTAATACTGATATAAGAGTCTTCCAGTTCAACATATTTCCCAACGATTCCCACACGAACTTTTGGTTCCTCTTTTTTAAGAGACTCTACAATATTTTCCCACTCCGAAAGATCGTGGGAATTTTCTTCAACATCCAGCTTAATTCTTTGAATGACATACTTACCCACATTTTCCCTATCCATTACCAGAGGAACTTCATAAATTGAAGAAACATCAGGACAATTAATAACTGCTTTTGGTTCAACATCACAGAAATGAGCAATCTTCATTTTTAAAGGAGTGTCAATAGGCATTTCACTTCGGCAGATTATCATGTCTGGATTGATACCAGTACTGCGAAGTTCTTTAGTACTGTGCTGGGTTGGTTTGGTCTTAAATTCTCCAGCAGCCTTCAAATAAGGAACATAGGTAACATGGACAAACATTACATTATCATGACCTTCTTCATTTCTAAGTTGTCTTAAAGCTTCTAAAAATGGTTGGCTTTCAATATCCCCCACAGTTCCTCCAACTTCAACCAGAACCACATCCGCCTGAGTTTTATCGGCCATTTTACGAATCATCTGCTTGATTTCATCAGTTATGTGAGGAATAATTTGCACACATGAACCTAAATATGATCCTTTCCGTTCTTTATTGATAACAGACATGTAAACTTTACCAGTAGTAATATTAGACTCTCCTGAAAGATTAACATCTAAAAAACGCTCATAGTGACCTAAATCAAGATCTGTTTCCATCCCATCACGAGTTACAAAAACTTCTCCGTGCTGATAGGGATTTAAAGTTCCAGAATCCCAATTTAAGTAAGGATCTATCTTAATAGCAGTTACTTCTAAACCATAAGACCTTAAAATTCTTCCAATAGAAGCAGCAGTAATTCCTTTACCAATAGAACTTACAACTCCTCCAGTTACAAATATATATTTTGCCAGACCAACCAACTCCTTATTTTACCTAGTTACCTTAGTAATTATCTTGAAAATCGTTATATCTATCCTTAATCGTTATATTAATGATTATATCTTATTATATCTTAAAATATAATTTTAAAATTATTTAACTTAAATTAGCATTAAATGTTTATTAAAATTATTCTGATTTAATGATTAAAAGATTTAGGCCCTAAAACAATTTATTTGTGTTTAAAATTGCCTAATCCAGAAATAAATCCAAGACATCAACATTATTAATCATAATAACTTTTACTAATACCTTTTAAATTAGAACCTCAGAGTAAATATATCTTTTTATTGAACATATTTATTCGAATTCTAATCATTTATGTCCAGATTTATAATATTATTTATGAGATTATGAGCCATCTCCACCCCTAAAGAACCTTCTTTACAGGAAAATTCATCATACCTATCCACAGAATCTGGCATTAAATCTGGGGAAAAAACAACATAAGGAACCGCATCCATGGTATGAGTGCGCACGTCAATAGGTGTGGCATGATCAGGGAGTAAAACAATAGTATGCTCATCATATTCTTTCAAAGCTTCCATTAAAGGCCCTAATATCTTTGAATCAATTTCTTCAATGGCTTTGATTTTTTCCTGGACATCACCAGCATGTCCGGCTTCATCAGGGGCCTCTACATGAATAAAAATAATGTCATGATTTTTCAAAGCATCAATGGCAAATTTACCCTTAGCAGCATAATCTGTATCAAAATAACCGGTAGCACCAGGCACATTAATATTTTTTAGTCCCAGATAAATACCAATTCCCTTGATTAAATCAACACCAGTAATGGTTGCACCATTAAGACCATATTTATCTAAAAATGTGTCTATTTCCGGTGCAGGGCCCTGACCCCATAACCATATTCTGTTGGCGGGCTTTTTACCATCACTTAATCTTTTTTCATTGACTGGTAGAATTGAGCATGATTTTTTCAGATTTTTCCATTATTTTATTCAATAAAATGGAATTTTCATCATTTTCCGGCTTAATTAAATGGTCAGAAATTGATTCACCGACAATATCGTGAGGGGGAGTTGTTTTTAAATTTGCAGATTCTTTATTTCTAAAAACAAAAAGATGCCTGTAACTAATTCCAAGATAAGAATTTCCCCTCAGAAAAATTATCATTTAAAAAGTCAATTAACAGGGATGATTCAGGAGTAGTGATATGGCCGGCATTAAAATCATCTAAAATACCATTTTTTTCAGTTATAAAATTGCATCGAAATGCAACATCATCTTTAGAAAGATTAACACCCATACTGGCAGCTTCCAGTGGCCCACGCCCCGTATAATATTTTTCAGGATCATAACCCATTATAGAAAGGTTAGCAACATCAGAACCAGGTTCCATCCCTTCTGGAACTGTTTTAAGAAGTCCAGTACAACCATTTAATGCTAATTTATCCATATTTGGTTTTTTTGCAACTTGTAGAGGAGTTTTATTGTCCAGGTCTTTTAGGGGATAATCGGCCATCCCGTCGCCTATTAATACCACATACTTCATGAAAATCTTCCATAATCGTTATTAAAGTTGAAATTATATTTAATTTAAAATTCCATTATTGAATGAAGTTATTTAATTATTATATTATGTATTATCTATTAATTTGAATATTATTTTGAATATTGAATTAAAATTGTATTTAAAATTTTAATTATTGATTAAATTTCTTTTTTTGTTTCATCAATGTTATTGGTTATTTAAAATAAAATTAAATATGGAATTAAATGGAAAATAAATTAAGTAAATAATTTATTTATAAAATCAAAAAGTTTTTGAAATTATTATCAAAATCCTAATTTTTAGATTTCCAAATATTAACCAGATCACTTAAAATAGCAGAAGCTGTTTCTATGGATCCTGCCCCTTTTCCGACAACTGTAACATCATCAGCCAGATCTGTTTTGAGAGTAGCCATATTTAACGTCCCATCAACAGCATAGGGAGAATCTTCCCTTACTAATCTTGGTGAAACGCTTAGGGAATCAGGAGAGACTTCTGCAATTAACTTAATTAAATAACCATCTTTTTTAGCAAGATCTATTGCCTCAGAAGTAATTCTGGATATTCCAGTTACCGGTACATCTTTTAAGGTACATTCAATTCCTAGAATAGCATTTGCAAGAATAACTGTTTTACAAGCAGCATCAATCCCTTCCACGTCTTGAGTAGGGTCAGTTTCAGCAATACCAAGTTGTTGAGCTTCTTGTAATGTGTGTTCATAAGATGAACCTTCCACAGTCATTCGGGAAAGAATAAAATTCGTGGTACCATTGAGAATACCTAAAATTGACTTAATTTCATTTCCAGGTAGGGTTTCCTGGGCAAAATTTAATATAGGCATAGCTCCACCAACGGAAGCTTCGAATTTAAATTCCACTCCATTTTCTCGTGATAAGTCCATCAATTCACTGAAAAATAGAGCAAGATGACCTTTATTAGAAGTTACAACGTCTTTCTTATCTTTCATAGCCTTAATGGTGAGAGATTTAGCTGGTTCACCATTTTCAATATTGGTTGGTGTGACTTCCACCAGACAATCATATTCCACTTCTATCCAGGACTTTTAATCCATCCATGGCCTTATATCCATATTCAGGATAATCACTCACTTTTCCAGATTCAGATTTAACTTTTAATAATAATTCAGGATCCAAACCGTCCTTGGGAAATAGCTGCTCCTGATGAATCTGTAACCGCTACTATTTTCAAATCCATTCCGTAATTTTTAAGAAGATAATCATTTTTCTGTGATACAACCTTAGCCACTCCCTGACCAACTGCACCAAAACCCATTAAACAAATTCTCATAAAATTCCTCCAATATCAAACATAGTTGAAGAATATTTATCAATTAATTAATTCACTTAAACCGAGAAGATCAATAAATCAATTTAGAAAAAAGTAATATTAAACTTCACTAATAACCAAAAAATCTTTTTTCTGGCCAATGCTATTAATTTTTTGCATTAACATCATCTTTTTTGCCAAAGTCTGCTTCCACAGTTATTCTTGCAGATGAATCAAAAGGTTCTTCAGCCATTTTAAGTGCCAAGTCTGCAACCCGAACTCCTTCCAACTGATTAATTTGATCCATAGTGTCTTTAACGTCTCTGTCAACAATGTTTCCAATAAGAACTAGTTTTTATGGTTTCTTTAAGAAGGACTCCATCCATTTCAATGAACTTTGATTCCCAGTTCATCCAGCTTTTTCATTACCAGATCAAGAGTATTAGGATCTCCTTCAATAGTTATTTGAACTGGAATTAATCCTCTTTCAGTTTTAATTTCTCTTTGATGGATAACTAGTAACTAAATTAGCACCTAAAGCACCAATAGGTTCTAATACAGCTACTAACTTTCCAGGAACATCTAGAAGTTCAAGTACCAGGTTCAAACGCATTTTATCTCCTCTTTTATTATATATTTAAATTCAATGGCTTCTAAATCATGAATCATTATTTGAATAGTTAATAGATTTTTTTTATTAATTAAAAAATTTTAAAATTAATATTTAAAAAAAATAAAATTTATAGTTAAAAATAATTGAATTAAGAAATAGATTATTTCCATTTACTCTTTTCAACAATCATATTTCCATTTTCATCCACATTGGTGTTTCTCATTATCCTTTAAGGATTTTTATCATGAGCTATATCTTTACGGGTAAGATTAATATTATCTACAATATAATGAGTTTCTTCCAGATTCAGGAATGTTCTCCAATGTTTTTGAAAATTCTTTTAAGATTTTTTCTGCTTCTTTTTCGATTTTCATTTTAATCCTTCTCTTTAGCATTTAGTGGTAAAATTTAATTTATATTATTAAATATTGTTTAAAATTTAATTAACTATAAATATCTTATATATATTATTATTAATATGTTTAGCTTTATAAATATTGTTCATAATTAATTTAGTTTAGATTTTAAATTAATTATCTATTTATAATTTTACGATTAACTAAATGTTATTGAATAATATTTATAATTAAACAATATTTTTAATTAATTCTTAAAATGAATTAATCCTCATTATAATCTTAATTATTTAAAATCCTCTTAGTTGTTTCATGAAGGCCACATCATCAAAATCTTTAAGAACCTTTTTTATCAAGTATTTTATGAACACCAGACCCATATTGGGCTGCTTTTTTGGGGCGCTTTGGGCAATGAAATCCGGAACCCCAATTCCAGCAGCAACTTGTCTCAAAATGTGTTTTCGCAATTTATCATGTTTCACTTTCTATTTTATATTTCATTGGTATTCTAAAAGCAGTTTTAATTACTTCTTTGTCCAGAAAAGGAACTCTTAGTTCTACACCATGGGCCATAGTAGCAGCATCATCTCTTTGAAGGTTCACATGATAAATATTCTTTATATCTTGCTTTAAAATACTTCTGAGTACTGTTTCCATAATTAGAATAATCTTTAAGGTAGCGGTGATAACCTCCAAATAATTCATCAGCACCTTGACCAGATAATACAACTTTTAATTTATCTTCACTGGCCATTTTTGCATGCCAGAAAAATAGGCATGGCAACTCCAATTTTCATTACATTGAATTCTTCAATAGCTTCTAAAACAGGTTTTAATGAATTTTTAACAATTTTTTCATTTACTTCAAAAGTCTTTAATTTTAAATCAAAAAATTCTGCAGCTTTATGAGCAAATTGAAAGTCAGAAGAGTTTCTGGTTCCAACCGTATAAAGAGTGGTTTCAACATCCCTATTTTTTAAAATAGAAGCAATATGGTGCTATCCACGCCCCCAGAGAAAATTAATCCGATTTTTTCCAGGCCCTGAATTCTTTTTCTACTGAATTTTCCAGATACAGTTTTAACTATTTTTAAAGATTTTAATGATATTCCTTTAAATTAACAGAATTATCCTTAATAAGATTATCTTGGCTGGGATTATCATCCATGGAATTAACGGAATTAGAGTGATTTAAACTAATAAATGAAGTACTATCTTCCCCTAATGCATTTTCAGCATTTTCAAAGTCAAACAGTGATTCAGCAAGAATCAGTTCGTTATTGAATAGAATATGGCCAGGAGGTAATGAATTAACTTCTTTTATTCCTATTTTCCAAAGTGCCTTTCCTTTCAGAGGCAAAAGCTCGTATTTTACCTTTAATTTCACCATAATAAAGTGGTTTGACACCTACCGGATCCCGGGCCAGTGCTAGATTCTTTCCATCATAAATAGCAAAAGCATAATCTCCATCCATTTTTTGCATGGTTTTTTTTAAGAGAATCTACTAATAGATGCTTATGAAATGCCTTCTTTAGATATTCAAAACTATCATTTTTCTTTGAATTATCCTTAAAGTTCAAATCAAGACCATGTTTTTCCATTAAAATTTCCAGAAAGTATTTGTTTAAATTAATGATAATTTCACAATCAGAATCAGTTTTAAAATCGCTTTTTGAAGAGATTATTTAAGATTCTTTAATTTCTCTGGAAATTATAGATTTCACCATTACAGACCAATACCCAATGGCCATTTGCAATTGGTTGATATCCCTGGCACCCTACAATAGATAGTAGATTATGTCCCAAACCAAAATTTCCTTCAGGAATGTTATTTTTGATATATCTCCATGAATTAATTGATTATTAATCCATACTCCAGAATCATCAGGCCCTCTATGTTTTAATAAGATCTAACATTTCTTTTAGATCATTTGAAATGTTATCTCCATTATTCCTACGATTCCACACATGATATTACCTTATTTCAATATTTGTAATTAAATATTATATTAATTACAAGAAAACACTTTTTAAATTTAAATTGATTATCTTTTGATTTATCATATATAAGTTATTAATTAAATTAAATACATATAAAATATTATATGGAATGAATTTGATTTAAAAACGCTAATTTGAACTAAATTGTAATTAATCGGTTATAATGGAATTAATTAATTCATAAGATTTATATAATATAAGTTATTTTAAGAAGAATATTAAACTATTGAAATCATTTTAGAGATAATATAATTAGAATATATAATCAAATTAGAAGTATATAAAAATTATACTGCTAAATTAAAAATCAGATGAGATATTATATTAATAATTAATTATAAGATTTGATTTAAGTTATATTTAGTTTAGTCGATATTATGATGGGATCATCCGCAATTAGCTTCAGAACCCATACAAGCATTACAATCAGATGGAATATTATCTTTTTCTTTATGTAATTGACACATAATATCTTCAGTTTTTATCCGTTTACATATATGGCAAGTACGAGGTATTATGTCTCTACTAGTTGCCCTACCTTCTTTAAGGTCTGATGCAAAAGTTTTGATTAATTCCTGGATATCATCATTGAATTTTATGCCGTGTCCCCTTTTATCACTGATGTACTGGGAAACTGCCGGTTGAGTAATATCAAGTAATTCAGAAATTTCTTTTTGTTTCATACCTAATTTTAGAAGTTCTTTTGCCAGTTCTGAACGAACTGTTGGTATAACATACCACACAACCATTTCACATGGAGGTCTCATTTAAATCACAATTTTCCTTGTTTTATATTAATATTAATATTAAATTTTGAATTCATTAATTAAATAATCTGATTTATATTTAGATTTATTTTATGATTAATAACAGATTCATTTTAAGTTAATCATCTTAGTTTAAAATCATCATATTTAATTAATTCATTTTATTTAAATTAATTTTTAAACCTATCATGTTTTTCCACATTTTCATGATGCCCGCTCCTTCACAAAATATTTCTTCCATTTCTGATTTTCTTGTTAACAATCCATTTGTTTTCATTACCTCTGAAGTGAGTCCCAGTTGCCTTTATTTGAGCTTCCATTTCATCCTGACGTTTCAAAAGTAAGTTGATAACTTCTGCCACAGGATCCGGAAGTTCACCATGATCCAAATCAATGGCACATTTTCGCTCTTCCTGGACTACTCTTCCAGGAATTCCCACACAAGTTGATCCTGGAGGAATAGATTTTAAAACCACAGATCCTGCACCGATTTTAGAGCAGGTCCCAATGGTTATATTACCTATAACTTTTGCATCCAGAACCTATAACCACACCATCTTTAATGGTAGGGTGTCTTTTCTTTCGCTCAAGGCTGGTACCTCCCAGCACCACACCTTGATAAATTAAAACATCACTACCCACAATTGCTGTTTCTCCAATAACTACCCCCATCCCATGGTCTATAAATACCCTTCGGCCTATAGTATGCACCAGGATGAATTTCTATTCCTGTAAAAAAACGAGCAAAAGCAGATATAAATCTTCCTAAAAAAAGTAAATGGTGGTTCCAGAACCATTGGCTTATTCTATGGAACCATACAGCAAATAATCCAGGATAACAGAGTAATATTTCCAGAGTGCTACGTGCGGCAGGATCTCTCATTCTTACCATATTCATATCCTCTTTTACCCTTTCAAACATGAAAAACCTCCAATTTAAGTTTTTTTAAGACATTAAATTTTAGTAAATATATTATAAAGATTAATATAAAAAATTTAGTTATTAAAAAATTTAAATCTTAATTCTTATCAATAATAAACTAATTTTTGTAATGCCTGTAAGTTTTAATGGTTATTTTTAATGGGGGAACATTGCTTGATCATATGATTGATATAATTCCTCAAATACCCATTCCATACTCAGATATCTTTCTCCAGTATCTGGTAAAATAGCTACAATTAATTTACCTTCATTTTCAGGTCTTTTAGCCAGTTCAATTGCCGCCCATGTAGCAGCTCCTGAAGAAATACCAGCGAAAATTCCTTCTTCACGGGCAAGTCTTAGTAAAGTTGCTGCAGCATCTTCATCTTTAACTGGAATAATTTCATCAATTAAATCTGTTCTAAGTACTTCTGGAACAAATCCTGCACCTATTCCCTGTATTTTGTGAGGCCCTTTTACACCTGTGGCTAATACTTGAGAAGTGGCCGGTTCCACCGCAACTGCTTTAAATCCAGGTTTTCTTTCTTTTAAAACTTCCGCAATGCCAGTTATAGTACCTCCAGTACCGACACCAGCAACAATGAAGTCAGCTTTACCTTCAGTGTCTCTCCAAATTTCTTCTGCCGTGGTTTCCCTGTGGATTTTAGGGTTAGCTGGGTTTTTGAATTGTTGTGGGAGAACTGCATTTGGTATTTTTTTGGCCAATTCTTCAGCTTTAGCTATTGCTCCCGGCATTCCATCTGCTCCAGGAGTTAAAACAATTTCTGCACCAAATACTGCCAGAAGTTTTCTTCGCTCTAAAGACATGGTGTCTGGCATGGTAAGGATCAATCGGTATCCTTTAGCAGCAGCTACAAAACCCAATGCAATACCTGTGTTTCCGCTGGTTGGTTCAATAAGCACTGAATCTTCTGTAATCAATCCTTGCTCTTCACCATATTCAATGAGAGCAACACCAATTCTATCTTTTACACTACTTATAGGGTTAAATGATTCTACTTTTACCACAACATCCGCTTTAAGTCCAGTAGTTAATCGATTTAGCCTTACTAAAGGAGTATTTCCAATAGTTTCTGTAATATCGTTTGCAATTCCTCTCTTAAGTTCTGGAATATTTACCATATTTTCACCTGTTATTTTTTTTATTTATTCATTAAATTATATATAACCATTGTTATATCATAAAACTTGACACTCATTATATTGCTAATTAATTAAAATAGTGTGATTTTTGAGAATAAAATGAGATAAAATGTACAAATATATGCATTTGAAGCATTCGAAGAATTTTAAACAGAATTTTTTAATTCATCTTCATTTTTATGGAGTGAATATTTAAAAGAACAGCAATACCATTAATTATTTTTTATCCAAGGGTAGTTATGGTGTAGTTATAATTCAATTCAACCTTAAATTTAAAAATATTAGTTAAATTTATTAATAAAAATTTATGAATTTGAATTATATGTCCCGAATATGTTTTTCAGATATTAGTGTACAAATAGTGAAGGTAACATTTAATCTTCGCTTTAAAATGGCCAGATCATGTCAAAAAATTCCTCCACTGGCCTGGATAGCTAATAAATTATTTTTTGAAGGGGACCATATGCTGGTGATCCCCAGGGATGCTACAGTAGTAAAAAAAAGAAATATTGCAGAAATAACCGTAAATACAGATATTCCTGTTATTAATAATACTGTTTTGCCCAGTCAGATACTAAAAGAAATTATAAAGAAATCCACTAATCACGTTATTATGGATTCCTGCTTGTGTCGTGTTTCTAATGATTGTAAAGATTATCCTCATGATTTAGGATGTTTATTCATGGGAGCTGGAGCAAAAAATATTCCTTCTAAATTAGGAAAGTCAGTTACTACAGAAGAGGCCATAAAACACATGGAAAAATGTCAGAACGAAGGTCTGGTTCATATAATTGGTAGAAATAAACTGGACAGTGTATGGCTAAATACTGGGCCAAAAGAAGAGCTTTTAACCATATGTAACTGCTGTCCATGCTGTTGTTTGTGGAAAATGGCCCCTGATCTGCCAGAAGAAATAGGAAGAAGTATTGGGCCTATGATTGGTGTGGAACTTAAATTTCAAGAGGAGAATTGCACAGGGATGCGGAAAATGCGCCAGAGATATTTGTTTTGTGGATGCCATAATCCTAGAAGATGGAAGAGCAAAAATAGATAATGAAAAATGCAGAATTTGTGGCCGATGTGCTGAAATCTGCCTTAATGATGCTTTAAATGTTGAAATGTCCTCTGATGCTGTGGAAAAATCCGTTAATTGTATTAATGAGTTGGTTGATCTTGAATCCCAATAAGAATATTTATTATCAAATAGCATCATAAATACGAATCAAATTCATTATATCATTTAATATCTTTATAAATTTGTTTTTTAATTTTTTGACTGATATCATATCCCATAATCTTGTTTAATTGGAAAATAGATGTTAATTTATTATTTAAAATCTCATTTTCGAATTTTAGTATTATCAAAGCACATGCTACGCCTATAATTGCTCCTGCAAATACATCGAGAGGATAATGAACTCCAATATATATTCTGGAAAAGGCAATTAGTCCTGCAAAGGCAATTAAGGGATAAATGAGTAAATGAGATTTTTCTCTAATTTTAAAGTGAAATTTTAAACCAATAACCGTGGCAGCAGCAAAAGAAGAAGCCGAATGACTTGAAGGAAATGAATAAGAACCATTCTCAGTAACAAGTAATTCTGTATTAGGTAAAGTCATAAAAGGCCTTGGTTCTGCCACCATGTACTTTAAAAAGCCCACAGCTACATTGGTAATAAATAGAGCAAACAATCCCAGTAAAGCAACTTTTTTAGCTTTTTCACCACCAAAAACAAATAATAAAATACAAATCAGTCCCCAGGCAATAACACTTCCAAGATCAGTTATGAAAGTCATTATAACATCTAGAACAGAATTATCCATACCTAAATTAATCAAATAAAACAAATTAACATTCTGATTAAGAATTCCAGAAATTATAATATCCTGCATATTTAACCTCTTATTAATATTAAAGAGTAAATGAATTATTAAAATTAAATTTAAAATTAATTTTAGGTAAACTATTATAAAAATATTCATCTGGAAAATTAGAATTTGCAATAATATTTCGATTTAATTATTACATATAACATTAATGAAATAAAAAATGAAAATTAAAATGAAAAAAATTAAATAAAAAATAAATTATTATACGAATTTATAAAAATAGGTTAATTATAGGCTATTTTAATAGGTATTCTAAATTATTTTTTATTAACCGTTCCAATTAGTGTCCCATTTATTATACAATCAAAATTAACCTTATTTTCCCATCCGGCCTCTGCAAACATATCCATGTAGCTTAATCCAATGATTTTCCCGTTTTTATTCAGGATTTTAGCTATCATTTCATTTAGTTCATCAATGTTAACCTTGACTTTGGGCATGGATAATCCACCTAGAAGGGCCACCACATCGGCCTTAGGATCTGCAGGCCCAGATAGTTGCATTCCCTGTGGAGTGAGTTCCAATGAACGGGCACTATCAATATCAGTTAATGTGATGAAACAGGACTCTTTTTCTCGAACAGCATAGGCAAAAAGTTCTGCAAAAGGTGTACAAACACCAGGAGCCCCAACAAAGGTTATTTTTCTTGCTTCAGATACTTGTTCCTTAAATGCCACGATATTTCCATTTAAACCTTTAAAATCACTCACTTTTTTCATGTTAATCACGGTATTATGATTTGATTCTTAGTTTAAATAAATTTAATTAATATTCTAAATTCAATTGAGTAAGATTGGTAAATTGATTAGTAATTGAAATTGTTTTTTAGTTTTAATAGTTATCACACAGAAAAAACAAATATTAATATATAATTTATCTGGGGGGTGAAATTATGGATAAATTTGAGCAAAAGGTGCAAGAAGTAATGGATATGTCAGAAGACGACAGAAATAATGCAATTGCAGAATTCAAAAAGTCGTGTATATGTCCCACTTGCCCTACCTATACAGACTGTGCTAAAGATGCTATGGAAGGACTTTACTGCGTTCTTGGTAAAAGCGGAAACTGTATAACCGTGGAAAAAGGATGTGAATGTCCCAACTGTCCTCTTGCACAATCACTAGATGTAGGTGTGGAAAACAATACCTACTGTATCAGAGGTAGTGAAATGGAACAAAGGGGAATGTAATCCAGAAAAAATTCTTTTTTAATTCTTTTTTTATTTTAACAAAATCCTTAACTTATTTAAATAAAATATAATATTATTATTTTTCTCAAATTCAAGGAGTTCACAAAATGGAAAAAGTCCCAACCTCAGAATTAAAAAATCGCCTCAAGCGGTTTAGAAACCAAATGAACCTATCACACCCTGAATGGGAAATTGCCGTTGTTTTCAGTAAAATAAACCAGTACTATTTCACCGGGACCATGCAGGATGGGATGTTAATTATCCCCCGTGATGCAGAAGCCACATTCTGGGTGAGGCGCAGCTATGAAAGGGCACTTGATGAATCCTCATTTAAAAATATAAATCCTATGAAAAGTTACCGGGATGCAGCTACTGATGAAATTCCAGAAACTGTCTATCTGGAAACAGAAGTGGTTCCCCTGGCCATGTACCAGAGATTTCAAAAACATTTCCCCTTTAAAAATATTGAATCAGTTGATAAGGATTTATTGACCATCAGGGCCATTAAAAGTGAATATGAGCTTTCTTTAATGAGAAAATCTGGTAAAATTCATGAAAATGTCTTGGAAAATATTGTGCCAAATATTCTCCAGGAAGGCATGAGTGAAGCAGATCTGGCCACCCAGCTTTATTCCATCATGGTTAAAGAAGGTCATCATGGTGTAGCTCGTTTTGGGATGTTTGAAACAGAAATGGTACTGGGGCATGTCTGTTTTGGTGAAAGTTCAATTTATCCATCATATTTCGATGGGGCTAGTGGTAATTATGGTCTGGGACCAGCGGTACCTCTAATTGGAAGCCGCCAGAGAAAATTAAAAAAAGGAGATCTGGTTTACATTGATATTGGCTCAGGGGTGGATGGATATCACACAGATAAAACCACCACCTACATGTTTGGCCAAAAACCGGTTGAATATATTCAGGAAGCCCAGGAAAAATGTGTAGAAGTTCAAAATGATATTGCACGTATGCTCAGTCCGGGAGCCATACCTTCAGAGATTTATCAAACCATTATGGGTAATCTGGATAAAGACTTTTTAGAAAATTTCATGGGATTTGCTGACAGGAAAGTTCGTTTCCTGGGCCATGGAATAGGCCTGCAGGTAGATGAGCTTCCAGTAATTGCTGAAGGATTCAATGATCCTATACAAAAAGGAATGGTCTTTGCCCTGGAACCTAAAAAAGGAATTAAAGATGTGGGAATGGTAGGAATTGAAAATACATTTATTGTAGGGAAATAAAGGTGCAGAATGTATCACCGGTGATAGCCAGGGTTTAATTACTGTTTGATGAGTATTTTTGACTTTAAATTTTTACTTTTAAATAAAATAAAAATAAAACAAGATATTTAAAATAGTAGAATTATTCTTCAACCTTTATAACATACTTTAAAATAAACTTTAAAGCTTCCACAAAGGTGGCTATAACCAGAGCAATCATGGCCACTATCAGGGCGAATGTCAGGCCATAGGTAATCCAGGAACTATTGAAGACAAATGGAAACACCACGTACAGGTAATAAACTACTAAAAATCCTAATACATTTAAAATAACCTGAATTATAGACCTCAGCCAGTCTAAGTAATACACCAAATATATTATATTGGCCAGAATATTCGCTATTATAGAAATATTTAAAATCCATAAAACATCATTGAAAGAAGCCGTAATAAAAGATATATTCCATGAAACCAGGTTATTGACCACATAAAATAAGATAATATTAACAATTATAGCTACTACGAATTCTGGCCTTTTAGGTTCTTTTTCTTTTAAAAATCTTTTTAAATTGCCAGAATTTTTACTATCATGGTTTGATTCTTCATTCAAGTTAATCACTGTATTTATTTATGGGATTACTGGTAAAAATATTTTTTTGATTATTTATAATTAAATTTCATATTCACTATACCCAAAAAAAAACTTATATTTTAAGAGTTTTATCTAAAAAAAATAATTTCATTGTAATTTATTCTTTTCTGCTCGTTTAAAACCAAAATAAATCAAAAATACGCAAATTATAAGTCCCAACACTGCCGGGAGGATTATAGATGCTCCAGCTTCACCGCCAAAAGCCACACTCCATATAATTTTTAGAACCGCCATGAGTACAATTACAGATAAACCAAAAAGTAAATTTCTTTTCCAAAAAGCTGCTCCCAAGGCAATAAATGAAAATGGCACTAGAAGACCGATTAAAATTTTTGCTATGGTCCACTGGCCAGTTAAATAATCTTTTTCAATTTGAAGAAATTGATTAGCCTGTTCACTAATTGTTTCCGGTCGGGAAAACCATAACATACTGGTTAAAAGTAAGAAAATAGTGGCAGATATACCTGCCCAGCTTCTTTTATAAGCAAAATAACAGAAGGGTATGATAAATAAAGGCCTTATATACCAGCTTAATATATTTTGATGTCTTTCAAAGGCCCAGATAAAAAAATCATTGTTAAATGCCATTAACAAGAGAAAAATCAACGTGAATATAGCAAAAACTGCAGCAATTTCTTTATCATAATCTCTAAAAAATTTTAGATTTATCATTTAAATCGTCATCTTTCAGATTCTATTTTTAAATATTCCAAACCAGCATCAATTGATTTTTGCAGGGATTTTTGCATTGTTCCTTTCATTAAACGTACAATTATACCATCCCAGGACTCTTCAGTAGTTACTACGGTCTTTTCATCAATAAAATCAATATTCCATAGGTGAACCGCTTTTATCCCCATGGTTTTGCCTTTCCAGGCCAGAGTTTTCGGATTATCAACTTCCAAAAGCTGTGAAGTAATTGTTCCCGGGCCTGCTTTCCACTGGAACTTAGTACCTGCACTTAATTCACCAAAAATAGTTGCAGACTTTATTTCAGGATTCCAGCGGGGCCATTTGTTTATATCAGCCATGATTTTCCAAACTAATTCTGGATCCGCATTAATCTCCATCTGAGCTCGGGCAATTACCGGGGCTTTTTCATTAATTTTTATCATCAAATCACAATAATACTATATTAAGAAAGATATAATAATTTTTTCATTAAATACCAAATAAATTCATTATTAATCTCTAAAAACAAAATTAATCAAATCATTAATTTAAACGTGAGTAAAAATGAAAAAATGGATAACAAAAGAGGAACAGGTAGTTTATCAAGTTCTCTCTGGCCGAAGCAATTCTTTTTTAGTTTCATCAAATGATAAATTCCTTTTAATAGATACCGGCCGAAAGAACTCCTGGAAAAAATTAAGTAAAAATCTGGATGAAATTCTGGGTGAAAACAAGCTATCTTGCTTAATACTGACCCATACTCATTATGACCATGTTGAAAATGCTGCTAAAATAAAAGAAAAATATCAGGCCCCAATAATGGTCCAGAAAAATGAAACTAATTATCTAGAGACCGGAACCAGTCCTTTACCTAAAGGAACCAATATATTAACCAGATTTTTAATCAATAACCTAGCCAAAAAGATACCATACCAATCCAATTTTGAACCAGCTGAATTTGACATTAAAATAGGCCAAAAATACGATCTAAATCCCTGGGGGTTCAATGCATTTATCTTACCCACACCTGGCCACTCCACAGGATCTATGAGCGTGATTATTGATAATGAATTGGCTATTGTAGGTGATGCCTTGTTTGGAGTTTTTAACTGGTCAGTGTATCCACCTTTTGCCGATGATACCCAATTAATGATTAAAAGCTGGGGAAAACTCCTTGAAACTGGTTGTGTGACCTACTTACCAGGTCATGGGACAGAAATTTCGGTAAATTTGCTGAAAAAACAATATGCCAAACATAATAGGACTTTAATTCAAAAAGAATGAGTTCTTTAAAATATAAAAAGATGAAATAAATAATAATAATAATAATATAAAAATTATGACCAACTGGTTATGGTGAACTTACTACATTTTTTAAAACACCAATACCTTCAATCTCCACCTCAACCACATCTCCAACCTGTAAACTACCCACACCAGGAGGAGTTCCTGTGGCAATTACATCTCCTGGATTTAAGGTCATTATCTGGGAAATAAAACTAACAATCTTCTCCACTGAAAATATTAAATTTTTAGTGTTGGAATCCTGTTTAAGTACACCATTAACTCTTAAAGAAATATTTTGGTTATGAGGATCCATATCAGTCTCAATCCAGGGACCTAAAGGGCAGAACGTGTTAAAGCTCTTGGATCTGGTCCACTGCCCATCTTTTTCCTGGAGATCCCGGGCCGTAATATCATTAAGGGCTGTGTAACCCAGCACATAATCTCTGGCATCATCTTCTGAGACTTTTTCTGCTTTTTTTCCTATGACTATGGCCAGTTCCGCCTCATAATGTAAATTATTGGTTTGGGGAGGATATATTATGTCATCTTCATGGCCAATCACCGTGCTGGGCGGTTTAATAAAAATTATGGGCTCCTCTGGAATATCCATATTCAATTCTGCTGCATGGTCCTGGTAATTCAACCCCACCGCCACCACTTTGGAAGGGGAGACTGGAGGAAGGATTATAATATCATCCAGAGAATATTCTTGTTTTTTATCCAATTCTTCTGCAGATAAAGGGAAATCAAGGATGGATTGAGCTACTTCCACCACTTTTTTGCCATTTAATATTCCTGTTTTGGAATCAGTAGAAGTGGCCACTTTTTCAATGAATCTTAGGATTTTCATAATATCACTTGTATATCTAATCTAAAATTCTATATAATTGTGTTTAGATATAAAATCTAATTCATAAACTAATTTCATTAAAATTTAAACAATAGATGCCCCCAATATTAATTTAATATATAATAAGGAAGTTTATTTAGGAGCTAAAATTTATGCAGATTAGTAAATATGTTCACGCTTTAAAAATTCCATTTGAAATAAAAACAGACACTGGAGTACTGGAAAGATTTGTTTACTCTTATTTAATTGCTGGAGACACTTTAGTTCTCATTGACAGTGGTGTTAAAAACTCAGAAGAGATAATCTTTGATTATATGGAAGAAATTGGATTAGATCCTGAAGATCTAACTTTGCTGATTTTAACCCATTCCCATCCAGACCATATTGGTTCTGCCAGTTCTATAAAAAGAAAAACATACTGTGAAGTGGCCGCCCACATGGAGAAAAAGAATGGATTGAAGATATTGAATTACAATTCAAAGAAAGACCTGTTCCTAACTTCCATTCTCTAGTGGATGGGCCTGTGGAGGTTGACATTGTCCTGGAAGATGGAGATGAATTTGAATTGGATGGAAAATTAAATTTAAAGGTTATTCACACCCCAGGCCACTCCAATGGTTCTATTTCACTATTTTTAAGAGAAGAAAAAATATTATTTAGTGGAGATGCCAGTTCCCCTTAAAAGGAGATTTACCTATTTATGATGACTATAGGGCCTCATTAGAATCTATAAACAAGTTAAAAGATATAGAAAAATTGAAATGGCTTTTATCTTCCTGGGATGATCCACAGCAAGGCGATGAATTGTATTTAATCTTTGAAGAAGCCCTTGATTATTTAAAAACAATAAATGATACGGTGGCCCAAGTTTCTGAAAATGAAGAGGATACTAATTCACTGGAATTTACTAAAAAAGGTTTTAAAAGAACTGGGAATTCCAGAGATGGCCGCTAATCCTATTGTGGAGAGGAGTTTTCAGGCCAATTTAAGGGAATTGGGAGAATAATTGGGCGAATATTGATTTATTGGGGAATTAATATTCCTTATTCCTTTTTTTATCATTTTTGCTTCTTATAATACATATTAATTGCAATAATAATTTATTAATTTACACCTTAACTAAATCCCCATTGATCTTTCCAGGGTAAATTAGTATTGCTTTTTCTTTTAAGATATTCATAAACACAAATAACTGTTAAACCCAGAAAAATACCGGTGAAAATGTAGAAATAAAGATATTGAAAACCATTTTTAAGAATATTATCAATACCTATGGCGGCTAATACAATCAATAATCCTACCCATGCCAAAAAATAAGTTTTATTTTTATAACCCCACCTGACAAAAAGCCCATAAATGATTAAAAAAATCGCTATAGGAATATAAATCAGTGATTCACGACTTATTGCCTGTAATATCCAATAAGGAGCCCAAATAAATATAAAAACCAGTCCTGAACCTTTTACTTTTTCCACATTTTCCATATTTTTAATAAAAACTGCATTTCCCTGGGCTTTAACCCCTTTACCTCGATTAAAAATTCCATTACTATAATTAACATCTATTATAGCATTGGCCCCTAAATTTGCAGCTTCTTCTCTTAATTTAGCTTTAACATTACCCATATTGGATTCTGAATCTAAAGAATCATCAGAACGCACTGAAATCTTTTTAATAGAAGCGTAAGAGTTTTTAATATTAAATGGATATAACTTTATATCTTCTGGGCTAATTTTAGGAAAGGCGTTATTTGCTCTGAGGTAAGTGGCCGCAGTTTCTCGAACAATAGAATTTTCATCATCTAATAATTTCCTTACCTCTTCTATGGCAGAGCTATCTCCGCTATTAATTAAAGATATAATGGCCTGGTATCTGTTTTGCCACCTATTATCCTTTAATTGTTGAATTATATCATCAATATCATTATCCTGTTTGGTTGTAGATGATTTTAAAAAATTATCCTCGATATTTCCCTCTTTTATCAATTTGTGCTCTTTATAATTTATTTTCTTGATATTGACCTTATAATCCTTTTTATCATCTTTTTCATGGTTTTTAGACGATTTTAAGGAAGATTTTCTAATTGCAAAAGCCAGTACCCCACTAGTAAGTACTATTAATATAGAAATTAGTGTCCATTCAGCCCATCCAAAAAATACAGATACTGGTTGGATAAAAAAAGCCAATACGATCCCTATGATAGTAGATTCTATTATAATATTCAAATAAGATTTATTTCTAAAATAATGGTAAAAAAAGCCTATTAAAAAATATAAAAGTCCGGGAAAAAATAGGTAGGCCCATAATTCAATCAATAACTCTGAGAATATTTCAATCACTCCTTAATTATGATTGAATTGTTTTCATATAATAATAAGTTTTCTAAATAATAGTGATAATAATTAAAACAGAGAATTAGAAAAGATATGTACTGGTTGATTTAAGTAATTTAACCAATAATTAAATTTTGTTTCAAGCATCCCACGATATTAGTGGCCTTTTTATTTAATGTATAGTATTTATCCTTAGAACTATAATAAGAATCCACCATATCATGTTTTTTTAGTATTCCCAGATTATAAGAGATTAGATTTTGTTTTTCATTTAATAACATGACAAATTCACAAACACAGTAATCCCTTTTAGATAATAAAAGAACCATTTTTAATCGGGACGGATTGCTTAGAATTTTTAGTGTGCTGGCTATTTCATTAATATTCGCATTTTCAAGAGAATCAAAGTCTTCTTGAAGTCCACTTTCCCAGACCATTTTCATTTCAGGATCAATAGGACAGCAGGGATTTTTTTTCATAAAAAATTATTTGTTTGTTTAATATAAGTATTTTAATTTAAAACGCTGCCAGACAAGGTAATCTCATTTTTAATTTCAAAAAAATTCCAAATTATTGAGTATTTTATAAATGAATTCGAATATTTTTTGAAATTGAACTTCTTATAAAGTAATTCAAGATCACACCCAATATGAAACGAAATATCTTTGTAAATGGAAAATCAAATAGTTATACAAATGAAAAACCCATGAATTTATCGAAAAAACGGAGTTTGGATATATGCAAAAAATAGCTATAGCAGGGATTTTGATTATTCTCGGTTTAATAGTGATAGCTTTACCTCTTTTAGGATTAATCCCCATTGCGGCCATTTCTGGATTCTTAGTCATTATGTTAGGTATTGGTCTCATATTAACAGGAATATTTAAAATAGGCGAAAACGATGCGCCTGTGGGGGTCATCATGCTAATATTGGGAATTATTGCCCTGATTTTAGGAATTGTATTCGTATTTAACCCCGCACTATTTACGGATATTGATGGTTTCCTGGTTTGGATAATGGGCCTATTCCTAATAATCGAAGGTATTGCCAGACTTCTTTCAAGGACTAAGGACATATGTGGAGTTAAAAACATCATCCTAGGTATACTAATCCTACTCGTAGGGCTATTCTTAGCTACCTATACCTGGCTTTTAGTAGTTTTAATTGGCCTATGGCTGTTAAGCACTGGCTTGAGAATTCTTTATTTAAGATTTAAGCATTGAACTATTTCCTACAAATCCTTGTATAAGGAGTTCTTAAATTATGAAACAGTGCAGTTGGTCTTTGCCGATTTAATAGGAAGTTTGATGTTAATTAGAGGGTTTAATGTTGATTTTTAATATTTTAGCTAAAATAACGATAATTATCCTGGTGAGCTAGCATTATTTAATCGTGTTAGTGATATAACTGAAATTCGAATTGTTTTGAAATGTAACTTTCTATTTAATATATCTCAAAAAAGGATTTGATAATATCTTTCATGTAAAAGATAAATTGAATGGTCAGTGCATTATCTCTATTCCTCAATTTCCACTGGCCATTTATGAATATTTTAATTCCTTGAAATAAATTTTATGTAAATTAAACTTTAATTGTGTTTCATTAAGCAATTTATCTAATTTTAAGAGTGAGAATTATGATAATTGAACCTGAAAAAGAAAGAATTTTATTTATGTGCATCCACAACTCAGCCCGGTCGCAGATGGCCGAAGGATTTTTCCAGCATTTCTATGGAGAAGAATTTGATATTTATAGCGCAGGGAGCGATCCAAAGGAAATAGAATCTCTGGCAATAGAGGTAATGGCTGAAATTGAAATTGACATTTCTAAACAATTATCAAATAGTTTAAAAGACTATGAAGGGCAGGAATTCGATTATGTGGTCACCATATGTGGAAATCCATATAATGCCTGCCCATTCTTTATTGGTGGTAAAAAATATTTCAAACAGCCCTTCGAGGATTTATCTTCATTTGAAGGTAATAAAGAAGAAAGAGTGGAATTTTACAGAAATATGCGGGATGAATTAGGAGATTGGGTTCAGGAGTTATATAATTATCAGATTAATAAAACAGAAGAGGATAATTGTAAAAAATCAGGCTGTTGTGATCTAAATCAAATAATTAAAGGCCATGATGATCCTTGTTGCTAGCATTAAACTAGTAAAATTAGTTAAAAACTTATATCTATTATTTGGAGCTGATTAAACATGTTAAAAGTAGTAATTGTAACAGACGGACCATATGGTGACCGGGCCTATGAAACTATACAAATGGAATTTGATGCCGAGTTTATAGAACTGGAAAAGCCATCATCTATGTTTATGGATGAATTGGAAATTCCTGAAAACTTATTAAAAACAATTAAAGAAGCCAATATTCTTATAACCTATACCACCCATCCAGATGTTACCCTGGATCTGATCCATATGATTAATAAAGATGTTGATTGGATAGTTGTTGCTGCCTGGAATGGTGAAGGATTTAAAAACCAGCTGGAAAGATATGGAAATGTAACCTGCCCATATATTATGTGCGAGCTGGAAGAGAATGGTAATCCTGCCTTTGATGAGTTTGTATCAAAAATTGGAAAGCCTAAAATAGAATTGTTGTTAGATGAAAACAAACTCAAAAGTATAGATGTTTTAAGAACTTCTCCCTGTGGATCTACCGCTTTTGTGGCCGATTACATTGAAGAAAAATATGTGGGTCAAGTTCCAGATCCTGAAAACCTTCCCACCGAAGCTGGCCTTAAATTGCAGCATTATCCTTGTAGAGCTTCAAAGATGCGACTTTTTTCAGATGAAGAATGTAAAAAGCAATTGGCCTCGGGGCATCATAGTGATGCCTTTGAAGAAGCTTTGAAATAATTTCGTGTTTTATTTTTTCTAGTAAAATATTTAGAATATTTTTTTTAAATTTATTACACAAATCCTTATTAATTAACTTTTTTTAATATTAAAATAAAAAAGGGAATAGAACCAAGCTGTATAAGGATAGAAAAGGCAACCAGATAATTCAGGGAAATGCCATACAATAAACCCATGAATAAACTCCCCGCAAACCAGGAAACACCGAATATAGTGTTAAAAATACCATAAGCCGAACCTCGTCTGTCTGCAGCAGACATTACTGCTATAGAGGACCTCATAATAGATTCCTGTGCCCCCATGCTGATTCCCCATATTATCATTCCCAGTAAGGCCGCATAAAATCCTCCTAAAAATACTAAGGGAGCAAATAGTGCCGATAGTAAGGCCACCACAATCAGAATTGAAAATCCGATTTTATCAAATAATCTTCCAAATAGAAGGGCCGCCAGGGCATCCACCCCCATGGCCACTGCATACAAAATAGGTATTAATGTTGGGGAAATTAAAGCAGTTTTCTGAAAATGGTAAGCAATAAGGGCAAAATCAGCAAAACCTGCTGCAATAAGAGATGCAGCAACTATATATAACCAGTAAGCCTGTTTGAATCCTTTAGTATTTAGTTCCGGGGTTTTAAGTTCTAATTCATGGGGATCTGGATAAAGAAACCGGGCAATTACCAGTACTATTATGGTTAAAATTGCTGGTAGTAGAAGAAAAGCAAATCCGGCCTGATAACTTCCCTGAGAAAAAAGGATAGCTGCTACTATCAAAGGGCCTAAAATAGCTCCAATTTGATCCATGGCCTCATGCAGACCAAAGCCCCAGCCATGACCCACCTGACTGCTGGCATGGGATAACATTACATCACGGGAGGGAGTCCTGATACCTTTTCCCACCCTTTCCAGAATAAGCAATACTGCTGCCAATTCCCAGCTTCCAGCTAATGCTAATAAAGGAACAGCCAGAAGATTGATTAAATATCCACCCATAGTGAGGGCCCAGTACCTGCGGGTGCTATCAGCCAGTTTTCCTGAAAAAAATCTTAAAACGTAACCTAATAATTCACCAAAACCAGCCACAAACCCTACAGTAACTGCACTAGCCCCTAAAATAGCTAAATATGGACCAGTTATACTGCGAGCCCCTTCATAAGTCATGTCCGCCAGGAGACTTACTATTCCTAAGAGAATTATGAATTTAAGGGCATCATCTCTTAGAATTTTCTTATAGGTTTTAGATATTTTATTCATGCTACCATTTAGATAAACTAATAATCTGAAAAAAACTTTTTGTAAATTAAATTAGATCATATTAGTTGATAATTATGATTGATAACTGATAAAAATAAAAATGTTGTATTTAGATTAGTGGCAAAAATAATTTTTCTATAAAAAATAAATTTTAAAAATAAATAAATAAGGGATAACCCTTATTTAAATATTATTTAGTTTTTAGGACAGTTTTGATATTTATTACCGTTTTTAGAACCAGGTTTAATGTTTTTTAGACCGTATTGGTACTTTTTCGGTGTAGTTGATTTAGCTGCCACAACTTTAGCATTATTTTTCTGTCCATGCTGATACTTGTGCTGACCTAAATTAGCTACAGATTTACCGTTTTTCTGTCCATGCTGGTACTTGTGTTGCTCATCACAGTCACAAGAACCAGTTTTTGTACAGTTTGCTTTGGTACAGTTTTTTAACTTTTCTTGAGCAGTTGTCTGGTTATTAAGTGCCGTCTGATTTTGAACCGTTTGTTGAGTGGTGTTATTAATTTGATCCACCGCAAAAATAGGTACTAGACTGACCGTCATAACCAGTGCACATATTAAGGCTACTTTCTTCACTTTTTCACCTCCTTTTAGGGGTGAATTAAAGTATAGCAGCATTATATATAGGATTTTTCCAAGTTTTCACCCAGATCTTTACCAGTTTATTCCCGGGTTACATATATCAATATGGATAATGCAAAAAATTCAGTGATATTTAAGAAGAAGATGGGCGTACCCATACCTGGCCCTCTAAATCCCTGATAGGATAATAAAAATCCGGTAAAGAGCACATTTTGCAAAAGCAGGAGTAATGCAAATAACAAAAGCCCGAAAGTGAATTTAGATTTGAATTCACGGTAACTTTTTACATACATATATAGTAAAACCAGCAGCAGGCAGATGTTACCAATACCAATTATAATGTCTATGGTGATAATTTGAGAGTTTGCAATACTCATTCCAGATCCAAATCCTTGCCCGGTTCCTCCACGATATCCCTGTCCTTCCGCCAGCATTCAATCACCTCTAATTAATATAAATCAATCATTTTTTCATTTTACTCAAAATATCCAGAAAAATGGAGTAATTTTCCTCCATACGATTTGATAAAAAGAACATGGCACCATATTTTTCCTCACCAGAATTAACAATATCATGATCTTCCAGGACTTTAATATGGTGTTTAATAGTTTTATAGTCAAGATTAAGCTCATTAGAAAGCTGGTTTACATTGTAAGGCCTATCATGAATAGCTTTGATAATTCTGGCTCTGTTAGACCCACCCCTACTCCCAGCAATCAAATACCATAAAACTCTCTTCATAACAATCACGAATTCATTTAAGATGAAAATAATTATCTATTATGAATTATTATTTTATTTACTTAATTAAATTTCTACCTTCAGAAAAAGCGTTTCCAATGCGATTCCCAATTCCATGATAATCTCTAGAGGAAGGATCATACAAAAATGGCCTAATTTGTTCTATATCTGGGTTTCCATTTTTCATTAGATCTTCATCAACTTTTACATCCATTATTTGGCCTGTAAAATGAGTATGTAATCCTAATTCAGTTATATTAACTAATTTACACTCTAAAACAAGTGGAAATTCTTCAATATATGGGGCATCAACTAATTCACTTTTTACCGGTGTTAAACCAGTAACCTCAAATTTATCCTCATTTCTTCCAGATGCAATTCCAAAATAATCTGCTTCTTTAATATAGTCTTCTGAGGGAATATTTACGGTAAAAGCTTTTTTATCCATAATATTTCCATGAGTATAAGTAGCTTCCCTTAGAGAAATTGAAACACAGGGTGGACTGGAGCAAGATATACCTCCCCAGGCCGCATTCATAGCATTTGGTTTTCCATCTTTATCATAAGTCCCAATTATAAAAACGGGTGTCGGATATACAATTGTTTTTGCACCAATAGATTTTTTCATGTTTAATCACCAAATATATTCTATGTTCTTCTTATTTTCATAATTTTCTGGAATAATGATCTTGATAATAATGATAATATATTTTTCATATTGTTTTAGATTATGCAGATAATTATTAAAATTCAGATATAGATTAATATATCTTTAGAATAAATTAGAAATAGTTTTTTCATAATTGAGTGTTATATTTATGAATAGATAATATTTCCAGAGCTGTATGATTTTAAATATCATAGTATTGATTCGATGATGAATTTGTAAAGAGAATTGAAAAAAGGACGAAAGTTTCAAAGTGATAGAGGAATTATCATGAGTAATAAAAATAAATCATACACAACAGATTCTGTAACATCAAAAGACGGTACCACTATTGGATACAGACAAATGGGTAGTGGCCCAAGTATTATTCTCCTGCACGGAGGAGTAAATGCTTCACAAAACCTTATGAAACTAGGTACTGAACTCTCAGATGAGTTTACAGTGTACATCCCAGATCGTCGTGGCCGGGGTATGAGCGGACCATATGGCGAAGATTACAATATACAAAAAGAAGATGAAGACCTTGATGCCATCCTCAAAAAAACAGGTGCGCACTATGTTTTTGGAACGGCAGACGGGGCACTTTTTTCACTGCATGCAGCCATTACTTTGTCTTCTATCCATAAGGTTGTTGCCTATGAACCTCTTGTTTTCGTTGGACAAAATGGACTGGATGAATTTAAAGCTATCATTGAGCATTTTAACAAGGTTATGGCTAAGGGTAATGTGGCTGCAGCAACAGTAGCTTTAACAAAGGATTCAGCTAAAATATTTAAGGTCATACCAGATTTTATAGCAATACCAATCGTCAAAATTATATTGTGGAGAAATGCCAGAAATGTCAAAGGTGATGACGTAGCATATCAAGATATTATCCCCACAATGTCTAATGAATTAAAGCTCGTTAAAGAAACTGAAGGAACACTTGAAGACTACAAAGATGTATCTGCAGAAGTATTATTGTTAGTGGGCAGCAAGACCCAATCCTTAATAAGAGATAGCCTCATTGCATTGAACAAAGTATTGCCTAATTCTAATCTTATTGAACTTAAGGGCCTTAACCATGACTCAGCACAGGATTACGGCAAGCCAAAAGCAATAGCACAAGAAATAAAACGTTTCTTTAAAGAATAGACATCTTATGGTGAAAAGAATGATTGAAAAATTGGGATAATGAGGGTAAGTAGTGGGTTTCAATAATAGGAAAGGTCAACAGATATTGATTCGTATGGTAATGGATAAAGAATAAATTCTAAAAATATGGATCCTAATAAATTAATAAGGTCTAATAATTCTACATTATAATAAATACTAATTGTCACTGCATTTTTAAGGGTTTTATAAATAGTGAAATAATGAAACTTATTAAGAATATGAAAGATACAAAATCAAATGCAGTTTTCATTGCGCTCCTGACCGTTTTGTTAATAATTGTATACGAGAGCGTGTTTTCTTTTCCTTTTAAGAATTCATAGGTTGTATTCTTTTTTTCATGATATAAATCATATTTTTGATTGATTTCACTTTTAGTATATTGGCCGGGATAAACCTGATCATAAGCTGAATATAATCCATGCATTGTTCCCAATAAAAGTATAATTCCAATAAGCGCGGTTCCCATGGCTGACCCAAGATTTGAACTTGTGGACATAATACCGGTGGCATCAGCTTGCTTATCTGAACTTGCAGAAGATAATATTACATAAGCAGTTAATGGCAGAGCTAGGCCCAAACCCATCCCCAGAAATAATGTTCCCGGAATAATGTTATACACATGGGTATCTAAGTCGAACTGTGAACTGAGATAATAACTGGATAATAATGCTATTAAAAATCCTATGGAAATGAGATGAGGGGGTGCAATTCTATTAGATATTTTTGATGAAGCAATAGAAAAGATTAAAACCCCAATAGTTAATGGTAAAATAGCAAGGCCCGTTGTAAATGCATCGGCACCAGTCTCCTGCTGAAAAAAAACAGGTAATATGAAAACCGCACCTGCAAGGGCCAGATTCAGTATCAATCTGGAAAGCGTACCCAGGGCAAAGTTTCTATTTTTAAACAATCGGATATCAGTAAGCGGCATTTCATCCCTATGTATAACTCTTTTTTCTCTGAAATAGAATAATATTAATAGCAATATTCCTATTCCAATTATAAATGCAGGTATTTCCAAGTTTTCAATAGAATTTATACTCAAAATTCCAATGACAAATATTAGAATTCCTAAAGAAGATAACAGCACACCCCATTTGTCTAACTCTGAAAATTTCATTGATGGAGGGAAGTATTTCAATTTTCGGGATAATAAAAGAATAATTATTATAATGACCAGTTCAAGTCCAAATCCCCATCTCCAGCTGAAAAAAGTAGTTAAAAATCCACCTACAAGTGGGCCGACACCCGCACCTACCGTAGCTAAGGATGTCCTTATTCCCAGTGCAAATTCACGATTCTTTCCACTATAAATGCCCACAATGATTGAAGCAGTAGCAGGTGTCATGAGAGCTGCTCCCATACCTTCCAAGATAGACCACCCAATTAATAACATTGTGGAGTTAACACTCAAAGCAGCAATGGCTGTTCCAAATCCAAAAATAACCGCGCCAATTATGTATGTTTCTCTTCTGCCCACCAAATCCTGCATCTTACCTCCCAGGAGCATTAAAGAAGCCATGGTCAGGGCATAAACACTAATAATTATCTGTATGGTCTGTATTGTGGCGTTCAAATCTACCATTAGATTGCCAATAGCCACATTCATAAATGTAGAATCAAGTGCAATAATAAATGAAGATAATGACACAATTATAATGGCTGTCCAACCTACTTCAGAAGGATTAGAATTATTATCCAATAAAATTTCTCCAGAGGTTAAAATATTGATACAATAAGTAAATTTTTTAAATAAATGGTAGAATATTGATAATTAAGATACTAAAATGTAATTTCATTTCTAAAAATACATTCCCCAAATAAAAAAAATTATTTTATATTAGTGAGTGCTTGTGACTCTAATTTTTTAATATCCCCCTCTGCAGTATATTGATACAAGCTTGCATAAGCTGGGGCGGAATCTTTGTTTTTAGGGGGCGCAACGACCACAAAAGTCATGGTACATTTATTTTTATCTATCCAGGTACCGGAATTTACATAGACTTGTTTTTCTCCTTTTTCATTGAAAGACGTTATGACTCGTGCCTCATGAGAATGTCCAAATATAACAATTCTCTTATCAGAATCCGGATTGTTGAAGAATTGGACACCTGATTGATCATCAAGATGGCTGGCGAAAGCTCCCTTCAGGACTGCTTCGTTGGTCGGAATTTTAACTGGAACTAAATTGTTACTTTGTCTTTCATCCCAGGTTTCAATAATCCCCTTATATAAATTAACATCAATATAATCATCCTCGGAGTTTTGATAGGGTAGAAAATCAGCTATAGCATAACAGTCACTGAATCCATCGATACCCGTATTTATGACCTTTTTATCAAGTCCTTCTTCTACCGGGAAATCAGAGATAAGGCCTTTCCAAACATTCCAATAAAGGAAATAATTAAATTGATCCTCTCCCAGTTCATTTTTTTGAACTGAGGGGAATGTAACATTTAGTTTAGGGCGACCCTGTATGACTGAACTGGTGGCCATTCTAGTAAAGAAATATCCTGGAGGTAGAATGGAGTCGGTTTGGGTTAAAGACTGGTTGGAATAATCAGGGGCACAATAAAAATTATATCGATGTCCGTGTTCAATAACAAGTTCTGGGAAATCAGAAGGGGTATATGCTCCCAAACCTCTCACGTCACGGGTTTCACATATTCCAGGCATGATACTTTGAATATCCTGGGAATTTATTAATAAATCATGATTTCCAGGTACGTATGTAACTTTTACTTGGCCGTCTTTTATTATGTGGTTAAATGCATCAAAAACTGGTTTATTGTTAGAAGCAACGGCTTTGGTAAAGTCTAATTGTGTTTTTCCATTGAATGTATCTAAATGCATGGGGATGAACCATTCGTCAATCAAATCACCGGCGATTACCAGTTCTTTTACATTGGGAGAAGTTCTAATATGTTCTAAAAAATTAACCAGAGCATCACGGTTACTGGTAAGTTCAGCATAAGCGTCATTGGCCCCTAAATGGAGATCACTTATACACACTATCAATGTCCTTTGATTATCTAAATCAGAAATGCCTTCTGAATCCAGATTAAATGAATAATCCACTGCAAAATAAGTAGCAAATTCTTCTTTTAGAGATGATCCATTTACCGATTTTACTTTGTCAGTGATAGAAAGTTTATATTCTTCACCTTCTGAAATGGCCTCTGATTTATTAATATAGAGAACAGATGGTGAATTCTCATCAGCATCTATTTTAATATCCACAGCTTGTTCTTTCCCATCAGATTTAACTTTATAAAGTTTTATTCCATCTTTAATAGTACCCATATCTAAATATTCATTGAATACTAGTTTTATGCGTTCTGTAGAATCAATAACAGATGGATTTTCCACTTTATCACTGAAAGAAATGTTCGTTTCAACATTTAATGATTTAACCGTTTTTTTAGAATCCAAAGAATAACCCCATTTTTTTATAATAATGTAGTATATCTTAAATAATTAATTTTCTAATTGATTTTTCATGAATTTTTCAGAGTTTATTTAACTTGGCGTTTTTATTGGAGCATCAAGAACTTTTCTATATTGTTTTTCCACTGTTATGACTACATTCCCCTTCTTGTGTCCTTTTTCAACATATCTGTGAGCTTCAGCAATCTGTTCCAAGGGATAGCATCTATCTATGACTGTTTTTATCTTTCCCTCTTCAATTAACTCTTTGAGGAATATTAAATCTTCCGTTCTGGGACTTGCTGCCCCAATTATTACTTTCTTGCTGCTTCTTATGGAATTCAATGGCCCTCGAACCATCTGCAACAGCCCAGGGTTAGCTAAAATATAGAGTCCGTTTTGCTTCAGCGATCTTAAACTATTAGAAAAAGAACTTTTGCCCACCACATCAAAAATAACATCATATATCTGGCCTTTTTTGGTAAAATCCTCTTTAGTGTAGTCAATGACATGTTCTGCACCAATAGAACGCACCATGTCCAGATTTCTGGTGCTACACACCCCCGTAACTTCGGCCCCCAAGTATTTGGCAATCTGTACTGCAAAAGTACCAATACTACCAGAAGCTCCATTAATCAGAACCTTTTGTCCGCTCTGAATATTTCCTTTTCTAATAAAATGCAGTGCATCAAGGCCCCCAAAAGGAACGGCAGCGGCTTCTTCGTAGCTCATATTGGATGGTTTGGATGTTAGCACATCATCTTCAGACAGACATATGTACTCCGCATGAGCACCAAACCCAAAACCGGTACGTCCAAAAACTTGGTCACCTTTCCTAAATCGTTTTACATCTTTCCCTACGGATTCAATTTCCCCAGCTAGCTCTTGGCCTAGTATTTTGTTTCTTGGGCCTCTGATACCAAACCCTATTCTAGCAGGGAGCCACAACCAGCCAGGCATTTTGAATCCTCGAATTTCACAGTCTCCGGCAGTTACTGATGATGCATGTATCCTTATCAATAATTCGTTATCTTTTGGAGTCGGTTTTTCTACTTCTTCCAGCTGAAGAACATCCGGTGATCCATATTTTGTGCATATGACTGCTTTCATTGTCTCATTCTCTTTTTGATTAAAAATCCTCAAATAATTTTTCTCATTATCTAATCATTAACTAATCAGCAACCTAAACCAGATCAAACCTAAACCAGAACCTAAACCAGAACCTAAATCAGAACCTAAACCAGAACCTAAACCAGAACCTAAACCATATTATTGAAGAACATAATGAATATTTCTCCCATCACCTTTACGCTCAATAACTTCTAATTTAATTAATTTTTTCAATTCAGTTCTAGCTGCAGTGTCTGAAATACCAAAAAGCTCTCTAATATCTCTATTAGTAATCTTTCCATCAGCGATGATCTTTTCAACAATAACCATCTGCCTTTTATTCAATGCAACCTGGCCCTTTTCTTTTAAGACTTTAATATTCTTACTTAAACCAATAACACGTTCTTTAACGGTTTTTATACTGGTGGCCACACCATCAGTGAAGTATTCTAACCATTGGGTCACATCAATGGTATCTGGATCAACGGTTTGCAAGGCAACATAGTAACTGTTTCGATCGTGGTCATAATAGTCATCAAGTGCAAAAAAACGTTTTAAATCAAAACCACTTTTGTAAAGTATCATTGTGGCCATTATTCGAGCAGTACGACCATTACCATCCACAAAGGGGTGAATTCTCACCATTTCATAGTGAGTTAATCCTGCAGCAATAACTGGATCCAAATCACTAATTTTAGATGAATTAAACCATTTTAAAAATTCATCCATTAATCCCGGAACTTCCTCTGTATCAGGAGGCCTAAAAGTAACTTCTCGAGTGTTGGGGTTTCCCACAATAACCTGTACTGGTCGTAAAACACCTTCATAATCAGCGTTGTCCAAGGTTTCCTTAGTTACAATAAAATGAATTTTTAAAAGATCATCTAAGGTAAGAGGAACATGAGATGCAAAATCAGGAACTCTATCAAGAGCTTCTAAATAATTTAAAACTTCCTGGCGGTCTTTTCGACGGGCCATCACTTCCCGCCCATTGGCCAAATCACTGACCTCTTCCAAGGTTAAAGGATTGCCTTCAATGGCTGTTGATGAATGAGCACTTTGAATAATGGCCTCTTTCCTAAGGGAAACCTCCCATTCGGGTATGAGTGGAGAATTAATTATAATGGCCTTTGATTCGGCAATAAAAGTAAGATTTTTAACTATTTTATCAGTATAATTGAAATTTGGTTTATACATGATTCAGTCACCGGAATAAAAGATAATAACCATTAGTATGTATTTTAATAAACAATTAATTTAAGATTTACGCTATAATTCGAGCTAGAATTGATACAAAAATATTTGAAATAATTTTATTTAATGATTAGTAGAATAAAGAAATTAAATTTGTTTCCTAATAATAATTAAAGAATTTGATATATTCTATCTCTAAAAGATCTAAAGTAAAAAAAAATAATAATTTAGCTCAGTGGCTAAATTAAACCTCTAAAGTCGTTTTATATATGGCATTGGACTCGTCACCATCAGAGAATGCACTATCAAATATTAAAACATCGACTTTGGCCGGGCTTTCATCGCTAGTTAAGGTACCCATACCAGTAGCTTTAATAGTCTGACCTGCTTTGGCATTATTGATATTCCAAGCTAAGGGATCTTTATTTAGAACTGCACCACTAGCATCGTACCAGATTAAAACCATCTCAAGATAGTCATAGTCTTTATCTGGAGTAATGGTGGCCTTAACTTTGTACATACCATATCCTTCAGATACAACTTTTAAATTAGTAACATTTAAAGACGTCTCTGATGCGGATTCAGCATCAGATGTTCCATTACTGGAACTACTAGTACCACTATCAGTACATCCACTTATGGCCACAATTCCCATTATTAAAAGCACGACCAATCCTATAACTAATTTATTTTTCATATATCTTCCTCCAATATTAGATTATTTTCTTAAAAGGGCCAGTAATCCAGCAATACCTAAAAATATAGTTCCCATTACTCCAAAGAGTGAAATACTAACCAGTAACCAGACGGCACTTATGAGTAAGATGATTCCACCAATCTTTGAATTCCGGGTAACATAAATGGAACCAACAATTCCCACAATTGAGGCCAGAATTGCACTGATTCCCAATAATACCACATCACTTGAGGCCAAACTTCCAAAAAGGACAGCGAATACCCCACCTAATAATCCAAATATTCCACCTATTATTCCCAGTACCAGTTCCATTGTTCTAGAAGTTTCTTTTACATTATCTGTCAAACTATCACTCCGTCAATATTAAACATATACATTACAGTTAGTTAATAGATTATTATATTTACTATTTAACTGTTAGCATTAAATTAAAATAAAAAAGTTTAAATATTGACATTTAAGTATTAATATGAAAATAAATATGTTTGATATTAGTTAGTTAGAAATAAATTGAAAAAAATAATGAATGACTTCTATTTGAATTTCGTTATTTGATTAAAATTAAGAAATAATAGGAATTATTGGATTACTGAATTTATAAAGAAAAAATATTTTAAATCCTCCATATCAATATTAATATCTCCTTTTTAAATTGTTATTACTGTACCTTGAAGCTCAGATTTTAAGGGTTGATTTTGAGATAGGTAATTTAACAGCGCTTCTACTGCATGAACATCTAGTTGATCTCTTTTTTTACCATAATTCTGAGGAACACCCTGACTGGTAACATAAGCTGCCCTATATGTTTGATCCATATTCAGTTTTTTTCCAGCTATAAATAGTTCTTGTATACGTTGGCCATGGGGATTTTCCACTTTGAAATACAAATTTAACCCCATACACCTCTTTAGATAACCCCCCATCTGGTTATAAGGATCTCTTGCAAATAAATGTTCCAAATTCTCTTCCAACATCATCCAAATTTCTTTACCTGTTAATTCCACAGTTGAAACCGGAGGATTGGTCGGAATAATATTATGAAGATCATTTAAAGTAATTTTTCCTGGGGGAACAGGTGCACCATATCTCCAACCATTAGAAAATGCTATTTGAGCACCTGTCTCAGATAAAAGACTTTTTAAAAGAAAATTATCCATGGTAGATTCCAGTACAGTATTACGATTAAGTCCAGTATCAGTATAACCTACGACTTGACTTAATTCATCTTTATATGGTTTTAAAATGAGATTTACCATGTTTTCAACTGCAGGATCAGGCTTAATATCTTCAGACACTGTGATAAGTTTGTGTTGGAAATTAACAACCTTTCCTCTACGTATATTAAGATTTAACCTTCCAACAAATGAACCATGACATCCTGATTGAATTAAGATGGTATTATTAACAAGTACCGGTTTATAAAGTCGGTTATGCGTATGTGCACTTAACAATACGTCTATACCCTCGACTTCCTGGGCTAACTTCATTTCCTGTGGAAAGCCCAAATGGGAGACAACTACAATTAAATCAACTTTTTCTTCATTTCGCAATTTTTTAATATAGTATGGTAATTCTTCGTTGCCTAATGTAAAATAAATTCCTTTACTAAATGATGCGGGCATGACTTTGTCGACTATAGTGGCAGCTATACCTATTATACCAATCTTAAGCTCACCAATCTCTTTAATAATCCATGGTTCAAAAACAAGCTCATTATTTGACTCATGATAGCAGTTAATAGCTAACATGGGATAATTCAATTTCTTTGTTAGTTTTTTAAAATGTTCAGGGCCATATGCAAATTCCCAGTGCGCAGTCATGGCGTCAAAGTCCAGATAGTTCAAAATAGGGATTAGAGCTTCGCCTTTGGTTTTTACTGCTGCATAAGTACCATGAATAGTATCTCCACAATCAAAAGCCAGTGTTTTGGGATTTTCCTCTCGAATTTGATTGAATATGGTAGCAATTCTAGCATAACCACCTGCTAACTCATATTTAGCATGATCACCTTCCCAGAATAATTCTTGATGAATATCCAAATAAGCGTGGCTATCATTCATTTGCAAAATAGTCAAATCATTCTCAAACATTTCCATTCCCATTAATTATATTTAACTTTCATGTAATTTATTTTACCCCCAACACTTGTTAAAAATATTTTTTTTATTTTATTAAATTTCATATAATTAACTAAATTTATCCTATTCTAAAAACAAAATAATGTTACAGTAACCAATTATTATAAATAATACTATTTATCTCTTTTTGACATAAACCTATGATGGTTACTTTTGAATGATTGAACTTGCAAGTAATTCTACTCTATCTGCTCAATCAATATAATATTATTTATAGGACTACAATAACTCCCTAATACATATTTAAACGATATTTTAGGACATTATGAGATTATTGTAGTTATAAAGTAAAATTAAATATTATATGTTCTCAGTTTGTAATTTGGTGTGATTTATGGAACTAATAATAATTTATATAGTGGCATTAATAGTAGCATTAATCATAGTTATAAAGTCAGCAGATCTATTTGTAGACAATTTAGTAGATATTGGTGGGGCTTTGGGAATATCTCAGATAATATTGGGAGTTACCGCTGCTGCTATAGGAACTTCCCTACCCGAATTTGGATCAGCCGTGATAGCTTCACTTTCAGGCAATGTTGAAATAGGAGTAGGTACCGTAATAGGATCCAATATATGGAACATTGCGGGCATACTAGGTATTTCAGCCGTTGTTGCAGGAATTATACGAACTGATTCAAGTGGAATTAACCGTGATGGGGCGGTAACACTTGCCACAGGACTAATACTCATATTTTTCATGTTATTTGGAGATATTAACTGGATTGCGTCTGTGGTTATGATAACTCTTTATATATTCTACTTATGGCGCTTAGTAAAATCTCAAAAAGAATATAAAACAGAGCAAATTAAAGAAGAAAAAACTGATGCAAGCTCTAAAAGAAAGCCAATTGATAAAAAAAAGATTGGTTTAGTAATTTTAGGATTGGCCGGTTTGATTGTGGGATGTAGAATTCTTGTTTTCAGTGGAGTGGAACTTGCAAGGATAGCAGGAATACCTGAGATGATTATGGGACTTTTCACATTGGCAATTGGAACCAGTATACCTGAATTGGTAGTCACTCTATCCTCGGCAATGAAAGGTTTGCACGAACTATCCATAGGAACAGTGCTTGGAAGTAACACCTTCAACATACTAATAGGTATAGGTATACCGGCACTATTCATGAACATACCCGTTGAAAAACTTTCATTAACCTTCGACGCCCCAGTAATGATCTTTGTAACAGTTTTACTCTTGCTCCTAGTAAAAAGGAGTAATAAACTCACTAGAAATGGTGGAATAATATTACTGGCCACCTATATTTCATATGCAGTAATTAGGTTAACGGTATTGGTGTAATAGAAAATGTATGAAAAAATATTAGTCGCAGACAGGGTAAATATGATGAAAATAGGAAGATAGTTAATGAAATATCTTAAAAATAAAATAAATTACTTAATTAGAACCAATATTAGGCCAGAAAGATAGATTAATAGGAATATTATGCCTAAAGCGAATATACTTAAAAAAATGTATATATCATAGCCTTTTGAAACATAAAGATCTTCTTCTTCATTTATTTTTTGATTTTGAGGAGTGTTATTTATTTTATTTTTTCTTGAATTTTTTATTTTCTTTTTCTTTCCCATTTAAATCCCTGCTCCCATGAACTTGACTTTAAAATTTGACATTAAACTAGTCTCATTAGCATATTTAACCATCATAAATTTATGCTCAAAAAGAGTAAATAGTATTAAAAGTGAAGGAGCAGAAACTTATCTTAAGAAATTTAAAAAATTATATAATGTTTCCGTCTTAAAATAATAAATGTTTAATTAGAATTATATTATGTTTAATAAGAGTTTAATTAATTAGAAAATATATCTTATATCTTTAATTTGGGCGAATGGGTATGAATAAAGAAATTACCATAATAAAATATTGTAATTGGTGTGGTGATCCTTTTGAAGTAAAATCACCCAATCAGAAGTATTGTCCATCCGATGAGAAGGATTGCAGTAAAGAAGCTAAGCGTGAAAGCTGGCGTAAAGCTTCCAATAATTATAGGAATAACTATAAAAACGTTTTAAATATTTCACAAGTGTATAAACTTGGATCGGGATGGCTGAGCAGTACACCAAAAAATGATTTTAATGAGGAATATCAGGCTATTCAGAAAGAAAAGAAACGGTTAAATATTAATGGCCTAGCAGTAGGGTTACCTTTATGGATACAGATGACAGCTGGATTGTCTATGAGAAACTTCCTACCCCGAGTACATTTTTCCATTGGAGAAATTTGGCCACTTTTAATAGCTTTATTGGTATTCCTAGTCTTTGTTCTAATTTTGGGATACCATTATAAATAATACTATTTTTCTTTTTTTAATATAATAATTAATCCTCAAAAATAAAAAAAAGTTGCAGATTATAAACCTGCTCTTTCCACAATTACATCTGCCACATCTTTGGCGGATTTAAATGGGAAATCTTCTGCAGTTAGAACTTGGCCAGCATCTCCAGCTTTAAGTTCAAAATCTCCTGATTTGCAGGTGGTTTCTGCACCATCTGGAAATGCTCCCAGAAGTGCTTCAGGTGTTGCTATAGGGAAATCTGCTCCGGCTAGTGCTCCAACAATTTGTGCATGTATTTCTTCTTTAACTGCCATTTTTTCATCTCCTTAATGATTTTACTTACACTATAACTATAGTTAAATAGAAATATATACTAAACCGTCATTAAAATATACTAAGTATATTTCAATGCACAAACATGACCTTAAAGGTTAAGATAGAAACCTTTATCTCTTATTTTAATCAGATTAAATGATATGGAAAATGTGAATGAAATGAATAATCCGGATATCTATGACCGTAAGGCCAAATTAGAGGCCATACACCAGGATATTAAACGTTTGATGGAAAGATCCAATCAAGAATATCTGGATCTAATGTTAGCCAATTTTAAAAAGGATTTTATCAATTCACTCACATCTTATGTGGCCGATGATATAGAAAGCGGCCTGGAAAGAGGTATGGTGGATCCCTGTGAAATGAAACCAACCTGTAAAGCAAGATTCACCGAGTTTCTGAATAATAATGCAGATCTCATCAGAGCGACGATTCAGTTTCCAAAGAAATCATAGATGAAAAAAAGGCCGAATTAAGTGAAATAAAAAAAAGTGCACCCTTTGATAAGTGTGATGTTTGTTTTTCTGAGGTTAACACACTTTTTGACAAGCAATTAAATCTTATTAGCTCACTTCAGATATACCAGGCAGATAAAGAAGAAAAACCAGATATTTCCACTATTCCCGAAGAAATCATGGTTAAAACCGTGCTGGAACCTTTATCCAATAAACAGAGACTACAGATACTCAAATCTATGGCCTCAGAGACAAAAACATTTTCAGCCCTCTCTGAGCTAACGGGCCTTCGTGGAGGTAATTTACTCTTCCACATACAAAAACTACTGGAAAGTGAACTTATACTACAGCGACATGAACGAGGAGATTACATGATCACTAATAAAGGATTCAATCTACTAATAATGCTCGCTGACTTTTATAAATTGCTGGAAAATGAATAAATTGTGTTCTATTTCTTTATTTTCTTTAATTAATATTAGAATAATGTCTTGATAATTTGATCATTATTCATTTCATTTTTACGGTCCATCACTGGCATTTTTAATACTTCTATTCACATTTTCTTCTTTCACATAATTAATTCTTTTTTTAGTTATAATACATTATTATCCAATAATAGCCATGTTTAAGAGGTCCATGGTCCATACCAAGTTATATAATTCAGTTATGGTTTCTACAAATTCCGTGTACTGGTTCCAGACTCCAATGGCTGTTTGTGAAATAACACTTCCTTCTGAAAATTTACAAAATACCAATAGCATTTCTTTCTTATCTCTGATGATAACCTTAATGTAAGGTATCTGGAAAGTTTTAATTTCACAATCCAAGTCCCTTAAGCCCTCAGATATGTCTATTTTTTCCCCATCTGTAATGCCGAAAGGTGCTGATATAATTCTAGTTTGTACACCCCTTTTTAAAGCCCTATGTAAGCTTTCATTTAATTTTGGAACTTCATCCTGAAACATCAAACCTGCAGCAATGTGGAGTGAGTCCCTGGCCCTGGATATTATTTCCATCTCTTTTTTTACAATCTTATCTGTTCCATAAATCAACCAAATTGGTGCCTGTGATTTTGGGATCTGGTTTTCATAGATAGTTTTTAATTCTGATTCACCCTCATCCAACTGATTATTTATTATCTTTCTCGATTTTTCAAAAACATCGTTTGGAGGTACAATACTGTATTTAAGAGGTTTACCTCTTGTTATATCTACAAAACCTTTTTTATGAAGGTTTTTTAGAACATCATATGTTCTTGACCGGGGCACTCCTGATGTATCACTTATTTCAAACGCATCGGCAGATATTAAGGATGCTAAGGATAGGTATACTTTGGATTCATAATCAGTGAGTCCCATAATTTTAAGAGCATTTAATGTGGATTGTTTTACTGGAATTCAAACTCCCTCCTTCACTTTCTGACTTTATACTGTTTTAGTGACAAAAGATATAAATGTTTTGCAGTCCACCCCAATATAGACAACCATTAATCCAAATTCAATTTAAAGATTTGTTAAGAAGCCCAGAAGATTTAAAGTTAGTCTAGTTTGTATGCTATCAAAATAGGGAGCAATTGAAATGAAGATTCAAAAATTAAACAAAAGAACGTATTTATTGATTATTTTAGTATTCCTGCTGCCAGTTTTATTTATAATTTATTCACCAGTGATAATGACAGTAGGGATTTTAAATGGGATAATAACATTTAGTGCAATTGTTTTCGGAGTATGGTTCATTTTATCCTTGTTTTTGGGAAGAGCAGCCTCTTGTGGTTATACTTGTCCATATGGGGCACTGCAAGAGATATGTGGGGATAAAATTTTAAATAGAAAAGCCCATGAAAGTGAAAGCAGATTATATGAGATATTTTATTTTCTTAGCCTTCCTCATAGTAGCGATTTATTCCATTTTAAATCTAGGTAAAATTCAGGGACTTGATTTATTTTTATCAAAAGCTGCCCCTAGCTTACTGGGTTTTGGTGGACTGCAATTAGTAATTCTAATACCATTGTCCATTGTTATTATAGGAACCATGTCCCTGATGTTTGGAAGCCGGGCCTTTTGCCGTTATTTATGTCCACAAGGAGTTTTTTTAACAATCGGAGCTAAATTAGGGAATAAATTAAAGATACAAAGATTAAATTTAACTTCTAATCAGGAAAACTGTTCAAAATGCGATATTTGTAATAAAGCCTGTCCCATGGGCATCGAAGTTAGCCAGATGGTCCTTGAAAATTCCATGCAAAATGCAAATTGTATACTATGTGGTGAATGTGCAGATGCATGTCCCCGAGATGTAATAAACTATTCATTAGGTAAAGAACATAATTATAAACAATTAGAAGGCGATATTGATGAAGATAGTAAACTGGAAAGAGATCAAATCCGCTTCTAACCCCCACGGAGTAGATGCACGTAAAATATATGACACTGAAAATGCGGTTGCCGTTCACATGACCATAAAACCAGGCAAATCCTTGAAAAAACACGTGACTCCAGTGGACGTGTTTTTCTATGTTTTGGAGGGTGAGGGCCTGGTTGAAATTGGGGATGAAACCGAAATGGTAATTAAAGATTCGCTTATTGACAGCCCAGCTAAAATACCCCACCTCTGGAGAAATGAAGGGAATGAAGACCTTAGAATTCTAATAGTGAAAGTTCCAAAACCTGGTAAGTCTACCAAGATTATATGAATGGTATGGTGTTAAAACATACCTCGAAAAAACAGGAAAAAGCATAAACCGTTCATTAAAAGGCAATGTGAGCTTGGAATATACTTTCCAATGAATATATTAATAAAAATGTTCATATAATTAGGCAATGTCAAAAATTTATTGATGAAATTTTGATATATAAAGAATTTTTTGGGAGGTTGATTAAATGGCACCACATTGCGATACCATGGACGGACCAGTAGTAACTGCCTGTAAAAAAGCTTTAGAAACAGGGAATGTAAATTATGTCCTTCCATTTGCACCTAAAAAAGCAGAAGTCGAAATAAAACACGCTTTTAATAAAACAATTAAGGCCAGAAAATTAGGGGAAGATGCTAAAGAGGTTGCCGATCTTTGGTTTTTTGAAAACGTGGTACGTCTACACCGTGAAGGTGAAGGAGCACCATTCATAGGACTCAAACCAGCCGGTCTGGATTGGGGACCTGTTGTACCCAGAGCAGAGGAAGACCTAAAAAAAGAGAACCCCTCAGAAACTATAGAGTTCCTGAAAGGAGTCCTCCAAGAAGAAATTCAGGAAAAATTTGACAAAGCCATGAACCTGAAAAACTATGATGTAAATGATGTAGATAGTGCCCGAAAATACACCGAAGCCATGCTTCATTTTGTCCTATCTTCTCACCATACTTACAAATACATAATTTCCAATAAAAAACACTGAAAATCAAATTCTATTCGGGCGAATTAATTATGAAAAGGGATATCATAAATGGATAATTCCGAAAATAATCTAATTTATGGTTAATCAGTCCATACAAGTAAACTCATTCCCCTTTTTTTGCTCTCCTGAAATAAGAGTAATGAATACCTTCAAGTTCTGATAGTTAAAGTTCCTAGGCCCGGTAAATATATCAGAATTATTTAAAAATAGTTTGTGGTGATTCAATTATGGTTAAACAAACAGATGAAGACAAAGCATTTGAACAGGAATTAAAGGGTAAAATGGGCTGGAAATGTTCCTGCTCTCTGGATATAGTTGATAAAGAAAGTACCCTGAGAGAGATTGTGTGTAAAGGCTGCGGTAAAGTTTTTAAAACTAATCGAAATACTGAATATTGCTTTGATTGCGAGAAAAAATGATGACTTTTTTAATGGGGGATCAAATAGAACGGATCCCATCATTAATTATTTTTTTGAATCAATTATAATCATGTGCATTTAAGAATGTTTTATCTCATTTATAACCCATTCAAAAGTTTCTAAAAATTTATTTAACTCTTTTTTATCTTTTAAAACAGATATGTCAATAGTGGGCCTTTTTTTGATAGATTCATCAGGAATATTTATCCCGTTTATAGAATTAATTCTTTTTTGAATTTCTTTCCTTTTTTCTTCTGATTTAAATGGTTTTTTATTAGAATAAACTTGGAAATAAATTGAAATTTTTGCATTTGTTAGTACTGCGAAGAGTTGATGATCAATACCAGAAACATTTATTATTGGAACAAATGACCCAGTTCTAACTCCTTGACCCCAGTAAACCCTATCAACATTTTCTTTAGACCAATCAAATATTTTTCTAGCTATTTCAGCTTCTTTCAATGTAGTATTACTTTCTAATTTTGACATGAAAGATTTTTCATCCCATGCATTCTTTTTTGAAGTATTTTTTATCTTTTCAGAAACTTGTATCATGAAATTTTTTGCTTCAGGTAATGGTATCAAAATGTCTGAATTAACAATAATCTTGTCTTCTATCTTGTAAGGCTCAAGTTTAACACAATTAACATCAATACCATTATCTCTAAGCCACAAAACAGCAGCCAGGGTTTCTTCTTGATAATCTCTTGAAACAATAAATATACGTGGTTGGTTATCAAAATCGGCAAAATCTTCATTATCAATAAAATCGATAATAATTTCTTCAACATCTTCTTTGTTTTTGTTAGTATAATCTGCCATTATTTCAATTACTTGCTCCAAATTGAATGTTGAACAATAAGCAGCATAATGAATAGCTTGTAAATCGGAGAATCTGTCAGCAATATCCCTTTTTAATTCAATAATAACCAATTTACCATTTTTATCTATCGCTAATAAATCTAAACGATTATTTGTTTTATCAAATGCATCATATTCCTTTGCAATTATTAAAAGTTCTTCACCTAACATTTCTGGATACTCTTCAATCCATTCTTCAATGTGTTCCCTTTCCTTGATATCTAATTCAGAAAAAGTATATTCTGGAATAGGTTTCTCAACATTTTTATTGTTATCAATTTGTAAAATCAAAGAAATTCCTCATATTAATTTCAAACTATCCCCAATATTATCCGTTTGATTCAATTTAAGAACTAACCAATCTATTCTATCATTAAGGGCATCCTCATTTAGATAATGGTCCGCATCATACCATTCCATCTTTTTTTGATCCCTAGCTGATTCATAATATTCCAAAAATCGTTTTTCTGGATAGAAATCATCTTGGCGACCAAACTGGAAGAAAAGGGATGCTGAAGATGCTTGTGTTATGTAGTGAATCGGGTCTATAGGATCCATCATTTTGGAAAAATTTTCAAGCTCTTCACCTGCGAGATCTGGCATATTGAGAAGCGCCACATCTGTGAAACTACCAACACCTGCCATTAAAATATATGTTTTTATTCTTGAGTCAATACCCACCAATATTCCTCCAAAAATAGCACCAAAACTGTGTCCTACATAACCCAAGCGCTTAGAATCAACCCATGAAAACGATGCTAATAGATCAATTCCCCGTTTTAAATCAATCACTATTTGACTATACCACTCTCTAAGACCACCATGGAATAGTTCCATCAATTTAGGAACATATTCATCAGAGGCCCAGGGTGCTTCAATCACTAGAGAAGCAATGTTATTTCTTTCAGCCATTTCCACAGCTTCTTCTAAAAAAGTTTCACGATTCCCGGGAGATGGATGAACATAGATCACACCTGCAAAAGGGCCTTCACCAGATGGTTCAACGAGATATGCTCTAATTTTTTCCTGTGAAACACCATCGTAAGCTATATCATGAATAGCAATTTTATTTCGGTATTCTACCCCTATTTCTTCTTTATTGATGGGTGATTTTTCATTTTCAACTATGGCCTTTAAATTGGCCACGAAGGTATTTTTATTTTTCATTCAATCTCTTCTCCTATGAATTGTATTTAAGAAAATTTTCTCTCAATATTCCACATTTATCAAATTAGCTTAAACTATCCTCAATAATCTTAAATCTCATCATCATTAAGGCAATATAATTCATAAACCATCTGATCAATCTCATTATCAAAATAATCAACAACCTAATCTGGTATAGTGCAGTTAATAATAATGGCCTTTGATTCGGGGCAATAAAAGTAAGATTTTTAACTATTTTATCAGTATAATTGAAATTTTGGCTTTATACATGATTTAGTCACCAGAAATAAAAGATATTAACCATTAGTATGTATTTTAATAATCAATTAATTTAAGATTTTTGGATGAAATAAAAATAAAAAACTAATTAAATTTTAAATCTTATTAAACAGACATTTACTACATTCAGAGCAAGGTGGAAGAGTATCTGTTGCATCATCCAATACTAAAGATTTTCCACAATTTATACAGACATATGTTCCTTTTCCTGGCTTTTCACCGCATTCATAGCTCACTTTTTCACCCCCATTTAGTTTTATAATTATTATATTTTTAATAAAATATTAGGGTTTAGTAAGAGCTTGTGAAAAGTAAAAAAATAAAAAAATATATAAAAACGAGTTATTGGAGATTCTTAAGTGATTCGGCGAATTCTTTTTGGTCTTTTAGCTCGTTATTTATTTTTTTAACTAAAAAAACCAGACTAACTCGAATATTAATAGCCCTATTTAAACACTCCTCATCTGAAAGAGAATGAATTCCTTCACTTAAATTTCTATATAATATTTTCAAAGGATTATTACCTTGAACTTTTAAGCTAGATGGGAGATAATCCTTAACATTTTTAATTTTATCAGAAGCATTATGTGGATCAATCTTTTCAGATTCTTTGATAAACTGTTCTCTTTGGGTTTTATCTTCAATGATTTGAGGTATTAGTTCAAAAGATCATCGATAACATTTTCGATAATGCGCCTATAATAAGAATATGCTCCAACACCATAGCTGTGGTTTTCACAAATCAAACCTTTTCTATAATCTTTTAAGTGCTCACCGAGCATTTTACCTAAAACTTTATCAAAACTTTTTAGAAAAAAGTTTGATCAAAAATTCTTTTAACCCTTCAAACTATCCTCAATAATCCTAATCTCATCATCAGTAAGGCCATATAACTCATAAACCATCTGATCAATCTCATTATCAGTTTCCTCAATCTCCTGAAGCAAAGGCCTAATTTTAGAAACACTTTTCTCAAATTCCTCTTTTAGGGAAGTGAAATTTTCCCTATTTTTCACATCAACCTTCTTTTTCTTGAGTTCGGCCAGGAATTCATCAAGGGACAGTTCATAGTATTTTTCCAGCTTTTTAGAGAACTTTTCCACCTTGAATATATGAGTTAACCATTCTTTGAATGAATTAATTTCATTTTGAAGAGTTTTATTCAATTCTAGCATTTGATCTGCTTTTTCAATGAATGGTTCTTGTTCTTCTGGTGTTGCTGGGTAAATAGGGAGTTGTTCAACATATTATTAAGTTAAATTCGATAAATATTTCCTTCTATAGTCTTCCTAATAAATTTAAAAATAAAATTTAATAGATTTTGAATTTAATAAAGCATTAAATAATTTAATATTATATCTATTGAAGTTCATCATATATAATTTAGCATTAGTTATAAATCTATTTTCATCATACATCCATCAAATTAATTGAAATGCAATGGTCAGCAAATATTAATTTATGATTATTTCAAAATTTGATCAAATCACATCTTCTAGCATTAGTACCTCTAATAATCTACCAGGATGTCTTATCTAATCAATTTATGTTGATCTCTATTTTTTAATGACCTTTTTCATGATTTCATTTTAAGATATTCTAATAATAGTATATTTTTTATATTTCATTCCATACTAGCTTGAATATAATAAGATTTATGTAAAATTTTTAGTCTAATTTTCTATTTAATCATCTTTTCTCAATTAATGGTTTAATGACTTCTTTATTTTTGATCATAGTTTAATTATCCATTTTTTTATTTATCAATCAAAAATGCCTCATTATAATCCGTATTTTGATATTTATCATGAAATTTAGTTCAATTGATTAGTTTAAAAATTTTATCAATAATATTTATCTCTTAAATTCATTAATTTCAGAAAATTCAAGTTTTCATGCAATTATTCTTCTAGATTTAATTTCATTATTATTAAAAGATTTTATTATTGTTATAATGAACATTTTCAATAATAACAATACTCGGATCAACTGTAGCATCTCAAAACATCTTATCATAAGTATAATCAACATATTTCTAAATAATAGTTATTTAAAATAAATTTTCTTAATTTTTCACCATAATTTAGATGTATATAAATTTATTAGAAGATAATAAACGCGAACATATCCATTATTTTTAATAATTTTAGATCCTTTTTCAAAAAAATATAGCATATAAATCTGATTATTCTAGTATATCATTATAATTATGTTTTAATATAATGTTTTTGATATTTATCATCCATAATCTGTCGAACATAAGGAGGATTCCCCACAACCACATCAAATCCACCATCATCAAAAATGGCCTTAAACTCATCTTCCCAATTAAAGGCCTTGTCCCAGCAAATTCCTGATCATCAATAAGTGAATTACCGCATTTAATATTGTCATCCAAATTAGGTAAGGCCAAACCTTTCTTACAGACCTTTAAAAACAAAGATAATTTGGTGATTTCCACAGATTCTTCATTCAAATCCACACCATAGATATTATTTAAAAGAATCTCTCTTCTTTGGCCAATATTATCAAGGTAACGATCCAGAGATTTATTCTCCTTATACAACAATTCATGAATGGCCTCGTGAATCTCCAGTAAAACGTCAGCGGCTTTATTTAAAAAGGCCCCTGAGCCACAGGCCGGGTCCACTATCTTAATATTCTTCAATTTTGCATCTAATTTATCAATATTCAGTGCCCCAGTACTCCTTAACTAATTCCTCAACGGTATTGGCCTCTCCAGATAGACTTAAATAAGGAATAATTGTATTGCGGCAAATATAATCAGTAATATATTCTGGAGTATAAAATACCCCGTCCTTCTTTCTCCGGCCCCGATCATCGGCCTTTAATTCCTCTATATCTCCAATGGAATTCTCAAAGACGTGGCCCAGTATATTTACATCCAGTTCTGAGGAGAAATCAAAAGAGGATATAACCAGTAAATTCTTATAAATAGGATTGATTTTAGCTCCATGGGGCCCAATCAGTTCCTCCACAGATTCCAGATCTTTTTCAAAGTCCCATTTTTGCCAGGTTTCTTTAAAGAAAGTTCTGATCATCAACTAAGATCCCTTATCTTTAAAAAACCAAGATCATCTTTAAAAAGGCCACCATTGTATTTGCTTATGCCTTTAAAGTCATTTCCCACGTCAATGTATTCAAATAATTCATTGAGTCTTCGCCATAAAGCAGTTCCACCAATATCTCCCATCTTTTATTGGTTTAGATAGTGTCTGGGTGGATAATTGAGAAGGTAGTAAATTCTCAATGTCTTCGGCAAAGCAGATGAACATGTAACGGTTTAAAATAAGCTGGGCATAGTGAATGGCCTCTTCCCTGGATAAATCATTGTTCTCTTCAATCTCTTTTAGTAACATTAACCGGGTTTCGTGGAATAATTTGTAGAAGTTCTTTTCCAGTTTTTTCTCTACTAAAATGGTTTCCTGGATTAATTTGTCTGCATATCGATGAGCTGATGTGGCTGTACTGAGAAAAAGATAGCATAAAATAACTAAACACGTCCTTTTCTAATAATTCCTCAGACGTAAATGATATGTACTTGCCCTTGGTGTGCCAATTATACAATCTAAATTCATTATAATTAGACACCAGAATCCAGTCAATATCTCCTGTATGTTGAGCATAGTCAAAGGCCTGGTCCACTGGTGTTCTCTTATCATTGGCCCGATTTTGTGGTTTGTCCAGATCGGCCTCAGATCCTTTTAATTCCACGACCATGAACTTTTTATCACCGTTTTTAAGGACAAATTCACTCTTTCCCCGGCCAGCGTCCTCTTTTTCATCAAAGAGGATGTTTTCCTGTAGATCATAGCCCAGGATTTCTTTTAAGATTATTTCATAAAAATAAAGGTAATTACTGGTTTCTGACTTGAAATCGCCCTTTTCCAGCTTGGATAAATGTTTTTAATTAAATCGTGCTGGGTAACTGTTAATTGTAAGTCCTTGTCCTGGGCCAGCTTTTTCATGAGGTTTTGATTGAAGAGATCGTTATTCACAGTTACCACGTTTTAGAATTATTAATAGTATCAAAATTGAGATTTAATAAAATACATTAAATTGTTAACCTTTTCTAATATTATAATTATCTATTTAACCTATATGATACTCTAAATGTCTAAAATCAAGTTAGTATCATAATTTAAGGCCTCTATCAGTAAACTTTATATGTAAAGTTACCGAACTATGGTATAATCAGAATAATATTTTTATAATAAATCAATTTTTTTTGTATTTTAATGGATTTTCATAAATGGTTCTTTTCCATTTTTTAGAAAATTCTGTAGTTGTTCATATAAGAATTTCATAACAACTTGCTGGAAAAATTCTGAAATTGTGGAAAAATAATTTTTAAACTTTTTTTATTAAGGATATTTGAGATTTAACTCTTATTATCGCTGATATTCTCATCAACGGACCATTAAGAGATATTATAATCAAAAAGAGATTAATCTTAAATTAAAAATTTAATTAATACTAATACATTCACCATCATAAAAATAGTCCTTAAACAGTAAAATTGAATAAAAATGAAGTAAAAACCTGGAATTATTTAAAAAAAATGATCATATAATTATTTACGTATTTCAGAAAGAATATGAAATAATTTCACGAGAATAGGACTCAATTAGGAGATTAAATATGGAAATTGAAATAATAGCAATTGGAGGATATGAAGAGGTGGGTAAAAACATGTCCGCAGTTAGAATTGGTGAAGAAATCATCATATTTGACATGGGAATCCACCTGGACCGCCTACACATTCACGAAGATACAGATATAGACAAAATGCACAGTTTAGATCTAATTGAAAGAGGAGTCATACCTGATGACACCTTGATGAGGGAGGTTAATGGTAAAGTAAAGGCCATTGTATTCACCCACGGGCACCTGGACCATATTGGAGCAGTGGCCAAACTGGCCCACCGATACGATGCTCCCATAATAGCAACCCCCTTCACCATGGCCCTCATAGAGAGAGTTGCTAAATGGGAAAGGAAATTCAAGTTTAATAATCCCTTGCAGATTTTAAATTCTGGTGAGAAATGTCAGATATCACCACAAATAACACTGGAATTTGTGCGTACCACCCACAGTATACCCCAGGCCGTAACGCCGGCTTTGCACACCTCAGAGGGCGTAGTAGTTTATTCTAACGATTTTAAGTTTGATAATCATCAGAAAATTTCCCCACCACCAGATTATCAAAGATTCCTGGAACTGGGTGAAAAAGGAGTTCTGGCACTCATAGTTGATTCCACCCGCGCCGCCGAACGTGAAGAGGTTAAAACCCACTCTGAAAAGATAGCAAGGATAGTGCTCCAGGACATATTGGAACCACCTTTAAAAGATGACCAGGGAATTTTGATAACCACTTTTGCCTCTCACATTGAAAGAGTGCAGGCCATTTGTGATATCGTAGGTCAGAGCAATCGTAAAATGCTCTTGCTGGGCCGTTCCATGGAAAGATATTGTGGTCTGGCAGAAAAAATGGGAATACTGGACCTTCCGAAAAATGCCAGTATTTATGGTAGTCCCAAGTCTATTAACCGGGCCCTGAGCCTGGCTAATGAAAAACGGTCTGATTATGTGCTTTTAACCACCGGACATCAGGGAGAACCTGATGCCCTTCTTCCTAGGATTGCCAATGATAAAACCAGTTTTCTGGTACAACCAGGAGACAATGTAATCATATCCGCTCCAGTTATACCCAATCCATTGAATAAGGCCAACCGTAATCTTTTAGAGATGCGTTTAAAATCCAAGGGTGCTAGAATATACACCAATGCCCACGTTTCAGGACATGCTGGTCGCGAAGACCACCGTGATTTTTTAAGGATGCTTAATCCAGCCCATTTAATTCCAGCCCATGGAAATCTGGAAATGTTATCTGCTTATGCTGAATTAGCTGAAGAAGAGGGTTACCTAATTGGCAGAAATATTCATTTGTTGCGTAATGGACAGGCCCAGGTTTTTAATAGAAACCCGGAAAACACAAAACCATGACCCCTGCTTCATGTTTAACAGAGTTTAATAGAATAACGTTATTTTAAGGGTTTTTTCATTATTAAAACCTCTATTATTACTTATTTTTTAATAAATTACTATTTTTATTATCAAATTTAGGAAATTAATTAAATAAGCCCATTATCACCTATTTTAATTATTGAGCTTTAAATAGATTATATTTAAATTTAAAGCACTAAAAGAATGTGAAAAGTACACCAAAGAAGCGTTAATATATATTCGCTTTAAAAACCATATTTCAAGGATTGATTAATAAAATGTCTTTCATAAATAAATTTAAAAATAAATTAAAAAATTTAAATACAAAAACAGAAGTCTTATCTGGAACCACCGTGGCCCTGGCCCTGGTTCCAGAAGCCATTGCTTTTTCCATTATCGCTCATGTGAACCCCCTGGTGGGCCTTTACTCCGCCTTTATTATTGGATTAATCACGGCCATGATTGGTGGCCGGCCTGGTATGATCTCTGGTGCTACCGGGGCAGTGGCCGTGGTAGTGGTGGCCCTGGTGATACAGCACGGTCCGGAATACTTATTTGCCGCTGTGGTTTTAATGGGAATCATACAGATAACCATCGGACTTTTAAAGCTGGGAAAATTCATCCGCCTGGTGCCTCAAGCGGTGATGTTCGGATTTTTAAATGGTCTGGCCATAATCATCTTTACTTCCCAGTTTACCCAGTTCCAGACACCAGATGGTAGCTGGCTTACCGGTCCGGTGCTGTGGATAATGTTAGCCTTTGTAGGTCTATCCATGGCCATTATCCATTTCCTACCCAAGGTTAGTAAGGCCATTCCTTCAGCATTAGCGGCTATTGTAGCGGTTTCAGCCATTACCATTGTTTTTCAGATTCCCACCAAAACCGTGGGAGATATGGCTTCTATTGCCGGAGGACTTCCCGCCTTTCACCTGCCCATGGTTCCCTTAAATTTAGAAACTCTGGCCATTATTTTTCCTTATGCTCTCATAATGGCCATGGTAGGATTGATTGAAAGTTTACTAACCCTGAATGTTATTGATGAAATGACTGAAACCCGGGGACGTGGAAATAAAGAAAGTGTGGCCCAGGGAGTGGCCAATACTGTGTGTGGTTTCTTTGGAGGTATGGGTGGATGTGCCATGATTGGCCAGAGTATCATAAATGTTACCTCTGGTGGTAGAAACAGGATTTCAGGGATTACCGCTGCACTAGGATTAATAATTATTGTACTGGCCGGTGCCACGCTAGTGGAACAAATACCCATGGCCGCTTTAGTAGGGGTGATGTTCATGGTGGCCATTGGAACCTTTGAATGGGCCTCTTTTAGAATAATAAAAAAAGTCCCCAGAACCGATGTAATTGTGATGATTATCGTAGCCGGTGTCACTGTTTTATTCCATAACCTGGCCGCAGCAGTTATTGTAGGAGTTATTATTTCTGCCCTGGCCTTTGCCTGGGAAAGTGCCAAAAGAATACATGCCCACACTACCATTGACCAGAATAATGTGAAACACTACGAAATAGAAGGACCTCTGTTTTTCGGTTCAGTAAAGGCATTTAAAGACATATTTGATTATAAAAACGACCCGGACGAGGTAATTATTGACTTTAATAAGTCCAGTGTACGGGATCATTCTGCTATTGAGGCCTTAAATTCCATAACTGAAAAGTACGCTAAATGCGGGAAGAAGATTCATCTAAGACATTTAAGTGAGGACTGTCGGATGTTACTGGACAATGCCTCCAAGATAATCGAGGTCAATCACTGGGAAGATCCCCATTACAAGATTGCAGATGATATTTTAGAATAATTAAATAATATTAAATATTACTTTGTTCTTTGAATGGAAATAAAAAATTCAAGTCTTACAATTATAAATTAAGTAAAAATATATATTTAATAATAAATTCTATCCTGGAGAATCCATATGACCAGTTACCAAGATAAACTAAAAAATTTTCTATCAATTTTCTTAAGGGGTCTCTTTATGGGATCCGCCGATATCATGCCCGGGGTTTCTGGAGGAACCATAGCCCTTATTACCGGAATATACGAACGTTTAGTGCACTCCATTAGTAAAATAAACTTTAAATTTATAAAACCATTTTTAAAGGGCCAATTCCGAGAATCAGGGAGCATCTTAAAAAAAGAAGTTGATTTTCAACTGTTTATCCCCTTACTCATGGGAATTGGATTGGCGGTATTGACCCTGTCTCAATTAATGAGTTTTTTATTAGCTAATTATGCGGCTTACACCTATGCCTTCTTTTCTGGTTTAATTCTGGCCTCGGCCTACATTGTTTATTCCGAAATAGATGGTTTCTCCGTGAAGAACCTCAGTTTTGGAATTATTGGATTTGTTTTTGCCTTTATCTTTGTGGGCTTGAATCCTATTTCCGCTAATCACACCCTACCAATTATCTTTTTTTCTGGTATGATAGCTATATGTGCTATGATATTGCCTGGAATATCCGGGGCATTCCTTCTACTGCTATTAAACCAGTACGAGTACATGATCAATGCCCTGAACAGCTTATCCATTACCGAAATCATAACCTTCATGGCCGGGGCCTTGATTGGGATACTTTCCTTTTCCCGACTGTTGGATTACCTTCTAAGGCATCATGAACACGTGACTATGTCTTTTCTGGTGGGGTTAATGCTGGGTACCCTTAGATTGCCTTATCAAAAGATTGATTTAAGTGAAACCAGTTCTATCGTTATTTCCTTGGTACTGGGTTTAATTGCCTTTGGAATAGTCATGTTAATGGAGAAAAAATTCAGATACATTGATTATTAACATTCTCCATCCATCTGATAATTAATATTAGAAATAGTTCTTAAAATCAGATAAATTAATAAATTAAGACCAATTAAATGATTATAAAAATTAAGAACTATTTTTTCATTAATTCAAATCAATAATTTAATAAATTTAAATAAATAAATATTTTAAATAACCTTAAAATAAGAGGATAAATCCATGAGTAATCTATTTTTAGAAGTTTTTGCAATTGGCGTGCTTATTTTATTAAATGGTATGCTGGCCATGTCGGAAATAGCAGTTATATCTTCTCGAAAAATTAAACTGCAAAAAATGAGTCAAGAAGGAAATAAAGGTGCTGATATCACTCTGGAATTATTAGAGTCTCCCAACCAGTTTTTATCAGCAGTTCAAATTGGAATCACTCTAATAGGAATCTTAGCAGGTGCTTTTGGTGGTGCCACGGTTTCTATTTATTTAAACAATTATTTGAGTGGTTTCAGCTTCCTGGCCCCTTATAGTGACACCTTAAGCATAATCATTGTGGTTTTGATAATTACTTATTTCTCACTGGTAGTCGGAGAACTGGTTCCTAAGAGGATAGGGCTTAATAATCCGGAAAAGATTTCAGTTAAAATAGCACGACCATTACAGATACTATCTCGAATCACCAGTCCTGTGGTTTCTCTTTTAAGTATTTCTACAGATTCTCTATTACGTTTAATTGGATCTAAAAAAGATAGTAGCGGTGATAAAGTAACAGAAGACGAAATCAAACTTCTTATTGAGGAAGGTCTGGAAGCCGGGACTGTGGAAAAGGAAGAAGAAGATATTATTAAAAGAGTTTTTAGACTGGACCAGCAAAAAGTTGGCAGTTTAATGACTCCCAAAACAGAAATCATATGGTTAGACCTTGATGATCCATTAGAAGAAGCTGAAAAACAGATAATTAACAGTGAACGATCTATTTTTCCTGTGGGTAGAGATGAATTAAACAACTTTTTGGGTGTTGTTCAGACTAAAGACATTCTGGGATCAATTTTAAATGGAGAAAAAATCAATATTGAGTCTAATTTAAAGGAGCCCTTAGTTATACCAGAAACTCTGCCTATTTTAGATGTATTAAACCTTTTCAAAGAAAACAAAAACTACGTGCATATGGCCATGGTTGTGGACGAATATGGAAGTATAGAAGGTTTAATAACACTTAAATGACATATTAGAAGCACTGGTGGGAGATATACCATCTTTAGATGAACCAAACGAACCTAAAGCCATTCTTAGAAAGGATGGATCATGGTTGGTAGATGGTTATTTATCTGCAGAAGAATTTAAGGAAGTATTGAATATTGAAAAGCTTCCTGATGAGAATAAAGGTAATTTCAATACCATTGGTGGTTTTATAATGAGCTACACCGGTAAGGTACCAGATACCGGAGAAATATTCCAGTGGGAAAACATTGAATTTGAAATCGTAGATATGGATGGCCACCATATTGATAAAATACTGGTTAGAATTATTTAAATCACCTATTTTACTATTTTATTTTATTTTTTTAATCGTTTTAAGTATCAAAAATGTAAAATAATTACTCCAGTCAGTGGATGTTTAGAAATAATTAAAAATAAAAAATAAAAACTCGATTTTAGGGGAAATATAAATGTCTAAACCTATATCCTTAAAAGAATACCAGGAATCATACCATAAAGTGGCCAAAGCAGACCGGGCCCGAAGTTTCTACATGCATTTGGCCATTTATTTATCTATAAATGCTGTTTCAGCTGTTATTAATCTTATATTCACCCCCAATTTTCTGTGGGTTATTTTTCCTATAACTTTCTGGGGTATTGGTGTCATCTGGAATTATATATCTTCTTTTATTTTGGTGGATAAAAAGCTGCAGAAATTGTCTGCAAAAGCCGAAAAAGAAGTAATTAGGACTATGGTAAATAATTCTAAAGATTAAATGTAAATTTATTTGAATTCTAATTATTTATTGATTATTTATCTCATCACTACTCCAGAATATCTAAAAATTATTTTTAAAATTAATTAATTGCTATTTTAAATATCAACCATGAACCAATTTCTTTTCCTGTTTTCCAGCTAATTAATTAAAATTTTGGTTATGGAAAATAAGATTTTTTCCAACAATTTCCAAAAATCCCATATCCTAACCTATCTTCCTTATTCTTTAAATAAAAGGCCAAAACCACATAATATCAAATAAATAAGGCCCATAATAGCTTATAATTACACCAACCTACATAACCCCGTTCATGCATGTATAGGCCCCAGCACCTACCATTGATTTAAACATGAGTAATGGCCAATTCTTAAAAATAACTCTCACCAGAGGGGATTTATTTAAATAGAGTATCATGGTGCCCTTTCCATTCAACTGTAATTAAAAAAGCTCTAATTGAGTCTTATTTGATTTTATAGACACAGATATTGCCTTTTTCTTGATTTTAGACCGCAACCTTTATATAGGGTATCACATATGATATGATGATATCAGTGCGACCTTTGTTTAGTCAATATGATTATTATTGAACTTTTTTCAATAATATGAACTTTTTAAAGCGGCATTGATATGGAGGCGGTAAAATTTCGCGAAAATTAAATGTAGTTTTCGTATTTACATTATGTTTAGCTTTTTTAAGCTTTAGTGGAATTCACGCCACTGACGTGAATCAGACATCACTGGAAAACGCAAATAATACCAGTGGTGGAACAATACAAAATCCAACTAACACTACAAGTCAAGTAACAAATAAAACAGTGAGTACTAGCAGTGATCCAGCAATTAACAACAGTTCAAACAACAACAGTGTTAACAGCACTGTTAAGAACAATACAACTTATTATAACGTAACTGTTAAGGTACCCTACAAATACTGGTATAAGGCTAAAGTGAAAGTGGCCCATACCAAGTATGTAAAACAGAAAGTAAAGGTAAAATACAAGAGATATTACAAGGTCAAGTATAAATACCACGGGAAATGGTATACCAAGTATAAATATACCTGGAAATACAAGTATGTCTACAAAAAAGTGAAAAAAACTTACTATACCTATACTTACAAGTGGACCTACCAGATCAGATACAAAACAGAGATCCATCAGACTACCACCAAACCAACCACATCAACAGCTTCAGCAACAACTAGCAAAGATCCCTACCTGCTTTCCAGTAAGAACTGTCAGGTAAGTGACTCAACTATTCAAGCAATGGCCAAAAAAATAACCAGCGGCGCAACGACTTACACTGAAAAAGCAACCAAGATCTTTAACTGGGTTAGAGACAATCTTGCTTACAGTTTTTACTACAATACCAAATACGGAGCACTTAAAACGCTCCAATACAAAAAAGGAAACTGTGTGGACCATGCCCACCTTATGACTGCTTTAATGAGAGCCGTGGGATTAAAGACCCGGTACGTTCATGTAAATGCTAAATTCACCAGTGGAAATACTTACGGACATGTCTTTTCCGAAGTATATATCAATGGAAAATGGGTAAAAGCAGATGCTACCAGTTCCAGAAACAGTTTTGGTGTAATAAAGAGTTGGACACTTTCTAAATTTAAGGGCTATTATTCATCATTGTCCTTTTAAATATTAGGGATCCTATTCCCTAATACTTTTTTTATTTTTTAAAACTAGAAATATTTTTTTAATTTAAATTAACAATTCATAGTAAGAATATTATTTTCTGAATTTAACTTCAACAAATACTAAATTCAACCAATACTCAATAGGAATATTATTTTTAAATTTAATAATTTAACAAATTTAATAAAATCCCTGGAATTCTATATTGAATTTCTTCTGATTTTCTAAAATTAATTATTAATATTAATATTATCATTTTCAGTTTACTTTAAGATATTTTTTTATTTATAGAGATAAACTTATATATTTAAACTTTTAAATTATTATTAAGGGATTATTTTGGAGGAGTGTTATGGTAAAGAAAATGAATATTCTGGCAGTACTTACTGTTATGTTCATGGTTTGTGCGGTTATTCAGTTCGCCGAACCAGCTGCAGCAGCAAAAGTCACAGATAAAGCATTCAAAGTTGATCAGGGGACTAAATATTTCTACAGCGGCCAAAGCGGGCCCATGAAAATGTCCTGGAGAACCTATCTATATGTTCCCAGCAACAAGCGAAAAGTATTCCAGACTTTTTATGTGAAAATCGATGGAAAATGGTATGTGAGCTGGCATGAAATAATAACATTACAAAAAGTTTCCAAGAATGTAATGAAGATCACTGACTATAGTGATAGTGAATTAGGCCCAGGAACAACCGTCACTTACAAAAAAACAAAATTAAACACCAGGAGATACTACTGGTATGTTTACAGGCCAGCTATGCTCAAGGAACTATCTTAAACATTAATTCCATAATATTTTTTTATTTTAATTTTTATTTTTCTATCATATTTTTTTAAAATCAACTTATAAAATTCTCTTAAAACTATCCATAAACTATATAAAGCATGTTACTTCAACATATATATAATAAGAATTTATTTTAAATTTATAAATCATTATTTTTGTAATTTGATTTTTTATTTAAAGTTTCTTCTGTTTTTATAAAGATTTAGGATTTTAGTCTGTCAATACCAGATCCTAGATACAATTTATGAAAATTCCCGGGCCTAATAGAAATAATTTTTAAAAAAAAATTAATATATTTTTAAAATCAGTTTAAATGGATATCAAAATATCTTAATATTAACCAATACATCAAAAGAAGCCATTTAAAAGTAAATACATAATAACAATAGGAATATAATTAGGAATAATAATTAATATCTGTAGAAATCCCGGAATCTTAGAAGTCACTTTAGATAAATTTAATGATTACAATAACTGGATTCAAGACATTCAAAAGACAATTAAAATTATAAACGAGTCCCTTAAGTGAAAATGAATTAAATTCTGATATAAAAGAAATTAATAGCTTTAAACAAAAATTAAGAATTTAATAACTAATTCAACACTTAAATGTTGAATAATAAAAAAATAGGGACTCAAGGAGATTACATAATGAGTATTGAAGTAATAGCAGTCGGAGGATATGAAGAAGTGGGCAAAAACATGTCCGTTGTAAAAGTGGGTGAAGATGTCATAATATTTGACATGGGAATCCACCTGGACAGACTCCATATCCATGAAGATACCGACATAGCCAAAATGCACAGTTTAGACCTTATAGAACGTGGAGTAATACCTGACGACACCTTAATGAAGGACGTTAATGGTAAAGTCCGGGCCATAGTTTTTACCCACGGACACCTGGACCACATAGGTGCAGTGGCAAAGTTAGCACATCGTTATGAGGCGCCTCTTATAGCAACGCCTTATACCATGGCCTTAATAGAAAAAACCATCAAAAGCGAAAGGAAATTTAAGTTCAATAATCCTCTCCAGGTTTTAAATTCCGGGGAAAAAAGTCAAATATCTCCAGATATAACTCTGGAATTTGTACACACCACCCACAGTATTCCTCAGGCAGTTACCCCTGTGCTTCACACCTCAGAAGGGATTATCGTCTATTCCAACGACTTCAAGTTTGACAATCACCAGACACTCTCTCCCCCACCAAACTACCAGAGATTCCGGGAACTGGGTGAAAAAGGAGTTCTGGCATTGATTGTGGACACCACCCGGGCTGCTGAGGAAGATCAGGTTAAAACCCATTCCGAAAGGATTGCAAAAATAGTGCTTCAGGACATAATGGAATGGCCTTTAAAAGAAGATTCCGGAATTATAATCACTACTTTCGCCTCTCACATCGAAAGGGTGCAGGCCATTTGTGATATTGTAGCTCAAAGCGATCGTAAAATGCTCTTACTGGGACGTTCTATGGAAAGATACTGTAGCATAGCCGAAAGTATGGGAATACTTAACCTCCCTAAAAATGCAAGTGTTTATGGAAGTCCTAAGGCCATTAATAAGGCCCTTACTCTGGCTGATGAAAAAAGATCAGAATACGTGCTCTTAACTACCGGCCACCAGGGAGAACCTGATGCTCTTCTGCCTAGAATAGCCAACGACAAAACCAGTTTCCTGGTACAACCGGGTGATAATGTTATTATATCTGCCCCGGTCATACCTAACCCTCTAAACAAGGCCAATCGTAACCTTATGGAGCGGAGATTAAAATCAAAAGGGGCCCGAATATTTACCAATGCCCACGTTTCAGGCCACGCCGGTCGAGAAGACCACCGTGATTTCATAAGAATGCTTAATCCAGCCCATTTAATTCCATCTCACGGAAACCTGGAAATGCTGACGGCCTATGTGGAACTTGCTGAGGATGAAGGCTACCGGATGGGTAATAACATACATGTACTGCGTAATGGACAGGCCCAGGTCTTTAATGATGAACCAAATCCTGAGCAACCATCACCAAAGCAATCATCCCCTAAACAATCATCAAAAAAGAATAGATCTAATGGTTCAAAATAATTGGAGTTTTTAACTCCTTATTTCTTTTTTTAATATTTTATTCTTTTTAATAATTTTCTTATTTTAAAAATCTTATTTTAAATAAATATTCTGATTATTTTATCACTAATTTCATAGCTGGCTTATAAACAGGAATTAAAATTTTAAATTGAATAATGAAGATAAAGTTGGGCTTATTAGTTTTTTTAAAAAAAATAATAAATAAAAATTTAAAAGAAAAGAAATTATCTGGCTTTTCCATCTTTACAGAAGTACCCCATTGGTTCCCCACTCATTAGATCGTTTTCTTTAAAAACCGGGCATTCTACACATTTACATTCTTCATGGAAGTACAAATCATCACAGCTTGTTTTCCCAGATGCACAGTACATTCCTGGAATGTCGGATGGTTCAATGACACTGGCAATGTCTATATCTTCTGACATTTTCTCCTGCATCCCTTGCAGTTTATCTTTGACACAACTACTGGTACCCTGAACCGCACAAACGGTACAGAGACATTTATTCACATTTTCCATATTGAATTCTACTTTTCCCATAAATAATCCCCCCTTATAGTATATTTGAATTTCACTTTACAAGTAATTATTTAATAACCCATTGACAAACAATTACTTCTATGCCACGAGAGAGTATTTACAAACAATACATTCCTGAAAATAGGCCTAAACTTGAAAACAGTGCTAAAGCTTATTGGTTTGTTTTTAATTCCAGTGAACAATTGAATTCCAGTAAAATGCTGGCAAATGTAGAAACTGGTCAAATTCCTCTGGTAAAAGATTTGAATGAATTAAATATTACCCCCCTGAGGAAAATTTATCTGGGGACACTTATGGATCATCCCTGTTATGCTGCTGAAGTGGATATGGAAGTTGAATCTATTGTCCCGGAAGGAATGGCCTTTGAGGATTTAAGATCCCTTTACCAGATTTTAGATGAAGACATTTATCTTTTAGCAGGACGGGCCATCCAGATTATAAACTGGGATAAACATCACCAGTTCTGTGGTAAATGCGGAACCCCTACCGAAACTATGGATAAAGAAATGGCTAAAGTCTGTCCCGAATGCGGATTTATTAGTTTTACACGTATTTCTCCAGCAGTTATAGTGGCCATTGTTAAAGAAGGTAAACTTCTAATGGCTAAGCATAACTACGGCCAATATAGAAAATACGGCCTCATTGCCGGTTTTGTGGAAGCAGGGGAAACCCTGGAAGAGGGTTTAGAAAGAGAAATAATGGAAGAAGTGGGTTTAAAAGTCAAAAATATTAAATATTTCGGCAGCCAGTCCTGGCCTTTCCCTCATTCTTTGATGATTGGCTTTACCGCCGAATATGAGAGTGGAGAAATAGAGGTGGATGGAAAAGAGATCGCTCATGCTAAATGGTTTGAGACGAAGGATCTTCCAGAGATTCCTTCCAGGATTAGTATTGCTGGGGAGTTGATTGACTGGTATGTGGAGAATTATTCTGAGGATATTTAGTCAAAAAAACTAGTACAACATAACTTTTATTTTATTATTTGGAATTTAATTTCAATTGATTATCGTCTTTTTTAGCTTTAGATTATTCTAAACCAGATTAATTTTAGTTTTGGCTTAAAAACAGGCACCCCTATTAAACTTCACCATGAATCTTTTTATTTATTAAAAATGAATACCATAAATTAAGATAAGATAATTTAGAGGTTTATAATGGAACTTATAATTTTAAAAGATGTTGTTATAATATTTGCTTTATCAGTTTTGGTACTGTTATTATTTCATAAAATAAAGATTCCTGCCGTTTTAGGATTCTTTTTAACTGGTATTATTGCCGGACCTCAGGGTTTAAGCCTCATCAGTGAAGTGCAACAGGTAGAAATTTTAGCAGAGATAGGTATTATCTTTTTACTATTTACCATTGCCCTGGAATTTTCATTGGAGAAATTTTCCCAGATAAAGCGACAAGCCTTAATTGGAGGATCACTGCAACTAATTTTTACATTTGTAATAGTTTTTTTAATTGCCTGGAGTCTGGGTTTAGGTATTAATACCTCTATTTTCATGGGATTTTTAATATCATTCAGCAGCACAGCCATTGTTTTAAGACTTCTTCAGGACAAAAATGAAATTGATACCCCTCATGGCAGAACTTCTTTAGGAATTCTTATTTTCCAGGATGTGGCAGTAGTCCCCATTATTTTGTTAACCCCTATAATAGCCGGGAACAGTATTTCCAGCCAATCTATATTGATTTTATTATTAGAAGGCATAGGAATATTAATATTCACAGTTATTGCTGCTAAATGGCTGGTTCCATCATTGTTAAATCATGTTGCTCGTCTTAAAAATCGGGAGCTTTTTTTATTAACCACTATTCTTATTTGTTTTGGAATAACCTGGTTAACTACTTTATTAGGTCTTTCACCAGCTTTAGGGGCATTTCTGGCAGGTTTGATAATATCCAACACTAAATATGCTCATCAAGCACTGGGTAACGTGATTTCATTTCATGATATCTTCATGAGCTTCTTTTTCGTATCCATAGGCATGTTACTCAATGTAAACTTCTTCTTCCAGAATATTGCACTTATTTTGATTCTTACACTGGGTGTTGTAGTTATTAAATCAGTTACCGCCGGATTAGCCACCAGGTTTCTAGGTTTTCCACTACGCATAATGGTGATTGTAGGTTTAATACTCAGTCAAATTGGAGAATTTTCCTTTATTTTATCCAAAGTTGGAATTCAATATGGATTAATCAGTTTAACCGTATTCCAGTTATTTTTAAGTGTTTCTTTACTTACTATGACTTTAACTCCATTTTTAATGGCCATATCACACAAAACTTCGGAATTAATTCATAAACTTCCTATTAGCAATCAATTAAATCCCCAAATCCCTTTAAAATCTGAATTTAAACTGGAGGATCATTTAATAATTATTGGTTATGGAGTTAATGGAAAAAATGTTTCCATGGCGGCTCTTAACTCGTCCATTCCTTATGTAGTGGTAGAAATAAACCCGGAAATGGTGACGGATAAAGAAGAAGAGCATTTTATTTATGGCGATGCTACCCAGGAATATGTTTTAAGAAAAGCAGAGATTCAAAAAGCTAGAATAATGGTAGTGGCTATTTCAGATCCAGTTAATACACGTAGAATAACCGAACTGGGTAAAAGAATCCATCCTGAGCTATATATAATCGTCAGAACAAGATACATAGATGAAATTAAAATTCTAAAAAGTTTAGGAGCTGATGAAGTTATTCCCGAGGAGTTTGAAACATCGGTGGAAATTTTCAGCCGTGTTTTGGATGAATACGATGTGCCCCATGAAGAAATTAGTCAATTTATAAACCAGCTGCGGGAAGAAAACTACGGCATATTTCAAAGGATTATACAAGATAAGAAAGTTAATTGCAATATACAGGACCATATTCCCTCCTCTGAAATAATTATGATAAGAATTAGTGAAAAATCACTAATAGAAGGATTTAAATCAGATATAGAAAAAAAATTCAATGTTAAAATTCTAAGCATTGTTAGAAACCAGAAAATATATAATTATCCTCCAGATAATCAGGTTTTAAAAAAAGGAGATATAATAACCGTTTCTGGTTCACCTGAAAACATATCCAAGCTTAAAAATCTTAAAAATTAAATTAAATCTTTAAAAAATATAAATTTTAGATAATTTTTTTCTAAATTTTATTTTTTTAATGATATTTTAAAATTGTTTTATATTTCCAAAAACAAAAATACAATTAATAATGTTAATGATGTTTGAATATTACTAGGAGGAATTTTATGGGTCATAAACAAGTAGATGTTAAAATTGAGGAAGACTTCTTTATTTGTGTGGATGAGGGAATGGAAGACATAATAAAGAACTTCTTTCACTGGGAAATTGAGACCTGCAATTCCTGCATCGATTATAACGGATTAGTATGGATAGAGTTTTGCGAGTATGGTGATTGGGAGCAATTTTTACAATTAGCTCTTCGTCATAATATTGAATCAAAGGGAGCAGACAGCTGAAAAAGAAACGCTCTGGGATTTCCTACAGGAAAAATCAAAGGTTAATCTGGTATTTGATGAAGAATTAATGGAAGACCCTAACAATGAAGAAAATACCATTGGAACTGGCATTTTAATTATACTGGTGGGTTTGAAATTCCCTAAAGAATTATTGGCCGAATTTACTGAATTATTCTTTGAGGTTTTTCCTCCAGAATAATTTTTATTTCAAATCTTAAGATTCAATTAATTCTTTTAATTTAATCATGTCCTCTTTTAACTCAGGAAGCAGTTTACGAGAATATAAAGCTGCAGCTGGATGAAATAAGGCCATATATTTTCTGCCATTTATTTCATATATATTTCCATGAATCTGTTTAATGTTTTTCTCACCAATTAAAGCATAAATAGAACTATTTCCAAGCAAACCAATAATATCCGGGTTTATAATCTCGATTTGTTTGTTTAAGAAAAGATTTATGCATTTAGTGTATTCTGGCTTTTTTGGTTTTCTATTTCCATCTGGCCTGCATTTTACAATGGATGTAATAAAAATTTCAGAACGATCTAAACCTGCATCATGGAGTATTTCACTCAGTAATTTTCCAGCCATACCAATAAATGGTCTTCCAGTTTCATCTTCGTTTTTTCCTGGTGCTTCGCCAATAAGCATGATTTTTGCATCAGAAGGACCTTCCCCAAAAACTACTTTTGTTCTACCTTCCTGCAAAGGACACTCTGTACAAATACTGGCCATTTCACACAGTTGTTCAAGTTTCATTATTTTATTTTTTAAATACTCATATATGATATATTTTTTAGTATTTTTACATCTGATTTAAAATAATTAAAACGTCAAATGAAAAATTTTCATCACTAATAATAATAATAATAATAAAAAATATAAAAAGCAATTTAACACATGAAAAATTAAATTAAGAAATAAAAAAGAAATTATTTGAAAAATAAGAAGTTAGTTAGATTCCGTTTTAGAAACATCATCATAGAAATCCTCAAACTGCTTGGCCAGTCCCCGGTAGTGAGGAGCATAGGCCTTATAGAATCTCAGTCTGTCAGATGGAATTCCCTCAGCAGCCACAAACTCACTTAATTCTTTCATTTTGGCCTTGTGGGCCTCCAGCATGCACTCATCCGGATATTCAGCCATCAATATACCATCAGCCCCATGGGCATAGGCAAACATTAAGTGTTCTGGCATTATACGGTTTATGGAAGGAATTCTAATTATACGAATGGCCTCTGGATAACTCACCCGATTGTTTCCTATGGTATCGGCGGCAGTGTAGCCTACATTATCCAGGAAGGCCAGAATTCTAATTTCACCCTCTTTTTTATCACCTAATAGGGCTTCCATTTGAGAATATAAGTTCCTGGTCATTTAATCCAATTATTTTAATGGCATCTTCCGGACAAACTCCAGCACAGGCCCCACATCCGCGACAGGCCATAGGATCTATAGACATGTATTCTTCGTCCCGATAAACGGCCTTGAATCCACAAATTTCCTTACATTTGCCACAACGACTGCAGCGAGAAGTTCTGATAATGGCCACCGGCGGTTCTGCTTCTGTTCCACATTTAATTTGCTCTGATACCTTGGCGGCAGCAGCATTGGCCTGGGAAACACTATCTGTAATATCTTTTGGTCCCTGGGCTGTTCCACAGACGAAAATACGCTCCACATCAGTGTTCACCGGTTTAATTTTAGCATGTTTTTCCTTAATGAACATGTCCTGGCTCAATCCCACATTGAATCTTTTAGCCAGTTTCATGGTCCCTTCCGAGGGTTCTATGGCCTCGGAAAGTACCACCATATCTGTTTCAATCTCCAGTGGCTGGCGCTGCAGGGTATCTTCTACCCGCACTATGAGGTGATCGCCTTTCCGACTGACTTCCCCTGGCCGGCCTCTTACCAATTTTATACCTTTATCCTGAACATATCTGAGGTAATTTTCATACATTCCAGGTGTTCGCAGGTCAGTGTAACATATTACCACTTCTGTCTCTGGAAACTTCTCCCTGATGATACTGGCATGTTTTAGGGCAACCATACAGCATACTTTAGAGCAGTATCTTTTCCCATCAGTTTTTTCATCCCGGGAACCAGTACACTGTACCATAACCACTCTCTGGGGAACCTTCCCATCAGAAATTTTCTGCAACTTTCCCAGGGTAGGGCCATTAACTCCCAGTAATCGGGCCAGGTCCATCTGACTGATTACATCATCAAAACGTTCATAACCATATTCTGGTCTTTTGGATAAATCAAAGTGTTCATGTCCTGTGGCAATGATTACACTGCCTGCTTTTAGAGGAATAACCTCATTTTTTAAGGTTAAATCAATGGCATCCATATTACAGGCTTTGGCACATTTTCCACATTTAATACAGTTTTCCACATCAATGGTGTATACATCAGGCACTGCCTGGGCAAATGGTTTGTAGATGGCCTTACGTGTGGTCATTCCCTGGTTCCATTCATCAGGAACTTCCACCGGACAAACATCTACACAATTTCCACAGGCAATACAACGGTCTTCATGTACAAAACTGGTTTCCTTTTCTAAAACCAGGTTAAAATAGGTGGATCTTCTACCGGCCCGGCGGAGATTGGTTTTAGTCATTATCTTAATGTTTTTATGGTTAACAACTTCGTTGATGATAGGGTTTAAGATACAAAGGGAACATTCCTCGGCCAGTTTCTCTGGAGAGAATACTTTACCGATTTTAACCATATTACCGCCAATGGTAGGGTTTTTTTCTATGATAGTCACTTTAACCCCTTGATTGGCCAGTGATAAAGCGGCAGTGATACCGGATATTCCTCCACCAAATATAGCGGCACTTTTTTCAGTCCGGCTAATGATCTTTTTCAAGGGCCTTGGCACTTTTCACCTTTTCCACTCCGGCCTGGGTTAAACCAATGGCTTTTTGAGTGGCTTTTTCCTTATCAGAATGCACCCAGGAGCACTGTTCCCTTAAATTTACCATCTCTACCATGGACGGATTTAATGGATCAGCATAGTTTTGAAAAGTTTTAAGATGAGTTAATGGGGAACAGGCAGCTATTACCACTCGGTCCAGGTTCTGATCCATTATTTCTTCTCTTATGTTTCGGCGACAGTTAAGAGAACACAGGTTTTCATAGTCATCCACAAAATTAGCATTAATACTGGATTTAAGTTCTTCAATGTCCACGGTGTCGGAAATATTTCCTCCACATCGACATATGAATACTCCTACCTTTTCACCAGCTTTGGTATCAGGAATTATGGCCTGATTTTTGTTATCTCTGGTTTTTTGATTAACTTTAGAAGTATCAATAGTTTTTTCCAGAGTTTTTGATTTTGTGCTCATGATATCAGATCAATCTATTTTTAATCTAATTTCGTTTTTAAACCAAATATTAGATGTAATTTTAGTAATAATTATTATAAGAACTTGATTAGAATCCTATTTCTTTAAATAGTAATTTTAATATCAAATTATGCTTTAATTATTTAATAATTATAATTAATATATTAAATATCATTTATTTTCTCTAAAAGACCCTCTACCGGAGTACTGTGAGTTTGAATACCCAGTACATTGTAGGGATCTGCTCCCATTCCCAGGGCAGCCATCTGGGCCACACTTAGATGAACCAGATTTAGTTTTCTGCCCAGTTCTTTCTCCAAAACAGGTTGATAACGGTCTAATTGTGTCTGACAATTAGGACACATATGCAGGAGGAGATCTGCTTCTCCTTCCAGAGCCAACAGTTTATCAGCTGTGGCAGACAGTGATAATTCCTTGTTAGCAAATATTTGACTAAAACCAGCACCACATGTTGCTTTTTTAAAGTCATACCAGTCCACCACTTCTCCTCCAAAGGCCTCGGCAATTTCATCCAGCAGCATGGGATTTCTAAAATCAGTCAGAGAATGCTCAGTATAAATTTTACAGTAGTGACAGGCGTGATGGGTGGCTATCTTAATATTAGAAAAGTCCTTTTTAATTTTTGGAGCGAGTTCATTTATTTTAGAATATAATATTTCCACCATGTGGAAAACATTATTCTCGCTACTTAAATCATTGACCTCATATTTCATGTGGGATAACCCTGACCTTTCCAGAATCCCATTTATCTCATTGCGAGCCTCGGTATTGTTATTTAGTAAATTAATGGATTTTTTTAGTATGGCATAGCAGGTGGAACACAGGGTCACAATATTTTCGTGTCCGGTACTTCTGGCCAGAAATATATTCCGGGCTGCCAGGGCCGAGGTTGAAACCTGATCAAAAAGGTCGTAATAATGACCCAAACCAGTACAACAGGATTGTTTTGGATCTATAGCATAATCGATTCCCAATTTATCAAATACATATTTAGTGGATGATTCTATTCCAGGATACTCCACATTTACCATGCAGCTTTTAAATAGGAAAATATTCTTATCAGGAATGTTTTTCATCTTATCTTACCTGTTATAAATTATTATGATATTTTAATATTTTTATATGTTAGAATTAAACCCAATCTAATGTATATTTAGGTCTTATTGGATTTTTTAAATGTTATTTTGAATTTTAAGAAAAGTTGAGAATTACAATGATTCTCCTGCTTCTTTAAATTTCTTTAATCGTTTTTTGAAACCAGATTCTGTGAGTATGTTTTTTACTTCTTCCTGGTCTTCGCCAGTTAAAATGTATTCACCCAGACCCAGTTCTTCCCGGATATCTTCTAATTTATCTTTAAAGTCCCTGTATTTTTCACCAAAATCATTGGCCCTTATTTCAAAAAAGTCAGTGGGTATTAAACCTACCCCAAAATCCATGAAACTGTAACCATAGGTTATAAACTTGTATATTCTCTCGGTTTTCCCGCCACTTTGGAGGACTTTTTGCCTTAGAATCTGGTTCACTTGAGAGGGACTATTATTGACTGGGCAGTTGCTCTGACAGGTGTAGCAGTAAAAACAGTTCCAAATATCCGGGTTTTCCAAAATTTCCTGGTTGTCATCCAGTACCATTTTTACCATTTCTCGAGGATCATAATCACTGTGTCTGGCAGCAGGACAGTTAGAAGTACACATACCACACTGCATGCACCGTTTTAGTCCCAGGTCGGCCGAAGCTCTGTAATCTTTTTTGATTTCCTCAACCAGGTCACTGGAACAGCTATCCATTTCTTTTTTTATCATTTTTCTAAAACCTCTAGTTAGATTTATGACAAATTTCTTTGATATTGTGAATTTATTAACTTAACAGAAATTTTTTATCTAAAAATAATATAGGATTTATTTATGCCATTTATAATCCACCGTTCTTTAAGTAGATATGGCCCTATTTTCAATTTAAACAGATTTAATGAATTATTAAATAAGGATATATTATACCCCACTAACTTTGAATATATCATAAACAATATCTTTACTTTAATATCAACTTTTGCATTTTCTTAGGTTATTTAATTATATGATAATGGGATTTAATCATAAAATTATGATCTATCAATGAATCCATCAAATTTAGTAATTTGTAGTGGTTGTAATTGGAATCTTATAACTATTGTTATAATTCTACATTATTCAATATAAACTTAATGGTAATGAAAAATTCATGAAACATCATCAATAAAAAAAAGATTGGAACATATCATATAGAATATCCTATTTCTCCCTCCCAATTCGCAGGGCATTAAGGATAACTGCCAGAGTTAGTCCCATGTCTCCAAATGTAACAGCCATCCATAGTGATACAAATCCGAACACTGCAAAAACTGCCAGGGATATTTGAATTAAAAGGGCTGCTGCCACATTCTGTTTTACAATATTCATTGTTTTCTTGCTTAAACGTAGGAGATAGTTTATCTTAGAAATATCATCATGCATTAATGCTACATCAGCGGTTTCTATAGCCACATCTGAACCGGCAGCACCCATTGCTATGCCCACATTAGATCGTGCAAGTGCTGGTGCGTCATTTACCCCATCCCCTACCATGGCCACAGATTCATTCTCAGTTAATAATTCATCAATGATTCTAACTTTATCTTCAGGTAACAATTCGGCATAATATTCATCTATTCCCAGATTTTCTGCGACTGTTTTGGCGGTTCTATCATTGTCACCAGTAAGCATTACGGTTTTAATTCCATTATTTTTTAATTCCTGAACCGTGCTTTTTGATAGGTCCCTAATCTTGTCTCTTAATCCAATTAAACCAATGATATACTTATCATTACCTACCAGTATGGCTGTTTTCCCATTATTTTGAAGTTTATGTATTAATTCCTCTGGAAATTCATAGTTAGATTTAAAAAGACTTTTTTTACCAATATAAAACATTTCACCATTGATTTTTCCTTTTACACCCTTTCCAGTTATTGATTCAAAATCTTTTACATCATTTAATTGAATATCTGATTTTTCTACGTGTTTTATGACTGCTTCGGCAAGTGGATGCTTAGATTTAGATTCTAATGAACCCGCGATACTTAAAACTTCACAGGCAGAATGATTATTTAAATTGATAATATCTGTTACTTCTAATTCACCCTGGGTTAGGGTTCCAGTCTTATCAAATACCATTACCTTTGTTTTTTGCATTTCTTCAACATATTTAGATCCTTTAATTAAGACCCCGTTTTTGGTACTTGCCGTAATTCCTGAAACCATAGCTACCGGAGTAGATAACAGAAATGCACATGGACAGGATATTATAAGGAGAACTAATGCTCGGTAAACCCAGGTATCTAAAGGTAATCCAAATATTACCACTGGTACGGTGGCAACCATTGCTGCCATTAAGATTACGGCAGGGGTGTAGTATTTTGCTAATTTATCAATGAAATTTTCAGTGCTGGATTTTCTTTTTTGTGATTCTCTAACTAGTTCCACTATTTTTGAAAGAACGGTTTCATTGGATCTTTTAGTTACTTCAATTTCCAGATAACCTTCTTCATTTAAGGTTCCGGCAAAGACATCATCGCCGATTGTTTTGGTAACCGGTATGCTTTCTCCAGTTATTGGCGCTTGATTTATGGCGGAGATACCTTCCATAACTATTCCATCTAAAGGTATTTTGTCCCCAGGTTTAACAATGATAATGTCACCAATCATTACGCTATGAACATGAGTTTCAGTGTTTTTACCATCTTTTTTCACGGTAGCTGTATCTGGTGCGAGTTTTAGAAGTGCTGCTATTGATTTTCGTGCCTTTTCACCGGCGTAATTTTCTAAATATAATGCAATATAGAATAAAAAGATTACAACTGCTCCTTCTGCACCAGAACCTATTAAAAATGAACCTAAGACTGCCAGGGTCATTAAAAAGTTCATGGTAAAATTACCTTTTAGCAGAGCTCGAATTCCGTTTTTAATTATTTCGTATCCGGATAGGGCAATGACTGATAGAAATAATAATTCAGGTAATATTGTGGGGCCTTTAAAGAAATCGAGGTATAAACCCAATACCAGCAATATTGCTGAAGTTGATATGATTAGTAATGGTTTTCTACCCCATATCTGTTCTTTTTCTTCCAGCAGGTCCTCTTCACATCCACAGGTACTGCAAGATTCACCAATTTCACAAGTATCTGGTTCATTTTTGGAATCTTCATCGCATCCACATCCACAGGATTTTTCAGTAGGATTAATGTTATTTTTGGCTTGAGAATTCACATTAGAATCTTGATGAGAATAGGATTGTTTTTCACTGTTTTTTGACATTTAAATCACCGGATTATCAACATGAGATATGATTAATTAATGTTCATATGAGTATATATTCATATATATTTTATATATTTAAATCTTTCTTTAAAGATATGAAAAATTTTTAAAAGTCTTATTATAGGTATTTGGGTGATTTAAAATCATTATTAGATTTATTTTGATACAATTTTAAGCAAAAACCCTCCTGAAGAGAACTCACCTTTAACCCCAGGTTACGGATTTTTTGTTAATATGTCCTTCTGGATTATGGCCATAATCGGTGCCTTGACCGCCAATATCTGGCCATGGATAGGTATGGGCATAATTATTTTCCAGCTCCTAATAAATGGAATCCAGCACACCATAATCTTCCAGGTCAAAAAAATGGGCTACAATCCAGGATTCCTCACAACATGGTTAGTTCTAAACCCATTCTGCGTTTTAACCATATTCTATGCCTGGAAATTCAACATCTTAACTTCCATGGAATGGATTCTGGCCTTTATTGTGGGTGGAGCTTATATTTTGGTTCTTATGTTGAATACTACTAGGTTACGTAGGGAGAAAAGTTCTTTGTAAGGTATCAAATAAGCAATAAAAACCAAATTTTACATATTCTTTTTTATTTTTATTTTTAATTTGGAAAAACTGCATTGGGATTAGTATACACGACCATATAGGTAAATATAGTCTAATTTATCGAAATATGATCGATACAACCTCTAAAATATCCTGAAACCCCACCTAATATTATTTATCTTTTTCTATTTACTAAAAGACGCATGATACTTATATTTCTATGAACAATTCTTAATTCAGTGAAAAATTAATAAAGTATCAGAGCCAGGATTTAAAAAGCTGAAAACTGTTGATATTATTAAAATGGAGATATTAAATTGAATAATTTATTAAAGAAATTAGGATGGAATGCCTTTTTTGGTAAACATTTTAGGGAGTATCTAGAGTTATATGAACCCGCAAGGGTCTCAACTGTATATAAAAACGGTTATAAAGTATATACTAAATCTGAAGAGGTCCGTGCAAGAGTTTCAGGTAATTTGCGCCAAAATGGAGAACTTCCCGCAGTAGGGGATTGGGTGGCCATATCAAAAGATGACTTAGGTTCTGCTGTTATACATGTAATTCTACCTCGAAAAAACAAATTTTCCAGGAAAGGAGCAGGGAATGTAACCGAAGAACAGATTATTGTCACGAATATTGACACTGTTTTCATAGTTACCTCATTAAACAAAGATTTTAACTTAAGAAGGATAGAACGATACATTGCTATCGCCAATGAAAACAAAGTAGAGCCAGTAGTGGTTCTAAGTAAATTAGATCTTTGCAAAGATGTTGATCAGAAAATAAGAGATGTTCAAGAGATTGCACCTAATACAAAGGTGGTTGCTATCAGTTCTATAGAAAATTATGGCATAGATCAACTATCACCTTATCTTAAAGATGGTAAAACAGTGACACTTTTAGGATCCTCGGGTGTGGGCAAATCTACACTTATCAATATTCTTGAAGGTTATGAAAGACAAAATGTCGGTGAAATCAGGGAAAAAGACAGCAGAGGAAGGCATGTCACAACTGAAAGAGAAATGATCCTTTTAGAAAACGGCGGCTTAATTATAGACAATCCCGGAATGAGGGAACTGCAGTTATGGGATGCTGGAGAAGGATTGCTTGATCTTTTCAGTGATATTGTAGAACTTGAGATGCAGTGTAAATTTTCTGATTGCTTGCATGAAACCGAACCTGGTTGTGCCGTTAAAAAAGCAATAAGAGACGGAACACTGTCAAATAAAAGACTGGAAAGTTACAGAAAATTACAAAGAGAAATGCTGGCTGTTGAAAGGAAAAAGAACCCTAAACTTGCAGAAAAAAAGAAATGGAAAGATATAAAAAAAATGGCCAAAGAGATTAAAAAAACTAGGAAATGAAATGATTGTATTGAATATCCTATCTTTTCCTGCTCATTTTAGATTGATCATATCACTACAAATCAATTCCAGATTTAGCGACCATGTGATAACATTGGCTACTTCATACTATTTTCATGTGAAAAATGATTTTACAATGTATCCACACAATTGGAAAGTAATTTTTTTAGTTTAGATTTATTTGAAGGCCATAAAATATATAAAAAGCTAATTAGTTTTAACAACGAGGAAGGTTCAGGTATCTCAAGTTTATCACGCATTTCCTCTGTTGCTGGAAGTCCAGCTAATCTGAGTCTATTTAGTATTGGGTCAGCATAGCCGGTTGATTCTGCAAAACCTCGACCAATGGAATTTCCTTCGGGATCTTTTAAGTATACAGCACCTTCTGAATAATGTAGTCCATTTGCAAAAAATCCTGATTGACCAACGTTTACGATTGGAATCATGGTAAAATTCCGGATATCCTCTGGAACATCTTCATCAAAGCTAAATTTCCATTCTTGAGGATACCACACGTTAGTGACGGGGTATAAATCGGGGTCCTGTGATTTTTCGCTTCTTATCCATTTAGTAATCTTTAAGGTTCCTTTAACTTTTTTAGAGTTGCTTTCTTCATCCACATATTTCCCTGAAACATCAGCATCCATTGTTCCTGGAGGATTGGCCCCTGTCTGATTAAGAAACTGCAACATTTCATGTGAATGTATGGAGGCCATTGTTAATTCCCTATCTCCATTAAATTGGGCCATGAACCAGTCCCATCCTCCTGCAGCCTTTTTATTCATATTATTAGCCGCTCTTAAAACCTTTACTCGAGGGTTACCTGCTGGAAGCATTCCATTGCACCACTGATGGTCGTACCAGAATTTACCGCTTTTTAAGGAAACTTCTTCTTCATTAATTCTTAAAATACTTTGATCTGGATCGACTCTAAGGTTTGGTACAGAATAATATAGCGTTCCAACTCCTCCACAGCAAGGATCGCATCCATCTTTGCCCTGAAGTAAATATTCTTTGGTTTGTGTTAGTGTAATATCCACTTCAATTTCTGACCCGGAATCAGGATCTAAATCTACTCCCCAACCTTTAATTTGCAGAGGAAAAGTGCTATCTTCACTTAAAGACTTTATTTTATTCTTTCCCAGGGTATAATCAAATGGATTGTTTGAAAAATCTATTAATCCGGTTGTACCTGCAATGGCTAAAGGTTTAGAGCGATGATGCTTTCCTCCAGCCTCACTCACAGCAAGGTGCAATTCAATGAACTGATTTTCAATGTCAGAAAGTCCAAAATGCTTAGCTATTTCTGGAGGTAGCAGTGCATATTGCCAAAACATAAATTGAACGCCATATTCTTTTCCATTCTCTCCAATACAGCTTCCAACAATAAAATGCCAGCCCAATTGGTAATCCCATTGAGGAGCATCATCCTGTGGAATTTTAAAATCCGCCTTTGCAGGTATAGATTTATAACCTTTAGAACTATCCATTCCTAAAAAGAATGTCATTGCATATGCTTGATGTGGTGTGAGTGATTTTGAATGCTCAATTAAGGTTTCGTAAACATTTTTGTACTTTGGAGTGAATGAATCAGGATTTTTTAACTTTTCCCTCAAAAGATACTGCATTCTCTCTCCAAAACTTTCATTGCTGTTTTTTTCGCTTTCCAATCTTTCAATAATCTCGTCTGGAATTTCTTCAGCATTAAATTCGTGCATCCATAGAAGTTTGGATATATTATCCTTAGTTTCTTCATCCAATTTAGCCAGTGCATCTCGAGTTTCCATATTTATCCCTTTAATTTTATTATTTCTTAAATATTATCTTTTGGAGGAATAATATAAATTTTCCATAATGATCTCCTCAATCTAAAAATCTCAGACTTAATGGGCCAGATTCCTAACAAAATGGTTACTTGATTAATCCCATTCTGCAGTTATAACCATATTCTATGCCTGGAAATTCAACATCTCTAACTTCCATGGAATGGATTCTGGCCTTTATTGTGGGTGGGGCCTATATTTTGGTCCTTATGTTGAATACGACTAGGTTACGTAAAGAGCAATGGTTCTTATTAAGATTTAGATGCTGAAGATTAGGACCTATATTTTATTTTTTAAAAAATATGTAAAAATAATAAATATTTATTAAATTTTGATATAATAAATTAGAATAAAAAAATTATGAGGTGTATTTTTTGAGCCTTAAAATTAATCCAAAAAAAGCATTATGAATTAACAGATTCTTATTTAGATGAAATCGAAACGAATTATCAAAGTGTTATTATTAACGAAGGTAAAATACAAAAAGTTAGAACTATCAATCAAAAATAGAAGGTTTTATTAAAGCTACTTTCGATGATTGGAGAACAAATAAGCAAAGTTTTTAAATAATCCATTATTCTACGAATCATAATAGAACCGATCAATCGAAAGTACAAAATGATTATCTTTACTAAAAGTCTTCAAAGGATATAGAAAATGGTTTAATTGAAATTCAAACTGAAATAAATGTTTCTATGCATCAAAATGAGGCAAATGAGTGATTAATTCACAAGATGAATTTGATCAACAAACAAATAAACTTTAAATTCAAGTATTTAACTCAAAATTTCTATGGTAATGTCGAAAATTTAACCTTTGGAGATCTAATTAAATTATAAAATAGATGTTACTAAAATAGTTTTTGCAAGGTTTAGAATGAAGTTTATTAGTGAATCAAATGATTTAGAGGAAAAATGAAAAAGAATCATTAATTAAAATAAATTCATAAGCTATCAGAAGATCCTTATATTTCTGGAATCTCATCAGGATTAATTAGTTGTTAATGCGAATAAAAAAGATTTTAGGATTCTAATCATTCATTTGAATTAAATTTCTTCTTTAAAGATATATTGAAGAAATACTTCTAGATAGATTATCCATCAACTAATTGAAATCACATATAATCATATTCAAACTGGCAATAGAATCCAGTCATGACAGATAATCAATGCACCATTATGTTCTATATTCCACTAGAGTTTCATGCCTATTATCTAAGATATAAGCCTGGAATAAAATCATAATAATAAAGATTCTTAAATTAGATTCTGCAAATAATAAGAGATCGTTCTTAGTTAAAGATGAATATTAACGAACTATGAAAATCTTTAGTCATTATTGAAGTATAGGAGATATTTGAGAAACTGATTCTTTAGGAAACAAAATCAAAATATATTAATACTTCATAATTTTATATATGAAAATGCATCATGAATTCTTAATAAATTAAGTAATAAATACTCACCATTTTAGAAAATTTTGATAGAAATATCTGGAATATATAATAATTTTAACTACTCTTTCTGAATATCGAAACCATAAGATTCGTTATTTAGATGATAACATCAATTGGACATAATGGTATAAATTTAAGATTTTATCAGATAATTTAAGAATTTAACTAGATCTTCAGTTTCAGACAATGTGTAGTCGATTAACCATTTAACTTTGATTATCAAAGGAATATCTTTAAATAATCTATTTCGTTCCAATTAGAACGATGTTCCGTATTCATTTGAATTAAATTATCGATGATATCCGAAATAGTTCTCACAATATTTGTAGGGAAAATAATAAAGAAATATTATCATTATTCTAAAATGAGGATAGATTTGCAGTGAATGAGATCATATTACGGTTAAAATGAATTTAAGATGTCAACTAGATATATTTAAATTCGACGAACCTACGTATCTACATTCAGAAGTTCCGTAAAATATTCAAAAATTTTCAATTTAAGTACATTACCTATAAATAAAACATATTCAAAAGTCAGAGATGAAAAGTTAGTAACTATTTGCCTGAATTTAAGTGATTAGCTGATCTTAATATCATAAAGAATTACATTAATTATTAATTAATCCTCAACATCAATCCCCAAATCATTCAATCGGCCACGAATATCATCAGATAAGGCCCATTCTTTCTTTTCCCTGAGTTTCTGGCGAACATCCTTAATAATATCCAGTAATTCTCCAGAAATATCTCCATCATTAGACTTAACGGCCAAATCAAAGCCCATAATTTCCCCAAATTCATTAAAGAATAAAATTATATCTTTCAATACTTTTTCTGAAGGCCTTTTATCTTCAAAGGCCTTATTCAATTCTTTAACAAAATTAAAAATATGTGCTAAAGCTTCAGGTGTATTAAAGTCATTATCCATGGATTCCAGGAATTTAGTCTGATATTCCTCTAACAACCCAATGAAATAATCATCATCATCATTACCAGAAGAACTACCCAATAACTCATTTAATTTTTCCACCGTCTTTTGAATTCTCTTCAAACTTTTAGCGGCCTGTTCCAGGGTTTTTTCACTAAAATCAATGGGACTCCTATAATGAGTAGATAATACAAAGAATCTGAATACCTGGGGATCGTGGTCCTCCAGTAAGTCCCGGATGGTGATGAAGTTCCCCAGTGATTTGGACATCTTCTCCCCAGAAACATTTAAAAAACCGGTGTGCATCCAGTATCTGACCATGGGACTTTTACCAGAAGCGGCCTCCATCTGGGCAATCTCGGCCTCGTGGTGAGGGAAAATCAGGTCCAATCCACCACCGTGGATATCGTACTGGGGCCCGAAGTATTCTTCGGTAATGGCCGTATCTTCAATGTGCCAGCCCGGCCTTCCGGTTCCCCAGGGTGAATCCCACACAGGATATACATCTCTTTTTTTCCACAGGGCAAAATCTCCCGGGTTTTTCTTGGTTTGATCAATATTCACCCGGTGGACATTTAAATCCTCTAAATTACGCCTGGAAAGTTTCCCAAAGTTTTCAAATTTAGCCTCATCAAAGTAAACTCCGGTGGAAGTCTCATAAGCAAAACCCTTTTCAATGAGGGTTTCAATCTGAGATATGATCTCTGGAACGTGGTCAGTGGCCCGGGCAAAGAAATTAACCCCATTTACTCCCAGGGCTTCCATATCTTCCTGGTAACGCTTTTCAAACTTACGAGCTAATACCTCAGGATCAGCATCTACCTCAGCAGACCTATTAATAATCTTATCATCAATATCAGTCACATTCTGCAGGTAGAATACTGAATATCCCTTATATTCCAGGTACCGTTTTATCATATCAAAGGAGATGTAGGTACGGCCATGGCCAATGTGGGCATCGTCATAGACGGTGGGTCCGCATACAAACAGTTTTACCCGTTGATCGTTCATCGGCTTAAACTGTTCTTTTTTTCGGCTCATGGTGTTGTAAATTTTCATTTTTCCCACTCTCTTGATATAATAATGATATACGTACTCTTTTAATTAATATAAAATTAGTTTTTAATATATTTAAAATATAAAAAAGGCCAAGATTGGGATTTGAACCCAAGTATCATGGTTTGCAGCCATGCACCTCGCCTCTCGGTCATCTTGGCATAATCTCAGATAATCAATTAAAAATATTTTTAATACATTTTTAATGTTTTATCTAATGATAAGTTATGAATCTCCTCCCAAAAATTCTTTTCAGTCGGAATTCAACAAACTAAAATTAACTATTGTTATATAAATAATTTTTGATGCTGTAAGAACAAAAATAAACAAAACATTTATAAATAGAAATAACATAACAATTGTTATAATGATAAATCTTACTAAATAAAAAATATTAATTAGAGGGATAAAATGACAGGAAAACGGAAATACGGACCTCAAACCATAGAATTACACACTGGACAGGAAAACGCAGACCCCGCCACCGGAGCAAGAGCAGTGCCCATATATCAAACATCATCTTATGTCTTTGAAAATACAGAGCACGCTGCAAATTTGTTTGCTCTCAAAGAATTTGGAAACATATATACTCGTATGATGAACCCTACCAATGAGGCCTTTGAAAAGAGAATAGCCGCCGTAGAAGGTGGTAATGCCGCATTATCTGTTTCATCAGGAATGGCCGCCATAACTCTGGCCCTGTTAAATATCACACAAGTAGGTGACGAAATAGTATCTGCCAATAACCTTTACGGCGGAACTTACCAGTTATTTAATTACACCTTCCCTAAATTAGGAAGAAAAGTAAAATTTGTAGATTCAACCAAGCCAGAAGAATTTAAAGAAGCAATAACCACTAAAACCAGAGCTATTTACGCAGAATCCATTGGTAATCCCAAACTGGACATACCTGACTTTGAAAAATTAGCCCAAATCGCTCATGAAGCAGAAATTCCACTGGTAGTGGACAATACCACTGGTGTGGGCCTGGTAAGACCAATAGAACACGGAGCAGATATTACCGTTCTTTCGGCCACTAAATTTATTGGAGGGCATGGAACCTCTATTGGTGGAGTAATTGTGGATTCAGGTAAATTTAACTGGGGAAATGGGAAATTCCCAGAATTTACCCAACCAGATCCCAGCTATCATGGACTAAAATACTGGGAAACCTTTGGAGATATTCCTGAAGCAGGAAACATCGCTTACATCACCAAGGCCCGAGTACAGCTTTTGAGAGATCTGGGAGCTGCTCTGAGTCCTTTTAATGCATTTTTATTTATTCAGGGACTGGAAACCCTGACCTTGAGAGTACAAAAACACTCAGAAAATGCATTAAAAGTCGCAGAATTCCTTAAAAATCATCCCGACGTGGAATGGGTAAATTACCCTGGTTTAGATGATGATCCTTCCTATGAATTAGCATCAAAGTATTTGAGTGGAGGATACGGGGCCTTAGTAGGTTTTGGAATAAAAGGAGGATTAGAAGCAGGAAAAAGATTCATAGAAAGTCTTGATTTGCTATCCCACCTGGCCAATATCGGCGATGCCAAAAGTCTGGTTATCCATCCGGCATCTACCACCCACCAGCAGCTTAGTGCAGCAAGAAAGAATTCAAACCGGGGTCACCGATGACTTTATTCGGGTATCTGTGGGACTGGAAAACGTGGAAGACATAATTTATGATATTAATCAGGCCCTGGAAAAAGCGGCTGAATGATTTGATTAGTTATCCACAAATTATTCCATTTTTGTAATTATTTCTGAAAATCCCATGCAAAAAAATGGATTAAAAATAAAAAAAAATTTAATAAATGCAGCCTAATATTTAGATATGCATCTGGTAAAGAGGAAAAAGATGAAAAAAGAATCCGTGGGATTGGTAGAAACAAAATACTTTAATCTACCTGATGAACTTGATCTGGAAAGTGGTAAAAAGATCAGAAACATTACTCTAGCCTATGAAACCTATGGAAAATTAAATAAAAATAAAAATAACGCTATTTTAGTTTGCCATGCCCTTACCGGAGATGCCCATGCCGCTGGTTGGCACGAAGGGGACCAAAAGGCCGGATGGTGGGATATAATTATTGGTCCAGGGAAATGTCTGGATACTGAAAAATATTTCATAATTTGTTCCAATGTTCTGGGTGGATGTAAAGGTTCTACCGGGCCAGCATCAATCAATCCCCAGACAAAAAAACCATATGGTTTGGATTTTCCTTTGATAACTATTAGAGATATGGTCAATGCTCAAAAAGAGCTCATTGATCATTTAGAAATAGAAAAATTATTGGCGGTTATTGGAGGATCCATGGGAGGCCTTCAAGTTTTAGAATGGTGTGTATCCCATCCAGAAATGGTTAAAATAGGAATTCCCATAGCAACAACAGCTCATTCATCGCCTCAGCAAATTGCATTTAATGAAGTTGGTAGAAGAGCCATCATATCAGATCCTGAATGGAATGAAGGGGATTACTACAATAAAAATTCTCCAAAAAATGGTTTAAGTCTGGCCAGGATGATTGGACATATTACATACCTCTGTTCAGAATCTATGTATCAGAAATTTGGCCGCAGGCTTCAGGACAAGGAAGAATACAGTTTTGATTTTGATCTGGATTTTGAGGTGGAAAGTTATCTCCATTACCAGGGAGAATCATTTGTAAAGAGATTTGATGCAAATTCATATCTTTATATAACAAAAGCAGTCGATTATTTTGATTTAACCAGTAATGGTTCCCTGGCTGAAGGTTTAAAAAATATTAAAGCCAAAATAATGGTTATTTCTGTTGATTCCGACTGGTTATACACCCCGGAAGAGTCAGAAGAAATAGTGATGGCCCTTACCACCAATGAAATAGATGTTAGTTACTTTGAAATTAAATCTCCCTATGGGCATGACGCTTTTTTACTGGAATCAGGCCAATTAAATTACATTATTGGTGGTTTTCTCTCAGATATGGTTGTTCAGGATGTTATGGCCAGCAAAATCCCATTAATTCATGAAGAATCAACCATTGAAGATGCTGCTAATTTAATGATGGACTGTAAAGTTACCCATTTACCAGTGGTATCTAATGATAATATATTAATAGGAATTGTAACCGCTTGGGACATTTCCAAAGCCGTGGCTCTTAAATGCAGTAATTTAGAGCAGATAATGACTCGAAAGGTTGTAGTTTGTCAATCAGATGAACCTATAGAGAAAGCTGCCGAAAAAATGAAAAAATATAATATATCTTCGCTACCGGTGGTTGATGAGGATCAAAAAATTAAGGGAATCATTACTACAGACCAGATTAGTACTCTTATCACCAAAAACTGATTAATTATCTAAATTCTTAATGGATATTAATGATTACCAATATTAATAATTAGATACGGGGTTGCTTTACTTACAATAAGAATAATTCATGACATGTATTATATTATAAAATATTAAATGACATGAAACATAATTTAAACTTATTAATTTAACAATAGTGAATTAGGAGGTAATGATATTATGATTTATATGGATAACTCAGCCACTTCACCCTTAGATCCTGAAGTTCTTAAAGAAATGGAACCATTTTTAAAGGAAGAATTTGGAAATGCATCTACTTTCTATTCTTTAGGCAGAGATGCTCGAAAAGCTTTAGAAATCGCCAGAGAAAATGTTGCTGCACTAATAGGGGCCAGTCCACAGGAAATAATATTCACCAGTGGAGGAACTGAGTCTGACAACATCGCCATAAAAGGAACTGCTTACCGCTGGAAAAATAAAGGAAAACACATAATTACCAGTGTTATAGAGCATCCTGCAGTAAGGGAAACCTGTAAATACCTGGAAACTCAGGGTTTTGAAGTTACTTACCTGCCAGTTTATGAAGAAGGATTAGTTAGAGTTTCTGATGTGGAAAAAGCCATAAGAGACGATACCATTATCATTACCATAATGCACGCCAACAATGAGATTGGAACCATCCAACCCATTGCCCAAATCGGGAAAATCGCCCGGGAAAAGGGGATATATTTCCATACTGATGCCGTGCAAACTGTGGGTAAAATACCAATTGACGTAACAGAGTTAAATGTGGACCTTTTATCCATATCTGCCCACAAACTGAATGGTCCTAAAGGAATTGGAGCATTGTATGTGCGAAAAGGAATAATTTTAGAACCATTAATTCACGGCGGAGGCCATGAAAGGGGTATCCGGCCAGGAACTGAAAATGTGCCCGGCATAGTAGGACTGGGTAAAGCCTGTTCACTGGCCAGTTCCCATATGGAAGAAAACAGGATCTATCTTACCCAGTTAAGGGATAAATTAATTGATGGGGTCTTAGAAGAAATTGAAGAGTCTCACCTTAATGGTGATAGAACCAATCGACTCCCCAATAATGCTCACTTCAGATTCACTGGAATTGAAGGAGAATCTTTAATATTACATCTTGATGCTAAAGGCATTGCCGCTTCTACTGGATCTGCCTGTTCCTCCAAGAAATTAGAACCTTCTCACGTTCTAATGGCCTTAGGATTAGAGGAAGTGGAAGCTCATGGATCCTTGAGATTAACTTTGGGAAAAGAAAATAAAGTGGAAGATATAGAATATACTATAACATCAATTAAAGAAGCAGTTGAAACTCTGCGAAAACTTTCACCATTATGGTGTAGTGTAGAGAATTTATGAGGTGAAATAATGTATACTGATAAGGTAATGGACCATTTCTCTAATCCCCGAAACGTGGGAGAAATTCCTGATGCAAGCGGTGAAGGTACCGTGGGAAATCCTACATGTGGTGATTTAATGACTATTTACATCAAGGTTAAAGACGATGTAATTGAAGACATTAAATTCAAAACCTTTGGCTGTGGTGCCGCTATTGCTACCAGTAGTATGGTAACTGAGATGGCCATGGGTAAAACAGTTGATGAAGCCTTAAAAATAACCAGAAACGACGTGGCCGATGCCCTGGAAGGTTTACCACCAGTTAAAATGCATTGCTCCAATCTAGCTGCAGATGCCCTGCAGGCCGCCATTGAAGATTATAAAAAGAAACAGGCGGAAAAAGGATAAGACATAATTTGATTTTTTATTTTCCTTTCTATTTATTTTAGAATAGATTTATTTTTAATTATTTAATTATATTAATTTTAATCATTCTTTGAAACTACTACAACTTACATATTAATTCTTTAAAGTAGTTTTAATTCAAAACCAGGCTAGATCTATTTTTGACTATTTAACAATTATTATAATTAACCATGAATTTTAATAAAATTTAATGAAATTTAGGACTTAAAATTGTTTAATTTTTAGTTTAATTTATTTTTAGTTTAATCCCTAAAATTAGACTTAATTGGTTAATCTGAAAGTTTAATCTAAAACTTTGAGATTATATGCAACGATTTTGATATATCAACGGAAACAATTAGCAATTAATTTTTCTAAAGAAATTGATAAATAGAATCAAAGACAAAAATGTAGCCATATAATGCATTAATTTTGAGTTAAATAATAGTAAGAAAAAACAACTTATTAAAAAATTTTGAATTAATGAAAAATAAAAAGGGGCGATATTATGGGTGATAATAATAAGTGTCCGGTTACAGGAATGACCAGCAGAATACCAGGTAAGGGGGCTACAAATAAAGACTGGTGGCCTAACCAGTTAAATATAGGGATTCTTCATCAGCATACACCTGCTTCCAATCCCATGGGATCCGACTTTAACTATGCTGAGGAATTTAAAAAGCTGGACCTGGCTGCATTAAAAGAAGACCTTTACAATCTGATGACCGATTCACAGGAATGGTGGCCTGCCGATTGGGGACATTATGGTGGTCTAATGATTCGTATGGCCTGGCATAGTGCCGGTACTTACCGTACATCTGACGGTCGCGGAGGAGGCGGCACCGGTAATCAGCGTTTTGCACCCATAAACAGCTGGCCAGATAATGTTAGTCTGGATAAAGCACGCCGCCTTTTATGGCCTATTAAGCAGAAATATGGGAAAAAAATATCATGGGCCGACCTCATGATTCTGGCCGGTAACTGTGCACTGGAGTCTATGGGCTTTAAAACCTTTGGATTTGGTGGTGGCCGGGAAGACATCTGGCAGCCAGAAGAGGATGTTTACTGGGGTAAGGAAGATATCTGGCTTGATGATGAACGGTACAGTGGAGATCGTGAATTGGAGAAACCTCTGGCCGCGGTACAGATGGGACTCATCTATGTAAACCCTGAAGGCCCCAATGGAGAACCGATACCTATTGATTCAGCACGTGATGTCCGAGAAACTTTTGCACGTATGGCTATGAATGATGAAGAGACCGTAGCGCTTATTGCCGGAGGACACACCTTTGGTAAAACTCACGGCGCAGGAGATCCAGAATTAGTAGGGCCCGAACCAGAAGCTGCCCCTATAGAGGAACAGGGTTTGGGATGGAAAAGCAGTTATAAGAGTGGAAAGGGTGCTGACACCATTACCAGCGGACTGGAAGGTGCCTGGAAACCAAATCCAACCACCTGGGACATGGGTTATTTGAAAGTTCTCTTCAAATATGAATGGGAACTTAATAAAAGTCCAGCAGGAGCTTATATATGGCTGGCCAAAGATGTGGATGATGAAGACATGGTGGTTGATGCCCATGACCCTTCTAAAAAAAATCGTCCCATGATGACCACCGCAGACCTTTCCCTCAAGTTTGATCCGGTTTATGAGAAAATAGCCCGGCACTATCTGGAAAATCCAGAAGAATTTGCTGATGCCTTTGCCCGAGCCTGGTTTAAATTAACTCACCGTGACATGGGCCCTCGTAGTCGATATCTTGGACCGGAAGTTCCCCAGGAGGATCTTATCTGGCAGGACCCCATTCCTGCGGTGGATCACGAACTTATCAATGAACAGGATATAGCAAACCTTAAAAATAAGATTCTTTGCATCGGATTTAAGCGTGTCCGAACTTGTTTCAACTGCCTGGGCTTCTGCTTCAACATTCCGGGGGTCCGATAATAGGGGCGGGGCCAATGGCGCGCGCATCCGTCTGGCCCCACAGAAAGATTGGGAAGTTAATGAACCAGCTAAACTTAAAAAAGTACTATCTAAACTGGAAGAGATTCAAGCTGAGTTCAATAATTCACAATCCAGTAATAAAAAGGTTTCCCTTGCTGATTTAATTGTCCTGGGAGGTGGTGCTGCTATTGAAAAAGCGGCTAAAGATGCCGGTTATGAAGTGAATGTGCCTTTCAATCCGGGCCGAATGGATGCACTGCCTGAGCAGACAGATGTAGAATCATTTTCTTTTCTTGAACCAGTAGCAGATGGATTCAGAAACTATCTGAAAACCAAATTCACCGTCTCAGCAGAGGAATTGCTTATTGACAGGGCCCAGTTATTGACTTTGACTGCACCAGAGATGACTGTTCTCCTGGGAGGTTTGAGAGTTCTAGATGTGAATTATAAACAATCTAAAAACGGTGTTTTCACCCAAAAACCAGAAACCCTCACCAATGACTTCTTTCGTGAATTTGCTGGATATGGGCACCGAATGGAAAGCATTATCAGAAGAAGGAGATCTATTTGAAGGATATGATCGTGCAACCGGTGAATTAAAATGGACTGGTAGTCGAGTTGACCTGATCTTTGGTTCTAACTCTCAACTGCGGGCCATTGCCGAAGTCTATGCTTGTGAAGATTCAGAGAGTAAATTTATTCAGGACTTCGTAGCTGCTTGGAACAAAGTGATGGATGTTGATCGGTTTGATCTTTCTTAGATTCCTCCTTGAAAGGCAGCGTTTTAAACTAGCAATAAATGGACTGAAAATAAGGTGATTTTTCACATCACCTGTAAATTTTTTTTTAAGAAAAATTAGAAATATTAGATGCCTGGATTAAAAGTTTTAATTTACCTCTTGTTTTAGGAAGCTAAACTTAAATTTAATGATATCTCTGATATTTACATACTAAAAATAAATTGTAAAAAATTTAATTTGTATTAATCATGATCACATAAGAGGTTCCATAATAACAGAAATGTTCCCCTCAGTGTCCTGGAAAGAAGCCATAATACCAATACCCGGAATGCTCATTTTCTCGGTAATCATGGTTCCGCCATTATTCTGGATTTTTTCAGCAAATTCATCAAAGGAATCCACCACTATGGTATTTCGAATCATTTCCCCCATTTCTTTAGTCATTATTGCCCCATCAATACCCGGTTCACCTTCTTCTCCCGTTTTTATTAACCAGTAATCAAATGGACCTTCCCATTTAGTTATCTCCCATCCAAAAACGTCTTCATAGAATTTTATGGCCCTTTCAGGATTATCTACTGGTATTTCAAAATGCACTATTCTGTTCATAACATCACCCCTTTTTATATTATATATTTTGAATTTCAATTGGTATAAATATTAATTTTTAATAAATAATAAAAATTCAAAAAAATATGGGAAGTTGAAGAATATATTTTTATTTTATTGGTAAATTTCCAAATAATTCCAGAAAAGCTGTGAATTTACCCATATGTTTATATAATATTGAGTGAAATACTATTTTTATATATAATTAGTTTAAAAAAATTTATTTGAGATTTTAAATTTCAAATTATCAAGAAATATGGTGAAAATAAATGGACGAAATAGACTCGGATATAATTCGTTCCCTGGTCAAAAACTCAAGGATCACACTTTCGCAAATGTCAAAGGACATAAACGTACCCGATGCCACAATCTCTAATCGGCTTAAAAAACTGGAAAAAGATGTTATAAAGCAGTATACATTACTATTAGACCCTTTAAAACTTGGTTTAACAGTAACGGCCATTATTATTATACAGACAGAATCTGAGAAACATGAAAATGTAGAAATTGAATTATCACGATTAGAAGACGTTTCTGAAGTATATAGTGTTTCGGGAGAGTATGATATCCTCATAAAAGTTTGGGCTCATGATCTAGAAGAGCTAAATAAAATAGTTAATAATAAAATCCGCGCTGTTGATGGCGTAGAAGACTTAACAGAAATGATTGTAATGGAACGGGTTAAAGACACCATTCCACCATTTTAAGCATTAATTAAACATTAATAATTTTCCATGAACAATTTAAGGAGGTGAGAGCTTGTACATAAGTGAGTTTGTTAAAATACCCTTAGTATCACCAGATGGTGAGAAAATCGGAAAGATAAAAGATGTGGTAGTTTCACCGCACCGTTCATACCCCATAATCAAAGCCCTTACAGTAGATACAACTGATAAAAAAACCATTAATATATCCTGGGAATCTTTAGGAGACGTGAATGATAAAATAATCCTGAAGTATCCCTTAAAGGATATGAAAGAACATGAGATTCAGAAAAATGAAATCCGTCTTTTTAATGATGTAATTGATCGACAAGTAGTTGATATTGAGGGTAAAAAGGTCAGACGAGTCAATGATCTAAAAATATCTCCAACTAATGGCCACTATCATGTTATTGGAGTAGATATTGGATTTAATGGTATATTAAGAAGATTAGGATTGGGAAGAATAGCAAAATCTTTAGGTATAAGTTCCAACGAAGATCTCATCTCCTGGAAAGATATTGATGCCTTAAAAAGCGATTATTCCAAGCTTAAATTAAAAGTATCTAAACAAAAAATAAAGAAACTTCACCCGGCTGATATGGCAGAAATAGTTGATCAATTAGGATTGAATGAATCATTAACCATTTTAAATTCTCTTGATGACGAGTCTGCGGCAGATACCTTGGAAGAAGTTTCTCCAGAAAAGCAAGTTTCATTATTAGAAGGAATGGAAAGTCAGCGAGCAGCGGAAATTCTGGATGAAATGTCACCTGATGATGCAGCTGATGTTCTAGCTGATCTCCCAGAAAAAAAAGCAGAAGAATTGCTGGATTTAATGGAACCTGAAGAATCTAAGGATTTAAGAGAATTACTGGAGTATCCTGAAAATACGGCCGGCGGTATAATGACCACAGAATTTGCTGAGGTAAATCAAGAATTAACCGCCCAAGAGGTAATGGATTCACTTCGAGAGATAGCAAAGGATGTAGAAACAATTTATTACATTTATGTGGTTTCCAAAGATGAAGATTTGGTGGGAGTAACCTCCATAAGAGATATCCTTCTGGTGGATCCCGAAACACCTGTTGCTGATTTTATGCACACGAATATAATCAAGGTTAATGTAATGGAAGATCAGCATGATGTAGCTCAACAAATTGCCAAATATAACCTTATTGCTTTGCCTGTGGTTGAAAATGAAAATAAATTAAAGGGTATTGTTACAGTAGATGATGCTATAGATATTGTACTTCCAACAGCCTGGAAAAAAAGAGTTCCTAGAATGTTTGGTAGATAATCTTGTTTAAATTTATGTGAATTTAATTTTAAACTAAAGATTTCATCATTCTAGAATTCTTATCTTATTAAATATTTAAATTAATCATATTTTTATCTTAAATTCTTAATCATCTTAAAAATCATTTTTTATATAAAAATAAGCAATTATTGTGATAATATGGATTTTCGTCTTTTTCGCAGGATTTTTAAAAGCCCTGCCATAGTAAGTTTTATAATATTTCTCTCAGTTATGGGACCGGGAATAATCACGGCCAACGTGGATAATGATGCCGGAGGAATAACCACTTACTCACTGGCCGGTTCAGAGTTTGGTTACAGTTTGTTATGGGTATTCATTCCTATGATAATAGCTTTGGCTGTTATTCAGGAAATGGGTGTAAGAATGGGAATTGTTTCAGGAAAAGGGTTAGCCGACCTTATTCGTGAAAAAGTCGGTATTAAATTAACCTTCTTAATGATGGTGGCCCTTCTACTGGCAAATTTTGGAAATGTTCTGGCTGAATTTTCAGGTATTGCTGTTAGTACTGGGATTTTCAATATACCCCGATTTGTCGCTTTGCCCCTGGCCGCTCTATTTGTATGGCTCTTAGTCGTCAAAGGAACTTATAAAAGCGTAGAAAAAGTCTTTCTGTTAGCTTCAGCCCTTTATTTCTCCTACATAATTGCTGGATTTCTGGCCCAACCAGACTGGGGAACCGCAGCTGCCAACGTTTTTGTACCTCACATAACCCTTAGTACCGCCTATATAACCATGGTTATTGGATTAGTTGGTACCACCATTGCCCCCTGGATGATGTTCTATCTTCAATCTTCAGTGGTGGAAAAAGGAATTAGCTTAAACAATCTAAAATACTCTAAAGCTGATGCCATTATTGGAGCAATAATCGTAAATATAGTGGCCTTTTTCATCGTTATAGCTTGTGCCGCAACCATTTATAGTACTGGGGTTGAAGTGAACAATGTTGCTGACGTTTCTAAAGCATTAATGCCTCTGGCTGGACAATATGCCAGCATATTATTTGCTTTTGGATTTTTAAATGCTTCTCTGTTTGCTGCCAGTATTTTACCACTTTCCACAGCATATTATGTTTGTGAGAGTCTGGGCTTTGAAGCTGGAGTTTCCAAAAGCTTTAAAGAAGCACCAGTATTTCATGGGTTATATCTGGGCCTGATTGTACTGGCCGTAATAATTATCATGATTCCCAACGTGCCTTTATTATCCATTCTCTATCTTTCTCAGGTTGCTAATGGACTATTATTACCTTTTGTACTCATATTAATGCTTTTAATCATTAATGACAAGAGTATTATGGGAGAACATGTTAATTCCCGATTATTTAACTTTATTGCTATTGCTACTGCTTTAATTGTAATGGGGCTTAGTATAGGGCTAGTTGTAAGTTTAGTAATCTAGAAGAAATATCAAATAAAAATAATCCATGAAAATATTCATTTTTCATTATTTCTTTAAAAATCTTTTTTATAAAATTTTTTAAATTTTTTAAATTATGGATAATATCCACCTATTTACTATTTTTAGCTTTATTAGATTTTATAATGAAAAAAAACCTGCTAATCAAAGATATTATAGTAAAAATAATAATTAAAACTAGTAATATGCCATTTAAAAATGAATTATTAAAAAATGAGTTTATTAATGTTATAAATATGACCAAAAATAGAAATGAACCGTAATATTTTCCAATAGGATCATAAACAGGTTTTTTTGCCCGGGAAGTGATTACAAATTGTAAAAACATGGCCCCAATAACAATTAAAATCCAGATAGGGTAGATGTCTTTAATTATAAAAGCTATAAATCCAGTTAAAACCAATATCAAATCAGCAATTATATCCAGATAAGCTCCAGAAGAAGTTGAATAATCCATAGCTCTGGCAATATACCCATCAATAGCATCCGTGGCCACTGCTAAGAGGTATAGAATAATAGAAATTAATAAATCATTATTTATAAATGTTATCAGAAATAAAGGCGCTAAAAATATTCTTGAAATGGTTATTAAACTAGGAATTGACTTTTTTAATTTATTCAAAATATTACCCCATTTAATATAGGGTGTCCATTTAAATATTTTTTCTAAAGATTTATCTAGTTAGATAGTCTTGATTTGAATGAATAAAAATAATATTTACAAAATATAGCTTATTAAAGCCAAAAACGAATCGTTTATAAAATTAAAACTTATTTAATAAATAAAAAAGTATTCAAAATTAAAGAATGCAAATCCAATAAAAGAAAAAATATTAAACTAATGTCTTTTTTACTTCGACTGGCATTTTGCTGTTAGTGCAGAATTCAAACACGTGCCCACATTCACCACATTTTATAATTCCCACAGATCCTTGAGGTATGTGAGGGATATAGAATGCATCTTCACTAGAACCGGAATTTCTTCTGCGAGATATTCTTTTATCTTTGCATCCACATTCAGGACATTCTTGGTTTAGATTTTCACATTTCATTTTTTCCCAACCTTTTGATTTAATTATTTTTTTTATTTAATTGTTAAAGACAGTATTTTAATGATATTTCACGAAATTAAAATTAGTTCGTGTCTTATCGAATGTACTATATTATACGAACAATAGTATATAAATCTTACCATTGATTTGCAACAGATTTCAATCATAGACAAATAACTAGAAATTAATAAATTTATCGTGAAAAAAAGATAAAAGAAGGAATAATTATTAAGATAAAATTTTAAAAGAAATATTAATATATAAATTATTTACGGGCTCTGGCGACTTTACGGGCGATTACCAATTCACCAATAGCTATTAAACCCACAAAGAATTTTTCCAAACCACCAGTGGCCCAAATTGCTTCACCAAAGGTAGCGTTTTTAATATTTTGTTCATATTCTTGAGGTTTAATACGTTTACCGGTTCTTCTACGGGTAATTATAGCTGCAGCTTCCATAAGTTCGTCCCAGCTTACTCCCTTCAATTCATCTTCCATGGCCTCAAAGATTTTGGTAACCTTGATTTCATAAAGCTGGGAAAGGGTTTCCACAATATCAAAGGACCTTAATACACCCACCACCACATCATTATCATCAAGAACAGGAATACTAACCAATTTATGGTGAGAAGTTTCCAGAACCGCTAGACGGGCGGGATCATTTTCATGCACGTGCACAATAGCATCTTTAGAGTGCATAATATCAGAAACCGATTTTAAATTTTCCCTTAGACCTCTAGTTACATCTAATGAGGTAATCCAACCTACCAATCTTTTATCACTGTCTACCACCGGAGTGGTGAATTTTTTGAATTTCTCCATTTTAAGAGAAACTTCTACCAAACCCTGATCTGCGGATACACTAATAAATTCCTTGTCCATAATCTCCTTAACTTTCATTGGCCAACCTCTCCAGTTTTAATGCGTTAACAGGACATTTTGTCGAGCAAACATCACATAATATACATTTATCTTTATCAAGAACAATTTCGCCGTCTTCCAATTTTATAGCACTGGTAGGGCAATTTTCTTCGCAAATCAAACATTCCACACAGGTATCCTGATCAATAAGTAATTCTTTGGTTTCAATTACTGGGCCCATCTCCCTTTCCAGAGTGATGGCCTCATTTGGACAGACGCTTGAACAAGAACCACAACCCACACACATTTCCTTGTTTATTTGGGCAGTTGATCCATTTTCAACCACTATGGCCCTGGTAGGGCATAATTTAGCACAAGTCCCACAGGAAGTACACTTTTCTGGTGATACTTCAATGTTTTTCATCCGAATAATTCGGTGGGGAACCTTAATACTTTCCAGACGATATTCAATCTGGTCATCAACTGTGGCGGTACTTTTCAAAACATTTATACAACGGACTGGACATGTTTGAGCGCAAATTTCACATTTAACACAATTATTAAGAATTTTAGCAGGTTTTATGGCATTAGCACTTTCAATTGCATCAACAGGACATTCTTGAGCACACAGATTACATCTGACACATCTGGGAGAAATGTTAATAAATTTATCAGAAACAGCACATTCCTCTATTTCAACCTCAAAATCTTCAACGATTTCCTCTAAATCAGTTGATTTTAAGGCGACCTCTTTTTGCAGGTCTCCGATCTTCTTTTTAAAACTTATATCCATATTTAAACCTCGGGAGGTAATAATTGTTTTAACTTATTTTTGTATTCTCATTAAATTCAATGATATTTTTTATATTTGATTATTAGTGATAATTTTTAATGATATTTGAAATTGAGATAGTTTAAATAAATATGCATAACTTAAACTTATTAATTCTTTTCATATTTTTCCAGTGAAATATCCGAAACTGATGGGAAACCCGTGGTGGCTCCCATAGATTCCACACATTTGGAGGCCACAAAATTACCAAATTCACAGGATTTTTCCAGAGAAAATCCATTGATTTTACCATATAAAAATCCTGCATTAAAAGAATCGCCCGCACCAGTAGTATCAACACATTTTACGTCAAAACAGGGCACATGAACGTTTTCAGACCCATTATAAGCAAATGAACCTTTACTACCCATTTTAACAACCACTGTATCAATACCCATATCTACAAAAACTTTTAAAGATTTAATTAAGTTTGAAAAATCAGGGGGATTGGTTGATTTATTGGGAGAATTATCGTTTAGATTTAGTTTTAACAGAATGATTTTCATTTCCCAACATTATTTGCAGTTCTGCTTCATTGATTAACAAAATATCAGTTCGGTTTAAAATCTTTTTAAGACCCTCAATTCTTTTTTTAGCATATATGCGACCGGGATCAAAACTTACCAGGACATTATCTGGAAGAAATTCCATTAAATCTTCCTGAGCATTAAATGAGTCACCAACAAAAGAAGTTAGGTGGATAATTTTAGTTTTAGTGACATAAGAAACATCAATTTGATCAATAGTTATCTCATCATTAATCCCTGGTTCAACATAGAGTGCTCTATCTCCATTTTTATCAACAAATCCCATCACTCGGCCACTTCTACCCTCAGGCGAAACAATTAGACCCTCAACATCCACACCTTCCCGGATTAAATTTTGATAAAGCAAGTCACCTTCGTGGTCCCGGGCAACTTTACCTATAAAACCAGTTTTAAGGCCCAATTTAGAAGCTCCAATTATAGTATTAGCAGCAGATCCACCACATACTTCAGTAAATCCCCTGATAAAGCTTTCTTCATCAGGTCCTGCGATTTTATCCACCTGATGGAGCTGGTCCATATTAAGGGCTCCAAAACCAATTAAATCAAATTTAGAGTTTTTTATCATTTTACCAGAAATACTATCTTTTTTCAATTCTATTACTCATGTAATTATTATTATTATTATTATTATTTTATTAAATGATATTATAGACATATCAGCATTAAATTTAAAAAATATCTTTTAAATGGAGTTTATATTTACCTAATTTACCCCCATAATTACCCGCTGAAATTCCAGTAACACCGTCTACCTCACAGGCGGCTTCAATTCCCACTTGCATGGCTTTTTCCACACTTTGCATGTTCAGGCCATTGATTACTATCTCTGGTATGAAATTAGCATTTTCAGGGACTAATGACTCTTCTTTAAGTTTAGGTTTCAGTGAAGGGCAATAAGGATGGTTGGTTGTGGGACCTATCCAGGGATAATTAGTTTCTGGTTTAGAAGCTGCAGAACAAATATCAAAGGGAGCGATAACTCCTTCAACTTTATTTATGGCCTCCAGGGCTTTTTGACCAGCTTCAATCACTGCTTCCCTGGTCTGACACATATACCAGAAATTAGCACCCATAAATCCCTTTTTATATCCCAATCTTTTTTCAATCTTAAAATCAGGTATGGCAATAGGTACTATAATCATTTCACGGCCGTATAATTTTTCTTCCCATTCGTAACCGTCACCACAATGGCCTACTTGCTTCATCATTCCTATATATCCATCGGCCTCAGGAGTGGCATCAAAAAGGGAAGTAAATGGTTTTACCAGAATATCCTGGCGAATTCTATAGGAAAGTTCCACTTCAAATTTTTCCAGATCATCCAGTCCAAACCAGTATTGGACTATAGCCCCCCTCCTTCCATCGGGAGTTTTAGATGAATCTATAAATGATTCCACACCACCCTCCACTCTTCCAATCACTGCACCCGGAGTAGAAGTGGAATCGTAAGCGGCTCTTTCAACTATTTGCTGGTTATCTGCAGTTATGAGAGCTCTAACACAAGTTCCGTCAAATATCTCACAGTATGTATCTTCAATTTCAATACCATTGATTTCCACTATCCCAGTCCCCCAATAGATTCTCCCCTAACTTTTTTACGGCATTTCATACTCTTTTTAGTGAGTTCTTCCCTATTTTCGTCATTAATCAATTCCATTACTGGTAAATCCACATCTTCGGATCCAAAAACTTTTTTAAATTCTTCAAGGAGTCCAAAACTAACTCTAAAGTTTCCTAATGCTCTTTCAGGATCTATAGAATATCCATCCACGAATTGTTTAACATAATCACTGTTAAATTTAGAATGAAGATCAGCAAGTATAGAAGTAGTTATAGTATGGGGAGAAATTACGGCGATTTCTGCAGCATTTAAAGCAAATTCATTACCATTAAATGAAACTGAAACCCCTTTATTTTCTTTAACGAATTTTAATGGCTCAACATCAGTAATGCTATCACCAACGTACATTACACTGCTGGGTGAAGCATTATTTCGCTCTAAAATATCCTCGACTGCCAGTTTCTTCCCCTCACCACCTACAGTTTTTACCTCAGAAAGTATTTTCCCTATTTCCATTTGAGGAATTTCTTCAAAAAAGAGGCTATCCATTGTATTAAAATCAGCGCCGTCAAGGATAATATCCTTTATTTCCATTATTCTTTCTTTTTCTTCAGGAGATATGGGATGTTTATCCAGGTCAGCTTGGGTAAAATATGTGTTTTCAAAGGGGAATCCTGTTAAATTACACAAAGCATTAATATATTGCCCATAACTGGTGCTTACTATGAATGAAGGCATCATAGATTTAACCATAGATAGGGTTTCTTTAGCACCTGCAATCAGGGACACATTTTCCCGGGAATAGTCAATAATTTTTTGGTTATTAACACCATAAGCAATTAAAAAAGGAATAACTAATTTAAGGGTGTCACCAGCATTGTAACCCGGCCTTTTAATTTCGTCAACCAGTATATCATCGTATTTACTTACTTTTGAGAAAAAATTCTCTCCTTGTGGAATAAAATGGCCAGCCAGTTCAAATGCATTGTCATTAATTGATAAAGGCCCTTCACAATCAGTAATGAAAATTTTTTTTGGCAAAATGTTCCTCCTTATAAAAAAAAGTTAGATGAATTGATTAATATCAAATATTAATATCAAATATAGAATAATATTCCCCTGAATGATATTCCTCTAAAACATCATTAATCAGGTGACAAGTCAATTAATCAACATCTAACAAAATATCTACTCGTTTAATTGAATTTTTATTGAATTTACTGGACATATGGCTTGACATTCACCACATACAATGCATTTTTCTGAATCAACAGAAATTTGATCATTTTCCAGTGTTAAGGCATCTACTGGACACTTATTGACACAGACCCCACAGGCCTGACAAATTGAATCGTCAACCTTAACTTCCCCATTTCTGAGGCCCTTAATTCTATCTCTTTTGAGAAGAATTTGATCATCCACAACTTCAAAATATTCTTCTTTTAATTCTATAGCATCCACCGGACAGGTTTGGCTGCATTTACCACAGTAAACACATTCAGAACTAATGTGGATTGGAGAAGGCATTTCCAGTTCAATACAATTTACAGGACACTGGGTTATGCATTCCCCACATCCTATGCAATTTTCATCAATGACTGTTATTTGTCTTTTAGGAGAAGTAAATTCAATAATTTCTTTTATATCTCCCATTTCCAGGTCAGAATCTACAAAATTCTCTATTTTTTCTCGTATAATAGACGTTACATCAATTGAAAACTCAACTTCTTCATTCTGATAACTAACATCTCTTAAAACCTTATTAAGAACATTGTGAATCTTACCTGCATCTTTGGCCAGTTTTTCAGATTCTTTTTCCAGAAGTTCTGAAACTATCTCCATGGTCTTAATTTTAGAAAATTGTTCATAAGCCCTTTTTCGTGAAGAATATTTTATGGCCGTGGAAGGACATACTTCCAGACATTCCTCACACCGGGCACAGTAAGATGGGTCGATGTAAGGTAATTTACTTATTTTTCCCACGTTAATAGCACCTTTAGAAGGGCAAACCCGGGTACAGGTCATGCAACCAATACAATCCTTTTGATTAACTACAATGGCCTTTCCACCAACTACAGATCGTGGTAGTATCTTACCATATTTAATGGCCTCAGTAGGACAAACCCGGGAACAGTATCCACACCTTACACACTTATCTTCATCAATTTCACTGTGTGCTTCCTCGTTTCCAGATGCAACCAGTTGTATTGCTCCTGTTTTACAGGCACCAACACAAGCCCCACATCTTCGACAAAGTTTAGGGTTAATGTTGGGAACATTTTCTCTAATTGGTTCTGAAAGGATGGTTCTCATTCGAATAGCATCATAAGGACATGCTTCTCTACATAAAACACATCCAAAACATTTATCATCTATTTCAATATGTTTATCTGGAGGTATCTCATGAACAGCATCAACTGGACATGATTTTAAACAAGGACGATCTTTACACTGTTCGCACTTGCTGCGGTCAATTTCATAGTCCACTTCAACTTCCCGGAGGGGCTTGAAGACTTTTTTTGTTGTGACGGGAATACTAATCAACTCCTAAAGAGGCTTTAATTCGTTATTTAGTGAATTAAATGATATTTATTTTAATAATTTATGATTGTATTTAGATCATATGCGTATTAGATTATATTGCATTAGATGGTTTATTAAGTTCTTAGATGTCTAAATAGATGTCTAAATCATCCCAATAGCTTTATTTTATTCCACCACTGGTAAGTGTGAAGGTTTTAGTGTTATTAAAATTACTTCTTCACCATCAGAATTTTTATCAATGAGGAATTTAGCCAGGTAATAACCAGCTACACCAAATGGGCATGTTTGGTAACAGGTACTGCATCTTAAGCATTTTTCTGGATCTCTAATAACTCCTGCCTCTTTACTGTAAGTAATTGCACCAGAAGGACATTCGCTTACACACAGACGACACTGGGTACATTTTTCTTCGTCCCAGGTTATAATCCTCATTTTCAGACGATCAGTGATTTTTTCCATTAAGTCCATGACCATTTCTTCTTTGGGAATTATATTAAGGGCTTTTTCCTTTAATTGAGCCAGTGGATATTCCATTTTAAATATTTTATCTGATGGTAAATGTTTTAGATCTTCCTGACGGTCTTCTATGGCTTTTTCCAGTGCTTGCACAATAAGATTGATAATTTGTTTTTGTTCTTCTATATTAGAAATATAAATGCCTTTTAAAGCACCTTTAACCGGGCAAGAGTCTAAACAGTCCCCACAACCAATACATTTGGTCTGGTCTACCACGATTTTATTATCTTCTTCCTTAATAGCATCTATTGGACAGGATTTCAGACACTTTTTACATCTGATACAAAGATAATCATCAATTACAAACATCTTTTCTACTGGAAGAATAGTAAATTCTTCTCGAATAAGATGATTTTCACCACATTGCAGGGTTTTAGGGTCAGTCGGACATACTTCAGCACAGAACCCACAGCGAATACATGCTCCTACACCTATTACTGGGTAAGTAAGGCCGTCGTGATCAGCGGTATCCTCGTCCCGGATTAGTTTAATTGCTCCCGGGGCAGGGCAAGCAGCCGTGCAGGCCCCACAGCCAATGCAGTATTCTTTAAAAACTTCTGGAAAGTCTCTAAACCGATCTGGTTTTTCCACGATTTCGTGTTCAGATTTTGCTCCAGCAAATTTTTCTGCCCATGATTTTCGAGCAAACTCATACATGTACCATATTACAGAAGACATAGGACACCATCACATTGTAAATTGAATTCATTTTTTTCTGATTTATTAATTTTAAGAATCTTGATTTATGATTCACATTAAATGATTCATAAGGAGATTGATTAAGGATATGGAAAATTTTTAAAATATTCAAATATCATTTAATATCGAATATTCCTTGAAAATGTTTTTCTCCTCCATTTTCATCCACAATAACCACCCGCTCAGCACAGGCAATACATGGATCAACACTGGCATAGGTGGCTACAGCATCGGCCACAGTAGCCACATCATTTAGCATGTACTTAGCACAAGAATCAATATTCATTATACTGGGGGTTCTAATGGAAGCATTATTAATTAAATTACCATTAGTTTCAATCATATAGGTTACTTCGCCTCTAGGAGCTTCATTTCTCCATTCACCGTATCCTGCACCAATATCAACTTTTGTACGGATGTCACCTTCAGGTATATTCTCAATAACCTGCCTAATAAGACTAATAGATTGAGTAATCTCATCAAAACGATTCATATTACGGGCGAAGTTATCTCCCTCTTTTCTCCAGATGACCTTGAAGTCCAAATGGTCCTGGTAGGTATGATGATCTTCCCGGAGGTCGTGCTTTAATCCAGAAGCCCTGCCTATTGGCCCAACCGCACGGGCTTTAATAGCTTCTTCTCTGGTCATACGACCTACTTTTTTAGACCGCAGCCCCACCAGCGGACCTTGCTCATACATTTCCACGTACTTGTGGTATCCAGCTTCCAGTTTGTCCATTTTTTCCATGATTTGTTGGAGGTGAACATCTTTAGCATCCATACGAACTCCACCAACAACATTCCAGCCCATATTTACTCTATTACCCGTTAAAAGCTCTATAGCATCCATTACAGGCTCTCTCATAGCCAGCATGTACATGAAAAGAGTTTCATGTTCTAATGCCTTGAAATAAGTGGAATTAGCCAGTAAGTGGCTCTGTATTCGGTCCAGTTCATTGGTAAGTACCCTCAAATACTGGGCCCTGAGGGGGACTCGTTCACCAGAGATTTTTTCAAAAGTTTCGGCAAAGGTTTGAGTGTGGATATAAGAACAAATTCCACATACCCTTTCTGCAAGGTAAATGGCCTTTTGCCAGGTTTTACCAACCATTATACGTTCAATTCCCCTATGAACATAACCATAATCGATTTCAGCACCTATAACTCTTTCTCCTTGAGTTTTAAGTTTTAAACGTAGAGGTTCCTTTAATCCAGGGTGAATAGGACCTATAGGTAGAATCATTCTTTTTTCCTCCCTTTAGCAGCTATGGCACCTGGTGCCACAGCCAGTATCGCTTCTAATATTTCTGATGGTCGAGGTGGGCATCCAGATACTTCAGCATCCACAGGAATAAAATCAGAAACCGGAGCATTTACACTGCTGCCCTCCTGATTAAATACATCTCCAGATATAGGGCAGTTTCCAAGGGCCACCACAACTTTAGGTTCAGGGGCTTTGGTATAAATCCGCCTTAGATTTTCTTTCCACTGTTCAGTGACAGCTCCAGTAACCAGGATTACATCCGCCTCCCGGGGATTGTTGTGAACGTAAATACCATACTGTTCCAGGTCGTATCGTGGAGATAATAAGGCAACAACTTCAATATCACAGCCATTACATCCTCCAGAATTCACCAGACACACGTGAATTGAACTCTTTCTTACAATGTCTTTAAGAGCATCTAACATTTCTTTACCTCTTAATTCCCTCATTAGTTAATTATAAAATTTTATATTTTATTTCCAGGATTTTTTTTAATTGAATTAGATAAAAATTTTCAGTGATAGATAATGTATATTATTGTGTTATATATTTGGGATTAGTAATTCTGTTATTTGATAGTTTGTAATCATAATTTTTAAGATATTTTGATGATCTTAAATTGATTTATTCCATCCTCAAAATCTTAATATAAATTATTTGTTGAAACTACTCTGAATTGTTAAACTACTCTCTTAAAATTTTCAGAAGTTCTTGTTTGCCATCTTCCAGGGCTTCATCATAGTCTTTACCATTAATAACTTCTTTAGATATCTTGGTTTTAATAGCTACAGATTGTTCTGGAGAAACGATTTCCATAACGTCTTCCAGCCAGCAGAGTCGTAAATCAGCGTGAATTCTTTCTTGTATACATCTTGGACGTGCTGATTCAAAACGAGGATGTAGCGCTTCTAGACTAGACATGTCCAACTTATTAATAAGAATATTCTCAAAAAGATCCAAATCAATCTCTAATTCCTCAGATAAAGGTTTTACGATGTCTTCTCTCCACCGGTAACTTCTAATGATTCTGGTTTTCATTAATTCCAGAAGTGCTTGCTCTTCATCCATTTTACAACACCTTTTAGTTTTTAAGGTTATCAAATTAGTTATCAAATTAAATTTTTAATCATTTTTTATTTAAGTCATTTTTATTATGATTCCACTGAATTTTAAATTGAGATATTGGATTTATAAAAATGTAGTGGTAAGTAACCAGACAGTTCCAGAGATTAAAAATCCTATAACTGTCTCATAACGACCGTATCCAGGCCTCATTCCTAAAACCATGGCCACCATGAACAATCCTATGGTAATTGATACATATGGTTGAATTAAAACTATAAGCTGGTTATTTAAAAGAATTAACCATCCAATAATAGATACAACTAATGCAATGCTATCAATTTTTTCGGTTACAAAAGGTGCTGAATACTTTTTGTAACTCAATAGAAGTCCTACAATGGATCCTATAACAAATGATATTAAATATATAAGGTAGAGAAACTCGGTCACTTTATCACCATTAGGCTGGTTTGTAGAGAACTATGAATGCCACTATAAAGAACAATAAAGCGGCTATAAAAGCCCATTTTTCTAAATTTTCTGAAAAATGAACCACTTTGTCACTGTGTTGCCTTAGTAGAAGTCCGGTAAATAAAATAGCCACTAAAGTAACTGGAATTACCACCATCCACTGCAGGAAAGCTGCCAATCCACTGGCCAATATTACTCCAGCAGCTACTAAAGCTGTAAGGAATATTAAGTCTTTTTCTTCTGCCATTTCTAATTCTCCTTCCAGATGAAGATTATTTAATTAATATAAACTCAGTCTATACTATTTAGTTAATTTAAGATTTTAATTTAAGATTATTTTAAATTTTAATTATTTATTTTACCTTATTTTTTGTTTTAGATAATTTAAATAACTAGATTAGTTGTACTAGATTAGTTGTAGTTATTTTAGTTAAAACGCAATCATCAGTAAAATGGAACCGGCGATTCCAATAAATGCAAAGGTTACTTGCATCATTACCGAGTGATTAGGATTTAATATTGGAGTTACCGCGTTAATAAATGCTACAATTGCCGTAATTATAACCATTCCCACCAGATAACCCAATATACTTAGGGGACCTATGAAAACAGTTAAAAACACCCATAAAAGCATGTACCATGCAATTGATTCAGAAATCATTAGGTAACCACGTAACACACCAAAGTGCTCGGTTTCGTAACCAGAAATAATGTCTTTTCCCTTAGTAATGGCAAAGGGAGAGTAAGGTGCCTTGGAAAGGATGAGGACAAAGAACATCAGTGCTGCTAAAGGAATGGTAAATAATAAAGGACCATTTATAGCCTGATAATTAATAATGTCACTTATAATCATAGTTCCAGTTTGCAGGTAGATAATTACCAGCACTGCAAAAAGAGGAACCTCTGCTGCCGCAGAAAATACGGCCCTAACACAACTCAGCTTTCCATAGGGAGAACCTGAGGAGGAACCGGCATTGTGTTCCACGATTTTGTGCATGGCATAGATACCAAAGATTAATAGGATTGATCCTCCTGTAACCGGCCCTACAATAACCGCTGTGACCCATATAGCACAAAGTGTACTGGCTATAGCCACATAAAAAGGCATTGCTGCTGTTTGAGGGAAGGATGATTCTTTAATGTAAAATTTAAATGTGTGTAGAAGATGCTGAATAATAGGAGGTCCCGGCCTCATTTGTATCCGGGCCATAATCTTCCTTTGCAATCCAAACAGGATACTTCCTACCAGAAAAGCAATAAGAACATTTAACAGGATGTTTGCCATTAGATTCATTTCATCACCGTAGAGTTGAGAGATTTAACCATTATTTGCTAATTTTTTGTAAATAGGGGTAGATATTATCGTTTAAACTAAAGTTTAATTGTTTAATATCCAATAAATGGTTCATTGGTTCTCTCATCTTCCTCCTCTTTTGTACTCTTGGCCATGGTAAGCAGGCCCAGAGATAGTAGAAATACTGGTATTAAGACTATAGATATTCCATAAACTATCCAGCTAGCTGGATTAAAGATCAGGGCATAAACTATACCTATAACTGAAATTGCAAACATGAAATAGCTTGCTAATTCTAATTTTTTCATTTTATCACCTTACCCTAAACCACGTATCTTTAATCATGATATTATATGATATTACTATTGATTTATTATTGATTTATTTTGAAAGTTAACTTAAAATGGTTTATTTATGATTAATAAGATTTCAATCGCCCTAATGATTATCAATAGGGAGCTCAAGTGAATTATAAGAATAAAGGGAGATCCTGGAGTTCGGAACATCTCAGCTTTAGTAGCATAAAATGGAGCCACACCAGTTTCACCAATGATTCCCATTAATAAAAGTAATGATGCGAAATACATCATAGGAGTGGTGGCTACCTGGGAAAGCTGTAAACAAACTTAAAGTCCCAGTAGCTGCCTAATATCAAAGCAGCCCCTCCAAATAAAGGCATTGATGCAATCATGGCCACCAGTCCATATTGGAAAGCAGCATTTAGAACATCTACCTGTTTAACGGCAGAAACAATACCTATGTTAACTATTCCAATCAGGGCCACAAAAAGCGTAAAGTTAAAAAGATCTCCAGTTATCATGGCTCCAGCCGTGGCCAGACCACATACAATAGCCAGGAATCTTCTGATTTTGAATTCTTCAAGACCCACTTCTACCTTATTGTCTTTAAGTGTACCGAAATCTGCTTCAACTTGAGTTTCAGTTCGGCTAATGGCAATTAAAGTGGTAAATATAAGGGCACCGGCAAACATGAACAGGTTGAAAGGAGTAAGGTAAAGTACAATATCACCCAGAGGTATTTGACCCAGTATTTGCCCGCCTAATGTTGCTATATCCATCTGTTACTCCTCTTTTCGTTTTTAATCTATAAAATTTATTATTAAATTATTTTTTAAATATTATTTTCTTTTAAATTCTTCCCGGGCCATTACACCAATTAAACCCATTTTTGAGGCCACTTTTATAAGTATACCAAAGGCCGACATGAATAAACCTAAGAGCCAGTATTGTGGAGCCACAAAGAATATTAAGAATCCAGCCAACCATATAGCCCAGGCTATACCAGAAATACCAGCAATACCCTCCCAGATAGTAACCGGAAGGCCTCTTGATTTTCTAGATATGACATAGAACAAAATTCCACCACCAGCAATAGCCCCTCCAGTAAATCCACTTAAGAAAACACCATAGGCAATCAATATAATAGCTATGAAATTAGGGGCAGTCTTCATTATTTCCATATCAAAGGTAAAGGGAAGTGGAATTAAGGGAACACTTTTACCAGTTTTTCTCATCTCTCTGCTCATTAATATCTCAGAAATGGCCATTATCTCAGCCAGTTCCACTACCAGACCAGGTAATATAAGAGCTTCTGCCAGGTCCGTCCCCACTGAAGCTACAATAACCAGCATGGCCAGGCCAACAATATCCGTAAGGATTAAGGCACTAAGATCGTTTTTCTGGAAAGATATGGCTAAAAGCCCTATAAATCCCGTTATTAAACCGGCGTAAAGAGCTGGAAGGAACAAAGAAACTGTAAATTCAGGAACAACTGCAGGAACTATCATTCGTCTTTCCTCCTTCTCATGGTAAAGTTCAGAGCCACCCAGGAAGCCACCACAAAGGCCATCATTAAAATAGTGGACTCTAATATAGTGTCAAAACCACGGGTGTAGTATAGTATTTCATCAATTAATCCTCCAGGAGAGGAATAAATAGAAGTACCATAGTAACGAGTAGTATTCTTCACTCCTATGGCAATAGGTGATAAATAACCTGTAATTTTACCTAGTTCTTTGGAATTTTCAGGATACTGAGCTTTAACAATTCCTGGTTCAATTAAAGGAACTCCTCCTCGGTCATAAGGAGCCAGTGGATCTTGTTCATTTATTTGCTCTTGAGGTAGAGGTCGGGGATAAATTTGATGGTCATTTAGACCCATGGGAACTAAAAATCCTAAAATCAGTAACAATCCTAAGGTAACTGAAAATAATCGGGGGATTCTTTTAGGATTAGCCAGTTCATTCCATAATTGACCTATATCCTTCATAATTTGGCCCCCATTTCTTCCATTCTCACTACAACTCTTAAAAGAATCATGGTGATAATAACTGAAGCGGCAATGTAAGTTAAAAGAGCGATAGTGTGATTGTAACTTAATAAGATTAAAGAAAGACCAATAGCAGGAATTTCTGTATTCAATGTCCTTACAATGGGATCTTTTACTCCCGGACCAATGGCGGTAGCAATACTACCTCCTACAAGGAGGATACATCCAGTATAGAACCATATCTGTGTTTCAATCAAGTTCCTCACCCTCCAAAGACCTTTTTTTTACTCTTATTTCATTCAACTTTATTATGGCCATTAAAAATATGACAGTAGCTATAGGTATCAAATATGGATGCTGCCATGGCCACATCCAGATATTTGGCAGCTACTACAGTTCCAATAAAACCTGCTTGGAGTAAAGCAAACATTATAACTTTGTCCAGGGGCTTTGAAAGTACTACTATTCCAATAGCTCCAATAAGCATTAATACCGCTGATATATTAGTTAGATTTATGAAATCCAGGGGATTCATGAGTTTCACCAGGCACAAAACATTCCATTTTAGTGATTATAAATATTTTAAGTATTATTTTAATTATTATTTTCAATGATATTAAATGAAGGAATAAATTATTCGTCGTATATTATTTCCTCTTTAACTCTTCCCAGAGCATAAGCAATGGCATTAGCGCTTAAAGTTGAAGTTACAAAGAAAGTAATTGCTATGATAGCCCCAAAAGGAGTCTGAATATATAAAGCAATTAAGGCAGACATTCCAAACCCTATAACATTAAGATAAAGAAGTCTTTCTGTCCTATTCTGGGCCAATAATACCCTTAAGGCCATTATTACAACAATTATTCCTACAATCTCGATTAACATAAGTTATCATCCTGTATGAGAAATTTGATTTTTTTAATGAATATTTATAAAATCTATTCTGAATATTATAATTATTATAAAGCTTGATTTATTAATTTTAAGATAAACTTGTGAATTTAAGATAATATATGGAGTAGATTAATGTAATTAACATTAATCAGCTTAATTTAGTGTATCTCCCCATTTTATGGGCAATTGCACCTAGTAAGCGAGATGCCAGTGGATGACTGATACCCTGAATCGTGGTTATGGCAATAATCATTCCCACCACAAACATAGCTGGTGTTAGTCCAATAAATGAACAGGCTGCAATAATAACGGTGATACTTAAGGCCCCAGTGGTCCCAGCATATCCTGGATCAGAGCAGAGACGATTTCCAACGAAAACCAGAAGCGCGGCAATAAATCCTCCTTCAGGAATTCCTATTAAATAACATCCTACAGCACCTAAGAGAGTACCGGCTGAAGCATCCGGAGAACAAACTATGTTTCCCTGGAAAAATCCACCTGCTAAATCGCCACCTCTTTTTTTCACACCACGACCTATTACATCGGCTCCTTTTACACCAGGAGATTCAGGAAGTCCCATCCAGGTATCAATTAAAACAAAGTTAATCCAGGTTATTATAGCTGCCAGAGCAACTCCCAGTAGTTCATTCATTTGATTCCTCCGATTGGGGTTTAGGGAAGGCATCTTCAAAGAGATATTTAGCAAAAAGTGCGGTTAAAATACCAATTATTATAGCGAGATCCATACCCTGATAGAAACCTCTTATTCCTAACTGGAAAAAGATGGCCAGTAAACCTAAAGCAATTACCGCAGTAGGAAATACGGCACTTACCGTCCATGAATGCCGCATTGGCCTTTCAGGTAGTAAAGGTAGCTTTATTAAAAGGCCCACTCCTATGGCCGAACCCACCACCAGCAAGTAGCTGATTAATGTGTACATTTCATTAGCATGAATAATCATGTTAAATGGATATCACTCCACCATATATAAATGTTTTTACTTGGCGTTTAACTGTTAAAAATAGTATTAAGAGATTATAATCTTTATCCAATCCTAATTTGTTTTAATTAATTCTAATAATTAATAGAAAATAGATTATTACCATTTAAAACATTATTTAACTATTAAACCATCTAATAATGAAAATTAAAGATTAAAAAATAATATAACATCGTTAAAAATTATTTATATAGAATATCCTCATTTTAAAAGATATAATCTGAATTCAAAGGAATAAACAGGAATTATGATAAAAATAAGAGATTATAAAGAGGATAAAAAGAATTAAAAATTAAATTTATCTTATCTGGATATAACAATAGCTATATTCAATTATTAGCTTAAAAATACAGATTAATAATTAAGTACAATTAAGCTACTTAATTAATTAAGTAAAAATTAAAATTAATATTGTTAAAATAGTAAATAATAATCTATATAATATAATATTTTACAAATATAACATAAGAATGATTACAGAATACTAAATTATAATATAACAAATTTAAATTTCTAATAGTATTATACCTTAAAATTCACCATAACATCATAACATAAAATTATACACAATATAATTATTTATTCGTATTTTGAAATTGTCATATATCTAAAGAGGCATCAAATGGAACATTCAAACAAACCTGAAAATCAGTTATTATCAGCTAAAAACGACTTGATACTGCTGGGTCTGGGTGCCATTAGCTTGTTTCTCTTGAACTGGCAAATGCAAATGAAATTTATTGAAATTATAGCTGGAATAACTTTAGTCCTTGTATCCGGTTATGGATTATCCATGCTTTTTTTCTCCAGGAAAAATGATATTAGTCTTTTTAATAGATTAATCATTACCCCCATATTTGGAATTTTTTTTACAGGACTCTGGAGTATCATAATAAATTACACACCTTACCATACTAGCAATATATATTATGAACTGGCTGTAATCCCGGTTTTACTTTTAATATTAATAAATCGCCTGGCTCAATTTTTGAAAAGCAGATCATCTTCTAGTTTTTCCAAAAAAAAGAAATCTAAAATAAAAAAATTAGAATCAGATCAGCGATTAACTACTGCACAAATTGCAGCTAAAGCTGAAAAAACAAAATTAATGCAAATAAATGATAAAAATAAAAAATCAGATTCTTTAAAATCTTCGAATTTACTTAAAGAATCATCTCCAGGAAATCCCAGACCTAACTCCTATTCCATGCCCCGACCACCTACTAATAAATCATCTAAGGAAAGTATAAACAATAAACCACAATCCAATAAATCTAAATGGGCTTTTAACTCACAAAAAACATCTAAAAGTGATAAATCTATCCCAGAAAACCTTGAGGTAATAAAAGTTAGAAATTCTTCTAGGGATTTATTAATAGTTTTATCTTTAACCATTTTATCGGCCATTTTTATATTTTTACCTGTTTTTAAAACCAGTCTGATTAAAATACCATTTATAGTAGTTTTGATTTTCTTTATACCAGGATACTCTGTTTTATCAGGAATATTTATCAATTTTGGCCATAAAAGTCTGTTTAAAAAAATAATTTCCAGTATTTTCATAAGCCTGGTTCTGGTTATAGGATTGTTAATTTTAATCAGCATTTTAAAACTACAAATTTCTTCATCATATGTCTTAGCCACTCTAATAGTCATATCGGCTTTAATGAGTATTACTGGATATTTAAGACGAATAAATAAAAATAAAAGATTAAAAAAGGGAATTAATTCCCCTAAAAAAACTGAAGTGTCTGAAAAAAATGAATTAGATATTTTAAGAGTTTCTCAGACCAGAGAATCCTCTGAAAATCCATTTTTACCCTATAATTCTAGTGAAAATAAAGTCAAAAAGCCCTTAAAAATTAAAAATAATTTAAACTCTTTTGAAAAATCAAGGGCCTCTAATGAAGAATTATCAAATGCATCCCCAATTCATCAAAATGAAAACGAATCAGAGATAGATAATAAATCAGATACTATTTTAAAACCTGTCCTTACCCCTGCTGCTGCTAGAAATAGAGTTATGTCTCAGAAAAAAGAGATGGAAAATCAACAGGATAATAAAAATACCAATAAAAAATCTTTCAAAACAATTTTATCAGGCCTCCGCAACTCTAAAAAGGATAAACAAAAAGAAGATAAATCTCCTGCAAAAGTTAAGGAAAGTAAAATTCCTCCGGCAAAAAATAAAGAAATAAAGCCTGAAAAAGATATACTGATAAATAAAGAGAATAAAGCGAATAAATTAAAAACAGCACAATATGAGGAAAAAAATAAACATTTAACTGATTATTCTAAGTTTAAAAATATATCTAATAATAATAATAATAATAATAATAAAAAGCCTTTAAAGACCATGTATATGGAAGAAGAGCTGGAAAAGTCATTTCCATCTTCAGATTATTTTAAAGCAAGAGATTCTGATAATTACAAACATAAATCTTCCAAATCACCTGATTTTACTCCAAAAAGAAGTCCCGTGGCTATGGATCTTTTAATAATTTTAGTAATTACCTTTTTGACAATAGCCAGTATTTACATTCCCATAATTAGTGATACACCAGTTAGAGAAATATTAGGACTTTTATTCGTACTATTCATACCAGGATATGTTTTAATTTCAGCTTTATTCCCTAAAAAGCATGATCTAAATATTATTGAACGTTTAGCCCTTAGTATTGGCCTCAGTCTGGCCATATCTCCATTAATTGGATTAGCACTTAATTATACCCCATTCGGGATTAAATTAACCCCTATTGTAATTGCCTTAACTGGTTTTACTCTTATAATGTTAATTATCGCTTATATACAGAGACGAAAGGTTGCCGAGGAGGATAGGTTCCAGCCTAATTTTTCAGGCCACTTCTATTCTTTAAAAAATTCGTTTAATAAGGAATCTAAAATGGAAAAAGTTCTTTCTATCATATTAATCCTTACCCTGGTATTGGCCATTGCTACTACAGCATATATTATAGTTAAACCTAAAGAAGGGGAAAAATTCACGGAATTTTATATTTTAGGGCCTGATGGAAAGGCCAGTGACTATCCTACCAATCTTACCCTGGGCGAGTCTGGTAAAATATTTATGGGCGTGGTTAATCACGAGTATTCCACAGTGAATTATGAAGTTGTGGTAAAATTACAGGACAAAATTATAAGTACTGAAAAACTGACCCTGAAAAATAATCAGAAATGGGAAAAAGCAGTTACATTCACCCCAGACCAATCTGGAAGTAAACAAAAACTGGAATTTATTCTTTACAAACTACCAGATAATACAAAACCATACAGATCGTTACACTTGTGGGTTAATGTAGTATAATACTATTAGCTGTGGTTCATTAAACTACAATGATTTGATAAGGAGCGTATTTGTTAATTTAGGATTAAGAGCTTTAAAATAAAAGTTTATTAAGAACTCAGGAGTATATGGCAATAAACTGATAATTATATAATACCTAATACCGAATACAAACAGATTACATTACCATATATATGAAACATTTACATATTAATGCAGTAATTTTATTTAAGGAATGATAACCTATGCAAAATAAAAATATAGTTGTTACTGGTGGTTTAGGATTTATTGGAAGTCATTTAGTGGACCGATTAGTTGAAAACAATCAAGTTACTATAATTGATGATAAGTCCTCAGGAAAACTCCAAAATTTAAATAATCCCCAACACGAAAATCTGGAGATAATAATTGGCGGAATTAACGATTTAGATTTAAAAGAAATATTCCAGGACAAAGATTACGTATTTCACCAGGCAGCCATGGCCAGCGTGCCTCTAAGTGTTGATTTTCCAGAAGAATCTCATCGTATAAATGCCACTGGTACCCTGAAGATACTAGTTGCTGCCCGGGACTGCGGGGTAAAAAAATTGCTCAATGCTTCCAGTTCTGCAATTTATGGGGACAATACTAATATGCCACTCAAAGAAAGCGAAGCTATAAATCCACTTTCACCCTATGCCGTATCTAAGGCCTGTGCTGAACAGTATTGTAAAGTATTTACCGAGGTTTATGGATTAGAAACTGTTTCCTTTAGATATTTCAATGTATTTGGGCCTCGTCAGGACCCTGAATCCCAGTATGCCGCAGTAATTCCTAAATTTATTGATTCTTTATTAAATGGAAATTCACCAGTAATTTACGGTGACGGTGAACAGAGCAGAGACTTCATATATGTTAGTGACGTGGTTGATGCCAATATAAAAGCCTGCCAGTCAAAATTCAGTGGAGTTCTTAATCTGGCCTGTGGAACGGCTTTAAGTGTTAACGAACTATTTTCAATGATTAAGAATATTTTAGGGTCTCCTATTAATGCTAAATATTTAGAAGCGCGTTCCGGAGATATTAAACATTCCCTGGCAGAAGTAAGTGGACTGCAAAATATTGGTTTTGAACCAAAAAAAGAGTTTGAAAAACAATTAAGAGAGACCATTGATTGGTTTCAAACCACTTCTTAAAATATTAGAATACTAATTGCATGGTTACCGATACCATCTGATTCTAAATATTAGAATAATTTGATTTTATTAAAAATTGATTTAGTTCAAACTTCAAAAAAAAATATTTATTTTTTATTTATAAATCATTAACGACTTAAAAATTACTTTAAAATCACTTTCATTCCATTCCGGATCTATTTTTATTGCTTCCCTGGCCATTATATCCTTCCAATCAATACCAGGAGCTATACAATTGTTTTCCATGTGGGTAGCAATGGATGGTAAAGGGGTCCATAATTTAAATCGTTTACCCATTATAATTTGCCTCCAGGAATCTTTCCAGGCCCGGAAAATTATTTTTCTCATTTCAGTGGACTTTCTCATATTAAGCGGATTTAGTTGAAACTTGGTTAGGGCCAGCCACATACTGGAATCATAATTACCATATACATAGGTTTTTAAAACTTTTTTAGAATCCCTTAGAGTTTTTTTAGTGGTTAAAAAAGTTAAACAGGTAGAATTTGCTGTTCTCCACTTACGAGTATCGGTGGATCGTGTTTCATAATTATGTTGATGTAAGGGATGATTATAATAATCCAGATGATCATAGGCCGAAACAAAATCCACGTCATCATTACTATCCATGAAAGTGATCATTTCTTTAAATTGATGGGGAAGATAAAAATAATCGTCTTCAGCAAAATAGACTCTTTCAGAATATTTCTGATCTAAAAGGGCCTTAATTTGAAGATTAAAAGTTGCCTGGTTACCAATACCCTCTAATTGAATTAAATGCAGGTCTTCAGGGGCAAAATATTTTTCAAATAACTTATTATATTCAGGAGGACAGTTATCCAATAATACAATCATTTTAACTTTCAAATCTCCTAAAGAATCTTTAAAAGATTTTAAACAAAATTCAGAAAGTTTAAGTTTATTATCACTGAAAACTGGAGGTATTTTAGATACTCCAGGGTAAATTCTGTAAGCAACTGTTAAATCATAATCCGTCAACCATATCACCTTATGTGAATATAATTATCATGTAATTTAAATATTTATTATTTAATGATAACTGAATTAATTTATGAATATAATAATAATTTAAATCAATGAATAATTTTCTAATAAAATTAAAGTATTTAATTATAATATTTTAAGGATATAATGTTTTTAAGGACTATTAATAACATTCTTAAAAAATTCAATGGTTTTTTCCAGACCAGAATCCAGAGATGTTTTTGCTTCCCAGTTAATTAACTTATAGGCCTTAGACACATCAGGCCTTCGTTGACGAGGATCATCTGCCGGTAGTGGTTCAAATGAAATTTTTGAATTCCCATCCATCTTTTCCAAAATAATCTGAGCAAAATCAATTATTTTATACTCATCAGGATTACCTAAATTCATTATTTCACCGGAGAGTCCTTTATAAGTGGAAAATCTAAATATACCTTCGACTAAGTCATCTATGAAACAAAAACTACGGCTTTGAGAACCATCACCATACACCGTTATATCTTCCCCTTTTATAACCTGATAAATAAAGTTGGGAACAACTCTACCATCATTTATTTTCATCCTAGGGCCGTAGGTGTTGAATATTCTCAAAATTCTACTATCCAGGCCAAATTCTCTGTTATAGGCCATCACTGCAGCTTCAGAGAATCTTTTTGCTTCATCATAAACTGATCGGGGTCCATTGGGATTTACATTACCCCAGTAGCTTTCCACCTGGGGGTGAATTTCAGGATCACCGTAAACTTCTGAGGTGGAGGCCATAACATAAATAGCACTCATATTATGGGCCATTTCCAGAGTATTGAATGTTCCATAAGAATCAACCTTCATGGTTTCCAGTGGAAATTTCAGATAGTCAACTGGACTGGCTGGACAGGCAAAATGGAGCACAGCATCGAATTTTATATTTTGTTCCTGGGCAAATAATTCTATTTTCCTAATTTCTTTTTTTAATGAAACATCTGCTTCAATAAAGTTAAAAGAATTACTTGATTCTAAATGGGAAAGATTCTGGGGGTTTCCAGTAAGATAATTATCAACACCAACAACTTCATATCCTTCATTTAGAAATTTATCAACCAGATGACTACCAATAAACCCTGCCGCCCCGGTAATTAATACTATGCCTTTTTTTTCCATTAAATTTCCCCTAAAACTTAAATAAGCCATTAAATGTTTTTAAATATTTAAATAATTATAATAAGAATAATTATTAATGAGATAGAATTTGTAGAATGATAGAATTTTAGAATAATTAGATCCAAAATAATCCTATTGGCCCATTGATGGCCCATTTTTATGCTATTTTGATTTTTATCCTGTAATTTTGATGGTTATCTATTTTGATGGTTCAATACAAATTCTCCAGATTTCAATTTCCTTAAACTTTTACTATGAAATTTATCGTCCCATGCTGTAATATTCAAATTCTTTCATGTCCGACGGCTCAAAGATATTTCTACCATCGATTATTATAGGTAGTCTCATTAAATTTTTAACCTTTTCCAGATCAGCTTCTTTGAATTCATTCCATTCTGTGATTATTAAAAGAGCATCAGCATCTTTTAAAGCATCGTATTTGTCTTCAAAGTATTTGACTCTTTTTGATTCTGGAAAAATGTTTTTAAAATTAGGTATGGCCTCTCGATCATAGAGAGATAAATTAGCACCATTGGCTTCAAGTTCCCGTACTACATCAATAGCTGGTGCTTCCCTAATATCATCGGTGTCAGGTTTAAATGCCAATCCCCATACCGCAATATTTTTATCTTTGTTAATCCACATAATGTCTTCTATTTTATCCAGAAATGCTCTCCTTTGGAAGGCATTGATCTTCTCTGTTTCTTTCAAGAGTCCAAATTCTAGACCATTGTCTTCAGCAATCTTAATAAATGCCTGTACGTCCTTAGGAAAACATGAACCTCCATAGCCAATTCCAGCATTGAGGAATTTTTCTCCAACCCGGTTATCTAAGCCTATTCCCTGGGCCACCATATTAACGTCCACCCCCACTTTTTCACATAAAGCGGAAATCATATTAATATATGATATTTTCATGGCCAAAAAAGAGTTTGAAGCGTGTTTTATAAGCTCAGCTGCTGCTGGATTGGTAATTAAGAGCGGATGTCCTTCATTGGTAAATGGCTGGTATAATTCTTCAAAAATTGCCCGGGCCTTTTCACTTTCAACACCCACAACAATACGATCAGGGTTCATAAAATCATGAATGGCTACACCTTCTCTTAAGAATTCAGGGTTTGATGCAACATCAAATTCAGATTCCTCACAAGCATATCTTTCAATAGTTTTTTTAACCCATTGGTGAGTGTTTACCGGTACAGTGGACTTTTCCACTATTAGCTTGTAACCATTAAGGTACCGGGCTATCTGTCGAGAGACATCCTCTACCTGGGATAGGTCTGCCTTACCATCGTCACTTTGAGGAGTTCCTACACAAATAAATATTATTTCTGAGAATTTTACTGCTTCTTCCATGTCTGTAGTGAATCTAATTCTACCTTCTTCCAGATTTTTTTGAAGAATTTCTGTAAGACCCTGTTCATAGATATGAGATATGCCTTTCTGAAGTTTATGAACGTTAGATTCAATTTTTTCCATACATAAAACTTCATTTCCTAAATCAGCAAAACATGTGGCAGTTATCAACCCAACATAACCTGCTCCGATTACCGTTATCTTCATTGAAACACCTTTCCAATTATTAATAATTCTTTGATAAACATGAATTAAAGATTAACCAATTATCTTAAATCAAATACAACAAAATAAAAGCTGTTTTATTTTTTAAAACCTATAATAAAATTAAGTGAAATCCAGAATATAAATATTATGCTTAAATTGATATGATTAGTTAATTTGTAAAATAATATCCAATTAAATTTCAGATTAAAGGCAATAATAATTTTAAAATAATTTTAAAATGAAAAAATTAAATTAAATAATATGGATTACTCAAGAATTAATTCCAGTAATTCATTAAACACATATAATTCCCTACATTATAATATTTTAATTGATAAGCATCAAGTTAATAATGAATAAAAGTAAATGTATAAAAGATTGTAAATTTACTGTTGATTTATCAACTAATTACTAAAATAATATAAATTTTAATCTTAATTATACTAACAATATTAATTTACTTGATTTATTCTGGATAAAAATTTACAATATACAATAAATATTAAAAAAATAATTATATTAAAATTTTATAAACAGTTTAAGGTTTTTAAATGAGTGTAGCACGAAAGATAGCAAGAAATACAGCATTATTAATGATTGCCTCTTTATTCACCAATATTATGGCCTTATGTATGGACCATTTACACTGCCAGATATTTAGGGACCGCAGGATTTGGTATTCTTTCAGCAGCACTGGCCCTTACCGGAATATTCGGTGTACTGGCCGATCTGGGGTTAAGTACCTATTCCACCAGAGAAGTAGCCAGAGACAATGAAAAAACCAGAAAATTTCTGGGTAATGTGGCTTTAATTAAATGTTTTTTGGCCGTGATTACAGTCAGCTTACTATATATCACCGTACTTTTTAAAGAATATCCTCCTCAATCCATTAGTGTAATCATGATTATAGGAGGGTACATGATTTTCACATCTTTTACCGGGCTTTTCAATGCTCTATTTCAGGCCCACCAGAAAATGGAGTTCCAAACCATTGGAAACATCATAAACAGTTCTCTACTTTTATTTGGAATTTTACTGGCCATTTACCTGCAAGGAGATATTATAAGCATAAGTCTGGCCTACCTGGTGGCCAGCATTATTACTCTAATTTATTCTGTGGGAGTAACCTCCTGGAAGTTTACCAGACCCTCCCTGGAATTTGATAGAAAATTCTGGAAAAAAAGCATTACTATAGGCACTCCCTTTTGGAATTAGCGGAGTATTCACCACCATATATTTCTGGATAGACTCAGTAATGCTTTCTTTCATGCAGGGCGATGCAGCAGTAGGTCTTTACAATGCACCCTATAAACTGCTCTTTGTAATGCTTTCCTTTTACAACGTTTACATGCTGGCCCTGTTCCCGGCCATGGCCCAATTTTACAAAGGCTCCTCCGAATCTTTAAAACTAACCTATACCCGTTCTTATAAGTATATGCTAATTTTAAGTCTTCCTATAGCCGTGGGAACTACTATGCTTGCTCAGGAAATAATTCTGGTTATTTATGGTACGGAATACTTGCCTGCGGTGGCTGCACTGCAAATACTTATCTGGTCCATAGTGTTCATGTTTGTAAATGGATTATCTTCCAATCTTTTAGGATCCATAGACAAACAACTGACAGTAACTAAAATAACTGGAATCGGTGCCCTGGTGAATATTGGAATCAATCTGGCCATAATTCCTTTTTTAAGTTTTTATGGGGCTAGTATCGCCACTGTATTTACTGAATTCTTTATAATGATTTTATTTACGCGTATAGTTTCTAAAACAGAATTTTCAGTGGGAAGTACCATTTTCAGTGATTTATGGAGAATTTTAATACCTAATCTAATAATGCTGGGTGTTTTAGTTTATCTGGAAGTTCCCCTGTTTATTATGATTGTCATCTGTGCTGTGGTTTATGTGGCCGGTATTTTACTCACCAAAGCTATTGATGAACAGGATATTAGTATTATTAAAAGCATTATTGGGAAAAATAAATCTTAAAGTGAATTAATGAAATAATGAATTATGGACGTTCACCAATGACACCTCATGTATCTATCATTTTATTAAACTGGAATGGGTGGAAAGACACTATTGAGTGTTTAGAATCGGTTTATCAAATTGATTATCCCTCCTACAGTGTAATTCTGGTAGATAATAATTCAACCGATGATTCTTTAGAAAAAATAAGGGATTATTGTTCTGGAAAATTAGATATTTACCATTTAAAATCGGAAAATATTGCTAAAAATTTATCTAAAATTGTAGGAAAGCCTGTTGTAAAGCCCATTGATATCGAAGAGTTCCAGGAAAATGATATGGAAAAGGGAATTTATGCTCCAGAAAAGTCTGCTAGTTCCCGGCTTTATTTAATAAAGAATGAGGATAATCACGGTTTTGCCGGTGGGAACAATATTGGAATTAAATTTGCTCAGAACGTTATTAAAAGCGAATATATTTTACTTTTAAATAATGATACTGTGGTTGAAAAAGAATTTTTAAAACCACTGGTGGATATGGCCGAGAAAAACCCGGAGGTGGGAATGGTTGGTCCTAAAACCTATTTTTACCATACTTATCCTGAAAAAATTATTCAGATAACCGGTGGTGGAGGAATCGACCTTAAAAAAGCCAAAACCTTTCAGCGAGGTTACCAGGAAAAAGAAAAAGGCCAGTACAACGATTCTGTGAACCTGGGCTACATTGGAGGTTCCTGCGTCCTGGTAAAAAACGAAGTATTGAAAGAGATAGGCCTACTGGATGAAAGGTTTTTTATGTACTGGGAAGATACTGACTGGTCATATAGAGGCACCAAAGCCGGTTATCAGTCTATTTATCAACCAAAATCCATAATATGGCATAAGCACGGAGCTTCCAGCAAGCCCTGCTTTGAGCTATATTATTTAAGCCGTAACCGGGTTTTTTTCATGAAGAAAAATGCATCTAAGGCAGAATATCGCACTTTCTTGTTATATTTCTTCACCAGTGTATTCTGGCTGGACATATGGTACTACTTAATCCATCTTAAAGATTTAGAGCGAGTTTCATGTTATTTAAAAGGTTTAAAAGACGGTTTTAAATTAAAAATTTGAAATTAATGATTACACAATAAATAGAATTAATATATCCAAATTCAAATAATCTTTAGGAAAAATTAATTTAAAAAATGATTATAAAAAAATATTTCTTGATTTGATAATTTTAATTTTATAAAAGGAGATATATATGCATATAAATTTCACTTTATGGTCCACTAACATGTCCGGAGGATACAAAGTAATATTTGAACTGGCCAATGGTCTGGTAGATCGAGGCCATGAGGTTACTATCACTGCTTTAGGTGGAGATCACTCCTGGTTCCCCTTAAAAGCACAGCTTAATTATGTAAACCCACCATGGCCCATAAAAATATTAAGTCCCCTTTTAAAAATTCTATTAAAGCGTCCGGCCCGTTATTATGAAATTTTGACCCTTACCCAGAAGCTGAAAATGGGATTTGAACCGGATTTAGTTAAAGCACTGGCGGAAAATACTCCTGAATGCGATATAAACGTTGCCACATGGTTCCCCACAACTTTTGCTGTTTATCGCAGTGGTAAAGGAGTTCCAGTTTATCTCTGTCAGGACTTTGACCACTTAGCCCGGGAAAGAGGGCCTTATTTTACTAAAATGTTTCATGAAAGTCTTTATTTACCATTTAATATTATCACTATTTCTGGATGGTTAAAAGACTGGATAAAAGAAAATTATAATAAGGATTCTGAGGTTATTGCTGATGGAATTGATCATGAAATATTTTATCCCCGGGAAAACATATTTTCTAGCCCGGATGTTAGCAATCAGGAAAATAAAAACAAAAAATGGGACCATGAAATCACCAGGCCTAATATAATGGGTATATTTAGAGGATTGTCCTATAAAGGGGACCAGGACCTTATTGATGCCCTGAATATGGTAGCAAGGGATTATGGGGACATTAATTTAATTGCCGTGGGAAAAAAGGAAGTTCTGGAAAAATTATTAAAAAAAGAAGAACTTAATTTCTCATTTAAAACTTTTAGTGGGGTTAGTGACGATAAAATGGCCCAGCTTTACAGTTCTTCAGATATTTTCGCCTTTCCATCACATATCGAAGGTTTTGGCCTGCCTCCCCTGGAAGCCATGGCCTGTGAAACACCGGTGGTAACTGCTGATTGTCTGGGAGTTCGTGATTATATTGTCTCTGGAGAAAATGCCATCATGGTGCCTCCTAAAAATCCCAAGGCCTTGGCCGAGGCCATCATAAATGTTCTAAGTGATAGAAAATTGCAAGAAAAATTCAGAGCAAATGGATTGCAGACTGCCGCCAGATACACCTGGGAACAGGGTGTGGACGATTTTGAAAAATCATTAATAAAAGCTCTAAAACTGACAAAATGAGTGTAATAACATTAAAAGTGATTAAATGATTTCTGTAATATGTGTATATAACAACCGGGACAGTCTAAAGAACTATTTATTACCTGTTTTAAACTTACAAAGTTGTGAGCATGAACGTATTTTAGTTGATAATACTGATGGTACATTTAAATCGTCTGCGGAAGCTTTAAATTATGGTGCCCGCAAAGCTAAAGGAGATTATCTGATGTTTATTCACCAGGACGTTGATCTGGAATCCAGTTCCTTTCTGGAGGATATTCATAAAATTCTGGATAAATTACCACATTTGGGAGTGGCTGGAGTTGCTGGCATGTCCATTAATGGTAAAAACCATTTGGAAAGACAGCGAAATATAATAAAACACGAAGTACCTCCTGTGGAGTGGGGAAATCCTATTAACTCACCAGAAGAAGTGGAAACTGTGGATGAATGCCTCTTTATTATCCCTCGGGAAGTTTTCCAAAAACTAGAATTTGACGAGGAAACCTGTCCTGGCTGGCACTTATATGGTGTAGATTACTGTTTAAGTTGTCGTGAACAAGGTTTAAATGTATATGTAGTTCCTCTGAGTGTTTATCACCTTTCAGCACATTCCGGAGACGAAACCCCTCTGAAAACTGCTCTTAAAATGGGTTATCATCCTGAAGAATATTACGATATACTTCCTAAAGTGATGAAAAAACACCAGAATCATTTTAAGAAAATTTACACTACCTGTGGGGAGTGGGATACTAAAACTCCCCTGATAATCCAGAGAGCATTTCTTACCTTTAATTTGGGAATTAATTTTTTAAAAAGAAAAGTTAAAGGTAGTGCATAATAAGTGCATTAATTTACTCTTTAATTATCTACCAATATAATAAAAGATATGGTTAATAATCCTGATGCTAATTAAGTTCAAAACTATATAATTAAAGCTGAATACTATTTAATGAGTGATAACATGAAAGTGTGCTACTTCGGTTCCTATGCCCCATTCTATCCACGTCATAGAATAATAATTAAAGGACTTCGTTCTCAAGGAGTGGAGGTAACTGAAGTTACCGACTCATCACAAATCTTAATTCGCTATCCTAAACTGGCTAAAAAGTATTTTTCAAAAAAAGACTTTGATGTTATCTTCGTAGGAGAGGCCAGCAATTATGTGCAGCCTCTGGCCATTCTACTCAAAAAAATTACTAAAAAGCCCCTGGTTTTTGATACCTATGTTTCTTTATACGATACCAATCAGGACCGGGGAGTGCATCAAAATCCTATTATGTCCCGGCTTTTCTATAATATCGATAAATACAACTGTCATTTTTCAGACGTGGTTCTTCAGGATACCAACCAGAATGTTAAATATTTCCATGAAACATTCCACCTTCCAGAAAATAAATTCAGAAGATTATTAATTGGGGCCGAAGATGATTTATTCTATCCTCAAACAGTCAAAAATTCTGATAAAAACTTTGATAAATATTCCAAGGAAGATTTTGATGATAAAAACTCGGATAAAGGTTTAAATGTTCATAAATCCCGGGAAAATAAATTTAAAATATTATTTTATGGTACCTATATTCCTCTTCATGGTATCCAATACATAATTAAAGCGGCCAAAATATTAGAAAACGAAAATGTTGAATTTAAGTTAATTGGAAAAGGTCAGACTTTTCCCGAAATTAAAAAACTTAAAGAGGAATTAAATCTTTCTAATGTGGAATTCATAGATATGGTGCCTTATGAAGAGCTCCCTCAATACATTGCCGGATCTGATGCCTGCCTGGGGATATTTGGCGGCACCGAAAAATCAATGCGGGTTATACCTACCAAGGCCTATCAAATACTGGCCATGGAAAAACCTTTGATTACTGGAGATTCACCAGGGGCCCGGGAACTGCTTGTTAATCGAGAAAACGCTATTTTATGTAACATGGCTGATGCCGAAAGCCTGGCCTCATCTATTTTAGAACTAAAAAATGACCAGGAACTATGTGACAAAATTGCTAAAAATGGATACAATCTGTTTAAAAGCACTTTATCTCCGGAGAAAATTGGTAAGGAAGCATTAAGGATAATAAAAGAAGTAGTTTAATAAATATTGGAAAATAAACTCAAATTATATATTGAAATATTATATATTAAAATAATATGCATTTTATATTCTTATTTAGCGATTACTCATTAATACAGTATTTATAAAGATTTTGAGTATCAATAACAACCTGGTCCCAGCTGAATGTGTCTAAGGCCATTTTTTGAGCTTTTTGGGACATTATATTTAATTTTTTATTCTGCAGAATTTCTAAAATAGCTTGAGCAAGTTCTGTTTCTTCATAATCCACTACCTGACCAACCTCGTCATTTATCCATTCTGAGACTCCACAAAATCTAGTTACAACCACCGGCGTCTGGCAGGCCATGGCTTCCACTACCACATTCCCAAATGATTCATAGCGATCTTTGGAAGGAAGAACGAATACGTCGGCATCCACATAGGCTTCCAGTTTATCATTTTCATATAAGGGGCCGGGAATAATAATAGAATCTTCCATTCCCAGTTCTTGCACCAAATGGTTAAGTTGTTCCAGGTAATGATCGTCTGGGCCAGCAATAACCAGTTTAGAAGGCCCAATTTCATTTTTAATATTTTTAAAAGATTTAATAAGTAAATCTATACCTTTTCTCTCATGAAGGCGGCTTAAATAGAGAATAATCTTTTCATCCTTTTTTATTCCCATTTTTTTCCGGAATATATCCTTAGAGGGTAATTGCTGGTAAGTTTCCAAATCTATTCCATTGGGTATTTGAATAATGGCCTTGGGATTAAGTTGAGGGAAAACATCCTTATACTGGCTTGCTTCAGAATGAGAAGATGCAATAATCTTACAGGCATCGTAAATAATGGATTTGCCCACAATTTTATCAAAAATTTCTTTTTGACGGCTTTTAACCATGGTAGGGGCCGATCCCCGGGGTTGTATTACATAGGGAATTTCATATTTTTGGGCATAGTGATGCACCACTGCTGCTAAAAAGGTGCGGTGCTCGTGTATATGAATTATATCAAATTTTTTAAGGTTTTTTCTAGCCACCAGCGGTAAGTAGTAAGGAACAGGAAAATTCAATCCTCCTGCTAAAAACATAGATAAATTACGGAAGTAATAGGTTTCAATTCCTTCCACATCCACCGGAACATTTTTCTCAATGTCCAGTCTTTTTTTAAAACCGTCGGTGGTGAATACTGTCACTTCATGGCCATTTTTAACCTGACGGCGTGCAATCTCGTAAACTGATCGTGGAGGGCCTCCAGCTTCCCAGGAGGGTTTGAAGAATGGTGTAACATGAAGTATTTTCATGAAAGATTCTCCCGGGGAATTTCAATGAATAATTCAATGAATAATGTATCCCATTTACTCATAAAAGCTTCTCCAGTGTTTCCTCGAATCTTTCGGTAATAACTTCCCAGTCATTACTTTGTACAAATTTACGGGCCTTTTTACCTTCTTCCTTGATGTTTCCTTTTTCCCTCATTTTCTGGGCCAGTGGCAGTACTTCTTCTGATCCATTAACATATTGCAGTCCATGGCCCTCTCCAAATTCCATGCTGATACCAGGCAATCGGGTGACGATTACTGGTTTTTCCATGGCCATGTACTCGTAAATTTTTATGGGAACTATGTCCTGCATAATTTCTTCGTCTTTATGAGCCGGTAAAAGGCAGATATCAGCTGCCGCCGTGAATTCAGGAATGCGATAGTAGGGCTGTTTTCCAGTGAGGATAAGCTGGTCTTTAAGGTCGTACTCGTCCCGGATGCGTACCATATCGTCGTAGGCATCCCCGTCACCTACCACCACAATCTTAATTTTAGAGTATTTTTCCTTATTTTTACCCAGTTCAGTGGCCAGTTCTTTCATTCCCGCAAAGTGATAAATCCATCCCATGAAAAAGAGCACCGTGTCGTCTTCTTTAATATCATACTCTTCCCGGATTCGGGAACCATCCAACTGAGGATCAAATTGATTTAAATCTATACCCGCGTCAATAAGTTCTGTTTTCTCTGGCCGGGATCCCAGTTCAATGGCCAGTTCAGATAATCGTTTGTTGATGGTAATTACCATATCTGATCGGGCTATGGTACGCTTTTTAAGGGATTTTCCCATTCCCTGAAATATTTTTTCTGGAATTAAAGCATATAAAACGTCAATAAGATAATAAACAAATGGTATTCCGTGTTTATTGGCAGATCTAGCCGCGAAATAGGCATTTAAAAGACCAAAAGCAATAATAACATCGGGTTTAAATTCCTTTATTTGTCTTTCTATTTCTTTTCCATGAAAATAAGGGATAGAAACATAATCCAGAACCGGTATCTGGATTAAGGATGGCCGAACCACTTGTATTCTTGCTTTAGGATTTACCTTGTGTACATGATGGTAAACTTTCCGATCCACCAAAAAATCATGTTTTTTGCTGTCTTTTCTTCTCCAATCAATTCCATAATCTATTACTCTAATATCATGGCCTTTAACTGATAACCGATCCATGAGATGGTGTTGTTGATGTGGATTTCTTTCTATCCAGTCTGATTCCTGCACAATGAGTATTCGCATGTAAATTACCTTATAAAATTGATTGAAATTTATTGATTAATAATATAGATTAAATTATTGATATTTAAAGTTTTATTGATGATTATAAATAGTAAATAGATTGTTTATTGATTATTTAAATTAAATAAAAAAATAAAATGAGTTTTAAGATTAAAACTCAGCACTATTTTCAATGTTTTCCCAGTTGTCTGAGAACCATTGGTGGGTCCGTTTTAAACCGTCTTTAAAGGACACAGTAGGTTTATAATCTAAAATCTTTTCTGCTTTGTCGATGGAAGATAAAAGCTGGGTCTTAGCATCCCAGTTTCTCCGGGCAGCATAGGCCACTCCTTCTTCATTGCCAGTGAGTTCATTCACCCAGTGGGCCATGTCAATAACCCGGTTGTCCTTTCCAGAGCCCAGATTTATGGCTTCTCCAATGGCTTCTTCCCTTATACCCATGGCCAGAAGTCCATTAACAATATCCTCTACAAAGGTCCAGTCTCTGGTCTCTGATCCATCACCAGTGATAGGTAAGGCCTGTCCAGTCATAGACCAGTAGAAGAAGTTAGGTATAACGTTTCGGTATTTTCCAGGAACTTCTCCAGGTCCAAATACATTGAAAAACCTGGCATTTACAATAGGCAGGTCATAGAGATTGTGGAAATAATTAGTATATAATTCTCCCAGCAGTTTAGTTACCTGATAAGGAGTGTGCAGGGAAATAGAAATGTCATGTTCTTCAAATGGCATTTTAGAGTCAAGTCCATATACTCCACATCCAGAAGAGGAATACACAAATCTATCAACACCCACTAGCTGGGCATATTGTAAAACTTTTAAAATACCGATACCATTAACCATTAAATCCTTTTCAGGGTTGTCCACACTGTTTTGGTTGGCGAAATGAGCTGCCAGATGGAAAACGTAGTCTGGATTTTCTTTAAAAACTCTTTTTAAAACGGCATCGTCCAGGATATCTCCTTTAATAAATTCAATGTTGTCTTGCTGTGGTATATTCCATTCATAGGCCGAAGAAAGATTGTCTAGAATAATTACTTTACCAGCACCCAGTTCCCCTAATCTTCGGGAAAGATTACTTCCTACACAGCCTGCTCCACCAGTTACCAGCACAGTTTTATCTTGATATTCATTAAATTGATCCATTTTGAAAACCTCTAATTAGTGAATTATTATTTGAATTATTTTTTTATTTATTTTCCATTAAGTGATATATTTAACCTAAATTTAATTAAAATAGTTTTTAGTTTAAATTTTGTATTTTATAGTATTGTGAGCTATCACTTATTTAATTTTTTAACTTAAATTATGCTAAATTTGCTCTTAAATCACATTCACTTTGTGTTTATATGATTTATATAATTTATAAGAATTCTATTATTTAAAAATCTATTAATTTAAAATGAGTATTTTGTTATTCTATAATTCATAGCCATTTTAAAATCAATATAATAATGGAATAGAAATTGAAAAATTAATAAAAAGGGATTAATTAACGATTCTGACGTATCATACGCCCCATGGAATCCAGAATAATTCCGGTAAACATCATGAAGGTTCCAAACAGGGTGAGCATGATTGCCACCATAGTAGGGCCCATACTGATACTTATTCCCATTAGATAATCTCGCAAGAATATTAGACTTAAAGAAGCACCAATAAGGACTATTATTAGACCAGGGACAGTGAAATAATACAGGGGTCGGTTTAATTCCATGTCCTGAATAATTTTCAATAGAACCCGGACCCCATGGCTTAATGGATTTTTGGTGGATCCATCCACATCGTATCTTACTCCAATCTCCACTTCTACCACTTTCAATCCGGCCTGAGCAGCATCTACCAGCATTTCACTTTCCACCCCAAAGCCTTTTTCTTCAAAACGGAAGTAAGGAAGGCTTTTAGCAGAAAAGGCCCGGTAACCACTCTGGGTGTCGGTGATATCCAGACCACTGGAAATATTAGTGGCCTTGTCCAGGACTTTCTGGCCTACCCGACGATAGGCCGGAGTATTTTCGTCAGTACCAGTGATGTATCGGCTTCCATTTACCACGTCTGCTTTTCCTTCCAGTATGGGAGCCACCAGAAGTGGTATTTCATCAGGGTTGTGCTGAGCATCGGAATCTATGGTGATTACCACATCATCATCCCTGGCAGCTTCAAAACCAGATTTTAAAGCGGCACCTTTTCCCATGTTTTTATGATGTCGGATGACTTCTGCACCAGCCAGCTCTGCCACCTGGGAGGTTTTATCTGTACTTCCGTCATCTATAACAATAATCTTATCCACCTGCTGTTTACATCGGAGAATAATACTTCCAAAAGCAACTTCTTCATTAAAAGCAGGTAATATGGCTACAATTTTACTCATAATATTGTTTCCTAATAAATTATCCATTTAATTATTCTATTCAATCCGGTAGTACCATTTCATCCATTCCACAGTTTTCTTAATTCCTTCCTCTGGTGAAACCTGTGGGTCATGTTTTAAATCCTTAATGGCCTTGGAGAAGTCCATGGTTTTTACTTTGGTGGTGAAGGCTTCTTCTTCATGATAAGTTACAATAGAATCATCAATTCCCACCGCATCCAGTACCATGTCAGAGTATTCTTTTATTTCGTGTTCCCATTCCTGTTTACTACCCACATTGTAGGCCTCACCCGGAATAAAATTGTCCACAATATTGGCAAAGGTCCGTGCTGTGTCCTCTACATAGTCTATTATTCTTTTGTGGCCCATATAAACATCGTATGGTTTGTTGTGTAAGGCATGGTAAATGAAGATAGGGATGAATCCTTTATATTTGGAGTAGGCTTCGTGTGGTCCGTAACAGTTTACTGGCCTTACCCGAACGGTTTCTGTCCCATGCATGGTGGCTGAATTCATACACATTAATTCTCCGGCCCATTTGGTGATGGCATAGTCATTCATTTGATAAGTTTCCGAGATAGGTTTATCAATCATGACATCTTCACTCATAATCCCATTGTAGTCCCCGTAAACTTCTGCTGAGGAGAAGAAAATCATTCTAAATCCTAATTTTTCCTGGAGACGGATCATGTGCTTGGTACCTTTGACATTGGTTTCCCAGAGGTTTTCGTAGTAATCTTCACCATTCCAGCGACCGTACTCGGCAGCCAGGTGATATACATAGTCAAATTTATCGTTGTTATCAAAAACTCGCTCTAATTGGCGATAATTCTTAACATCCGCCCGCACATAGTCGTCTATTTCGTGATGTAAAAGATCCAGAGCCAGCACTTCGTGGCCACTGCTTCGTAAGGTCATTTACCAGATTAGTGCCAATAAAACCAGATCCTCCAGTGACTAAAATTCTCTTAGTTTCCATGATTAAATCTCCTTAAACTTGTAAAATATCTTTAAAATTTACTGTTAATAGTTTAATATCAACTAAATTATCTAAATCTAAATTATATTTACTATAATTACTATTAATTTCTACTAATAAATTTCACAATAAATAATTCCCTATAATTCATTGTATTATTATAAAATTGAATTATAAAATAGACCGGATAAAATTCATTCTCAATTATAATCAATATAACTTAAAGATATTATAATCTTTTATTTAATTATATTGTTTAAGTATCTATATCTGATTATTTTTATATTTAATTTTAAGGGTTAAATTAAATGCGGATTTAGGTTAAATTGATTTTAAAAATAGTTTCTAAATATTTATGAAAAAATAATTTTTTAAATTTAGAAAAAAAATCTGAGAAAAATAAAAAGATAAAAAGATATTTGGGTAAATTAATCACCTGAAATTAGTTTTTCTCGTAAATTAGGACACCATCCACCTTTTTAATAACATGATATCCTTCCAGATTAAGCGGTGTGCCAGATTGTACATAGATATAGTAATCCGGATTAATTTCGGTTATGAGCTCTTTAAATACTTCTGGTGTTACTTTTAAAGGTATACGGGTGTATACGTACTTTTTTAGATACCATCCAAATGCAGGGCCCCGGTCCGCAGCTATAGTTTTATTTTTATAGTGGGGATCATAATTCATGAGCCACTGGGCCGCGGCTTGCTCTGATTTAACCTGGGGATCAGAATCCGGAATGGCATCAATATAGCTTACTGTGGAAAATATTATGGAAAATACCAGTAAAATAGAAATCAGAGCCGAAGTGGCATTAATTCCTTTGAATTTGTATTTTATTAATCCAGATATCTGATTAATACCCAGGGCCACCCCATAGGCCAGGGGAGGGGCCATGGTAATGAAATAACGGTCCACTTTCACCGGATGGGCACTGTGCATAATCAGAAATGCCAGAAACCATGTTAAAAATAGAATATCCATGTCTAGATATTTCAAATCCAAATTTTTGAGAAGGAAATAAAGGGAAATCGCCAGGACCACCAGAAAGATTTCACTTAAGGCATAAGAAACCTGGGAGTAGGTCCCAATTAGAATAATAATCATGATGATTACGGCAGATATCCTGAAGTAAAATGATTGTAAAAAGGATTGGAAAGTTGTAAATAAATTGGAATTGGTTTTTGAAGATTTTTCCTTGATTTTATTTTCTTTAAACCCAGTATAAACCTTTTTTAATATTTTAATTCCATAGATTAAAATCCCCACCACCAGTAAATCCCATTATAGCATAGGCCAGAATAGTAGGGTCACTGTAAGAAGGCCAGAGCATGTTTTGGTAGCCGGCTATGGCCTGGCTGGAGATGTATTCTGGTATGTGCTTGAGATAATATAAGGTATCCAGGCTGTATCCAGGATTGGAGGCTGATACTGCCCCGGAAGCAGAGCCTGAAAATTGCTGGAAGAAAGGGAAAAGATTCCCTACCTGTCGGTAGAAGTACCACATGAAGGGCAGATAGATTGCTACCCCTAAAACAATCCCCTTAATGGCTTTATTTATATCAGGCCTTGAAGGATGGTTCATATAAATAACCAGAAGCATAGGGATTAATATAAGACCAGAGGTGTATCTGGTTAAAAAAGCCAGCATGGCCACCGGAAATGCCAGGTAAAAGAACCTGGAATCTTTTTTAACCGCCAGCATGGTGAAATATAAGGCCCATATGGAAAGAGAAATGGCTGGAACATCCAGAGCTCCAGAAACAGCCCATATCAGAACTATGGTGAAGGTAGCATAGGATAAGGCCCCGGCCAGACTTTCCCATTCATTGAATCTTATTTTTAAAAGTAAATAAAGGCCCAGAGTTCCTAAAAGATAGAAAACACCACTTATGGCAAATAAAGTGGATTCATGGACAAAATCTGCCCTGAAAAATAGGGAAGTGACAAATGGTAGAAATGGCGACAAGTAAAGGGTATCTCCCACACCCATTCCCGCCATTTTAAGAGCGTTATTTAAATATAAGAATATATCCCAGTAGTAAACTCCAATACTCGACTGAATAACCACTAAAGAATAAGCTAAAATAGCAGTGATAATGGCCAGTAAGGTGAATAGAATCACTGAAATCTTATTATTGGTTAAACAATTTTTTATTTTTTCCATGTAATTCCCCGAAATTAATTAATCTCATTAATCGCCCATTTTATAAAAGAATATGATTAAAATGGATATTAATTGCTTTTTCTATTTCCCTAATATTAAACTTGATTTTAATTTAAGTAATTTTTACAATTCTAACATGATTTAAATAATTAAGATAAATTACGTCATTATTTTTTCACAATTCTAACATGATTTAAATAATTAATATAAATTACATTATTATTTTAAGATTGCATCAGAATAATGCAGAATTCATGCAGATGCATTAATCCTCTGGAAGAAATACACCTCAGTAGTGTTTCCCACTCGTTTATAACCATTTAATTGCATATAACCATTATACACCCCAATATAATATGTGGCATTGGATTTTTTAAGCATCTGGGCGAATTCATCACTAGTTTTGAAATCAGAAGGGAATCCCCGCTGCACACTGGTCTTTAAATACCAGCTAAAAGCCGGCCATTGATTGGAAAAAATTATTTTATCAGCATAATCCGGATCGTAATCAGCCATCCAGGTTCCACCTTCTTCCAGATAACCGTAAATCGGATAGGGAACATTATTCTGGTAGGGATATATTGAGGAAGAGAAAAGCATAACTGCCATTAACAGAACCAGAACTCCAGAGATAATATTTCTATGATTTAACTTTCCACTTAATCTGGCTAAAATATTTCCAGTGCTGGATAATCCCAGAACTATTAAATAAACCATGGCCGGAATCATAGTTACAAAATATCTATCTACCTTGACAGATAGGAAACTGTGGGATATGAAATAGGTTAAAAACCAGATTATTATGGCCAGATCCAGTACCCGGTTAAATCCCCTGTTTCCAGTACCAGTATCTAGGTTCTGTTTTTTAAGAGCCAGGTAAATACTTAAAACCAGTACCAGCATTAAGGCTTCACTTATAAGGTATGATTTACCCCATAAACTTAAAATAAACAATAATAAGAGTATTGGTATTAAAATAGGCCATAAATACTTTATATAATCTTTTTTACTGCCCTTAGATCCTTTTTCTTTAATAGTCCTTACACTTTTAATATTACTTACACTGGCTATCAAATTTTGCCCATAGATTTTCAATACACCTGAGACTGAGGCAATAAGTCCTATACTGGTTAAAATCAAAATAATATAGGATACCGGATTTACATGGCCCTTAACTGGAGTAAACATTGCTCCGTAGCCAAAGTCCAGGGGGTAGCTGGATATATAGTTAGGAATATTTTTCAGATAGTAGGCCTTATCAGGCATTAGTCCCGGGTCTCGGGTGGAAACATGGTTTTCCACACTCACTCCCAGTTGATCTAAAAAGGGAAAGGGAGTTCCTAAATTGGTATAAAAAAATCCCATGAAAGGGATCATGATTAAAAGTCCCACCACCATACCCAGGACCAGTTTTTTTATCTGTGCTTTTTCATATCCTTTTTCCAGATAGTGAGCCATGAATATAAACAATACGGGTAATAGCATGAGTCCCGCTGTGTAACGGGTTAAAAAAGCCAGAGCCGCTACTGGAAATACCAGATAAAGAGCTTTACTATTTTTTTCCAGACCGTAGATAGTCAGGTAAAGGAACCAGATGGAAAAACAAACGGCGGGAACGTCCAGGGTTCCGCTGACTGCCCAGGAAAGAATAATAGTGAATGAAGAAAATATTACTGCACCACCCACACTTTCCAGAGTAGAAAACCGTAGCTTTAGGAGGAGGTACATTCCGTAGATTCCCAGAACAAATATTATTCCACTTATGGCATACAATACCCCATCACCTACATGGCCCAGACGATAGACCAGTGAAGTTAAAAAGGGCAATAAAGGGGGAAGGTATATTTTGTAGCCTTCTCCCAGACCGGCGAACATCAGGGCATTGTTTAAATAAAGATAAACGTCCCAGTAAATTACCCCTACTCGAATCTGCACCTGGACCAGATAAACCGTTAAAATAATGGCAAAGGCCAATATTATGATAGCATAGATCGCAGTAGACCTTTTTTTTAGTTTATTAAAAATATTATTAAGTGAAAAACTCATGATATCCCTGATTATTATTATTCTTGAAATTGTTGAAATTGTTATAAAATATGCTAGTCTAGAAATTGCTTAAAGTCTGAAAATTCCCTTGAATTAATTTTTCTTATTTGACTTTCTTTTAATTTGATTTCTTTTAAAATAAAGTTTGTTAAAAAAATTATGTTTGTAAAAAATACTCCAAAAAGATTTTTTTTAGAGTGAATAAGATTATAATCATTATTTCCATAATTTATCATTATTTTTTAAAAAGCACCAAATATGTAGTTTCAAATTATTGGGAATTATATGCAAAATAATGTTATATAAACAAGTTATGATAAATTGGAGGACTTATGACTAAGAATAGCTGTTTTAATCAGTTAATATCCAGTAATAATTTTTAATAAATGGATAAGGGCCATGATTTAAAATAAGGTTCCAGATAACCATTTAATGCTATGGGAGCCACTTTAATGAATTTTTGTTTTGAATTACTAACTTTTTAAACTGATAAAAAAAGGTTTAAAGAAAGTTATATGGGCCAAAAAAGTCCTATTAGAGGCTTAAATAGGGAAATTGTTTTGTAATAATAGGTCTTCTTTACTTCCATCATCAAAAGGTTTTAAGAAAGCCCCTTTTCATTTAAAAAGCACAATACGTTCCTTTTTTTCGATTTTGGACCACAACATTTATATACTATTGATTAAGTATGTAGGCAGTATCATGTGGACTTGTGTTTAAAGCCAAAAAATAATTTGTGAGAAAAAATTTCATCACATTCTGGTTTTGTTTCAGACCTCATGTTCTTTGGAGGCGGTATAATTTCATTTAGATTTATGTTAGTTAGTGTGCTATCAGCATGCTTAATATTAGTTAGTATGGGTGGGATTAACGCAGTAGAAGTCTCATCCGTCCAGGATAGTATAACAGTAGAAGCTGCAACAAGCAGCAACCCCTATTTAGCACCAAGTAAGAACTGTCAAGTAACCAGTTCTCAGATAAAATCAAAAGCAGCAGCAATTACTAAAGGATCCAAAAATACCCAGCAAAAAGCAGTTAAAATTTTTAACTGGGTGCGGGACAATACCAAGTACACCTACTATATTAATACCCGTTATGGAGCAGTTAAAACATTATCCAAACGGTCAGCAAATTGTGTAGATCATGCTCATCTGGTGGTGGCCCTCAGCCGGGCTGCAGGTATTCCAGCCAAATACGTTTATGCTAAAGTGAAGTTCACCAACAATGGCAAGGTTTCCGGACATGTTTGGGCAGAAATGTATTTAAATGGAAAATGGGTTAAAGCTGATGCTTCTAATAACAAAAACAGTTTGGGTGTTATAAGAAACTGGAAAAATGGATCAGTAAAGGGCACCTTTGCCTCACTGCCATTTTAATATAAAATAAATTTAAGGGTTTCTACCCTTTTTTTCTTATTTATTATATTTTATTTGATTTTTTTTATTTATTTTACAATTAATGCCATAATAATTCTATTTTTATAATTTTATAAGGTTCCTGTTATCGTAATTCTATTTTTACTTAATTTTTTTAAGTATTCTTTGTTATCATGTTTTTATCAATGGAATTTCTAAAAAAAATGATAGGTGTAACTATAATAAATATATGAAATAACAGTTCACCAGTATCCACACGGCAAAAAGGGATGCTACATTAAATGTGGCCAGTTTGGTAGCTGGTTTTTTATCTACTGGTTTTTTTAACAATCCAATTATCCCCAAGCTTAAGGGAACCAGTGAAATTAGGGCAAGTATTCGAAAATCTATGATTTGAGGAAATAAATTAGTGAGGGGTATAAGCAAAAACGAAATAGTGGCCAGTATCACAGCAATTCCAATTAATTTAAAACCAAATTCACGGCCTCTGGAAACAATCCATGTAATTTTACCACCTAATTTATCCCCTTCTAAATCAGGAATTTCCACCCCTATAGTAAACATTAATTGTAAGAAAAGAAAGGGTATGGAGAAAATAATGAAAGGGAGATCTATGGTACCCATCATAACAAAATAACCTGCTCCAGGCATTATAAATCCATTTAATGTGTTTGCAAATTCCCCTAATCCCCGATAGGATAATTTTACAGGAGGGGCTGCATAAAACCACACTAATGCATTTCCAAATAATACAAAAAGGAAGAAAGAAATGGGAAATGAGAAAACAATGGTGAAACCAGCTGCCAATATTAAAGATAAAGCAATGAAAACTAAAGCCAATTTTTTGGATAGTTCTTTCAACTCTGGATTTTCAACTAGAATCATACTACCTCCCGAGAAGGGAGTTCGGGTACCATAATGGTCCACTTCAAAATCAAAATAATCATTGGAATAATGGGTAGCCATGCTGGCCATAAACAGGATTAGGTATCCCCAAATAAACTTAGACCAGACAAATTGGGCATTTAATAAAAGAGCAAATAGAGTACCAATTAAAAAATACATTAAAATACCAAAGGTAAATTGAGGTCTTCCCAACTTAACAATTTTTATCAAAGTTTCGGTATTGTAATTCATAATTCTAGCACTACTCCTGATTATCTTAATAATATGTTAATATTGTACAATAAATTAAATTTAGAATCTAAATGATTTAATTAGAATCTAAAATGATTTTAACATTAATATTTTAGGATTATGCATCATTAAATTTACTTATTTTCACATGTTAAGTTTATGGTGATGTTATTCATTTTTTCAGGACGAAAACATTGAATAAAAGAGTAATTAGATGTGGATAACTCTTTAAAAATTTTAGTATTGATAGTTTGGAAATTGATTGGATATCTTTATTTTCTAAAAATTCAGCCAGGGCATTGAAATCATTATCAGTGAGGCTCTGAAAAATTTTCTGGTATTTTAGGGAGTTTTCAAGGTTTTTTCCAATGCTCAATTTCCAAAGTTCTTCATATTTTTTTAAATACTGGGAGGATGTGTCACCATTTTCAATTGCTTCTACTGCTACTTCTCCAGCAATTCTACCACAGGTTACTGAGTTTTCTATTCCCGCCCCATTTAAGGGATCAACCTGTCTTGCGGCGTCCCCCACCACCATTAGGCCAGAGGAAAAGGTTTTTTCCATGGGTCCAGAAAGTGGAACCCCACCCACATTAAGTTCCACCGGGGTGGCATCCAATTTTTTTATGAACTTGTTCAAGTAAAATATAGCAGTTTCTTTAGAGTTTACCACCCCTAAACCTACATTTGCCACTCCATTACCCTTGGGAAAGACCCACAAATAACCTCCCGGAGCTATCTGTTGCCCATGATGAATTTGCAGATAGTTAGGATCTGCCTCAATACCAACCATTTCATACTGGGCACAAGAGCCCATATCTCCAACTTTATTAACTGTTTTAAGACCTGCCATACTGGCTATAGTGGATTCAATGCCATCTGCTGCTATGACAATATCTGCTTTTATATCCACTGTTTTCCCCAGGTGTTTGGCCACAACTCCACATACATGACCTTCTTTTATTATTAAATCTTTAACGGTAGTTTTTACCATTATGTCGGTACCTGCTTTAGCTGATTTTATGGCCAGTTCTTTATCGAAAATTTTTCTCTCTAAAACATGTCCTTCCATGAATCCGTACATATCCTGGCCTTTAACCCGAAAGTGCTTACCATTAGGAGCATAGAAGTCCACCCCATGTACATCGGTGCACAGATATTTTTTAGAAGGTTCCATTTCAAGGATTTTAAAGGTGTCTTTAGTGGTTGCTTCGGCACATTGGACAGGAGTTCCTATTTCCTGCCTCTTTTCAATCATTAATACGTCTAAACCACCTTTAGATGCGAAAAGAGAAGAAGTTGATCCAGCTAATCGTCCCCCTACAACCACCACATCGTACTTCATTTAGATCACCACTAATACCCTAATAATTACAAATAGTTCCGACTAATACTAGTTCCACTTATTACTGTTTTTTATAATCCAGTTCTAATAAATTATTTGAAAAATTTCTATAAACATGTTGAAAATAATTTAAAAAATTGAATTAGTGGCGTATTTTGACTAAAATAGGTCCATTTCCTGATTTTTGAAAAACTATTTTTGGAAAAATTTTGTTATTTGCCATGTTAGAACAATAGTTTTGGTTTAAAATTATTAATAATGTGATATTTTAAAAATTTAAGCCATTATTTGAATTTAATTAAAAAATAAATTGCTAATATTCAATATTTTATATGGTACACAGTTGAATGACAATATAATCTAATAGGGAAGTGACCGGTTTAGTGAATGTGTCATATTAGATACCATAATAGATAAAATTGTCTTAAATACTTAACATATTCTTGAAAAAAGCCTTTTATGTACCTTATTGGTTTAAATAAGCTTTCAATATGCCATTCCCATTACTACCCATTATAAAACTCCCATATAAAGTCCCTTTTGATATAATAGGCTTAAATAAGGCCTTTATTCAAAATTTAAATCAAAATATTTATATACTAAGTTACAGTCTATATATAATCGTCAGTAGGGCCTTTTTTCAAATATCAGTATATTGCTGAACCTTTTTTTAGCAATGTGACACGATTAAGCCCTATTGATATGGAGGCGGTAAAATTTCGCGAAACTTACAGATAGTTTTCGTATTAACAATTTGCTTAGCAATTTTTAACTCCAACGTTATATACGCAGAAACACTAGTAAACGGAACATCAGTAAATGACACAGATACAAACAGTTCTAATCCATTAGAAACAGTTGCTTCCAATAACACAAACAATCAAACCAGTAACAGCAATAGCAGTAACAATACTTCGACCAGTTCTAATTCCAGTACTCCCAAGACCAGTACCAGCAGTGCACCGGCCACAAACAACAATACTTCAGCTCACGGTTCTATGTGGGTTAAAGCCGGCGACATGGGTAAGATAAACTTTACCCAGATTAAAGAAGGTGGAATCCAGGACATATTCCTGGAGCAGGCGGCTCTAAATGATGCCAAATATAAAACAAACCTTACCTCTTTTTTAAATAACGCCAAAAATTCAAGTATTCGAGTAAGTGCCTGGGTAATCTGTTTAAAAGACAACGGAACTTTCCTAGATCCCACTGGTAAGTACACCTATAATGTTACTACATCCAGTCAAGTGGCCGTGAAAACAGCCTACAAGTACTACTACAAGGTCAAAGTAAAAGTGGCCTACAAAAAATCAGTGAAAAAATACTACAAGAGTTACTATAAGAGTTACTACTACTCCCATGGTAAATTAAAGTACAAGTTAAAGTACAAATGGAAGTACAAATGGGTTAAAAAGACCTATTACAAGTACGTTTACCAGACCAAGTACACCATCAAATACAAAACGACTTATCAGACCAAATACACCACGACGACCAAGACTGGCTATAATACTACCTATGCCAACAGTTTCATCAACAACTTAACCAACAGAATTGTCAATTACACTAAAATCGATGGAATCAATGGAATACACCTGGACTACATTAGATACTCTGGAAAAGCATATAACAGTACCAATGGAACACAGACCATAACCAATATTGTGGCCAAGATCTCCGCAGCAGTAAAAGCAGTAAATCCTTCTGCTCTTCTCTCAGCAGCTCTCATGCCTGAGACCAGCAGTACGGCCTATTATTATGGACAGGATTACACTGCCCTGGGAAAGTATCTCGATGTTCTGGTCCCTATGATTTATAAGGGAAATTACAATGGGAATACTGCCTGGATTGCTTCAGTAACCAAGTACATATCCAGCCACTCTAATGGTAAACCTGTTTGGGCCGGTATGATGACCTATGAATCTGATTCTAACCCTGTGCCTTTAGGGGCTACCGAGTTACTTAATGATACCCAAACCGCTTTAAATAATGGTGCCGCAGGATATGCACTCTTTAGATACGGTAATGTTTTAAACAACGATTTCTTTGACTATTCAGGGAATTTAACTGTAAATTCAACTGCGCCTACCAGCACTTCCAGTGAAGGAGCAGGAAATACTAATTCCAGTATTATCTCTCTAGCCACTATTGAAAGTGCGGCCAGTTCCCTCAAATCATTCATAGAGACCAATCACAGACTTCCCAATTACGTAACTGTGAATTCCCAGCAGTTAAAAGTTAGTGAATTCCTCTACCTTATGGCTAATGGAATTTTAAACTTAAACAGCGGGAAAACCAGCGGTGTAGTTCAAAAAACATTATCCAGTGATCCAGCATCCAGTGGAAGCACCTTAAGTGGTAATTTGTATCTGAGTGGCTATGTGAGTCTGGCTCAAAGTATGGTAAACTATATCAATACCAACAATGCAGCTCCAGGTTCAATCAGCACTTCTCTAGGAAATATGCAGTTTAAAACCATGGTTTATACCCTGGCTAAGATTCTGAATTTCCAGAGTTTGAATGATCGTTTACCTAGCTATGTAACCATTGACGACACTGTATATCAGAGTTCAACCAGTACCAGTAATTCCTCCTACAGTCAGTACCTGCAACCAACCGACAACTGTCAATCCACAGACTCCACCATTAAAGCACTGGCATCTTCTCTGACCAGCGGGCTAACCAGCACTCTGGCCAAAGCTACAGCCATCTTTAATTGGGTTCGAGACAACACCAGTTACAGTTTCTACTACAACACCAAATACGGAGCAGTAAATACCTTGAAAAACAAAGCTGGAAATTGTGTGGATCTTTCCCATCTTCTAGTGGCCCTTTCCCGGGCTTCAGGAATTGCAGCCAAATATGTGCATGCCGATGCCACCTTTAGTAGTGGTAATGTCTATGGACATGTATGGGCCGAGTTCTTGATTGATGGAACATGGGTTAAAGCTGATGCGTCCAGTAATAGTAATTCTCTGGGTAAAATAACCAATTGGAATACGGCAACTGCTAAGTTAAAAGGAACATACGCAGAACTACCATTTTAGAAAGACTAAAATGTCTTTCTTTTTTTTATTTTTTTTATTTTAATTGAATAAAATAAAATTCTCAAGTTATTATTTTAAAAGTTAATTTAAATTGCATATTAAAAATAAAACCTAATGAAAAGCTATTATTTTAAGTTAATTTAAATTGAAATAAGAAAAAATCTATTGAAAAGTAGAATTAATTTTTAATAAGACCTTTAAAAAAGAATATGATAATTTTTACTGTTTTTAAACTATAAACGAGGAGAATAATAGACTTCTTTAAATTTAATATTAACACAGGTTCCTTTTTTACCACTGAACTTCAAAACACCATCTAACTGGTTGGTAAGTGCATAAACCAGCTCCATACCCAGACTGGGACTATTTTCAAAGTTTAAATCTCCCGGTAATCCTTTTCCATTATCCTTAACAATTAAATTGTAATCCGGGCCGATTTTCTTAAATTCCACAGAGATTTTACCATTTTTAGTCTGGGAAAAAGCGTGTTTTATACTGTTGGTTACCAGTTCATTAATTATAAGGCCCACTGGAATGGCCATTTCGATTTCCAGTTCTATTTCTTCACTATTAACTTCAAATTTCAGTTCAGCCCCCATTTGATAGGTGCTCTGCAGGCCCCGGATGAGTTTGTTAATATAGTGGAACATGTTAATAGAAGCAAAGTTTTCACTGATATATAAACTCTCGTGAACCATGGCCATGGATTTTATACGGTTTTGACTATCTATAAGAATATTCTGTACTGTTTCATCTTCCAGACGGCATGATTGCAGGCGCAAAAGACTGGAAATGATTTGCATGTTATTTTTCACCCGGTGATGTATCTCTGCCAGTAATATTTCTTTCTCCTTTAAAGATGCTTCTAAAACCGTTTCTGCCTCTTTTATGGCGGTTACATCAGAGGCCGTGAGTATGGCCCCATTGAATTTCCCATTTTCAAGTTGGGGAATAATCCACCCACTGACAAAGAGCTTATCCTCAGGGATATCCACTTCTATGGAGTTTATATAAACTGGTTTTAAGGTTTTAAGCACCTGGAGATAATAATTCTCAATGTTTATGAAATTGGAAATGGTGGGGTCATTTAAAAAATTTTTATTTATTAATTTTTCCGAGGTTACTGGCAGTATATCTTTCATCCCTTGATTTAAGTAGATTATCTGGTTACTCTTATCAGTTACCATAATCCCATCTATCACTCCCTCAATGATATCTTCAAAGAATTTTTCCATTTTCACAATTCTATTTTCCGAGGCCATACGGGCCATTTCAAACCGGTTAAGACGGTTAGTATATCTAAATATTAAAAAGAAGATGAATGCTAAAGTTAAAATAATTAAAAGAACTTCCCCGAATTGTTCCGGGAAAATATTGAATTGTTCTAAAAATATAATCATCAGTCCAGTCAACGAGATAATAAAGACCGATGCTGGTATAAGAGAACGGGACATGTAACCCCCGTAGCCCTCCAGGTGAAAAAGCTTCATGAAACCTTCTTTAGGAAAAATACTAATGAAACTTATGGCTAAAGCCAGATGAAGAAAAGAAGAAACCGGGGCCATTTGATTATAAATAAAGACATTGGTGGAATTACCTAAACCAGCTAAAAAGGTTAGAAAACCCAGATAGGCCATTAATCCCGTGGTAGCACACAATATCTGGCCTTTAGCTATTTCCAGTGGTCGGGAAAATAAGAGAATGATAATTCCAAAGAGGAAAAGATTAATAGAGCTTAAAAAACGGGGTCTGGTCAGAATATGTGGTTGAGAGGTCCATAGAATATTATCCAGAGGCATGAAAATCCCCAGAACATATTCCATAATGGTGATAAAGCCAAATATTATAATTAAAATTCCAGTTATAGATCCTATTAAACGAATCTCAGGAGAATGTTTTTTATTAATTAAATAGGCCATAATGCCCATAATAAAGAATAAGACTGCGGTATTAAATCTGGTGGGTACTAAGCTTCCTATTGCTCCTTGCAATAAGGGTATATTAAAAATCCAGCCCCCGATAATTATCAGGGAAATTATAATGACTGATAGAGAAAGAATTTCTGATATTTTATGAGTCTTATTGATCCATGACTGATTAAATTCACCTTCAAGTTCTTTATAATCCTTATTAAAAGGGTTAATATCTTTTGGCGGCTGATGGATCATTAATATCCCCTAAAAAATTAAATCGTTCTTAAAAACAATTTTATATTTTTCTTATTGTATATTATAGAATATAAATAAGTCACGTTCCTAGTTTTTTAATAAAAATAAAAAAAAGATTTGGATTAAACCTTTTCTTTGCCCTTCCAGGTAACCAGGATAGCCACAAAACACAAAAATCCGAATATAATCAGGGCAATCTGGGTACACAAAATAAACAGCCCAATATTATCCGGGCCAATAAAAGAACCACCTATAAATATATTTAACAACAGCAGGGCCATGGCCATTCCTATGAGCTGGCCCACTACCCGCATGGTACTTAAAGAGGCCCCGGCCACTCCAAAATATTTCTTTTTAACTGAGGAAAACACTATGTTGTTGTTGGGGGTTCCAAAAAGGGCAAAACCAATTCCCATTATTATTAGAAGTGGGATTATTTCCCACAGATAGTCCTTGAAAAAGGCCAGACCAAAGGTGGCCAGGGTTACCAGGGCCATTCCTCCCATGGCCAATATGCGGGGATTCTTTCTATCGGAAAGCCGGCCAAAATAGGATGAAGAAAGGGTGATGACCAGGGGTTGAACTGATAAAACCAAACCGGCGGTGGCCGGGTTCAGTTTTAAGGCATACTGTAAATAAAGACTTAAGAGAAATATAATGGGATAACTGGCGGTGTAACTGATAAGAGTGGCCAGACTATTGAAACCAAAGGCCCGGTTTTTAAATATGCTTAAATCAAATACCGGGGCTTCAATCCGGCTTTGATATAAGTAATAGATTAATCCGGTGAATAATCCTGTTATGAGGAGTAGGGCCCCATTGGTCTGGGGTAGCTGGGTTAGTCCCAGGATCACCAGTATCATGGAAACTCCCAGAATCACCGTACCGGTAATATCAAAGCTTTCACCTCTCGCGGGCCTCCATTCTTCTTTTAATTTAAAAGCGGCAAAGGTGGTTATTATTCCCAGAGGGACGTTGAAGAAGAATATGCTTCTCCATCCCAGGTTTTCCGTTAGAATACCACCTAAAACCGGGCCCAGAAATAGTCCCAGATAGGCCCCGGTGACCGCTATTCCCAGGGCTCGGCCCCGTTCCATAACCGGGAAAACCGAGGCCACCATGGCCGTTACATTGGCAAATATCATGGCCGATCCAATTCCCTGGATTACCCGGAAAAACAGGAGCATCTCTCCCGAATTGGAGAATCCAGCCAGGAAAGAAGCAGTGGTGAAGATGATTATCCCTAAAGAGAAGACTTTTTTACGGCCATAAATATCAGAAAACCGGCCTACAGGAATTAATAAAACTGCCAGCACCAGTAAATAGGTGGTGGGTATCCAGCCCATGATAAGGGCATTGATGGATAGTTCCAGGCTTATAGGTGGTAGGGCGATATTGATGGAGGATCCTACAAAAGGAGTTAAAAAAGAGGCCAGAAAGGCCAGTATGAGGGCGAAGGATCGGGTGTCTTTTATCATTTAATCAACTTATATTTTATATTTAATTTTATTTGAAACTAATTTTTGTATAACTTATTTAATTTTAATTAATGAACTAACTTAAATTCAATACTAAGAATATTTTTAATTATATAATTTTAATAATGAACTAAACTTAAATTTGATTTTATGTTATTAATTATGTTTTCTTAAAGAATTAATTGCTTTTGACTGATTATTTTTAAATAATAAATCGATTATATACCGGGAAATGGAAATTTTACTTTTAATTAAACACAATAATTGTTAATCTATGGAAAATAATAGATTTAGAATAAAATAAGGGCCAATTCAAGTCAAAAATTATATATATTAATTGCATATAATATTTTAATAAGTTACTGTTGGCCCTGGGTACACCAAATGCCAGCAGTGAACTTATTATTAAAATAGTTCTTTTTAATTTATTTCTATTAATTTTGGTTTCAAATAATAATCTAAATAACTGGTTTATTTTTAATTTATAACATAAAATTAATTTCCAGAGAATAATTACCCATAAATACATATAACTACCTGGTGAAAAAATTAATTCATACCTACAGGGGAGATATAATAAAATGACTATACCTGATATATCAGTGATTTCAGTAACCAAAGAAGCGGTTCACTGCGATTTAGAAGATGAAGTAGTAATACTGGGCCTCAAAGACGGCGTTTACTATGGCCTTAACCCGGTGGGTTCTTTCATCTGGAAACTCATCCAGAAACCCATAAGTGTGGGAGAGATTAAAGAAGCCATTTTAAAAGAATACGACGTGGACGAGGAAACCTGCGAGAATGATTTGCAGGAATTACTGGATGATTTACTGGATAAGGGCCTTATAGAAGTGTCTTAGATTTAGAATAGAATTTAGAATAATATTATTTTTAGATTAATTAAATTTTATAAGAGGAGCCCTAATGACCTTAATCCACAGTTTCTTTAAATTAGATAATGAAACCAAACTACTTTTAATTAAGGCCTTTTTATTATTGTGGATAATTCGAATTATGCTCTGGTTGTTTTCTTTTAATAGAATGGAACATTTAATTAAGAGATTTAGCAGGGTTAAACCGGTTAGTACCAGTATTCCTTTACCTAAGATTACCTGGGCCATATCAGTCATGGGCCGCTTTGTTCCCAAGGCCACCTGTCTGGTACGTGCCCTGTCTGGTCAGGTCTTACTGGCCCGTTATGGTTATTCATCCCTGGTTAAAATCGGCGTATCCAGATCTAAAGGAGAATTTGAGGCCCATGCCTGGTTGGAGAATGATGGAGAAGTGGTATTAGGAGAATCAGAGACTGATTTTGTGCCTATAAGGGATGTGGGTAAGGATTAGTGAATAAATTTTTTATACAGTTGAATACAATTTTTATACATCTAAAATCCAAATTAATCTCTTGTTTTATTAGACATTTTACTTTTAGAATTAATTTTTTAAAGATTTTTAAGGAACTATTTAATAATTTGAATTCTGATTTTTACAAAATTTTCAATTGAACAAAATAGTACAAAAAGCTTTAAATATAGTTCAATAGAAATAGCTAACTTTAAAAAAAATGAACAGTATTCCAAATATAGTTGATAAACTGAAAAATAGTTTTATCAAATGGAATCTAAGTAATTTTAAATTCAAGGAAGTAAGTAATATGCAGTACAGAATGAAAAAACATCCATTAAGTGAAGAACAAATAACAGAAGTCCTGGAAAAAACACCAGTGGGAAACATAGCAACTATAAATGAAAACGGATACCCCTATGTTTTACCAGTACACTTTGTTTACCATGATAACAAGATTTTCATCCATGGCTTGCCCCGAGGACAAAAAATAAGCAATATTTTAGCTAATGAAAAAGTATGTTTTGAAACTTTCATTATGAAAGGCCTCATTCTGGATGATGCACCCTGTGATGTGAATACCGAGTATGAAAGCGTGGTAATCCTGGGAAAAGCATCAATTATCAAGGATGATGCTGATTTAAAAATAGATATTCTAAATAGAATCGTGGCCAAATACACTCCCCACCTAGAAGGAATTGATTTTCCAGAAAATGCACTGAGGGGCACCAGTATTATTGAAATAGAAATTGAAGAATGTACTGGTAAATACTATAAATAATAGTTTAATTTTCCCTATGATCCGGGTTAGAGCCATTATGGAATGAATATATAAATTAACATTATTTTTTTAGGGCCATCAGAATATAGAATTTAAATTAATTAATTTTTTGGAGGAATTAAAAAAATTAAAATAAGGAATAATTTTTAAAAAAAAAGTATTTTTTAATATCCTAATTAGGATATTAAATCTCCAGTGCTGTTGAACTTAAAGTTTTGGTTAGAAATTAAACTTAAGTCCTGACTGGAAGTCCAGAATGTGTCATAAACTATCCTATTTTTATTAAAACCTTTAAATCCAGCCCATGAGCTTCCTACACCTTGGTTACCATTGTATCCAATTTTCCATTCCATATCCCCATATATGAATTCAAATGTACCATCACGGTTTATTCTAAGCTGGAATGTGTTGAAAAGTGTTGGGTTGCTACCTTGTAAATATGAAGGTACATGATCCCAGGTAACAGTTACGGCATCATTGGTAACGGTATAGTAAACTGATCCACCGTACTGTAAATCTATATCATCCCAGAATGGGGCAACAAATGCTTTGCTTAATGTTAAGTCAGGTTTATACTCAGTTACACTTGAACCAAATGAAACCACTCCATTTGTACTTATATAAAAGCTGGAGTAAGTTTTACCATACAAAGTAATAGTAAATGGTGATGCAATAGCACCTGTGCTTCCATCATCAACATTAACACCACTACCCCCAATTGTGAAATTAGCTTGTGTGGATCCTGGTGATACAGTTATTTGTTGTGATTGAATATCATTAGTTACATTGTGGTCATATGTTGTTTCATTCGTTTTATTGGCCACATTAGTAATGTTTCCATTAGCTAAGGCTTGTGCAACGATAGTTAGAACACTGGTCCCATTGACATTTAAGCTTCCTATGTCCCAAATTCCAGTGATGGAATTATAAGTTCCCTGGGAAACAGTGTAGGATAATAATTTCAATCCATCAGGTAAAAGATCAGTTATTTTTACACCAGTTGCTGCATCAGGCCCATTATTTCTAACAGTAACTGTGAAAGTCACATTATTTCCAAATAATGGGGTTTGATTATTTACCGTTTGAGTTACCTGTATATCTGCTGCCGGAGCTACAGATAGGTTTACAGATTGCCCATCATTAGAAGTATCATAATCATAGGTAGTTTCTGTCGTCTTAGTGGCCGCATTAACAAAATTACCTGTGGATAAAACTTTAGCAATTAAGGTTAGAGTTAAAGTTTCATTGGTGTTTATGTCCCCAATATCCCATATTCCAGTGGTAGAATTATAAGTTCCCCGGCTTAAGGTATAAGATTGTAAGCTAAGGCCATTAGGAATAAGATCAGTTATTTTTATTCCTGTAGCAGTATCAGGCCCATTATTTCTAACAGTCACTGTGAAAGTCACATTATCTCGGTAGTGTGGGTTAGAATTACTGGTGGTTTGGGTGACTTGAATATCTGCGGCAGGAGTGATGTTTAAATTTATTGCCTGAGCATCATTTGAGGCATTATAATCATAAGAACTTCCTCCAACTCTTGAAGCAGTATTCGTGACAGTACATGCTTCAACTACCCTGGCAGTTATTGTTAATATGGCCTCTTCACCAATTTTGAGGTTATTTATAGTCCATATCCCATTTTTATAGTTACCATGATTAGTTTGAGAGGAAATATATTGAAGCCCGCTTGGTAAGATATCCTCAATTTGAACATTTTTTGCATGGCCTATTCCATTATTTATTGCTCTAATGGTAATCGTGATTACATCCAGGTAGTTTGGAGAGTAATTGCTTGAAGTTTGGGTAACAGCAATATCTGATGCATCTGAAACATCGAGTATAGTTGTTTGGGCGTTGTTGTCGAAGTTCCAATCGTATTCATTTTGTGCTGTTTTTTTGACTGTGTTTTTAATGGTTCCTGTTGCATTAATCTTAGCAATAATTGTTAGTGTAACTGTTTGATTATTACTCAGATTTCCAATATCCCATAAACCAGTAACAGGATTATAAGATCCTTGGCTTAAAACAGGTGAACCTTGAATTATTAAACCCGCAGGTAAAAGTATCAGTAACTTTCACCCCAGAAGCACTATCTGGACCATTATTTTTTACCGTAATGGTGTAAGTCACATTATTATTATAATTAGCAACACCAGTCACTTTTTGCGTCACAGATATATCCACTGCAGATGGAGTTACAGTAGAAAAACTTGCCTGATTATTATCAGAATTAATATCTGATTGATCCACATTAATCAAACTTGCAGTAGTGGTCAAATTAGAAGTTTTATTTCCACTTTCTTTAGACCGTAATACAACCGTCATGAAACCCATACCACCTTTAGGCATATCACCAATATACCAAGTTAAAACATTATTAGCAAAAGTAGTATAACCAACAAACTTAGTATCAGCCGCAATAAAATCATAGCCACTACCTATAACATACTGCACAACTACACCAGTAGCATCAGCATAATTAACATCATCAACACCACCCACATTCCTCACATCAACCGTGAAAATAGGAGTGTTACTATAAGCATACTTATCCAAATAAGTTTTAGTCCCATTAACAGTCGTAGCATACCACGGATAATTAGTCACACGAATATCAACACTTGGAGTGTAATTTCCAGATACTAAAAATACGGTTGTTTGGGCGTTGTTGTCGAAGTTCCAATCGTATTCATTTTGTGCTGTTTTTTTGACAGTGTTTTTAATGGTTCCTGTTGCATTAATCTTAGCAATAATTGTTAGTGTAACTGTTTGATTATTACTCAGATTTCCAATATCCCATAAACCAGTAACAGGATTATAAGATCCTTGGCTTAAAACAGGTGAACCTTGAATTATTAAACCCGCAGGTAAAATATCAGTAACTTTCACCCCAGAAGCACTATCTGGACCATTATTTTTTACCGTAATGGTGTAAGTCACATTATTATTATAATTAGCAACACCAGTCACTTTTTGAGTCACAGATATATCCACTGCAGATGGAGTTACAGTAGAAAAACTTGCCTGATTATTATCAGAATTAATATCTGATTGATCCACATTAATCAAACTTGCAGTAGTGGTCAAATTAGAAGTTTTATTTCCAGTTTCTTTAGACCTTAAAACAACCGTCATGAAACCCATACCACCTTTAGGCATGTCCCAATATTCCAAGTTAAAACATTATTAGCAACAGTAGTATAGTACCAACAAACTTAGTATCAGCCGCAACTAAAATCAAAGCCACTACCAATAACATACTGCACAACTACACCAGTAGCAGTCATCATAATTAACACCATCAACACCACCCACATTCCTCACATCAACAGTGAAAATAGGAGTGTTACTATAAGCATACTTATCCAAATAAATTTTAGTCCCATTAACAGTCGTAGCATACCACGGATAATTAGACACACGAATATCAACATTTTCTTTACATAAATCTCTGTTAGCTGAAGAATCATTATCAAGGACTGAATCATTTTCATTTTCAGCAGTTTTTTCTACGTAATTTTGTATGATTCCAGAACCGATTACCTTAGTTTTAATATTGAGTACTCGAGAACTATTTACAGACAGATTTCCAATATCCCATATGCCAGTAGTTCTATTATATGACCCATTAGAATCATCTGAAACCCATTCAAGACCATTTGGTATCTTGTAGGTAATTTTTATTCCACTAGCATTGTCAGGCCCGTTATTAGTAACTGTGGTAGTTACATTCACAGTACTATTATAATTAGGAGTACTGTTACTTACTGTCTGATCAACCCCAATATCTGCTGTTTTATTAGAATCAGCCGCCGCCTACAGCACCACTTAACAGAACGGATAATAACAAAACAAATATTATCGTTATAAATTTATTTCTAATTTTAGACCCCTCTCGTTTTAATTTTTTATTTCCCCATGATGAAAAACTATTTTATTTTGTGAAAATTAGCACAAATATATAAATATTCATGCTTTTTTTGTGAATATTATCACAAATTTATATATCAAACATCCGAACTATGTGATATAATGTTATAATTATTAATAGCGAAAATAGCTTATAAATGTTGCTGTTTTAGAGAAATTAAATTAATAAAAATAGAATTTTCGTGAAAAAAATAACAAATCAAATGAATTTTAGAGCTTTAAAAAAATTGAATTCTGGAAATATGAACAAAATCAATAGATTATTCCATTAGGAAATAAAGAAAGATTAAAATTGATGTAAATCTTAACTCATAATAGGAGATAGAAAATGAGCGCCATAACTGGGATATATTACAGAGACGGACGTTTAGTTAATAAAAATGATATAATTGAATATGAATAAACGTCTTTCCCATAGAGGCCCGGATGATTCAGGCGTATTATATAATGGAAAATTGCTTTCGGTCATCAAATGCTCCACACTACACCCGAATCAATTAATGAAAAATTACCATATAATGACGAAATTAGTGGCTTAATTATCACATCTGATGCTAGAATAGACAATAGAAAAGAGTTAAGTGAAATTTTAAATTTAAGAGATTCCAGAAAATGTTCCGGATAGCATATTTATATTAAAGGCCTACCAAAAATGGGGAGATAAATGTCCTGAAAAGCTTTTAGGTGATTTTGCATTTGCAATATGGGACCCAAAAAAAGAACATCTTTTTTGTGCTCGTGATCATATGGGTGTAAAGCCCTTTTACTATTATTTATCAGAGGATATGTTTATTTTTTCCACAGAGATAAATGCAATTTTAGCAATTTTCCAATGATTCCATACTCTTTAAATGAATATAAATTGGGATTATTTTTAAAAAATTACTTCAATGATGCAAAATCTACTTATTTATAATGAAATTAATTCATTACCTGCTGCTAATTCTATATGTATTAGACAAGAAAATGTTGAAACTATTAAATATTGGGAACTGGATCCTGAATTAGAAATAAATCTAGAATCAGAAGAAGAATATAAAAAAGAATATGTTAAAATTCTTGAAGAAGCCGTAAATTGCAGATTAAGAAGTGAATTTAAATTAGGATTCGAATTAAGTGGAGGATTGGATTCATCTTCTATTGTATGTTTGACTAAAAAAATATTAAAGAAAATATACGATCCAGCGGAAATTAATACCTTTTCTTATACTTTTAATGAATTAAAAGAGTGCGATGAAAGTTATTTTATCAAAAAAATCACAGATCAATGCAGATATCGAACCTCATTTTGTCATTGGAGACCATATAAGTCCCTTTGAAAACATAGAATACATATTAAGAAATAATGGAAGACCTATTCGTAATCCTTTTTTGCCACTTATAATAAATCTATATAAAAAAATGGAAGAAAAAGATATTCGTGTATTTCTCAGTGGCACTGGAGGAGATTCGGTTATTTCAAAAGGAGATGGTTATTTTCTTGAACTTTTTATCAACTTAAAGTGGAATTTATTATATAAAAATCTTAAAGCATCAGCAAGAAGAACAAAAATTAGTCCTTTCCGAGAATTTATAAACCAGATTATCTTCCCATTATTTCCTGATAATATAAAAAAAATAATTTTAAATCGAATATTAGGTAACGATTATGGATATAGAGATACTTTAAATAAAGAATTTGCTGCAAAATTTAAAGAAAATAGTAAAGAAGATTTAAATATTAGGCCTAAAATATCAAAGAAATTATCAAAAGAAATGCATTATTATACATTAAATACAAATACTCATAAAGAACTTTTTGAAGTAATTGATGTATCTGCGGCAAGATTTCGACTTGAACCTAGATATCCCTATTACGACAAAAGATTAATAGAGTATTGTTATGCCATTCCAAGTGAAATGAAGTTCAAGATATGGAATCGTTATATACAACGAGCTTCCATGGAAAATATTATTCCTTCGGAAATTCAATGGCACAAAAGTAAAACTAATCTAAAAAAATTTCTAAATGATAATTTGATTTTAATGGAACAATCTCGATTAAAAAGTATTTTCACACAAGAAAAAATAATTAATCAATACAGCGATATAAATAAACTTAAAATTATATATGAAGATTATAATAATAATCGTAAATTATCATACCAAGAATTATATTATCTTTGGTTAACTATGATATTGTTTCTCTGGTTAAAAATCAGAAATTTAAATATTAAACTATAAATGGCGATTTGAATGGAAAAAAAGAAATCAGAATATTTTAAGCCCGAACTTAAAGAACATGGAAAGTTAGAAAAAATAACAAAAGGGGGAGGTGGACTTCCTTCAGAAGGTGGAGAAGGATCCTAATCTACATAAATATTAATATCTATTTTACTTAAATTGAATTAATGAAAAAATATTATTTTTATAAATCTTATGGTTTGTTTATTAAATCTTCAATAAATATTCCAGAATTAGATCTTATTTTTCCAGAAAAAAAGTTTGATGTATTCATTACGTGTGAAAAACTTACTAATTCTTCTAAAAAAGATAATAATGCTAAAAAGAAGGGCATAACTAAAGTTCGCAATAATGCACATGAAATTAGCATCTTTTGGAACAATGAACTTCTTTTTAAGGTAATTAATGGCCAAGAAATCATAGTAAATTCAAATGTGGATATGAATCCAACATTTCTAAGATCTCTAATTTTAGGCCGTGCTATGGGAACTTTACTCCATCAAAGAGGATATCTGGTACTTCATGCCAGTGCAGTAAATATAGATGGAGGTGCTGTTGCATTTCTTGGATGGCGTGGAAATGGTAAATCAACCACCACAATGTCCCTTCTTAATTCCAATTATCCATTAGTATCAGATGATGTTTTAGCCCTTAAAATCGAGGATAATAATGTATTAGCAATTCCAAGTTTTCCTCGAATTAAACTACGTCAAGATATTATGGAAACTTTTACTGAGGAGATAGGTCCTAATACTCAAATTCATCCCGATATAAAAAAACATTATTATGAAGTTAAAAACTTCTCTTCAACCCCCATACCTCTAAAAAGAATATATGTGCTTGAAAAAAGCTATGAAAATAAAATTACGAACTTGGAGTACCAGGATGCTATTATTAACCTGATAAGACATTCCTATTGTGTGTCAATTTTAGAAGGTGAAGAACAACAGGAAAACCTGAAACAATGCGCAAAACTCATGAAAAATGTACCTATAAAATGTTTGAATACAAATCATTGCATAGAAAAAATCAGCGAACTGGTCAATTTAGTTGAAAAAGACCTAAAACATGAGTGATCAAATTGGTTTTGATTGATAAATTTAGAAAAAGCACATTTGAAGCATATATAAAATCACTCTTGGAAATAATGCCCCAAAAAGTGTCATTATCTATTCTTTTAATGGTTTTAATTAGTCTTACAGAGGGAATTGGTTTAATTTTGCTTGTTCCATTACTTCAATTAGTAGGTCTGGATGTACAACAAGGTTCATTGGCGCAAATAGAAATTTTAATGTCGAATTTTTTTAGTTATTTTGGGATTGAACCCAGTCTTTTAATTGTTTTGGGGATATATACGATTGTAATGAGTATCAATGCACTTTTATATCGCTGGCAGAGCATCAAAACATATGAAATTCAGTATGATTTCACCAAACATCTAAGAAAAAATCTTTACTCATCAATATGCAATACTAAATGGTTATTTTTTAAAAATAAACGGTCTTCGGATTTTGCACATGCACTTACTTATGAAATAGAAAGAATAGGTACTGGAACCAATCAATTTCTTTCATTAGTAGCCAGTACTTTAGTTCTACTGGTTTACATCGGATTTGCACTTCAATTATCAGGTTTTGTCACGGGATTAATTATCATCAGTGGGAATTGTAATATTGCTTTTATTAATAAATAAAACACGTTCAGCCAGTTATACTGGTCAAAGTATCTCAGAAACTTCTAAAAATATGTATTCTGCTACTTTGCAGCATTTGGATGGTATGAAAACCATTAAAAGCTATAATATGGTGGAAACGAACATTCAAGAATTTTCGCAACTTACTGAAAATGTGGCGAGAAGTTATAATGACACAATAAAAAACTATTCAGATGTTAAATTTTTATTTGACGTTAGTTCTGTGGTTATTTTAAGTATTGTTGTGTTTTCGTTAGTAACATTTCTAAACATGTCCACTGCAGAATTGCTTTTACTATTATTCCTATTTTTTAGAATTATACCTCGATTTTCCATCATTCAAAGAAACTATCAGTACTTTATAAATATGTTACCTGCATTTTCAACGGTTTTAGAACTTGAAAAGGAAATTAGTTTGGCTGCTGAGCCAAAGAAAGTATCCAAAGAGGAAATTCAATTTAATAATTCCATTCGATTTGAAAATGTTCAGTTTTCCTACTGGAATGAAAAAAAACACTCTTTCTCAATCAATGATCTTAATTTACAAATTAAAGCTAGAAAAACCACGGCAATAATAGGCCAATCCGGAGCTGGTAAAAGCACAACATTAGACATGTTGATGGGATTAATACAACCAGATGAAGGCCATATCCTCATAGATAAACAATATTTAGACTCAAAAAAATGCCCATGACTGGCGTGATCAAATAGGATATGTTTCTCAGGAAACATTCCTTTTTAATGATACAATAAAGGCCAATCTTAAAGTTTCTAACAAAAATGCATCTGATAGTGACATATGGAATGTTTTAAAATTAGCTGCTGCTGATGGATTTGTTTCTAGATTACCAGAGCAACTAAATACTATTATTGGTGATCGAGGAACTCTTTTATCAGGTGGGGAAAAACAAAGGATTGCTCTGGCCCGAGCATTACTTAAGAAATCCTTCCCTGTTGATCCTGGATGAGGCCACCAGTAACCTGGATTCTAAAAATGAGAAAAAGATTTTACAATCCATTGACCAGTTACATGGAGATTTAACCATTTTAATGATAGCCCACCGGTTTTCCACTATAGAAAGTGCAGATATTATTTATTTAATGGAAAATGGTCATATTGTAGAGGAAGGTAGTTGGGAAGAGTTTAATGAAAAAAAAGGAAGGTTTAAGGAGTTATTTTAAGATAATTATTTTTTATTCTTAATTGCTAATGAAAGATCATATTTAACAATAGTTTTCTTGGGATCTTTAAAACCTAGCATAATAATAAGATTGACCTTCTGGAGGAATAATTTTAGGCCTTTATGGAGTTGTTGTATTAGTTCCAACCAGTTTTCCATTGGCATCATAGAATTTAGCAGTTATTTCCACATTAGAAGCTTCATTTCCGGCCTTATTTCCTACATATCCCCATACATAATAATATTTAGTGTTATTTCTATCATAATGATCCCCTGTGGAATTTACAATATATAAATCCTGAAGAGTGGCATTAGGTTTTTCGCCAAAGGTCTGATCAGATTCAGTTTTAAAAGTACAACCTGATATCAACACTACAAATAATATCAGAAGTACAACAATGATTTTTTTATCCATTTTCCACCATAATGGTTTAAATAATATTTAATTTAAACTCTAATTATTTATAAAACATATTCACTCATAGTTTATAAATCTATTTTACTAATATGAGGAGATTTAACTGAAAATCCAGAACAAATCAGAATTTAAATTAAACCCTGAAGACCAGCTTCTCTTATACTGTAGCCATAGCCATGTAAACGAGGAATTAAAAGATAAAATCTCTTCTTTGGCCAGTTCTGATTTAAATTGGGAGCATATAATAGATATGGCCACTCGACATAGATTAAGGCCACTTTTATACTATAATTTAAATTCTATTTGTCCTGAAAAAGTTCCAGAGAATGTTTTAGTTGATTTAAAAGAATTTTATCATCATAATGTTCGTAAAAATCTTATGTTAACTGGTGAACTGGTTAAAGTCATGGAAGTTACTGAAAGAAAATGGAATTAATGCCGTCACTTATAAAGGGCCAGTTTTGGCCTCTCAGGCCTATGGAAATATTGGATTAAGGGAATTTGGAGATATTGATATTTTTATTAATAAAAAAGATGCTTTAAAAGTTAAAAAGATAATGATTTACAAAGGATATGAATTGTATCCCCCACTTGATTTTGAAGAGGATGAATTATTATTTAAAATTCATAACAGAACACCGTTTTATTAATAAAAATAATGGAGACAATTATTGAAATTAAATGGAAATATGAAGGCGATTTTTTTTCATTCCCAAGAAATTCGGAGTTTTTAACCAATAGAATACAGATTACAATTTAAATGGGTTTTATTCTTCCTACATTTTCTCCAGAAAGCCAAATTTTAATTCTTTCGGTTCATTCTGCAAAACATGACTGGACAAAATTATCCTGGATATGTGATATTTCAGAATTTATCCAAAAAGAAAACATTGATTGGAAAAAAATCATATTAGCTAGCAGAAAAATTATCCATTAAACGAGTATTAATTGTAAATATTATTTTAGCTCGTGATTTATTTGATTTAAAGATTCCGGAAGAAATGGAATTATTCATGAATTCTGATTCTGATGCAAAAAGAATTGCAAATCAAATCAAAAAGAATATATTTACTGAAACAAAAAAAATCACTAAATCTCTTTGAAAAATTCTTTTTAGACTTGAAAAAAAGAGAAAATATTTTTTATGGGATTAAAGACTGTTTTAACAGTTTTATAAAACCAGGCTACAAGGATTTTAATGATTTTCCTTTACCTAAACAATTATTCCCATTATATCACGTTATAAGGCCATTTTTATTGTTAAAAAGATATGGTAAAGAACCAATGTAATTTAAGTTTGTAAAATATAATAAAATAAATCAATTTAAATAGCTTTAATTAAAATATTGAAATGATAATTGAAATTAATTAATATAAAAGAATTCTTCTGGAAGAGATAATAATAATTAATAATAATATCTTATTACTTTTTTAAGTAAATTATACAAATTTTTATGGATTCTCGACAAATTATTATCTGTCTGAGTGTCCATGCCCAAAATAATAACTGAATGGAGAAATTAAAAAATGAAAATTCTTCAAGTAATTCCCTTTTTCAATCCAGAATTTGGTGGATCATTCAAAGTTTTCTATAGCCTTTCTATCAAATTAGCTAAAATGGGACATGAAATAACTATATTAACCTCTGATTTAAGTTTCAGGAAGTCTTACTCTAAATTTCACCAAACATTAGGAATAATATCAAAATAAAAGCATTTAAGTCGATTAATAGTGGATTGTTTATTTTTACACCATTTATACATGAATGGTTAAAAAAAAATCTGAAAAATTATGATATTATCCATTTACGTAATTTCAGATCTTACCAAAATGTTGTAGTATCTAAATATGCCAAAAAGTATAATATTCCATATATTATCCAGCCACATGGATCTGCAAAGATTATTGGGAAAAAAAACTCAAAAAAACTGTTTGATTATGTTTGGACCAATAGCGTAGTGAAAAATTCTAAAAAAATCATTGCTGTTTCTAAAACTGAAAAAAAACAATTAATTGAATTAGGAATTGAAAAAGAAAAAATTGAAACAGTTTATAATGGAATAAATACAGAAAAATTTAATCTTCATTGCTGTTTAAATAAACCCCCGGCAAGCCTTAAATTAATATTTGTGGGTAGAATTAATAAAATTAAAGGAATAGATTTTTTAATAAAGTCATTTAAAGAAGTTTTAAGAGAATTTAATGACTTAGAACTTGTTATCGTGGGACCAGACGATGGAAATAAGAATGATTTGATTAAACTCATTAAAAAATTAAAAATTGAGGATAAAGTTACATTTACTGGTTTTGTTGAAGATGTTGGTGAAATTTACTCAAAAGCAAATTTGCTTGTTTATCCTGCTTCTTACGAAATATTCGGCCTTGTTCCATTTGAAGCAATAATGTGTGGTACTCCGGTAATTGTGACTAATAATTCTGGATGTGGAGAAATAATAGTCGAATCTAAGGGAGGATATACAGTTGATTATGGAGATATAGATGGTTTAAAAAAAACCATTATTTTTGCACTAAAAAACAAAGAACATAGTCAAAATAAAGTGATAATCGGACGGAAATTTGTTTTAGAAAAATTAAATTGTAAATTAGCTGGTGAGAATTTTGAAAAGATATATGAAACAATTCTCAGAAAATAAAATTCATAGACTCACATATCTTGCCCCATGTAAATTAGGTGATGGGGTTGGTGGAAGTGCAAGATTTGAAGATATGATTACAATCTTAAATGAATTAAATTTTAAAATTGAGGGAATCTGTTATTTAAATAACGATAAATTTAGCATTAAAGATGAAAAACAATCGAATTACTCCAGTAAAATAATTACAGTACCCCAAAATTGGCCAAAGTTTATTAAATCTCTTTCGATTTTTTCAATATTATATTATGGAATCAAATCAGCTTATAAAAGTGATATAATAATTTCACATTCACCATCTATCATGACGGGGTTTCCAGCAGCCATTATATCTAAAATTTTGAGAAAACCGTTGATTATTGATCATATGGATCTTAATGACCCAGATACACCAGAATTCATTTATAGATATTCCCTTAAATCAACAAACTTGGTATTTACCATAAGCCATTATCTTAAAAATGAAATTGAAACAGTATTTAAAAAAAAAGCCGTTTATTTGCCAGTTTTTATTGATACTGGGCTTTTCAAGAAAAATGAAAAAAGAGAGATTATAAGAAAAAATTTAGGCATTAAGTCTGAATTTTTAATTGGTTATGCTGGCTCTTTTTGGAAAATAGAAGGTATTAGGGTATTATTAAAAGCATTTAAAAATATTTGTGAAAATAATGATGCTAAGTTAATAATTATTGGTGGAAAAAATGTTCCAGATTCCGATGATGTTCCATCATTAATTAAAGAGCTATCCATAGAAAATAGAGTAATTTTAATTCCTCGAATTCCTCGAAATGAAGTTCCAGACTATTTATCAGCTTGTGATATTCTATGCTCACCTAAACTAGATTTTGAAGAAAATAGAGTTGCAAACCCCGCTAAATTAATTGAATACCTATCAATGTCAATTCCCACTATATCTTCTGCAGTAGGGGAAGCCGTGAATATAATTGATGATGAACAAAATGGTTTTCTTGTAAAACCAGGAATAGAAAAGATTTAGAAGGGAAAATTAATTGGATTATTCATAATCAGAATAAATCGGATATAATTGCTGAAAACGGTAGAAATGATGTCAAAGAGCATTACAGTCCCAGTTCTACAAAGAACAAAATTTGTGAATCAATCATGGGGCTGATTAATTGAAAATAGTTCAAGTGTCTAACTTTTTCAAGCCATCCTGGGAAGCTGGCGGCCCACCTAGAGTAGTATACGAAATTTCAAAAGAATTAGTCAACAGAGGACATGAAGTTGTTGTTCTAACAACCGATGGGTTTAAAAAAAAGAGTTAATGTTAAAAAAAACAAGCCAGTGGATGTTGATGGAGTTAAAACGTACTATTTTAAAAATATTTCATCTAAATTGGCCAAAAAAGTATTTTTAACACCATATTACGCCCCTATAGTCCTCAGAAAGGAAATAAAAAATAGCGACGTC
>CAVZGI010000003.1:0-351115 GCA_963774795.1 uncultured Methanobacteriaceae archaeon
TCCTCAAATATTATTTCAAATGTGGTTCCATTTTTAGTATCAATATTTAAATCAGCCCCAATTTGCTCACATAAACTATTAACCAATCTAAGGCCTAAAGAATCAGATTTTTTATAATCTAAATTCTCAGGAATACCTACCCCATCATCACTTACACTCAGATTGAATTTTGATGCCTTTGAATGAAACTTAACCGATATTTTACCACTTTTACCATCTGGAAATGCGTGTTTCAAGACTATTTGTAACTAATTCATTGAGTATTAATCCTAAAGGAATCGCTGTATTCACATCCAGCATGACATTTTCCACATCAATATCAAGGTTTATTAATTCAGGAAAATTAGCATTGGTACGGAAAAGATCAATGGATAAACTACGGGCATATTCACCAAAATCGATTCTTTTAAGATCGTCCGATTGATACAATCGCTGGTGTATTAAGGCCATAGACTTGGCACGATTTTGACTTTCTCGAAAAATATTTAAAGCGTCTTTATCCTTTATATAACGCGATTGAAGTTGAAGGAGGCTTTGTATAACCATTAAATTATTTTTTACCCTGTGGTGAATTTCTTTCATCATCAAGTCCTTCTCTTTGAGAGATTTTTTCAAACGATTTTCCAGTTTTTTTCTCTCTGTAATGTCCCTCACCACCAGTTGAACTGCAGGTTGGTTATCATACATTATAGGAACATCTCCTACTTCAATATCCTTTACAATACCATCCAAAGTGATTATTTTTTCTTCTATGAAATCCTGCGGATTTCTTTTAACAGAGACTTCATGAAAACGTTTTGTTGCAATTTCCAAGAAATCAGGATGTATAAAGTCAAGTATGTGTTTTCCCATGATTTCTTTAATATTTTTAGCTCCCAGAAGTTTTAATGATGATTTATTAGCAAAAACAATTTTTTTATCGATTATGACCGCAATTGAATCTGGAGACATGTCAGTTAATGTTTTATAACGTTCTTCACTGTAATTTAAGGCTTTTTCCACCATTTTCCTTGGGTTTATGTTTTGAACAATTAATAAATTGCCCTGCAAAACTTTTTCATCATCATAAATAGGAGTTTTCTGGGCTAAAATCCACAGATTAATAGGATCCTTTAAAAAAATCTCTAGTTCTGATTCTAAACCAAAATAAAATTCTTGTAATTCTGGAAGGGAGTCTAATAATTCCTTGGCACTTTTTCCAGTAGATTTATCATCAATTCCAATTATACTTGATGAATAATTTGCTTCAATTAACCGGTTTTCAATATCAAAAACCAGTACCCCGTTTATCATATTTTTAAAGAGTATTTCATGAGCAATAGGTATTATATCCAGAAAATGAAACTTAAAAATACTGATAGCTAGTAATAAACCACCTATTGCAATTGAAAATGGAGTAATGTCCAGTCCAAGTACAGGAACCAGTCCTCCAGCATAGATAATACTGAAAATCAGTGGTACAAAACCACTAAATAATAAGATAGAAATTTGAGGGCGGTAAGTAGTGGAAGCATTGATAAACAATTTTATAAGTATGGTTATTCCCGATAAAATCACCAAAAAACTGTAAACAATATTAAACCAGAAAATTGGCCCATGCTCATAAATTAAAAGGGATCCAGGTAAGTAACTGACAGGTATTATGTTAGGCCATAATAATCTGTGCCATTCATTAGTAAATGCAGCAAGAACCACTATAATAGGTATGGCCATTAATAGACCCATATATTCCTTTTTTAGATATTTATCGTATTTGGCATAACTTAATACTAACAAAAACCATAAAGTCGGTGCCGTGGCCACCCCAATATAACTAATTTTGGTCCAAAAAATTTTAGCCCATATTTCCACACTGAAAAATTCCATGCCTGCCCCTAAACACCAGAAAAACACGGAAGACATTAATAAAACAAAATAAATATGCATATCAGAATTGCGCTTTCTAAAACTGTAAATTGCTAAATATAAAACCAAAAAGGCGCTAATAATAAGTATACCGCCATAAAGAGAATATTGGAAAGCCATGAAATATCCCTATCTAATTTAATAAATATTATAAAGGCATATGATCACCGATAGGAATTTGGTATTAGATTACATTTAAACTAATAAAAAATTAGCGAGGATATTGATTAAATTTAGTTTTTAAAATATCCTGAGCAGTTGAAGCTTCATTAAAAGCTTTAATGCGTAAAATTTCAGCATTATCCATATCAGATGATTCATCCAATCCCATTAGTTCTAAAAATATCTTTTTAGAGGATTCATTGTGTTTTTCCGCGCTTCTCAGATGCATACGATGAGCAGAAGCAGATAAATTTCCCTTTATCCTGTTAATCTTAATCTGAATAGATCTGGTAATCACATAACCTTCCACCGCAGAAGGAATAAGTTTAACAGCATGCCATTTCTTATAAGAAACCGTATCTGGGAATACAGATTTATTTTTTTTCAGTTTAATTTTAAGGTCATTAATCCATTTAGAACCTTCATCTAATTTATTGTCAATTATTTGAAGATCTTCTTCAGGTAAATTAGAACTTTTTGACCTTATCCTGGCCAGTTCCAACCTGGAAAGAGTTTTTTCGGCACTTGCCAAATAATATTCTATATTTTTTTCGAGTATTTCTGCTGATCCCGTTTCATCACGACCTTGCAGATACCCCATGATCTGGGATGTATCGACATCTTTTAAAGTTCGATAGCTCATTCCCCCAGCATTTTCTTCATAGTTTTGAGACATTTAGCAACCACCAGCAGATTTTAAAGAATTTAAACTTAATTGTTAATTTAAAATATAATCTTCTTATTAAAATATAATAGTATTAGATATGTAATTCAATTATTTAAAGATTTTAGTTTGAAGGAAAATATCCAACTATAACTAATATAATTGTCTGGATAAAATAGACAGAGTGCCTTATAAAAAATAAGAATCTGTGATGTGAATTATCTTCACAGATATTTCTATTCTTTATTCTTCTAATTCGTATAATATTTTCATTGCCTTAACAAATGGAGGATTACCTGCAGTCAAAAGAACAACACGTAGAACATCAACGATTTCATCTTTGGTTGCTCCAAATTCCCTAATGGCACTCATCATCTGTTTTTTCATTGCCCTATCATCAGAATTAGATGCTGTGATAGCTAATGCAATTAATTTCTGAGTTTTATAGTCAAGAGCCTTTCCAGTATAAGCTGCTTCATTTAATTTGACAACTGCTTCATATATATCCGGATAATCTTTTTTAACATGGGCCATTCCCTTACCATAAAAAACGTCTTCTTTCATGGAATCCCTCCTAATTTTTTATAAAATAATTTTTAACAATAAATTTATATGTTTCATATCTTATTTAAATTTTTGAATTAATAGGTAAATTAATTATTAGGTAAATGATAAATGAAAGATAATATTAATAATAATTTTAAAATATAATTTGTATGTTAAATATTTGATTCAGCTTAGCGATTCTTAAAATTATTTTTGATTATTTTTTATGATCTTAGTTGATTTCGATTTTCAGAGAGTTTGATGTATTTAAATAGGTGAATGGATATATGATACGTTTTATTATGTATTCATTCTAATTTATTTAAGATAGGTGAAATTTTGAAAAACAAAAATGATAGTGAACAATCAAAGAAACTGTTAAATAATGCTTATAACTGTAAATTAGACGATTTAAGTAACTTACTTAAAGAAATAGAATCAGAACTGGAAAAAGATAAAAATAATCAGACCGCACTGAGAGCTAAGAGAGTTGTCACCAGTAGAATGGCTTCAGCAAAGAGGTAATTTTCTTCATATTAATATAAGTTATTTAACTAATAAATCTCTATAAAAACAGTATTTAATAATATAAATTGTATTTAATTAAATTGTGTTTAATAAACTGATTTAATATTAAATTTTTAAAGGTGAGCAAATGTATCCTGAAAAATCAGAGGAATTCACCAGAATATCCTTAAAAATCTCAAAAGAACTATTAGCTGATTTTAGTGAACATGCCAAATCTCAAGGTTATCAAAGGCGAGATAAAGCCATAATTGACCTTATCAAGAAAGAAATAAGTAAAAATTAATTTTATTCTTCCTTAGTATTTACTCTGATTAGGTCTAATTGTATTTATTTTAAGTTAATTAAGTGAAATCAGTTATTTCTGATTTATAAAACATTTTAAATAACTATTTTTTCTCAAGCAAATCTTTTAATGCTTTAATTTCAGATTTAATTTCCTTTAAATCTTGATTTATGTTATCAATATTCTCTTTTTCGGGTATGGAATACCTAATATTATCAATCTTTTCTTCCAGGTTTTTTACGTATTCTGAGTTCCTTCGGGATAATTTATCACTTTCTTTTCTGAATTTATCCATTAATGAGGATGTAGTAGCCGCCGTTAGTAGACTGGTTATTCCAATAGCACTTAACATGGAAATAACGCCAACTAAACGCCCAATTTGGGTATAAGGAATAATATCTCCATAACCAACCGTGGTTATTGTCTGGATAACAAACCAAAAGGAGTCTTCAAAATTAGTGACATGAGGATTGATACCATTCTCTGCCAGAAAAAAGGCTATGGAAGAAATGATAAGAACTGCTAAAAAGAATGAAAATCCATAAAGCAGCTTGCTTTTTTCCACAAACTCATCAACATATTTTCCCACCTGTCGGATGGCAAAAAAGAGAGCAACTACTTTAATAAGGTTTAAAAGTTTAATAATCAACAAATTATTGCTAATACCCAGTATATCCAGGGCTATGAAATAAAAGGGGACGACTACAATAATAAGGTTCCAATTTTTTTTCAAATATGTTTTAGGGTCCCCTTTTCGCATCTGAATTAGGTATCCAATTAAAAGTAAAATGCTGGTAAAAAGATCAAAATAAGCAATAAGTTGAGAACTACTTGCTCTAAATGGCATTAAACTGCTGGTTAGAAGTAAGAAGCCATCAATTAAAATAACACTTATAAATAAAATTTCCAGTAGCAGTTCAAGCCTACGATTCATATTTTTTATTATTATATCCTCCAATAAATATTTTTATTGTTAAAAAACATTTTTTAATGAATATAATTCAATTTTACTTAAATTTCGAAAACTTTAACTATCATATGAACAATTATTCATATATGAATTAAGATTAACTAGTTTAAGAATATAAATTGTAAAGTTCTAAGAAATTTAACATTTAGGAGTGAAAAAATGTCGTTTTTCTCATTAATTCTAAAAAATCCATTTAGAAATAAAACCAGAAGCGCGTTGGCGATTGTGGGGATAGCCATAGGAATAGCTACCATAGTAGCACTGGGTATAATAACCGACGGACTGAAAACATCTACCGAGGAAACTTTAAAAGCAGGAGGATCTGATTTTTCAGTTGTGGAGTCCAATGTATCAGACATGTTTCTGAGTAAGATAGATGAAAGTTATATTGAAAAAATTAAATCCGTAAATGGAGTTGAAGATGCTGTAGGGGTTTTAACTGCCATACAACCCATAGGGGGAAATCCTTATTTTGTTTTAATCGGAATAGATCCTAATAAATTAGATATAAGTAATATAAAAATTACCAAAGGAAAAGCTTTCTCCAATGGAAGCGCCAAAGAAGTTATAATCGGTAAAGTAGCTGCTGAAAAACTAAATAAAAGTATAGGTGACACTATTACTTTAAATCAGGAAAAATACAAGATTACTGGAATATTTGAAACTGGAGACTTGCAACAGGACGGTGGGGCCTTTTTATCCCTTAGTAACCTTCAAGAAATTGAGGATAAGCCCGATAAAGTTACCATGATCTATGTAAAGATTAATAAAGATGCAAATGTAGATGAAGTCACCAAAACAATTGAAGATAAATATGGAAGTGACCTAACCACTATTGCCTCTTTAGAAGACCTTCAGAGCGTTGATCAAGGTTTAAACACCATAGATACTGCTTCCTGGGCCATATCAATTTTGGCCATAGTTATAGGAGGAATAGGTGTTGTAAACACCATGATAATGTCAGTTTTCGAACGAACCAGAGAAATTGGTGTTCTAAAAGCAGTTGGTTGGAAAAATAGAAGAATACTTGGTATGATTCTAGGAGAGTCCATCGTATTAACCCTGGTAGCTGGTTTAGTAGGTTCCATAATGGGAGTTCTGGCCATTCAAATTTTACTACCTCTGGGAATGGAAGGGTTTATTAAACCAGTTTACAGCAGCGACGTATTTATTAGAGGATTTTTAGTGGCCCTTATTGTGGGACTGATAGGAGGATTTTATCCAGCCTATCGGGCCAGCAGATTACCACCAACGGAGGCACTGCGCTATGAATAATCAGAATGCGAATGATTCAATAGATAACAATCTAATTAATCAAAAAACCAGCCCAAACATTGTGGAGATAAAAAATCTCAAAAAAAGTTTTGACCATGGCAAAATAACTGCATTAAATGGTCTGGATATGGAGATAAAAAATGGTGAATTTGTTTCAATTATTGGACCATCTGGCTCTGGAAAATCTACACTATTAAACATGATAGGAGCACTTGATAAAGCAGATGCCGGAGATATTACGGTTTCAGGAATTGATCTAATAAGAAAAAAGGATTTAAGTGATTTTAGATCTCAGGAAATCGGATTTATTTTCCAGTTGCATAATCTGATTCCTAATTTAAATGTACTGGAAAATGTAGAAGTTCCCATGTTTGAGAGTAAAATTTCTGGAAAAGAAATGAGAAAAAGAGCACTGGAACTTCTGGATTATGTGGGACTTTCTGACAAAATAAAAAGAAAACCTACAGAGCTTTCAGGTGGAGAAAGGCAGAGAGTGGCCATTGCTCGTGCCCTGGCCAATAGGCCATCAATTATTCTGGCCGATGAACCTACTGGATCTCTGGATTCAAAAACGGGTCAGATGATTCTTCAAAGGCTAAAAGAACTTCATGAGAAGGAAAATGTTACTCTGATCATGGTTACCCACGACATGAATGTGGCTTCCCTGGCAGATAGGACCATAGAAGTTCTGGATGGACAAATCCGGAACTAATTTTTTTCTTTTTTGCATTCCAGTTTCCGTCAAGTTTTTTTGATAATTAATATTTTTGATAATTAATTTTGATAATTATAATAAACACTCAAAATGACTTTAATCAAATTTAAATTGTTTGATTAATGAACATTAAACATTATTTTTTTTATTATAGTTTGATTTTAGTTCCTATTTTTAATTTTATTTTACAAAATACTCTAAAGTTTAGTTTTAATGTGTTTAAAACGTTTCTAGAGATTTTTTTAATATCCATATTTTAATACTAATTTAATAGTTCATCTTATTTCTTGGATTGAATTTGGGTGTAAAATGGAAAGAAAATAGACGAAAATTAGGGCGAATTTTAAGAAAAACTAGACTTAAACTTCATTAAATCTTGGAAAAACTATTTTTAAATGGTTTAACATTGATTAACTATGTAAAAAATCTATTTGAGGTGATTAGAATTAACTAGGAATAGATAAATTCAGAGATACATTCAAAGTTGTAATTAGTAATAGAATATTTACTAAAAAGGCTTTAAAATTAAAAATAAAAGTTAATAATGCTTTAAATTCTTAATATATGCCTATTAAAAATTATTTAAAATCAAAATATAGTTAGAGTGAAAAAATGGAAATCTATAAATTAGCTTTCAAAAATATTCGGCGAAAAAAACTTAGAAGTGCCCTAACCATGTTAGGCATCATAATTGGAACGGCAACCATAGTATCATTGTTAGGAATTGCTTCAGGTTCCACATCTGCTATGGAAGACCAGACGAGTGCTTACATGTATGATATAATTGTTACACCTTCTGCCACTACGGGATCTCAATTTTTAGACCCCTCATCTTTGTCTAAATTAGAAAAATCTTCAGGATTATATGATATAAAAGAAACAACAAGCTTTCAATATTACATAAAAGAAAAGATGGTGACTATTACTGGAATAAACAACTGGAAAGAAGTCGATTTAAAACAGGGACATCAAGGAGTTGTTATAACATCTACCATGGCCAAGAAACTGAGTTATTCTATTGGCAGTAAAATCAAGATTAAAAACCAGACCTTTGCCATCACCGGCATATCTTCTAAGGATCAATTTTTAGTCTACCTGGATCAGAAAACAGCAAAAAATTTATCTGGAAACAAGATTAGTGCAGTTACCGCGAGAACAAAAATGGATCCCAAAAAAGAAGCAGGATTATTAAAAAAGCAGATTAATGACATTGCTGTTTTAACCAAATCAGAACAGGTTCAAAAAGTTCAGAAAAACACAGATAATGCATTATTTATAATTGGAGTCATTGCCGGAATATCTCTTTTAGTGGGAATTATTAGTGTGGTAAATACCATGCTAATGAGTGTCATGGAGAGAACTAGAGAATTAGGAGTTTTAAAGGCAATTGGATTTACGAATCGCGAGATTAAATGGAGTATTTTACTGGAATCCGGATTTCTAGGATTTATAAGTTCCATAATTGGAGTTATTTTAGGAATTGCAGGGATTCTATTTGTGGCCAGTACCACAGATTTCATGGAATATCTACCTCAAATGATGCCTTTATGGTTAATCGGAGGTTCAATAATTGGAGCTACGGTTTTAAGTGTTTTAGCAGGACTTTATCCTGCAATTCATGCATCAAGATTAAATGTAGTGGAGGCTTTAAGAAATGAATAATTTAATAGAATTTAAAGATATTTGGAAGACCTATTCAATGGGAGATGAAGAAGTTAATGCTCTTGCAGGATTAAACCTTTCTCTGGAGAAAGAATCATTCACAGCATTTATGGGGCCTTCAGGATCTGGAAAATCAACTTTTTTGCATATTGCTGGAATATTAGACCAACCAACCAGAGGTGAGTTTAAGATTAATGGAAAAAACACCAAAAAATTGTCCAATAAAAAACAGGCCTTGCTTAGAAGAAATGAGATAGGTTTCATATTCCAAAGATTCAATCTTTTACCTCAACTTTCTGCACTGGAAAATACCATGTTACCTATGATTTCACCAGAAATTTCCAAAGCAAAAGATATTTTGGATTCCATGGGCTTAGATGATAAATATCACAAATATCCTAGCCAGCTTTCTGGAGGAGAACAACAACGCGTGGCCATTGCCCGAGCACTTATTAACGACCCTTCAGTTATTCTGGCTGATGAACCTACCGGTGAACTGGATAGTAAAAACGCAAAATCCGTGATGAACATACTAACCAAATTAAATCATGAAAAAGGAGTTAGTATAATGCTAGTAACTCATGATAAAAGAGTAGGAGATTTTGCAGACAATATTGTTTACCTTAGAGATGGTAAAATCGTGAATGAGGCGTAATAACATATTTACATCTCATTTATTTTTAAAGACTTCATCTAAAATGTTCATATTGAATTATAATTTAGACAATTTGAACAAGGAAAGTATTTTCAATTATTAATTAACATTAGATTCAATTATATTCAAATTGATTAAACAAATTATAAAATATCATTAAAAATACCTGTAATAAATACATGTAATATATAAATGATATCTCAAATATAACAAATCAATTAACTAGAGGACAATAAATGTTATTTGGATCAGCAGATTTATTAACGAATATAATCGTTATTGTTAGTATTTTACTAGGCCTAGGAACAATATCACTCTTATTAGGATTGATATATGTTTACTGGGGAAGTTTTAAAGAAATTAGATCAGAATATACTATTGGTCTATTATTTTTTGCATCAACTTTAATGCTTCAAAATATATTATTAACCGCCAGTTATTTTGCTGCACCATTAAATTTCTGGTTTGAAGGCATTCCAGGACTTACAATAGTTTTACTGGAATTTATTGCTTTATTAATATTATTAAAGATTAGCTGGGAGTAAAATCAATAAAAGTTCTGATTAATTTTCTAATTATTAAGTGATTCTCATGAAAAAATTCTTATGGTGGTTAATTGCTGGCACTAAAGGTGGTAGGAATCGTGCCAGGATAATTAATGAACTTAATGAAAGGCCATATAATATTCATCAACTTTCAGAAAAGCTTAAATTAGATTATAAAACGGTTAAGCACCATATAGAAGTTTTAGAAGAAACAGACATTGTTATATCTACTGGGGAAAAATATGGTAGATTATATTTCCTTTCAGATAAAATGGAAAAGAATTATGATACATTCCATGAAATATGGATTCAATATCAAAAAAATTAGTTCAATTAGAGTTTATATGATAAATTAAAGTAATAATTAACTTAAATTATTTAAAAGGAGTTTAGTATGTCAATACTTTCACCAGAATTAATAAATTTCTTTATTTCAAATTCATATAGGATAGTAGTTTTTGCTAATATTTGCCTGTTAATAGGATTAATATACCTATACAAAAGAAATTATAATGAATTCAAATCTAAATACACACTGGGTTTATTGTTTTTTGCATCGGTTTTTTTATTGCAAAACATCTTACTATTGTCAGCACATTCTATCAAAGGATCAATTTTATATGCTTACATTTTATTAGAATTCATTGCATTGGCTATACTATTAAAAATAAGCATTTGAGCTTGAGCTTAAACCATATTAACTAATTAATTATATGTTTTTCATGAGAATTTTTAGATATTACAATTAATAAACTGAATTGATTCAAATTAGAAAAATAAATTAACAATAATGAATATAACTATTTTACATGACTGGTGCTAAAAAAAGAATTGCTTGGGGAATTACTGGTGCTGGAGAGAAACTTCCAGAGACTTATGCTATAATGAGAGATATTAAAAAGCGCTATCAGGACGAAGTGGAAATAAGAGTATTTATATCTAAGTCTGGAGATCAAGTTGTTAAGTATTATGGATTATATCGTGATCTGGAAACCAGCTTTGATAATGTCTGGGTGGAAATAAATGCTAACTCACCATTCCTGGCCGGGCAAATACAGCTGGGTAAATTTGATTTCATGCTCATTGCTCCTGCAACATCTAACACCGTGGCCAAAATATCTCTGAGGATTGCAGACACCCTTTTAACAAACGCTGCAATTATGGGGCAAAAGGCAGGAATACCTCTTTACATTATGCCTTCTGATTTTAAAGAAGGGACTGTGGTTACCACATTACCAAATGGAAAAGATTTGGAACTTACCATAACAAAAGAAGATGTTGAACACGTGGAAAAGTTATCTAATATGAAAAAAACCCATGTATTTGAACATCCAGAGTATATTTATGATATATTTGAAAAACTGGTGGAGTTCTAAAAAAATAGTTTCTCAAATATAACTTTTTTTAAAATATTCGAAAAAAATTAAAAGTAATTTAATAAAAAATTATTATAAAAAATTAATATTTAATAGAATTAGAGAATTCAGATTTTGAAGTTATATTTAATTTAAATTTCCTGGAAAGTTACTCCATAACCCCACACCGACTCTCTATCTGGCCCTTTTTCTTCAATAAATGCATTAGTTCCTTTAAAGTAGCCTTCAACCGGACCGGTAGATGAAATATCCATAGTAAGAGGTTCCATATCCACCATTGTTTCAAAAAATCCCATTATCCTGGAAACTTCTTCTTGAAGACCCCTGAATTCAGCAGTGATTGTTCCAGTTTGTCTGATTTTCAAAGTAACCATTTCTTGTGGAACTTCCAAACTCTCACCAACTTTATTTACACTCGTATTTTTAGTAAAAATAACATTTCCTTCTAGTTCACCCAATATTATTCCCCCTGAAAATCGATTTTAAGTTATTCCATCTAATGTAATAATAATTTTGTTTTTAAAAATATATAAAATATTTCAATTTTTCAGATTGAATGAAGCTCCTATAAAATTTAGAAAAAAATTTTAAAAAGTAATTTAGGTAAATATTTAATTAATCCAATAAGGTTTAATTAATTCGATATGAATAAAATTTTAGTTATGCTTAAAATTTATATCCAATATCCCGGAGGAATTTCTTCCTATGGGCGATATCATCCTCTTTTTCAATTCTTTTCGGGCGATACCCATCAATTACCCCAATAATTCCATTTCCATCATCACTTTCTACAATTAAAACTTCAACCGGGTTAGCCGTAGCACAAAATACATTCACCACTTCAGGAACATCTTTAATTCTCTGCAAAACATTTATAGGGAATGCATCTTTCATAATAATCAAAAAAGAGTGACCTGCAGCTATTTCAAACAGTTTTTCACGGGCCATAATTTCAATTTCAGAATCATTTCCAGCGTATCTGATTAAACAATCACCAGATGCCTCTGAAAAAGCTAAACCGAATTTAGCATCAGGAACAGTATTTATTATGGCTTCATAAAGATCTTCAACTGTCTTTATAAAATGACTCTGCCCTAAAATTATATTGTATCCTTCTGGAACTTCGATTTTAATTTTTTTAATTTCCATGTTATCACCCCAAATTAATATTAAATTTTTTATTTGGCCAAGTTATTGTTCCAAGATTATTAATATACATTATTTATTTGTAGTTCATCTCTAAAATTTTTTTTAAACTAATAATAAATTTAAACTAATAGTTGCACAATCTCCGAAAAAATTAAACAATATAAATAAATAATACAAATATTTATAAGAGAAAAAAAATTTATCATTAATAATCATTATATATCTTCAATACATATCTATTGTTATTCTCATGTAGCAATAAATTGTAGAATAAATTTCAGTAAAAATCATATTTTTTTAGATTATATCGTTGTTATTTAATTCAATATTTCTAAAATATCAATCTAAAAAACTATTTCATATAAATGAGGTGTGATTATGCAAGAAAAAAGCAAAGAGATCGGTTCCAGAGTAATGGAGCTTAGAGAACTGTCAGATATCACTGTTGATGAAATGGCTCAAGATCTGGAAATACCAGTGGAAACCTATCAAAAATATGAAACTGGAGAAGAAGAAATTCCTGCCAGTGCTCTTTATGAAATTGCTAATAAATTTAAGGTTGATTTAGGTCTTTTATTAACTGGAGAAGAAACCAGGATGCATATTTTCACAGTAACCCGTAGGGAAAAAGGTGCTGCTGTAGAAAGGCAAAAACAGTACAAGTACGAAAATCTTGCTGAAAAATTTATCCATAAGAAAGCAGAGCCGTTCATAGTTACAGTAGAGCCCAAAGAAAACCAGGAAAAACCATCCAAAAATACTCATCCTGGACAAGAATTCAATTATGTCCTGGAAGGCAGCATGAAGCTTTACATTCACAATCATGAAATAATTCTCAATGAAGGTGATTCCATATTCTTTGATTCAACATATGAACATGCCATGGAATCTTTAAACGATAAAAAAGCCAAATTTTTGGCCATAATCATGTAAATCAAATAATAAGGATTTGAATGAGTGAAATAACAAATGAGGAATTATAAAATTGTGGTCAATAAAATACTCTTAATTATTCATTCCATATCCAAAAAATCACACCATTAAATTAGTCTAAGAGGTAATTATATGTCTTCATTACTAAAAAACTTTGTAAATCAAATAGATTTTGACTCTTATCAAGATTTTAGAGATAATTTTAAAATTTTAGTGCCCGAAAATTTCAATTTTGCCTATGATGTAGTGGACCGTTATGCCCATGAACATCCCCAAAAAACCGCCCTGGTATGGTGCGATGATTATGGACAGGAAAAGATATTTAACTTTGCTGATTTGAAAAAATACAGTGATAAAGCGGCGAATTTCTTTAAAAAGTGCGGAATAAAAAAGGGTGACACTGTAATGTTAACCTTAAAAAGCAGATACGAATTCTGGTTTTCTATACTGGCTCTTCACAAAATAGGAGCCATAACCATACCTGCCACCCACATGTTAAAGGCCAAAGACATTGAATATCGGATAGAAAAAGCCAATATAAAAATGGTGGTCTGTATAAGCGATAATGGAGTTCCTGAAAGCTTTGATAAAGCAGAAAAAAATCTGAAAGACCATAAGTTAATAAAAGCCATGGTTGGGGATGATGATAGAGAAGGCTGGTTCAATTTTAACCAGGAGATTCAAAAAGCATCTGAACAATTTAAAAGACCACAGGGTAAAGAAAATACACGAAATAACGATGTTTCACTGGTTTACTTCTCATCGGGAACAACTGGACTTCCTAAAATGGTACAACACGATTTTACCTATCCCCTAGGTCACATAATAACTGCTAAATACTGGCAAAACGTGTGCGAGGATGGTTTACATTACACCGTGGCTGATACCGGCTGGGCCAAGGCCATGTGGGGTCAAATTTACGGCCAGTGGATATCTGGAAGTGCCATCTTCGTATATGATTATGATAGATTTGATGCAGGTAAAATGCTGGAAAACGCTACCAAATACAATGTAACAACCTACTGTGCCCCTCCCACAATTTATCGGTTCTTAATAAAAGAAGATTTATCAAAATACGATTTATCTGGAATAAAATATGCAGTAACTGCTGGAGAACCTTTAAATCCAGAAGTGTTCAATAAATTTTACGAAATTACCGGTTTAAAGTTAATGGAAGGATTTGGACAAACTGAATGCGTGGTTTGTCTGGCTAATTTCCCCTGGATGGAACCACGTCCGGGATCAATGGGGAAACCTTCACCAGGATACAACATTGAACTTTTAGATAAGGAAGGTAATTCTGTGGATGTTGGTGAAGAAGGGGAACTGGTAATGAATACCAGCCCAGGAAAACCAATTGGTCTTTTCGGAGGTTATTATCTCAATCCTGAAAAAACCAGCGAAGTATGGTATGATGATTATTATCATACTGGAGATACTGCCTGGGTAGACGAAGATGATTATTTCTGGTTTATCGGTCGAACTGATGATATGATAAAAAGTTCTGGTTATAGGATTGGGCCTTTCGAAGTGGAAAGTGCAGTTATATCCCACCCTTCAGTTCTGGAATGCGCTATAACTGGTTATCCTGACCCTGTCAGAGGACAGGTAGTTAAGGCCACTGTGGTACTCACCAAAGACTATGAACCATCAGAAGAACTAAAAAAAGAAATTCAAAATCATGTTAAAAGTGTCACTGCACCTTACAAATATCCTAGAATTGTAGAATTTGTAGAAGAACTCCCTAAAACCATAAGTGGTAAAATTAGAAGAGTTGAAATTAGAAGTGAAGATCAGAAAGATTGATTCAAATTCCATTTATATTAAATTATGAACTTGGATGAACTTTGGATAAAATTTATTTATTAATTAAATTTTCAAGGATTTTTAAAATAAATGAATATCCCCATTTTTAAGTTCATAGACACCCATTAAAAATAAAAGAAATAAGATTTATTTAAATAAAGATTTATTTATTAATAAATCAGTTTCAAGAAGGATTAAATATGTCTGAGACTGCAAAAAGAAGAGAACCTTACCCTGTAATAAACATAGAAGAGTGTAAGGCCTGTGAAAGATGTATACTGGCCTGTCCACGAAAAGTACTGGAAATGAGTAATGATATTAATAAAAGAGGATATCATTACGCAGTTTACACCGGAGAAGGATGTAATGCCTGTGGAAATTGTTATTATACTTGTCCTGAACCCCTGGCCGTAGAAGTACACATCCCCCAAAAGCCCAAAAAGTCTAAAAGCTTGAAAGAAGATCCCGATGAGTCATTATTGAAGGAGGAAAAATAACATGGCCACCCAAATGGTAAAAGGAAACACAGCAGTAATTATAGGTGCCATGTACGGCGGTTGTGATTGTTATTTTGGATATCCAATTACTCCTGCCAGCGAAATTCTGCACGAAGCATCTAAATATTTCCCTATGGTTGGGAGAAAATTTGTACAAGCAGAATCAGAAGAAGCAGCCATAAATATGGTATATGGTGGTGCAGCTGCTGGACACCGAGTTATGACAGCATCTTCTGGACCAGGCATAAGTCTTAAACAGGAAGGAATATCATTTTTAGCTGGAGCGGAACTACCTGCAGTTATCGTTAATGTAATGAGAGCCGGACCAGGTTTAGGTAATATTGGTCCAGAACAGGGCGACTACAATCAGATTGTTAAAGGGGGAGGTCACGGAAATTATCAAAATATTGTTGTGGCCCCTAACAGCGTCCAGGAAATGTGTGATCTCACTATAAAAGCCTTTGAACTGGCAGATAAATATTTGAATCCCGTGGTGGTCATGGCTGATGGAGTACTGGGACAGATGGCCGAACCCCTTCATTTTCCGGAAGAAGTTATCAAACCTACCATTGATGCTTCCCGAGCTGTTTGTGGAAACCAGGAAACCAAGAATAACCTGGTAACTTCAATATTTCTTGACTTTAATCAATTAGAAGATTTTAACTTCTATTTACAGGAAAAATACCAGAAGATTAAAGAGAATGAAGTTGATTACGAAGAATATTTTGTGGAAGATGCCCAAATCGTTCTGGTGTCTTATGGTATCAGCAGCAGAATATGTCGCAGCGCAGTGGAAATTGCCCGCTTGGAAGGAATAAAAGTTGGTCTTTTACGACCAATAACCCTTTTCCCTTTCCCAGATGAAAGATTAGCCCAGCTTAGCGAAAAAAACAACTGCAAATTTGTGTCTGTGGAAATGAGCAACGGGCAGATGAGAGAAGACATAAAAATGGCCATAAAATGCCATGATGTAGAACTAGTTAATCGAATGGGTGGAAACCTCATCGAACTGGACGATCTGGTGGCCAAAATAAGAGAAATTGCAGGAGGTATTAAATGAATCTAAAACCTGCTAATTCCAACTCAAACCCCAATATGAAGGAAAATATGGATAAAAAAATAATAAAAAAACCTGACTCAATTTATGATGTCTTTGAAAGAAAAGGAGGTAGTGCACCCACCGCTACCCATTACTGTGCAGGATGTGGGCATGGAATCCTCCATAAATTAATAGGAGAGGCCCTGGATGAACTTGATATTCAAGAAAGAGCCGTTATGATTAGTCCGGTGGGTTGTGCAGTTTTTGCCTATTACTATTTTGACTGTGGAAATGTTCAGGTAGCTCATGGAAGGGCCCCAGCTGTGGGAACTGGTATCTCTAGAGCAGAAGATGATTCCATAGTCATGCTTTACCAGGGAGACGGAGATTTAGCATCCATAGGTTTAAATGAAACCATACAGGCCGCTAATCGTGGAGAAAAACTGGCTGTTTTCTTTGTAAATAACACGGTTTATGGAATGACTGGAGGCCAGATGGCCCCCACTACCCTTTTAGGAGAAGTTACTGTGACCTGCCCTCAGGGAAGGGATCCTAGATATGCCGGATACCCTTTGCACATGTGCGAGCTTCTGGACAATCTTCAGGCCCCAGTATACATTGAAAGGGTTTCAGTTTCGGATATAAAACACATTAGAAAGGCCAAAACTGCTGTAAAAAAAGCACTGGAAATTCAAAGAGATGGAAAAGGTTATGCCTTTGTAGAAGTCTTATCCCCATGCCCCACCAATCTAAGACAAGATGCAGCGGCTGCTGAAAAATTTATAAATGAAGAAATGGAAAAAGAATTTCCCCTTCAAAGATTCCGGGATAATAGCAAAGAAGCAGAACCATTACACCGTGAAGAAAGTGACTTTTCTAAAGAATCTCTGGACAAAATATTTAAAATGGATCAAGACAGCACTCCGGATCCAGTTGATGATCATGACTTCAAAGAGAAGTTTATTAAAATTGCAGGATTTGGTGGACAGGGTGTTTTAAGTATGGGACTTACCCTGGCCCAGGCCGCCTGTACCGAACAGCGCCATGTTTCCTGGTATCCAACTTACGGACCAGAACAAAGAGGTGGGACTTCCAGTTGTGTGGTGGTTATTTCTGGAGAAATGATTGGTTCTCCAGCAGTTAAAAAGAATGAAGTGCTGGTTGCCTTTAACAAACCATCTATTGAAGAATTTGGCCCAGACATACTTCCTGGAGGAACCATAATTTATGATTCCGCCTCTGGGGAATATAATGCTCCCGAAGGAGTTAAAACAATAGCAGTTCCCGCTGTGAAAATTGCCAAGAGCATGGGGGTTAAAAGAGCTGCTAATACGGTTATGTTGGGAGTTTTAATGCATTTAGACTATACTGAACTTTCAAAAGAATCATTTAAAGAAGCTGTTGCCCATACTTTTGCCGGGAAACCATCATCTGGTGGATATAAATCTTCAAATTCTGGAAGCCGGAGCTAAATGGGCCGAAGAAAATATAAAATAAATTGATTGGTAAACATGAATCAATTTATTTTTTTTCTTTTTAATTGTTTTTAGGGTTTATTTTTTAGATATTAGAAAAATCATTAAAAAAATGAAAATAATAGAAATCGTTTCTTTTGTATAATACTAAATTTATCTTTAATATAAACTATTTTTGGCTAATTTTTGTCTATTTTTTTCTGTTATTTAATTGATATTTTTTCTAATGATAATTCTAACAGAAATTGTGTTTTATACAAAAAGATTATAAAATTAGATTACAGATATATCAACTTAATATAAAACATTTCAAAAATAAATTATTATTTTAAATTAATTATTACTTAAAAAAAGACTAATTAGAGGGATATTTGTGAATTACAGAGGATCGGCCAGAGAATTATTAGAATTGTCAGAAATCTCCATTGGAGACACCATCCAAATTATTAAACCAGACATCAGTTACAAAGGAATGCTTCTGGATCGAGTAAAGGACGCTGATGACCAGCACCTGGTATTAAAAATGGACAGCGGTTATAATATTGGAGTAAATATTTCAGATGCTCAGGTGGAGCTTTTAATTAAAGGAGAAAAGCCGAAAATAGAATTACCTAAACTGGAAATCAAAGAAAATCCTGAAAACCCCAATATTTCAATTATTTCTACTGGGGGGACTGTGGCTTCCATAATAGATTATAAAACAGGAGCCGTTCACCCTGCTTTCAGTGCAGATGATCTCTTGCGGGCCAATCCTGAACTAATGGATCAGGCCAATATCCAGGGAAAGGCTATTTTTAATATTTTAAGTGAAAACATGAAACCAGAGTACTGGGTTAAATCAGCTCATTCTATTGCCGATGAAATTAATGACGGTGCCGATGGTGTGGTCGTGGCCCATGGGACAGACACCATGCATTACACTTCTGCCGCATTAAGCTTTATGCTGGATACTCCCGTACCTATTGTAGTTACTGGTGCTCAGCGAAGTTCAGATAGGCCCTCCACTGACGCTTTTTTAAATCTTCTTAATTCTGTGGCCGCGGCAAAGTCAGATCTGGCCGAGGTAATGGTTTGCATGCATGCCACTCATGATGATTCCGTCTGTTATCTACACCGAGGAACAAAAGTGAGAAAAATGCATACCACCCGTCGGGATACCTTCCGCAGTATAAACACCACCCCTCTGGCCCAATTAGAAGATGGTAAATTAAAAATCACCCCTGAAAAATCTTATAAAAAGAGGGGCGAAGTTGAATTAAATATTAAAGATGATATAGAACCTAAAGTTGCTTTTATAAAAAGTTTTCCAGGAATTCAGGGAGAAATCATTGATTACCATTTAGACAAAGGTTATAAAGGTATTTTACTGGAAGGAACCGGTCTGGGACACTGTCCAGACTATTTAATCCCTACTTTAGAAAGAGCCGCCGAATTACAGGTTCCTGTGGTAATGACCTCTCAGTGCTTCTATGGGAAAGTAAATATGAATGTTTACAGTACCGGGCGAAGACTTATAAATGCCGGGCTTATTTCCGGAGAAGATATGCTACCAGAAACAGCATATGTGAAATTAGTCTGGGCTTTAGGTCAAAGCGACAATTTAGATGAAGTTAAAAAGATTATGACCACCAATATCTGTGGTGAAATGGAAGAAAAATCTTCTCTGGATTATTTCCTAATTTGAAGTGATAATTTAAAGTAATATTTATAAAAATATTTAAATTGAAAATTTAAGACTTTTACTTAAATTTAATTTACTTAAAACAATCAAAATCTTATATTAATATTATATTTAACATTATAGGGTGAAATAATGGACTGGGACAAACTTGGACTGAAAATGGGGTTAGAAATACATCAACAGCTTGATAGTAAAAGCAAGCTATTCTGTCCGTGCAGTTGTAATTTAACTGATAAAGAAGCAGAATATGAAATATTTAGGAATTTAAGGCCTACTCAAAGTGAACTGGGAAAGATTGATCGGGCTGCCTTTGAAGAAGCCCGTCGAAAATTGAGATTTAAATATCAGGCTTATTCTCAAGAAACTTGTCTGGTAGAAGCAGATGAAGAACCTCCACATCCTTTAAATGAGGAAGCCTTTGAATTAGCCTCAATTATTGCTTCTTTATTAAATATGAGAATTGTAGATGAGTTCCACACCATGAGAAAACAGGTAATAGACGGAAGTAACACCGGAGGATTTCAAAGAACCGGTTTAGTGGCCACCGACGGGTTTTTAGAAACTCCCCATGGAAAAGTAAAAATAGAAAATCTCTGTCTGGAAGAAGATGCTGCTCGAAGAATTGAAAACACTCCAGATGGAGTTACTTTCAGATTGGACCGTTTAGGAATTCCTCTGGTAGAAATTACCACTGACCCTTCCATTCACCATCCAGAACAGGTAAAAGAAGTTGCTTACCAGTTAGGACAAGTTTTAAGGAGTACTCGGGTTAAAAGAGGTCTGGGAACTATAAGACAGGATTTAAATATTTCCATTAACGAAGGGGCTAGGGTGGAAATTAAAGGTGTGCAGGACCTGGATTTAATGCCAGAAATGGTAGAAAGAGAAGTTACACGTCAGATTAAACTGGTGGAAATTAGAGAAGAGCTTAAAAAACGTAATGCTAAAGTTCCTGAACAAATTTATGATGTTAATGAATCTTTTCCAGGACACCACCTCCAAAATAATTGCCAGTGCCCCCAGTGTAATGGCCATTAAAGTTAGAAGGATTTAATGGACTGGTGGGAATGGAAATACAACCTGGACGAAGATTAGGAACTGAATTTTCCAGTTATGCCAAAAAAGTTAGGAGTTTCTGGAATATTCCACACTGATGAGCTTCCAGCATATGGAATTACCTCTGAGGAAGTTATTAAACTCAGGGAGTTCACTCAGGCCGGTGAAAATGATGCAGTAATCATTGTTGCCCATGAAAAGGATATTGCTATTGCTGCATTAGAAGAAGTGCAAAGAAGAGCTAATATGGCCCTAGACGGTGTGGTAGAAGAAACCCGGAAAGCACTTGATTGATGGAAATTCGGAGTATCTACGGCCTTTACCCACCTCCAGCAGGATGTATCTGGAAACTGATATCCCATTATTGGCCATTGACCGAGATTATGTTAAAAATATACAGTCAAACCTTCCAGAACTCCCTCAAGAGAAAAAAGAAAGAATAATCAAAGAATATGACCTTAGTGATGATCTGGCAGGTCAACTGGTTAGGAAGAAATAAAGTCGATGACTTTGAAGAAATTTTAAGTGAAATTAATGTTGATAAGACTGCTGTAGGCATCATTACTAGCGTATTCTTTAAAAGAACTTAAAAGAGATGGGCACATGATATTGACAATCTGGATATTAGTAGCATTAAAGATACCTTGAAACTTTTGGAAGCAGGGAAAGTATCTAAAGACGCTCTTCTCAAATAATAGGTCATGTGGCAGATAATGAGGTTTCACCCGCCGAAGCTGCCCAGTCCTTAAATTTAATCATGCTCTCTGAAGACGATGTGAACCAAATAATTGAAAATATTGTATCTAAAAATGAAAATATGATAAAAGAAAGAGGCATGGGGGCCATGGGACCATTAATGGGTATGGCCATGAAAGAATTGAAAGGTAAGGCTGACGGTAAATTAGTGAATAAACTTTTGAGAGAGAATATACAGAAATATTCATAGTGAACCCAGTTAATTTAAGAAATTATAATTACATCCAATTATAAGATTTTAGAGAGGATAATATGGAAAAATACGACATAATAATCATTGGAGCAGGACCAGGAGGCCTAACAGCTGGAATATATGGTGGAAGACAGGGCACCAAAACTTTAATGCTTGATAAAGGGCCTGCTGGAGGATTAGGACTGGAAGTTCCTATGATGGAAAACTATCCTGGTTATGAAATGATAGATGGTATGACTTTAATTCAGCTCAAAAGAAAAAACAGGCCTTAAAAACTATCAGAGCTCAAAGAAATGGAAGAAGTACTTTCTATTAACACCAATGAAGAAAAAAATTTTCATATTAAAACTACAAAAGACGAATACATGGCTCGAACAGTTATTTTAAGTACTGGTAATAAACACCGCAAACTAGGAGTTCCTGGAGAAAAAGAGTTTTTAGGAAGAGGAGTTTGTTATTGTGCCACCTGCGATGGCCCATTGTATGCTGGAAAAAAAGTCATCATGATTGGTGGTGGAAATAGCTGCTGCTCAAGAAGCCCTATTTCTTAAAAATATTGGCTGTAATGTTACAATTGTTCACCGTAGTGATGAATTTCGAGCCGAACAATATTTACAGGATAAATTAAAAGAACATAGAATACGAATTATTTGGGACAGTGTTGTGGAAGAAATAAAAGGCGAACAATTTGTAGAAACCATATTACTCAAAAATCTTAAAACAAATCAAAAAACAGAAGTTAAAGCAAATGGTATTTTCATATCAGTTGGTTATTTACCTATAAATCAACTTGCAAAGGATTTAGGCGTTGAACTGGACAAATCAGGATACATAATAACCGATAAATATGAACGAACAAGTATTCCAAGAGTTTATGCTGCCGGAGATATTACTGGAGGTTATAAACAGTGGATTGTAGCTTGCAGTGAAGGTGCTGTGGCTGCCATGGCCGCTTATGATGATTTACAGAAGGATTAAACAAATAAAATCAATAATTATCTTTTTCTTAATATTTTTATTTTGTATTGATTTGAAAAATCTCTAATTAAATAATTATTAATCAAGGAATAAATTAATTAAATAGAACTTAATAAAACAAAATAATAGTTGATTTAAGATAATAAACAGCAATATATGCCTTAACTAAATTTAAAAACAAATTTTAAGGGCGATTTTTTAAATACAAATATATCACATAAGCTATTATCAGCACAATAATAATTGGTAGTAACCAGAAAAATACATAAACCAGTGCCACTGCTACCAGAAGGGCAACTATTATGTATACTAAATCTATAAGTTCCATAATAAGAAATTGAAGATTTTAATATAAATAATTTCTGGAAAGATAATTAGATAATATATTAGAACGTTGATTTAAGAGCGTTTTATTTAATTTACAGATTAAATAATTACAGATTAATAATGAATTAAAAATAAATTATAAAATATTATGATTATTAATAAGGAGTAAAAAATATGAATATTCTGGTTGTTAACAATCACGGGCAATACAATCACCGAATTCACCGAACACTGCATTATTTAAAGATCCCTCAGAACTGGTATCAAATGAGCTCTCTCTGGATGAAATTAAAGAGAAAGAACCTGCAGGACTTGTTTTAGGTGGAGGACCATCTATTGAAAGAGTAGGAAACTGTATAGAATACATTCAAAAACTTGATCTACCAATTTTAGGGATTTGTTTAGGCCATCAACTTATTGCCAAAGCATTTGGTGGAGAAGTATCAACTGCTGATGCTCAAAGTTACGCACAGATAGAACTGGAAATTCTGGATGAAGACGATATATTCCAGGGATTAGGTCCTAAAATGAATGTATGGGCCTCTCACCAGGACGAAGTTAAAAAAATGCCTGAAAACTTTGATGTTTTGGCCCAATCCCATTTATGTGATGTGGAAGCCATGAAACACCATAACAAACCAATTTACGGTATTCAATTCCACCCCGAAGTTCAACACACTGAAAATGGGCCTAAAGTATTTGAAAACTTTTATGAAGTGTGTAAAAAAGTTTAAAAATATTTTTCAATTACTTTATAATTAATTATAAAGCTTTTTTATCATAAATTTTAATAATTTATTTTATCCTTAATCTTTTTGTATCAAATTTCTTACTAATGATCTATTATAATATATTTAAATATCCTGATTACAAATTAAAAATAAGATAATTAAATAATATATTTAAAAAACTAATGTAATTTTACAAATTCATTATAATATGAAATAATACGAAAGTATTTTTCAAAATTACTTAATCTGACTTTTTTGGTGAAAATATGTTGAATCCATCTGATTTTATTAAAGAATCTATTGAAGAAATAAAGAAAACTGTTGGTGACGAAACCGCAGTAATAGGACTTTCTGGAGGCGTTGATAGTTCTGTTGCATCAGTTCTTACTAAAGAAGCCTTGGGAGATAATTTAATTGCTGTTTTTGTGGACCATGGACTTTTAAGAGAAGGTGAAGCAGAATACGTTCAAAAAACATTTGAACCTCGCTTAAATTTCCGTTGTGTGGATGCTTCAGAAGAGTTTTTAGATGCCCTGGAAGGAGTAAGCGATCCTGAAGAAAAGAGAAAAATAATCGGGAAAATATTTATTGACGTCTTTGAACGGGTGGCCGAAGAAGTAGGGGCCAAATTCCTGGTTCAGGGAACCATCGCTCCCGACTGGATTGAAAGTGAAGGGAAAATTAAATCACACCACAATGTGGCCCTACCTCACGGACTGGTTTTAGAAATAGTTGAACCAATAAGAGAACTCTATAAAGATGAAGTAAGGATAGTTGGTACTGAACTGGGGATTCCTGATGAACTGGTAAATCGCCAACCTTATCCTGGGCCCGGACTGGCAGTAAGAGTTGCCGGTAAATTATCCCACGAGAAAATAGCAGTTTGTCGAAAGGCCAATGCCATCGTGGAAGAAGAAGTTCAAAAGGCCGGTGTGGATAAAGAACTATGGCAGTACTTTGCAGTTTTAACCGATACCAAAGTAACTGGTGTTAAAGGAGACATTAGAGACTATGGTTACCTGGTTGTGCTTAGAATGGTGGCCTCTATGGATGCCATGACTGCTCACGTGCCAGAACTACCTTGGGACATGGTTAAAACAATTTCCCGACGAATAACTGCTGAAATTCCCGAAGTAACTCATGTTTCACTTTCAGTGAGTGATAAACCACCTAGTACCATTGAGTTTGCTTAAAATCAAACTTTTTAAAAGTTTGATCAAAATTTTCTTTTTTTAAAAATATAAAATAGTTTATAATTTGCTTAAATACTGCTATAAAAATTATTATTAATCACTTATTTTGAATTATAGAGTACATTTTTTCGGTAACTGGAGTTTTAACCCCATATTGTTTACCCAGACGAATAATTGTCCCTCCAAAGAGATCTCCTTCATTATTTTTGCCAATCGTTTCTACATCTTTGTGATAAGAAGTGGTGGTTTCATAAGGGAAATTATTCCCTTTTTTCAGAGAGTCTTCAACAATAGTTTTTCGCAATTTTACTCCTTCAAGTTCTGCAAGAGCAACAATTTCTTCCATTATACTTTTAATAGAATCTTTAAGTTCTTGATTCTCCATTATTTCACCCAGTGTCTTATTATAAGCCGCGGAAACCAGGCCAAAAGAAGCTATGAATATGTATTTTTCCCAAATTGAGGGGAGAGAATCTTTTTGGAATTCATGGTTGATATTCAACTTTTTAAAAAGTTCAATAACTGGATTAATATCAAAATCAGAGCATTCCGGGTCATTACCAAATATTATTTTCCCATCACCTCCGCTTTGAGTGACTACCCCTGGTTTTTCAATATGAGTTCCCACATAAACACATGAAGGTAGAATAACCCCTTTAGAAATTTTTTCTCTGATTCTATGATAAATATCAACACCATTTAATAAAGGAAGGATTATTGTGCTTTCATTCATATTTTTTGAAATTTTATGCACTGCTTCATCCAAGTCATATCCTTTTACACAGATTAAAATTAAATCCGGGGCTTTTAATTCTGCAAAATTATCGGTAGCAGCCGTGGGATAGGCCATCATGCTTTTTTGGGGTGTAATTAAAGTAAGCCCTTCTTCCTGGATTTTTTTGAGATGTTCTCCCCGGGCTATAAAATAAATTTCAAAAGAGTTATCTGCTTGTTTTTCCAGATTATATGCCATTTGCCCTCCAAAAAATCCACCCACACCTCCAGTTCCATAAATACAAATTCTTTTTATTTCAGATTCTTGATTCATTTTTTTAAACACCAAAATTAGTTTTATAGATTTATTCTGATAAATAAGATAATTTATAAGATAAATGCAATATTAATAACTTATTCTAACTATATGAAGATGAATTTGTATTATATTTATCTTCAAGATATTAAACCTTATAAATTTTAAATAAGCCTATAAACAGTGTAATCATAGGAAGAAACCATATGACAAGGATTATTGATCAAGAAAAATACTGGGATAATGTAGCTGAAGAAAAAGAATTTCCCACCCCTTTTCAAATAAAAGAATTTAAAAAGTATGTTTCACCAGAAAAAACCATTTTAGATGTGGGATGTGGTTATGGAAGAACTTTAAGTGAATTAAATAAGCAGGGATTTAGAAATTTAACTGGAGTGGACTTCTCTCAGGCCATGATTAACCGGGGTTTAAAATTACATCCTCAGCTTAATCTTTTAAAGAATAATGGTGATAAATTACATTTTCCAGATGATAAATTTGATGCTGTGCTTCTAATTGCAGTATTAACCTGTATAGCTAACCCCCAAGACCAGAAAAACTTAATTTCAGAGATATCACGGGTCCTAAAGAGTGGTGGAATCTTATATATCAACGATTATCTTATTAATGATGACCAGCGCAATGTGGAACGTTACCAAAAATATCAAGAAAAATACAAGACATATGGAGTTTTTGAACTTCCAGAAGGTGCAGTTTTAAGACATCACACCCCAGAATACATTTCAAAATTAACTAAGAATTTTAAAGAATTAATATTTGAAAAAACGATTTATAATACTATGAATGGTAATAAATCAAATGGTTTTTATTATATAGGTCAATTAAAAGAATAAGATTAAAAATAATAATAGAATATAAACTATTGAATTTCCAACAAGATGGAAAATTTAGAGATTTAATCCTATTTTGATTTTAATATGTATTAAAAGATTAAATCAATTCTAAACTTCTGACCCAATCTTCTGTGTCCATAACCTTGCTGAATCTCATGGCCTGGGTAATTAAAGTTGCTTTATGGAGCTCTTCCGCACTAACATCACCTGCATAGTTGGATAAATCCCTAGTTCCAGTGGCATCATTTAAAAATTCCACCTCAAAACCACGATGCATGGCTTGTCGGGCAGTGGTGTCACAGCACATGTGAGTCATGTATCCACAAATAGCCACCTTTTTTATGTCATTTTCTATCAAAAAGGATTCTAACTGGGTTCCGGTGAAGCTTCCCGGCAAATTTTTCTCAATAATTATATCATGATCTTTTGCAAGTACTTCCTCATGAATTTCCCATTCTCTGGAACCTTTTTGGAAATTAGGAGAATATATATCTAAATTAGTATGCTGAACGAGAATAACTGGAATATTTTTCTGATTAGCCGATTCTATGGCCTTAATTATATTTTTAAAGCTATTCTCAGGATATTTGACCGGCAATTTACCATCGAAATATTCATTTTGCACATCTATTACCAGTAAAGCTTTTTTCATAGGTTTCACCCAGTTATTATTTGTTTAAAGTTATAGAAAAATATATCAATTGAGATTGAAATCGAAAAATCACAACTTTTGATATTCTTTGTTATAATTAGGTTCTAACGCAACCAAGGCAATTTTGGCAGCTTTTTTAATCTCTTCATTTTCATTTTCTTCCAGTTTGGCCACAGATTCAATTATTTCCAGAGACGTAACCCCAATCTGGCCCAGGCTACGAGCCGCTTCCCAAATTAAGGGAGGTTCAGTGAAATTATTTAAAATTGTTAATAAGCATTCAGCAGATTCTTTAGAATTTTTAAAAGCACTTAATGATCTTATTAACTTCCACAAAGTTACTTTGTCACTATTTTGATCGTTAATATGAATATCAAAAAATTTAATGAAAACTTTTAAAGCACGTTGATCTCCAGTTGTAGCAGCAATGCCTCCTAAAGCATCAATAGCCTGCTGTTTAATAAAAATATCCGGATTTTCTTCCAAAACTTGAATAAGATGATTAGTCGCTGGTTTTCCTATCTTAACTAAAGTTCTAGCAGCCATATCTCTTACCAAAGGGTAACTTTTTTTATTAAAATACTTTTCAGGTAGTGTTTTTTCCTGATTATTTCCTATTTGGCCCAGTAAATTTGCTACCATGACAACTGCAGGTTCTCCAATTTTTCCCAGGGCTTCCGACATAGCAATTCTGGAATACAATGCTTTTTCTCTTTTTAATGCATTACAAAGCGATTCAACAGCGTTTTTTTCTTTTTTATTCCCCAAAATAGTGGCCGCAATTGTGCGGTTTTTAGGATCAGGACTTTCCAACATTTCAATCAATTCTTGTGTGGAAAAGTCAATATATGGATTAATATCATCTTTGGATATCTCTCCCCTCTTTTTACGGCCTGATTTCTTTTTATCATCTATTTTTGACATTTTTTTATTCCTGAAACTTTATTTAATATCCTAATTTAATAGAACGTGACACCATGGAAAGAAATTATAGATAGAAACATGATTAAAAGAAAAATATTAAAAAAAGTAAATAATTTTTCTAAACTGATTTTGTTAGTTATTTAATTTAAGATATAATCATTTATTTTAATATTCCAAGTGTTTTTTCAGCAATATGATGGCCCAATTTAACATGTTGATCTTTATTAAGGTGAATACCATCAATTTCACTGGTTTTAATCAATTCTGAAGCATCTAAGAATTCACAACTATATTCCAGAGCTACTTCTTTAAAATAAGTTCCCAATTTTTTGGATTTTTCATTAGCTCCTTCAAATTCTTCAGAAAATCTAGAAGAAACCGGAACTTTACCAATTGTAGGTGGAGATATAAGTAGTAACTGTGGTGGCTTTTCACTAATTCCAGAATTGCTTTTAAAGATTGCATCAACCAGCGTGCGAATACCACTGGTTATTTCAGAAGCAGTTAATGAAAATCGAGTTTTAAGATCATTGGTTCCTAAAAATAAAATAACCAGATCAAGTGGTTTATGGGAAGCCAAACAGGGAATTAAATATTCCATTCCATTTTTAAACCCACCATGTAATGGATCGTCCCATACCGTGGTGCGGCCATTCAATCCTTCTTCAATAACCACATAAACATCACCTAATTCTTTTTTTAGAACTCCAGGCCAGCGTATTTCAGTCCCAAAACGTTCTCCAGTAGCAGGATCATATCCCCAAGTGTTAGAATCGCCGTAACATAAAATGTTTTTCATTTTATCTCCTTATTTTTATTAAAGAATTTATTAGAATATTTTTATTGCAATTAAATCTTATATATTTAAGAAATAATATTTTATACTCATTGAATAAATGATATTTTTATTGAAACCAATTTAAGGAATTCTAAATTACTTTTTACAGTTTTAGGTTCTAAATAATGATAAGAATTAAAAAAAAAGCTTTTAATTTAAAATAATTAAAAAAAATAATGAAATTGATCCAATTAAATCATTATCCATTTTAATAAATAGTCCAATAAATGATTTAAAATGGGACATATGGGCTATAGGGATCTTTTTTCATTACTTTCTTAAAGACGTACCAATAGTACATCCTGGTATTTAAACTGGTTTTTTTGTATATTATGTCTCTATGAGGATTATCATCAAGATCAGTCCAGTCAATTACTATCCTCATTTTGTTTTTACTTACTTTATATAAACTGTAAGTATCTTTGCTTTCTAAAGCATACTTTTTATTAGGCATCTGTACATAAACAGTCCTGAAAATTTTTCTTTGTTGACTTGGATAATATAAGTATGTTTTCCAGGTCATTTTTTGATTACCGCTCTGGCCATCATAGAAATATATAGTGCCTTGGTCAACTTTAAAAGCTTTTTCTTTTACTTTAGCTGCTGATACTGGTTCTGAAATACCAATAACCCCACAAACCATTACAAAAATAGATAACAGAGCCAGTATCTTTATTTTATGTTCCATTGTTAACACCTCCCCATAATTAAATATTAATTTAAAATTAAAATATATAAATTTGTTTTACGAAAATAAATTAGATTTTATAAATCTAAAAATAATTTAGAAATGATTTAAAAAATTCTGTAAATTTTAGATGCTTAAAAATATATGAAACTAAAGCCAAATTATTATTTAGAATTATGTCCTCTGAAAAATCTGAAAATGAAAATAAAAAGATACCTATCTATTTTTTTAAAACCAATAAGGTAGAACAGGTAGAAAAGATCCAAAAAAGTGATGAAGAATGGAAATCAATTCTTGAAAGGGAAGAGTATAAAGTAGCCCGTAAGAAAGGTACTGAGCTGGCTTTTACCGGAAAGTATCATGACCATCATGAAGACGGCATCTACCAGTGCGTGTGCTGTGGAACAGATTTATTTAATTCCAGAACCAAATTTGACTCAGGAACCGGTTGGCCCAGCTTCTGGGATGCCATTGCCCCGGAGAATGTGAATTTTGTCACTGATAAAAGTCTTTTTATGGTTAGAACGGAAGTTTTATGTGCCCGCTGCGACGCTCACCTGGGACATGTGTTCGATGATGGCCCCAAACCAACTTTCAAACGTTACTGTATGAATTCAGCTTCCTTGAAGTTTGTTCCTCGTGAAAAGTTCTGAATCCTAGAATAACTAAATTTAAGTTTAAAAATGGTTTTATTTCAGATTAATGATTATTAAAGAATCATAATATGCAATAGCATATACTAATATCTCAAAATTGTAATTAACTTAAAATTACTAAGGTTTAATTCATGATTAGAAGTAAAAATGCTTATCTCCAAAAATTAACGGCCAATATGAAAATGAAATCCATTAAAATTGGCCAGGAACTAGATGGTAGCACGCCACCTTCGGTTTTTATAGGAAGCTGGAATTATCCCAAGGTTTATGCCGGGCCAATGATGGTTCCTATGCAGGGAGACACCGCCATTATGGATTCACCAGAATCATGGATTCCTGGACAAAAAAGTCAGGAAGATATAATTGGATATCGCTTATCATTGGTAAGAGGAAAACAGAGTATAAGTATTGATGATATTAATAATTCTTTTGTGGAAAAGCTCCAGGAAATTTCTTTAGCATCAACTTCTATTGACAGTGAGGCTACTTTCAATAAAAGGCCGCGCGGTCTTTCTTTTAGTGAGGAAACAACTCCTCATGGCCCTAGTGCCCTTATAGAAAAATTTGATATAGATGCTGTTAAATGGGATAGGGAACTGGAAAAAGTTTTTTATGACAGTGATTTGAGAGCTCGAGATGCTTTAACAGAATTACATCAAAAAGGCGTGCCCTTTTCTAATGTTCAGAAGGCATTTTCCGTAGGAGCCATTGGTACAGGAAAGCGAAGGAAACTGGTTCCAACCAGGTGGTCTATAACTGCTTGTGACAGCACTCTAGCCGATAATTTACTTAAAAGAGTGCAAAATTACAGTATAATTGACACCCACAGAGTTTACGAGTTTTCCAGTCTTAATAATTATTATGCTGTTATTTTAATACCCAGCGAATGGCAATATGAATGGATGGAAGCATTTATAAGAGTTTTAGGTAAAGAAGAGCTTATTTTCTCAGATTATGAAACCAATGCTGGTAAGAAAGAATACTCTCGTGTGGGAGGCTGTTATTACACTTGTAAAATGGGCGTGCTGGATGCCCTTAATCAGGAACAAAAACAGGCCGGAGCCCTTGTCTTGAGGGAAGCCTATTCTGGTTATGTACCCCTGGGAGTTTTTAATGTTAGAGAAAATGTTAAATATGCTATGGAACAACCATATAAAGAATTTGAAGACCTTAAATCTTCTCTAAGTTACGTGGGCAGCAGGTTAAAAATCCCCCTAAGCAAATTTATAAAAAAAAGTGATCTAATCAAAGATTTATTAATGTCCCGACAGACCACTTTAGATGCTTTTTTTAAAAAATAAATCTAATAATGAGTTGAAATTAAATATTAAAATTTTATAAATATTTTATTTTATTAAAAATTTATAATGTATATCAATACTTAGTATATCAGAATTTAGGTTTAAGGAATGATTTTATTGAAACTGATCTTTAAAAAACCATCGATTGAAACTCAAAAGGCCATGAGCAAGGCTGCTTTAAATCCTTTTGTAGGAAGAGGAATAAATCCACAAATAAAATCTGCAGAAGAGAAAATTCAAGAATTAACCGGCCACGAATATATTAAATTAGTTAACAGTGGAAATTCAGCCATACTGGCAGTTATGAACGCTTTGGAAGGTCCATTTATATTGCCAGACCAGGGGGGTTGGAGTGGATTGAAAAAAATAGCCAAAATTCTTAATAAAAATGTTTTTTTCATCCCCACTGAGAAAGGAATTATTTATCCAGATTTACTGGAAGAATATCTAAAACAGCTTTCAGTACAACCATCAGCTTTATTCATTACCAGCTTTGCAGGATACACCGCTGAGCAGCCTTTAAAAGAATTATATGAAGTTTGTAGTGAAAATGGAGTGTTGCTGGTTGAAGATGCTTCGGGAAGTATAGGGGATCCTTTAAAAAAGCTGTGCAATGGAGAGCACGCCCACATCATTATAGGTTCTACCGGTTCGCCTAAAATTGTTAATGTAGGTAATGGTGGTTTCATTTCCACCGATAAAAATGAAATTTTTCAAAAATCAGGATTTTTATTAAAAACTTTAAAGGCCGATCCAGTTACTTCTGCCGGGATTGCTGCAGAAACCAAAAATGCCCGTTCTAATCTGATGAAAACAATAGATGCTTGTGATTATCTTAAAAAAAGTATTCGAAACGTTTATCACGCAGATAAAAGGGGAATAAATGTAATAATATCCTCTATGGATCCTAAAACAGATTCTCGAATTTTAAGAGGAAAAATAAATGCTGAAGGACGTAGTATCATAACAACTTGCCCATTATATGATCGTTTAATGGAAAAAGCAGTTTGTCTTGAAATTAAGAATTTAGATACCCAATGTTTAAACAAAGAAAACCTGCAGGAAATTAAAGAAATTGTGCAATCAACACTGTTTTAATTTGAGTAAGTCCAATATTTCAGGCATCCAATATCAAAAGGGTGGTTCTTTCTATGAGAGTGTATGGTAAGCTACCAGAAACATGTATTTTCTCGTTTTCAAGGCCATAAATATCATTCAAAATAATTTTATCAGGTTCTAAAACACCATCATCTCTCTCAAAGATATCATTTATCTGATTTTCAATATTATACTCTTTATTTAATTCACAATCAACAAAAACAGCGCAAATTTCCATTGGGCCTTTTTTTAGTCCAAGAATTTCTATAGCCCGGGATATTTGTCTTTGAGCAGAAGCACGCACGCAAATTTCCATCCCCAAATCATTAGCAATGTTGTTTTTCCTTTTAAAGGAATTTATGGCATGTATAACTGCATTTAAAATATGTTCCTTTCCAGCTATGCCTCGGGCATCCAATAGCTGAATAGTACAACTGGAATTCTTATTAATTTTATTTATAATGTCTAAAGTCAATTTTACATCAATAATATTGGCATGGAAACCCATAATTTTGATTTTAGGAATATTCTCATTTAGAATCATGAAATCACGGTTATTATTGATTAAATCTCTCAAAAAAGAAATATTAACGAAAAAGAATGTTAATAGATTTTAATTAGAGGTTATTAGATTAGATATAATTATATTTAGATAATTAATTAATTAATTAATTAATCTAAAGTTCTCTAATCCGTGTTTAAAAGTTCTCTTTCTTTTTTATCGGCCAGTAATCGATTCACACCACTTAAGTAAGCTTCTACACTGGCCATAATAATATCTGGTTGAGTACTTCGAGCACTTATGACCCGGTCTTCGTGACGTAACTTCACAATAACATCAATAAGCGCATCTGTACCACCAGTAATAGCATCTACGTGGTATTCTTCCAATTCAATATCTGCAAAATCTGCAATACTTTTTTTAATAGCTACAATGGCCGCATCTACTGGTCCTAATCCCACTCCAGCTTCTAAAATGTCTTTATCATCTATTTTAAGTTTCACTGAAGCTGTGGGTATAACCTTATTACCTGAAACTATGGTTACTTCTTCCAAGTCCACCATTTTTTCCTGTACAACACCCATTACATCTTCAGTTATAGCTTGAAGATCCACATCAGTGACACATTTACCCATATCCCCCAGGGATTTCACCCGGTTAAATATTTGCATTAATTGATCATGGTTAACCTTCAATCCCAGTTCATCTACCCGTTTCTGGAGAAGCTTAGTACCAATATGTTTTCCCATGACAAATCTGCGCTGGTGACCTACCAGTTCGGGAGTTATAGGTTCGTAAGTTTCAGCTTTTTTAATTACACCATCAGCGTGTATTCCTGACTCGTGAGCAAAGGCATTTTCACCCACAATAGCTTTATTGGGCTGCAAATATACGCCTGTTAAACGGGCCACCATTCGAGATACTTCATACAACATCTGAATGTTAATATCAGTTTTTACATCGTATAAGGAATATAATGAAACCGCAATCTCTTCTAAAGAGGCGTTTCCGGCCCTTTCCCCAATACCATTTATGGTGGCGTGAACCTCTGTGGCTCCCGCCCTTAGAGCAGATAAAGAATTGGCCACAGCCAGACCAAAGTCATTGTGACAGTGCACACTTAATGGTGCCCCTATTTTACTTAATTGTCCATAGAATTCAAATGATTTCTCAGGGGTGAGCATTCCCACAGTATCACAGGCACAAATTCTATGTGCACCGGTTTTAATTCCTTCCTGAAAAATCTGAGTTAAAAATTCCATGTCACTACGGGTGGAATCCTCTGCAGAAAGTTCAACAATTAATCCATGGTCCACCGCATATTGAGTGGAATCTATGGCCTGTTGTAAGACTTCTTCCCTGGTTTTTTTGAGTTTATGTTCTATGTGAAGATCAGAAGTTGGAACCACCAGGTGAACACTGTCTACATCACATTCTAAAGCAGCATCAATGTCTCCCGTAACTGCACGGGCAAAACTACAAATTTCCGCAGAAAGACCCTCGCTTGTAATTTTTTTGATTCCTTCCCGTTCTCCAGGGGAAGTTATAGCAGAACCTGCTTCAATAATATTAACTCCCATGGAATCCAGCTTAACAGCTATTCTAAGTTTCTCATCGGGAGTTAATGAAACTCCAGGGGTCTGTTCTCCATCTCTAAGTGTGGTATCTAAAACTTTAACCTTCAATTAAATCCCCTTATTGGTTTTATAATCTTAATTTTGTTATTATTAATAATTAATAAAATCCGTGAATTCTTTATTTAAAATATTAATTAAATTGCCTATAATTAGTTTTTTGTAAGATTTTATTTTTCTTATAGATTTATTGTAAATATTATATGTTATATTTCTATATATTTTTGCTAGAGTTAAAATAATGCTCAAAATATGATTTAAATAAAATAATATTAATAATTTTGATTTTTAAAATAAATTAAGATTAAAATTATAATAATCTTGGAAATGGAAAAAATTTCCGCCGTTTAGCCCACTTTACCAAGTACAGAAATGACACGGGTCAAACTTTTATGCATTCTTATTTCATGTCTTTCTAATATTTCAAAGTCTGTACCTTGAATTAGTTCATTAACATCAACATAGTGTGGACTGGCCAAACAAATAAGGCCATTTTCCAGTAAATTCTTGCTAATTGATTTTAAGAAATCCCTGAAAATAGTGCTGCTCTTTTCTCCAGCAGTGGAGGCCGAAATACCATACGGTGGGTCAGTGACCACAGCATTTACCTTTTCCTCTAAATCCAATTTTCGAGCATCAGCCTGAAAAATATTAAAATCACGTGCTCCGCAGTGTTCTAGATTTTTAGCCGTTCCTTTTACCATTTTTTCATCAATATCAGTACCTATAATTCTGGTGCCCACAATACCTGCTTCAATAAGGATGCCACCAGTACCACAAAATGGGTCTAATAAAAGATCACCAGATTTGACCCGGGATAGATTAATCATACAACGGGCCAGTTTAGGACTCATAGATCCCGGATAAAAAAAAGGTCTCTTATGAGGTTTAATCTCAAAAAAGTGCTTTTTATTGATTTTAGTTTCCCTTTTGCCTACCAGAACGCGCGAGCCAATAACCAGTACCCGGATGAAAGTATCTGGTTTTTCCAGTTTTACTTTTATCTCCTCGCCAACTTTTGCTTTGATTATAGCGCCTAAATTCTTTTCCATTGCTTGAGAATCATTTTCAGGAGAATCAATCTTTTTAACCCGCAAAGCAAAATTTTTATCAATTATATTTTTCCATTCTATAGAGGAAATATCATTTTCCAGATCATCCAGAGTGGTATCCTTAATTAAACTGCAAATTTCATGCCCATATGCTATTCTTTTTCCAATGATTTGTGCTACATCTTTAAAATCAGTTTTTAATTTAATAATCCCCAAATCAATTTGATTGAAATTATATTCAATATTTTCTGCCTCTAATATGGCTTTAAGCTCTGCTAAAGGTAGAGTTTCATGTTCTCGTGATAAAATTAGAAAAATTTCCATATTTGGGACACACTCCGGTATAAAACTTTAGGAAGTACAGAAAAGAGTAATCCACTCTTTAAAAGCTCTTTCACCAGAGGAGACTGTGAATCCATGTCCCCATATGTTGAAATAATATCTTCCGCGCCTTTTTCTTTTAATTTAATAAACATTTCATCTAAATCTTTGTTATTGAGCATTTCAAAAGTCTTTTGAACCATCAATTGAGTTTTAAGCTCTTTTTCAAATTCTTTTTTGTATTGAGACTCGTATTCATTCAAAATAGAGATATTATCATTATCAAGAGACTTAGAAACAACATCAGCAGCTATTCTAGCACAGGCAAAACCAATAAGCAATCCACCCCCAGTGGTAGGCTTTACCTGAGAGGCCGCATCGCCTAAAAGAATTGATTTTTCATTTACCAATTTTTTTTGGGTGTCAAATACCGGTATTTCACCATGATATTTCTTAATTACCTTTGCTCCATTTAAATATTCTTGAGATTGAAGAAAATTAGATAAAATATGCTTTAAAGACAGATAATCGTGGTTTCCAAATAATCCAATTCGTGTTTGAGTCTCAGATAAAGGAATGGACCATATAAAACCTGGCGATAACTGAGAATTGACATGTAAATTTACAAAATCTGTTTCCATAGGTTTTGAAGTTTCAACCAGATACTGTGAAGCTTTAACTGTATCGAAATTTCCATTGAATGAATTAGAAACCAGAGATGAATGACCATCAGCACCCACAATAACCCGAGCAGTTAGTTCTTTATGGCCTTGATTAACCATTTTAACTGTCCCTGATTGAGAATCAACAGATTTTACTTTATGTTTTAATAAAATTTCAGCTCCTTCAGCAGAAGCAATTTCCGCTAAATATTTATCATAACCAATTCTATCCAGTACATAGGCCTGAGTGTCCTTTTTGGAAACCCTCATAATATGGTCAGAGGGAGAGTGCAGGTAAGCTCCATTAATTTCATTTATAACAAACTCATTAGGCAGGATATTTAAATCCTTAATTCTTCTTCCCAAAAGGCCTGCACACTGTAGAGGCAATCCTATTTCTTTTTTCTTTTCAAGAACTCCCACTTTATAGCCGTTATTAGCCATGTATCGAGCAAAAGTGGATCCTATAGGACCAGCACCAACAACTAAAATATCATAATCACTCATTTTATCTTTCCCGATATTATTAAAAAACTACTAAGGCAAACTTATAGTTATCAGTATTCATCTGAATATTTTAATGGATTAAATTTAGTGATTCCTATTTTTTTATTAATAAACCACTATCTTATTAATATTTATAAAATTCGGAGAATAGAACTCAAAATATATTCTTATTTTTACAGCAAATAAAATGTTCTTAATCTTTATTATAGATTATTAAGATATCTAACCATATAAATAAAATCTTTTTTATTAAAATTATTATATTATATTTAATTTATTTTATAGCAACCAAGATATCAACTCATAAAAATATTAGTTATTTTCTTTTGAACCGTTCTGAATGTCTTTCCATGATATGTTTTTCTTTTTCAGAAGATTTTATGGGTTTTTTGGGCTCATCCTCAACCGAATTATCTTTTTTAGATTCCCAAAACTCAGGATCACTGAAAGTTAACTTTTTCTTACTTTTATAATCCGGATTGTAGTAATTCTTACGTTTTTTGTTTGAATTTCTGAAAGACTTCCAATCACCATCCATTATCTGATTTATCTTGTTTTCCAGTATTTCAGGATGCGGTACGTTTTTTAAGACCACATGGGTGTTTTCATGGCCACTAAATACCTCAATATCCCCTGAAGAAAGTATTCTCTCAAAGAAGCTTTGATAAATACTGATATCCTCAATTTTATCATAGTAAACATAAGCCCTTTTTTTACTTAATATACCTCTTTGGGTGATAATCCTTAAATTGGTAAGTTGATATTCTGTATATTTCCAGGAAATTACATCCATAAGGGCCCATAAAAGAATTAATGCCATTAAAGCAAATAATATCAGGACAACATACTCTACTAAAGGAATCTGAATGTCATTTATTATATAATTCTGTACTCTTACGGCTAAATTAACAATAGGGCCAAAAAAGTAAATTAGAATCAGGAAAAAGATTATTTTTATAATTGCAGACTTGCTATGAAGGAATATCCTCGGCCTGCATCTGGATAGAACTCTTTCACCTGCGTGATAAGTTTTTCTACTTCTACCTAACATTTGTATCACATTAAATTATGAAAAAGCTTCTAAATAACTTTTTTTAGAGTTTTTTAATTTGATCTCACTACTTTATGCAGTTCTTGATAAATTTATCTTCATATAATTTATATCTTTTATAAACTACACTTAAACACTTCATTTAAAAATAGAGTTTTTATAAAAATTAATATTAAATTAATATAAAGATTTGAATTCGAGTAAATTTAAATTTTTAATATCGAAATGATGATTATATAAATAAATATAATTTATTGATAAAATAAGGACATTGTGGAATAATGATTAAAGAAAAAATAGATATCCAGGAAACTCATATTAACTTATTAACTGATTTAAAAAATCATCAGCTTTCTGGATTTATTTTAAGAAAAAGGATGGAAATTATTGACTTTTCTAGGCGAAATCCTGAATTTTTAACATCACTTGAACCATTCATAGTCCATGATGGTCCTTTAATAATTAAATTGATGTCCCGTGCCGGTAGAAAAGCAGAAGTAGGGCCTATGGCTGCAGTAGCCGGAACAATTTCCCAACTTTCACTCTCATTTTTACTAGAAAAAGGATCAGAACATAGTATTATTGATAATGGTGGAGATATTGCTCTGAAAATTAATAAAAAGATAATATCCGGACTTTATGCCGGGGATTCATCACTTTCAGGTAGTATTGGTTTCCAAATAAAACCAGGCCAAACTCCCATGGGAATATGTACTTCTTCTGGAACCGTGGGACACTCCATAAGCTTTGGAAGGTCTGATTCTGTTACAGTTTTTGCTTCAGAGGCCAGCATGGCTGATGCACTTGCCACTTCCATTGGTAATGCTACTAATGGCATAACTGAACATGACGCCGTTCAAAATTGTCTAGAAAGGGCCGATGACTTTAAAGAACACTTTAGAGGAGTAATGGTGGTTGTGGGAGAAAATGCAGGAACTGTGGGTAAAATTCCTCAATTAGTAAAAACTGATAAAAAAACAGTTCTGGGAGATTTATTTGAAATTTAAGATTATATTAGATAATATAGATAATTATAGTTAGATATCCTCTAATTGCCCATTAATCACCCAAATACATAACATGGCTATCTTCATGGATTTCATGCGTGTTGTGGGTCACTATCACAATGGTCTTATCATGTTTCAAGATGTTGATGACTTCATTTATAGCCTCTCTCGAATCGGCATCTATGGATTTAGTTACTTCATCAAGAAGGAGAATTGGTGAATCTTTTAAAACAGCCCTGGCCAAGGCAATTTTTTGTTTTTCTCCGCTAGAAAGTGACACTATGCTTAATTAGGATTATTACATAATAAATTAAAATCTAGAGAAAAATAAATAATAATATTAAATTAGTTAATATATTAAGTTAGCCTCAGATCGCCCATCATTCATCACAGTTCAGAGCTCATAGGGTTCATCACTGGCTAAAATAATTATATTCATTATTTAATAAAAAAATAAATTATTTTCAATGCTAAAATAAAAAATAGATTATTTGGTTAAATTAACCAAACATAACTCCAGCTTCTTTGTTGTAGCCTTCTTCATTTTCTACGCCAATAATTTTATCAACAGCATCCATGAAGTCGTTCATAGTTACCTGGTCTCTTTCATCCCGAATGGCAAACATTCCAGCTTCAGTACAAATAGCTTTAAGATCTGCACCAGAAGCACCTTCAGTTAGATTAGATAAAAGTTCTATGTCAACTTCCTCTGCTAAGGCCATGCCACCAGTATGTATTTTTAAAATTGCACGACGTGCATCATCATTAGGTATAGGAACCTCAATGAATCTATCAAATCGTCCAGGACGTAGTAAAGCCGGATCCAGAATATCCGGACGGTTAGTTGCAGCAACTATTCCTACATTTCCCCGGGCTTCAAAACCATCCAATTCTGCAAGAAGTTGCATAAGAGTCCGTTGAACTTCTCGGTCACCACTGGTTGAACTTTTTAGTCTTTTGGCAGCCACAGCATCAATTTCATCAATGAATATGATACTTGGTGATTTTTCTTTGGCGAGTTCAAATACTCCTCTTACCAGACGAGCGCCTTCACCAATATATTTTCTGACGAATTCAGAAGCTACAATTTTTATGAATGTAGCATTGGTTTCATGAGCAACAGCTTTGGCCAGTAAAGTTTTTCCAGTTCCAGGAGGACCGTAAAGTAAAACTCCTTTTGGAGGTTCAATACCGATCTTTTCAAATAATTCAGGCTTTTTAAGTGGTAATTCCACTGTTTCTTTTACTTCAACAACCTGATCTTCTAAACCACCAATCTGTTCATAGGAAACATTAGGTTTTTCATCAACTTCCATTCCAGTAACCACTGGATCTTTTTCTGATGGTAAAACATCAACAATACTGAAAGTTTGTTGATTTAATGCCACACGAGCACCAGGTTCTAGTAATTTGTCATCTAAGAATCTTGAGTAATTAATAACAAAATGTGGTCCAGTACTGCTTTTAACAGCAATTCTGTGGTCGTCCAACACTTCAGTAATTGTAGCTATGACTAAGGGAGGTGATCTGAATCTTTCAACTTCTCCGCGAAGGGATTTAACTTCCCGGTCCAGTCGAATTTTTTCATTTTCGATTAAAACCTTATCTTTTTCGAGTTTTCTGACTTTCCACATCAGATTTCTCTTAGTTTTTGTATTGTCTTCTTTAAGTATTCTTATTTCTTTTTTAAGGTCTTCAATCTTTTTTAGTGTGCTTTGAGAGGAATTTTCCATGAGCTTAGAACACTCCTATATGAATTTTATTGATACTACATTTGTTTTAGTAATATTTAAATATTGAGGTAAAAATTAAATAAATATAAAAACAAAGGTAATCTTTATGAGATGCGAGATTTGCGGGAAAAAAATTATTGACGAACCAATTACTACAAAAATCGACGGATCTGCCATGAAAGTTTGCAAAGACTGCTCTAAATTCGGTAAAATCCAGAGACCACCATCTAAACCAGCCCATGCTCGAGGGCCGCAAGGAGCACCACGAGGTAGAAAAACACCTCAAAGGCGCCCTAGAAGAAGAGAAACAACTTACGAGTTACTTGAAGATTATAATACTATCATAAGACAAGCCCGGGAAAAAAAAGGCTGGTCTCGTGAAGATTTGGGAAGAAAAATTAATGAAAAAGTATCTGTGGTTTCCCGACTAGAAACTGCACATATGGCACCAGACACAAAACTGGCCCGAAAAATTGAGAAAATTCTCGGTGTGGTTCTTTTAGAAAAAATGGAAGATACAACTGGTGAAGAATTCAAAGCAGGGTCTTTAAAAGGATCAACCATTGGAGATATTGCAAGAATTAAAAAACAGTGATGATACCTAATGGGATTACTTCCATTTAAATTTTTAAAAATTTTTTTATTTTTTTAGAATATTTTTTAAACTAATTATTTTTGATCTGAATTATTTTTAAAATTTAATTAACATTAAAAATTCTACAATTTCATATATTTAAAAACAAAAAATCAAAATTAAACAATTGAAATACTATTTATTAAAAATAACAATAAGTTTAGAGTTTTATAATATTATACTTAATGGCAAATAAATCACTACTTAGACTTTATTATCGGTGATAAAATGAAAGAAATACTTCAAAAGCTCATTAAAGGGGAAATAACACAGGAACAAGCTGAAAAAATGCTGAAAACAATGCAGATTATGGAGTTGGAGGATTTTGCCAAGATTGATACTTGCCGTGATGTAAGAACAGGAACTCCTGAGGCCGTTTATGCTGAAGGGAAAGAAGATGATGAAATCATTAAAATAGTTGTTGAAAGTTCTAAAAAAGGCCGCATAATGGTAACCCGACTAGAAAACCAGCGATTTGAAAATATAAAGGAAAATCTATCATTTTTAGTAGATAAAGGTTTTAAGGTAGATTACTATAAAAAAGCCCGAATTTTAATGGTTAAAGATCATGAAGTAGAAAAAATAGGAAAAATAGGAATAATTACTGCTGGTACGTCTGATATTCCAGTGGCAGAAGAAGCTCGTGTAGTATCAGAAGAATCTGGCTGCGAAGTATTGTATTCCTACGATGTAGGTGTGGCTGGAATACACCGATTATTTTCCCAAATTCGTAAAATGATCGAAAAAGAGGTAGAAGTAATTCTTGTCGTTGCCGGAATGGAAGGGGCACTACCATCCGTGGTTGCTGGCCTGGTAGATATACCTGTAGTGGGGGTTCCAACATCAGTTGGTTATGGAGTAGGCGAAGGTGGATTTGCGGCCCTTAATGCCATGTTACAATCCTGCGCCCCAGGGATTGCTGTGGTGAATATAGACAATGGATTTGGCGCTGCTGTTTTCGCATCAACCATTATTAAGTCAAAAAGATAAAAATCATTCCAAAAATCGTTTTTATAAATAATTCATATCTTAATAAAAAGAAAAAGTAATTTAAGTATTTATTAATTAACAAAAGAAATATTAAGATTATTTTTTAGATTTCCCCGATTTATGGGAATAATAACCCTTTAATGCAGCAGCTTGGCTAAATTCTTTTTTTAAAGTTTCGAATTCAGGATATTCATCACTGACAATTATTAAATGGGCCGGAGGATGAATTTTTTTAACTTGCATTATGCTTTTAGTTGCATCTTCCTGAACATCCACAACCGCCGAAACAGCGGATTTCTTTCTTAATTGTTTCTTTAAAATATTTTGAGCTAGTTTATCGGCGAATTCATTCTCAACTAATCTAGGTTTGCCTTTAATTTTTAAACCCGCGTGTCTTTCAATATCTGCAATTGAATTTAGAAGTTTAGCTTGATTATCTGCTCTTAAAAGAATTAATGACATTTTTTTCTCCTTATTCCCTGATATTCCATTTAATCTATTTACGGAAGGAAGTAATTAAAGTACTCCTAAATAGAACCAAAAGCACCATAACAAAACCAATGGCAGTTTGGATGTTTCCTAAAATATTTAGAACCGCAGAACTTACTGGTAAATTCCAGGGCGGTGAAGTTCTTCCATCTGGCAAAGTGGTGAAATAAACACCAACCGCTTTAGAACTTTGTTTAACATTGATATCTTTAGGCTCTACGTGATTTACACCTACTAATAATCCATTATCTACTGCCCGGTTAATAGATGCTGCAATTGCTGTAGCACTGTATCCATTCTTTTTAACAGACGCCTTCACAATCTCTTGAGTTGTTTCAACTACTCCAGTCTCATCATTTCCATAAACGGATACAATTACACTGTTTTGAGTAACAGTTATGGCACTGGCTAAAGCTTCATAGGCATATATGGTTTTTAATGCACTTCCATCTATAGGACACTTATCATAGTTCTCTGCAGAAGGGTATCCTACACTCCATCCATCTTGGGGGCAAACCTTAGTGTAAGGCTCGTTCATGGGATAACCAGTTTCATTCAGTTTTTCTGGAGTGAACATATCACCTGTGGTAAGGCCAGAATTCAAGTTGACAGCACCCCCACCATATTTTTCTCCAGCATCTTTGGAAACTTCTTCAAATACTTTTCCAACTATAGTTGTGGCAGAATAACCATCCCTGATCATTTTCCCTATATTAATAGCTGTTTCTCGACGAACCGCAGTTGCTGTACCATATTGCGGGTTACCGTGGGTGTTACGAAGGTGTATTATGGCCCCCCTTTGTCCCGGTTGTAAAACCGCCAGCCCCCCAGAATAAGGGGTTACTTTAATTACGTCATTTTCATCAACAGTGATAACATAAGCATCAAAAGATCCTCCTACGGCCGCACCGATTGTAGGGCCCCCACATAATACCCTTATGCCCTGAAAGTTACTGGCTGCAGAAGCAGCCTCTGCTGCAGTAGCACCATTTTCCAGTCGATTTAAGGTTTCAACAATAGCCTTAAGTCTGGCAGTAGATGCACCTTCCCCTCCAGAAAGCACAGTAAATTGTTTTTCTTTAGACATTAAGAAAGTTGACTGGAACATGTTTTGCGCAAAGGACATACTTCCTCCTGCCGCACCATTGGGATCTTTTCCAGACGGGTCTGTTATTACTATAACGTTCATGGTAGCAGAAGCAGTATTAACCAGCAAAAGTACAGTTAGAACCAGCACAGCAATCTTATAAGTATTCTTCATTTACACACCCGTAGAACTAGTACTATTCTTGACAACTACTGTGGAAAAGTCTTCAATAACATTTACCGTCACAATACCAGTATTTTTATCTACTTTTATATCTACCGCAACAATTGGTGAAACCCTTGTTCCAGGAATAGTAGTTTTTTTCACAAAAGCTTCTGCATTGGCAATGGCCTCATTTAATGGAAGCTGCCGTTTAGAAGTTACCAAAACGTCGCCTTTAATGTAACTACCGGATCTAAATCCCGATTCAGCTACATTAGATTTTATAGAAGTAATAGGAACAATATCATTTCCTTTGATAATAATCCCTGAAATAGGCACGCCTTGAGTATCCTCAGTAGACGAAGCATAGGCCATATAAGTCATTGCACGCCCAGATACAATAAGCATGAAAGCCAGTAATAGTATTATAAGAGTATCTCTTCTAATTTTTAAAAACATCAATTTCACCTGGTGAGATGTATATATAATTTGATTAAAGTTATGTTAGTTTAATATAGGTATTTTTAAATATTTATTTGTAAATTTATCAGTTATAATTAAATGAAATTAAATTTTAATCTGATTATTCAATTATTTAAATCTGAATATTGTTTTATAAAAGACTTTTCTTAAATAAAGATTGAACTAATCACGATTTTATTATATTAAATTGGAATTATAATAATAAATCTATCTAATAATGAATATATCTGAGTGATAATGAGATTATAAAGATAAAAATGATATTAATAATAATGTAGGTATGTGTTTAGTATGAGTTGATTTATTTATATGATAAATATATGATGCAAATGATTATCTATTAAGGATATAAGTACTTTTCGCAAAATCTTAAATTAACATTTAATTTATCAGATCTATTTTTAATTTTTTATAAATAGCCCCATAATATTCATTAATTTAGAAAAAAAGAATTTTTAATCCTTAAAAGAATCTAATAGTTCTGACGCAGGATCCATTCCCTGAGCACCAATTAGTAAAATAGTATCATTATCCTTTGCCATATCCAAAACCTTCTTTAAAGAACTTTCAAGGGTTTCCTCAAAGGTATAATCAATTTTAAATGATTCAAGTGTTTCCAAGAAGATCTTTTTTTCGTGGTCTTCAACTACATTCAAATTATCAACCACATCACTGCTAGCAGAAATTATTAGGTCAAAATCCGATTTTAATTCCTTTAAAGATTCAGAAAGTGCTTGAGAGTTAATATAATTAATTTCATCTCCCCTTGATCCCCTAATTGAGCAGACAACCCACAATTTATTTTATTGTTAATTTTATTGGTATTGATGCTATTATTATTATTATTATTATTATTATTATTGCTATTTGGAATATTGGCAGTCAAAAAGGCTGCACTTTTAATAGTGGCACGGATACCATCAGGATTATGGGCAAAATCATCAATTATCCTCGGAATTTCATTTATAATAGAAAATCTCCTATTTAAAGCATGGTAAGATGTTACCCCATTGACAATATCATTTAGAGAAATTTCCAGTGAAATACATGCCGAAATAGCAGATAAAGTATTTTCTATAAAATGCTGGCTTTTGAAGGGAAGTTTATCATTTTCAATTAGTAATTTACCTTTAAAGAAAATACTCCCAGATTCATCACAGAATTCAAGCTCACAATCATTTCCATGGTAAAAAGGAGTAACCCCCGGATTTAAAGAATCGGCCATTTTCTTTACCAGTGCATCGTCAGAATTAAGAACTACAAAACCAGCATTAATAGCCTTAACAGCACCTGATATTTCTTCATATGCCTCTTCAAGAGAATTTACCAGACCTATATGGTCCAGTGCTACGTTGGTAATTACCACCACTTCAGGATCTATGGCTTGTGTCATTAAGAAAGCATGATTCTTCATTACTTTGTCTAACCACCCCTGAACTTCTGAAACTTCTATAATTAAGGCATCAATTTCACTTTTTTCACAACAGATATCCGAATTTTCAGAATTTAAATGATTTGTAGTATTTTCAGAATTATTTTGAAATTTATTATTATTATTATTATTATTATTATTATTTATAGCAAACTCTGAAATCAGTTTGGCCACCATGGGGTCAATTAATGTGTTAAATTCTGATTTAGAGTCGGTATTAGTGAAAACATTCCATCCAGCAGTTTTAAGAATGTGATAAATCATATGAGTGGTTGTTGATTTTCCATTAGTGCCTGTGATCACTATTCTATGGGATTCAGGTGCAAAACGATTTATAGTCCAGGACAATGCAAAAGCATTGGCTATTTCTATTTTTTCAACTAAAATCAGAGCAATTCCGTGTTTAATTGCAGAATCTAAGGCTCCTTCTCTAGCATCAGTAGTTATTATTCCAGAAGCACCTTTTTTAAAAGCTATTTCAACTCCCTGTTCATTAATCCAGTGCCTTATGACCATATCCCCACTATTGGAATCTCCTAAAGTATTAAAAATACCGGTGAAAAGATTATCCGGGCCAAATAATTTTCCTGATATTTTTTTAGCGATAGAGGAGACTTTAATGGGAGAAGTGGGGGAATTGGTAGAATTGGGAGTGTTTTCCATGAAATTTACCTCATTGAGGGAAGTACTGGTAGAAATAGAGACCGACAATACACACGATAAGAGTCACACCCCAGTAAATTAAAACAATTTTCTTTTCAGAAAGTCCTTTATAGTGTAAAGTGTGATGTAAGGGCTCCACTGGAAGTTTAATTATGTGAGATCTGTGCATTAAGCTTATTACAACAGATATGATAGGAACTGCTAGAGCAAGAACTCCAAAATAAACGGTATCAGTAAGCATAACTGCAGCTGCATATCCTCCACCTAAGGCAAATGATCCCGTATCGCCCATGAAAATGCTAGCAGGATATCTATTAAATGCTAAAAATCCTAAAGTCAGTCCAGTTAATGCTATGAAAGGTACTGATGATTGGAATTCTCCGTTTAAATTTAAGAATATGGCACAAGAAGCAGAAGCAATGGCTATTATTCCAGCGGCCAACCCATCCATCCCATCTATAAGATTAACGGCATTTATTGCACCTATAATTCCAATTATAACAATAGGAATGACTAGAAGACCTAGAGAAAAACCTCCCATGGTAGTTATGGCTCCGGAAGCTACTAAAAACAAGGCAATGATAAATTGAGCCAGTATTTTTTCACTCTCTTTTACCTCGCTTTTAATAGGAGCTTCACCAATAACTTCAACTTGTCCCGATTCTAAAAGACCTTTTAAATCTTTCTTTGCTTTTTCTGTCGCTGCCCGTGCTTCTTCACCAGGCTTGAGTGCTAACTGACCAATTTGAACGGAAGAAGAAGAAATATTTTTTACAATTTTTTGCAGTTCTTTGATTTTCAAACCAATTAAATCATCCAGTAAACCTACTAAACCAGCCGTCATCATTATAAAACAAGTTATAACTAAATAACTGTTTTTATAATAAACACTTGCCACAAAAAGCACGGCCATGAGCATTCCCAGGCCACCCATGGTAGGAGTGCCTGCTTTGTGTCTATGTTCAGTAACTATGGGACTGTCTGAGATATTAGCGTTTTTAAGAATTTTTCTGATAAATGCTGTAAAAAAGAGGGATGCTAATAGAGCTAATGCAAGCACCACCCATCCATTTTGAAAAGTATCCAAAGTATCACCTTATTAAACAAAATACTGATAATATACAATAATAATCTATAATTAGACAAATATAAATGATTGTGGCCTTATTAATTAATTTTCGAATTTATGTAATTTATAATAAATTAATATATAATAAATTAAGACCCAAATCTGATTAATTTTTTAAAGAATTTTACTTTATTTCTATATCACTCAGGTTATAATATTAATGATAAAATATAATTTAAATATTTTATGAAAGTTCATGATTAGTTTATTATTAAGTTTCTCAATAAGAGACTTTTTATTTTATCTTTGATTTTTGTCAAATATAAAATAATTTTTTAATAATTTAATGATTAATTTATTGGAAATGAATTACTTGATAAATAACTAATTAACATCTATTTTCAATTTTTTAGCGATTTCATAAGCTTTATTCTTGTCTTCACCACGAATGGTAACTCTTTCATAATTTTTGGGACCATGTACCACCCAGGAGTTTTGACCCTGGAAATTTTGAAATGAATCAAAGTTAGAATCACGGTTATGGTCCTTAAAATCACCAACCGGGATTTCTAGTGCATAGTATTCCTTTAATTCTCCATTAACCTTATTGGCATCCCATTTTCCCATGGCCATGTCTACCATCTGATGTAAAGGATTAATTCCAGAACTGGCCGTTGTGAGGTATCTGGTACCACTGGGGCGCGTATTCATTTCAATAGCAAATAATTTACCAGAAGAAGGCTCGAATATCATATCAATATCAGTGTTTCCCTCAGATTCCATTAAATTTGTTATTTTAAGGGCTAGCTCACTGGCCAGTTGATTAGAAAGACCATCAATGTCTGCGGGAGCATATTTAACTTTATCCAGTGGATGAACCCCTTCCAATGTGGTTTTTCCTTTACAAACCACAGCCAGAGGAACTGCTTTTTTCTGCCACCTTAAAACTTCAACCGAAATTTCATATCCTTCAACAAATTTTTCCACAATTCCTGAATTGTATTTTCTAAAATAATGGTCAAAATCTTTTTCATTTTGAGCCACCATTATCCCAACACCTCCCTGGCCCTGGCTTTGTTTTAGAACAGATGGGAATTCAATTTTAGATGGATTTGGAGTATTAATTTGGGAATTTATATTCTTAGACACATTTTGATTATTGATAATACGATTATCATCCTTATTGAAATTAATATCTTCACAATTATTATTATTATTATTATTATTATTGAAAATTTGATAATCCGGAGTTTTTATTTTATTTTTGCTAAAAAAATCTTTGGTTTTTATTTTACTGGTGGATATAGAAGCAGCTGATTCACCAGAAGCAATTACAGGAATGCCGTATTGACTTTCCAATTGGTCTTTCATCTTCCCCACGTCAAGAAGTGGGCCATCGATTCCAATTAAAGGCAAGACCGCATCAACATCCTCTTTTATTGCCAGTTCCATAGGAGCTTCCATTCCTCGAGGAACCATATGTACTTTATCTGGTAATTCTAGATTAGGTGAATTTGGATTAGACTCAGACATTATGCTGGTAATGCCCTTTTCATTTACGTAATCCGCCACACCATGGTATAATCTTGCTCCAATAAACAGAATTTTCATTATATCACTTTTAAAAGAAATCAATTTATAAATATCAAATTTTTTTTACTATATCAGATTAAATATCTAATTAAATAATGACAATCGACTAATCAATTAATAGAGTATAATACTAATGTAGATTATTATTTAAAACTATTAAATGTAATTTAATATCTTAATATTCAAGCATTAAATATAAAATTATTTATTTATATGCATTGTTGAATTTTTTATCAATTAATATTTTATACAAATATTATTAAAAACAGGCCATATTTAAAGTGAATTAAAATTTCGAGCTTTTAAATATTAAATTAAATCAAGTTCATCTAAAACTTTTTTGAAGATATTAATCAAATGATTTACACTATTTTCCACTTCTAGAGTTATTTCTTCACCTAAAACCATTTTTTTAGGTTGAATACCTAGTAAAATAATTTCAAAAGAAGAAGTCATCTCCAAATACTTAATTAAAAAAGATATGGGCATAGCATGAGTGGAAACATTAAACTGAGAAATTCTTTCCTTTTCAATAAATTCTATATCACCAGGATTACTATTCATCTCCACAGCATCAATTAAAATAACATGGGTAGGTTTTTCCTTTCTCAAAGTACCTGTGAAGTTTTCCGGAACGGTTCCCCCGTCAATAACAACCACATCAGAACTATTTTCAGTAATTTGAGAGAGTTTTTTAGCAAATAAAGGGCCTAAACCATCATCTCCTCTCAATTCATTTCCAATGGCCAGTACAACCACTTTTTCACTTTCTTTAAGAAATGCTTTTAATCTTGGTTCTAATGGTATCTAAACCGCCCCCCATCACATAGGATAAATTAAGCTTTAATTTCTCGTTCTTTTTTAAATATATTTCTTCCATGGGAGCGAAAAGTGGTGGATTAAGCATAGGTGTCGGACCACAAATCAGATTGGGTTTTAGTAAAGTGAATGTTGTGAGTTTAATAGCGTTTATTTTTCCAGAAATATTTGAAATAAAGTCAATATCCACATCCACCTTTTCTTTTAATTTGGATTTAAAAATAATCTTGTCAAAAATAACCAGATCTCCCATAACACTGTATTCAGGAAAATCAGCCGAATCAACATCTTGATAACAAATTTGAGGTGTTTTCATGAAGACGGGTTCAGCTCCATTAATAACTCCATAGGGAATAATAGTTCCTAAAGGTTTAAGATATTTTAAGGCTTTATTCAAAACGGGTACTTGTTCTTCGTCAATTAAAGCTGTATCCAGCATTTCACAGATTATAAGATCTGCTTTTTGAGGAAATTCAAAATCAATAATATCTGTATTAATAACCTGAATATTAGGCCATTTTTTTAGATTTTTTTGGGCGCATTGGGCAGATTTAGGATCCTTTTCCAAGGCAAAAATAAAATCGGCACTGCTAGCAACGAAATATGAAAGTATACCACTCCCCGTACCAAGATCATACACCAACCCCCAATGATTATCTGAAAGGGCCTCGTAAAAGGCACTTAATCTATCTTGATCTTCCAGGAGGTGCTGATGATACGGTGTGGTAAAAAATTTCATTTAATGGTATTTTATTTTTAAAATGTGACTGTGTTTAAATAGAAATTAATCGTGGTCTAAGTGCTGTCCTGAAGATGTACTGGTTAATCTTACGTGTTCTACACCTTTTAACCTCATCATTTTCTCGGTTAAGTTTCTGATGTATCCCACATCTCCTTTAACAACAACAACTTCCAGGCAATACTTGTCAGTCATATGTACATGCATTACAGCATTAATGTAATCCCGGTACTCGTGTTGAATATCTGCTAGATCTTCCATTACACCAGTGTAGTGGTGGTCATATATTACTGCAATAATACCTATTCTTTCGCCTTCCATTTCATTCATCCATTGATAACGGACAATGTAATCTTTTAAGGCGTCTCTTATACCTTTTGACCGAGATTGATATCCTCGATCTTTTAATACTTCATCGAACTCATTTAACAATTTCTTGGGTAATGACATACTTATTCTCATCATAATGTTCCCCCGTAGGTTATTATAATAATAATCTATCCTCATATTTATACTTTTTTTTAAAAGCAATATTGTTCTCGGCCAACAATATGATAATATTAAATTGAATATTTAGGTGTAGTAATAATAAATGTATACATTTGTACTATATAAATATTTGTTCAATCAATAAAAACATAAGACAATTGAGATAAACCTATTTTAAAATCAGACATTATATAAAGCTTTTTCTACAAACAACATTTAACTAAAAATCATTGTAAGCCCAAAATATAAAGGTAAAATGAAACAAATAGAAACTGAGGGATAAAATGAAGGTTAAAGAAGCAATGAATAACGAAGTTATTACTATAAGCCCTTATACCCAGCCTCTGGAAGCATTTGAAAAAATGTACAAACACGGTGTGCGAAGGTTATTTGTGTTGAATGATGAAAACGAGCCTATGGGCGTAGTCTCCTATACCGACCTCATAGGAGTTTTAGGAACTATAAAACCAGGTCCTCAAGAAGCAGAAGATGTTAACATATCCGAAATCATGGTAGAAGACGTGATAACCATAGATGTCAATGATGGTATTGAAGATGCAGCTAATTTGATGTTAAGAGCAGATATTTCTGGCCTTCTGGTTTTAGATGATAATAAACCCGTGGGAGTTATAACCAAAACGGATATATGCCGCATGGTAGCTGCAGAACTGTTAGTGCCTTCTTAAACAAACATGGACTAATATGCAAAATCGTCTCAGATTAATAATATTAAAATAAACAATTATTAGATAATCATAATTAACTGCAGAAGAGATTAAACAGAATAACTAAAAGGGCCATATTAGGAGCTTTACATGAGTCAAAAATTACCAGAAGAATTTGTAAAAAATTTAAAGGGTGGTGCAGTACTATCCAAATTTGCCATTTCAAACAAGTCTATTAAATTAACCCGACATGGAAATGAATATTTAGACCTTACCCTTTCTGATAAAACTGGTGAAATTACTGGTCGAATGTTTTCTAATGGAAAACTGGATAATGGTATTAAAACTCTGGAAAACGGTAATGTTTGTCATGTAAAAGGGAATTTAGAAGAATATCAGGGCCGTCTGAATCTGAAAATTTCTGAAATAGTTAAATGCTCTGCCAATGAATTTGAAAATAAAGATTTTGTTCTCTCTTCTGAAAAAGATGTTCGTCATCTTATGGAGATTATTAATGAAACCATGGAAAATATGGAAAATCCAGAACTCAAAAATCTTTTAAAACTTTTTTTTGAAGATAAGAAATTTACTGAAAAGTTTTGCACCTCCCCAGCAGCAATCCGTATGCATCACAATTATGAGGGAGGACTTTTAGAACATTCCGTTCATGTTCTTGATATTTGTAAAACAATCTGTCAAAATTATCCAGAACTTGATGCCGATCTACTGTATACCGGTGCAATTTTGCATGATATAGGCAAAATGCATGTTTACAACCAGCAGGGGTTGACCATAGAATATGCTGAAGATGGATTTTTACTGGAACATATTTACCTTTCAGCACAGATGGTTAAAGAAAAAGCTAATAAAATTTTAATAAGCGATTATGCTCTAAAAAAAGTTCTTCATTTAATTTTAAGTCATCATGGAAATGTAGAGAATGGTTGGGGTTCAGCAGTGAATCCATATTTGCCTGAAGCAACCGCCTTACACCACGCTGATAACATGGATGCGAAAGTAAAAATCGCACTAAATAGACATAAATGACTAAAATTGGATGATTAGATTAAATATACTGAATAATGAGGAAAAATTATTTTTATTCTATTTTCTAATTAAATGCAATCTATATTAAATAAATTATATTTTAAATTTAATTTAAATTTAATTAACTATACGGTGCCGAAATGATTACCATTACCAAAAAAGAAAATGTGGTTTTCAACCAGATAAAATATCTCCAAATGGAGTATAATGAGGGTATATCTGAAAACATACTTAAAATGGATCTTGATATTACCGAACACCATTTTAAAGAGGTTTTAGAAGATTTAGAACGTAAAAAACTTATAATTCGTGTTGACGGAAAAATCAAAGCTTTAAGTGTTGGGAAAAAAATTTCAGTGGTGGATACTCGAAAAGAAGTTAAAACCGCTGAATTGGACCAGATGGAAGTTGAAGCACTTAACATCATAAGGAATTTGTCTGAAGATGAAGAAGACGGTTTAGTTTCCCGTTACATTGTAGAAGGGAATTTGCTCTATGGAAATTTAAATGTGAGCAACTTCAGAATGTATCATATATTAATATCACTTGAAAATAAGGGGATTTTAAAAAAAATTAAAAAGAATGACGGTGAATATTATCAGGTTACAGCTGAAGTTTAATTTTAAATATTTAATATTATTTTTTTAATTATTACCTAAATCTAATTTAATATTGATATTTTAATAATAATTTATTTTAAGAATATTTGAAGTTAAAAAAATAAAAAATAGGTCCTTTACCTATTCTAAGACTATTATTTTTCTAATCCCCTACATCTACACCCTGAGTAATTGGTAATTTTCTTAACCAGCCAATATCACTCTTATAAAGCATACGAATATCTTTTATGCCTAATCGAATCATGGCCAGTCTTTCAATTCCTAAACCAAAGGCAGCCACTGGCGTATCAATTCCTAATGGTTCTAGAACTTCTGGACGGAACATTCCAGCCCCTCCTAATTCAATCCAGCTTTCTTTTTCTGGAAGATAAATCTCGCATTCTGTGGATAAATAAGTATAAGGGAAGTAAGCCGGACGGAATCTTACTTCAAATCCTAATTTCTTGTAAAATTCTTTCAATATCCCCAGAAGATTTCTGAAGTTAACTTCATCACCGGCTACAATTCCTTCTACTTGATGAAACTCAGGAAGATGCTTATAAGTTATAGTTTCCCGTCTAAATACTTTTCCCACCGAAAACATCTTTAAAGGAGGCTCATTTTCTGCCAGAAACCTTGCAGAAACACCAGTTGTATGGGTCCTTAAAACAGACTGTCTAGCCACTTCTTTGTCCCATAAGTATCCCCATCCTTCAGAACCTGTTTTTCCACCGTCTTGATGGGCCTGAGCAACTTTAGAAACCAGAATATCATCTGGAAGTTTTGAATGGGATGGATTTTTTATATAAAATGTATCCTGCATCTCCCGGGCAGCATGATCCTGAGGCTGGAACAAACAGTCAAAATTCCAGAAAGCAGATTCTAAAATAGGGCCTTTTGATTCATTAAAACCCAAATTTATGAAAACATTTCTTATTTCTTCAATTATTCTTCGCAGTGGATGCATTTTTCCAGGATTAAATTCAGGGTATTCCGCTTTAACATCATAACCCCTGTATTTAAGGTTTTTCCACTCACCAGATTTTAGTTGTTGGTGAGTAAGCTGAGTAGCTTCCTCTTGAATCACAATTCCTTGATTTAAAATTTCCTGGCCTTTTTCAGTTAAAATCAGCGTGTGAGAGGTATTTTTATCTATATCAATAAGGCCTTTTCTGCTTTTAAGTAGTTTAAAACCCTGTTGAAGTTCATGATCCAGAATATCCAGCGAAATCTGGTCTTTTTCCAGGAGCACAGATAAAAGTTTTTCATCCTCCTGCAAATTATCAGCCATTTCCTTTCCTTTATCAGTGATGTTGACTTCACCCTGGTTGATTTTGGCCCACTGTTTTCTCACCAGCCAACCCACCCCTATTTTAACATCAGAAGGATTTAATCCTGATTTCACTCCCAGATCTTTCATATGGACGGTTCCTTCCTGTTGTAGGAGGTTTAATAGTTTTCTCTCAGGTAGGCCTTCTTTAGCATAGTTTTCACCATCATCAGAAAGGCTTAAAATTTCTTCCACATCTTTTTGAACCTCGATTATGTCTTTAGAGGCTAAAGAACCCGATGCACTCATTACAGACTTTATATCTAATTTTTGAGAGTTAACAACTTCTCCGGGAGTAATTGATTTTGATGATTCTAAAGATTTTAAAACCTTTTTTTCATAAAGGTGCAATTCATTTATAATTCTGCCAATGTCTTCCTGCATTGTATTTAACTCCTTATCCTGGTTTTGAAAAATATATTAAGATTAATTAAATAGATTTAAGGTTATTTTAGTTTAAGCTTTATTTTATAGATTTATTAATAAATAATTGGACCAATTTAAAACCTTAATTAAATATCATAGATTAAAGTTAAAAAATTATTTATTATAGAATGGGTTTCGATGATTAATCTTGAATGATTAATCTTGAATAATTATCTATCATTTTATCTATCTACTATTTATCCATGTAATCATGATAATTACTTAAAAAAGCCACCATAATCGTAGCAGCAGTTAAATCCGCAGTAGTACCCGGGTTTAACTTATTTTCAGATAGATGTTTATCAAATTCTTTCAGGGCTTTTTGGCCTTCAGGAGTTAGTATTCCTCCTTTATCCAGCAAATCTTTGGCTTGAACAGAAACTTCCCGGGCTTTTTCCATACCATATTTTCGGGAGATTAAAGTATCTGGAAATTGAGACAGTATGGTTAAAAAAGTCTGGACCGTGGCCGAATTCGTGCCATAATTGTTCTGGATCCTCTTAAAAGTAGGAAAACCAGTTTCAAATGTCACCGGCATAGAAGTAGTCAATTCACTGGCCAAAAGATCCCAATCCGCCGATATTTTCAAAATGTCAAACATGTTGATTTTATTTTCTAAAAGTTCAATTTGGGACTGGTCACTGGTTACATCCAGATCTTTACGCTCACCCATACCTCCGGCATCTGCCAGAGCTATGGCTTTATACAAATTAACAGCATCTTGTGGGGTAGTATAGGCCATTATTTTAGTAAAATTGGTTCTCAGATGAAAGAAATCATCACTCATGGCGGCAGCTGCTGCTAAGGGTGTTAACATCATTATAATACCCAAATTTGTGTTATTGGCCACCCACTTGTTGGTTTCAGTCACTGCATCTAGAATCAGTTCTCCCAACCGTATATTGGAAAATTCAAGATTTTCATTAGCTTTTTGGCCCCTTATAGCGGCTTGGCGCATTACATCACCAATAACCACACCACTAATTAAAAAATCTTCAAATACCATGTCATGAAAATCCTGAGTACGATGAACATTACCGGGCTTAGGATGACCACTAACCTCTAGAATAGAAGCTATTTGGGCTGATTTAGCAATATAATCTGGATCCATGTTAATCTGCTCTTTTTATGATTAATTTATGATTAATAAAATTATTTATTTAATATTTTATAAATAATATTTAAAAATCTTGATTTTTAATTAGTTAATAAAATTTTAGTGAAATTGATTCTATTTCAAAATATTCAAAAAGTGGGGAGCAAAGTTAGATATTATTAAATCTGCTCCGGCACGTTTTATAGAGAGAATAGATTCAAAAATGGCATCTTCTGTTAAATAACCGGCTTCAATTCCCGCTTTGAGCATGGAATATTCCCCACTAACATTATAAGCTGCAGTGGGAACATTAAATTCATCTTTAACTGCTTTTATGATATCCAGATAAGCTAAGGCTGGTTTTACCATTAAAATATCTGCTCCTTCCATTAAATCAAGTTCAGCTTCTCTTAAAGCTTCCAGCGAATTAGCAGGATCCATTTGATACGTTTTCCTGTCGCCAAATGAGGGGGCTGATGATACTGCTTCTCTAAATGGCGCATAAAAAGCAGAAGCGTATTTAGCAGCATAAGACATTATTATAGTGTCTTCTAATTCATTTAAATCCAGCATGGCCCTTATGGCTTCTACACGACCATCCATCATATCAGAAGGAGCTACCACATCTGCACCCGCCTCGGCATGTGATAAAGCAGTTCGGGCCAGGTTTTCCAGAGATTCATCGTTGAGAATATGGTCATTTTCAATAATTCCGCAGTGGCCGTGAGTGGTGTACTGGCACAGACAAACATCAGTCATTACCACCAGATTAGTCTCTTCTTTAATGGCTTTTACTGCTCTTTGAACAATTCCATCTGAATCAAAAGCAGAAGTACCATACTTATCCTTTTTAGAGGGCATTCCAAATAATAGAATTGATGAAAGACCCTTTTCTTCCAGAATTTTGGCCTCTTCCACCGCACTACTTAGAGAAAATCTATTTTCCCCAGGCATGGTATTGATAGGCTCTATCTGACCTTTTTTAAGGTCTTCCTTTACAAACATAGGGTAAATAAAGTTTTCCTTTCTGAGAGTTGTTTCTCGTAGAATATTTCTTATCTGTGGACTTTTTCTCAAACGACGCATTCTGGTAATGGGGAATTCCATTTTAAATCACCTGAACCATTAGATAAAAATTATGAATAAATATATAATAAATAATTTATATTAATTCTCTTCAAATAGAAATAATTTATTAAATTATTATTTATCCATAATGACCTTTAAAGGATCATTTAAACCATATGGCTTTTTTTGATAATATCTTTTAGCATGTTCTACAATGAGGGCATGATATTCCTGGAAAAGTGGAACATCTCGAGGTAAATTAGATTCAAATAATTCTTTTACATCTTTGTACCTGATCTTTTCTTCAATCAATCCCCAATTAAATAATATGCGCCTGGTATAAGCATCAATCACAAATTCGGGTTGTTTATAAGCGTAAAGAAGAATTGAATCAGCAGTCTCCTCCCCCACCCCTTTTACCTCTAAAATTTGTTTTCGAGTAGGTATCTGGCCATTTAAATCTATGAAAAACCGGGCTATTTCCCTGATGTAAACAGATTTTTGATTTAGAAATCCTGCACATCTTATGGCCTCTTTAAGGATTTCTTCATCCATATTCCAGGATTTTTAATGCATTTATGGCCCCCAGATCATAGAGGTTCATCAAGGCCTTTTCAGCAGAAGTCCAGGCAGTATTCTGAGTCAAAATAGCTCCTAACATGATTTCAAATCTCTGATTGTCAGTTTCTGGTAAATCATAGTTTTCCAGGTGATATCCCCTAATAGAACCAGTTTTGGTAGGATTATCACCACAGTATCCGATTAATGGCCACCAACCCTGGGGGCCGTATAAAGAAAATAACTTATTATAAATGGCCATTAGCTGACTGCTTGAACTTCTTGTCATAGTTATAGTTGTAAAAAAATATTATATAATAATTTAGTCTTAATAATAGTCTAATTAAAATATCTATTAAAAGAAATAAAAAGCTAAATTTAGATTGAAATATTAATCAAAGAGGAATTTTAATGATAATTAAGTGTGAGAAGTGTTTATTGAGGAAATGGAATCAATATGATCTCCATAATTTAATTAAATATGCCAACAATCCCCAAATAGCCAGCAATATGCGCGATAGATTTCCTCATCCTTACACCATTGAAAAAGGTAAAGAGTGGATTGAATTTGTCAATACCAGTGATTCTACTCATAATTTTGCCATAAGCATAAATGATAAGGCAGTAGGTGGTATTGGTCTAGTAGTGGGAGAAGATATTGAAAGGATATCAGCCGAAACAGGATACTGGTTAGGTGAAGAATATTGGGGGCAGGGCATCGTATCTTCTGCTTTAAAAGGCCTTTTGGATTATGGATTCAATAATTTGAAACTGGAGAGAATTTATGCCACTCCTTTTGATCATAATGTTGCTTCTCGAAAAGTTTTAGAAAAAAATGGATTTATTTTGGAAGGTATTATGCGAAGAAGCGTTATGAAATATGGAAAAATTTATAATAAAGCCTTATACGCTATTATTCGAGAGGATTACTGGGAATAACTAATTCCAATTCTTTATCATTTTCTAAAATCAGTTTTTTATTTTCATTTCATTTTCTATCTTAATTTTTTTAAAATTTAATAAATATTCAATAAGTAATTAAACTATAATTAATAAAATCTAATGCAGTAATTAATTAAGGTTAATAAAATGGGCTTAAATTAAGGCCTAAGGTTAAATTAAATATTAAATTAATCTAATTCACCAATTGACATTTATGGAAGTGAATACATGGGAAATACCACTGGAAAAATGTTCGCTGTTACCACCTTTGGATCCAGCCATGGCCGGGCCCTGGGTGCAGTAGTGGATGGATGCCCTGCAGGACTGGAATTAAGTGAAAAAGACATTCAAGTAGAATTAGACAAACGAAAGCCTGGAACAAGTCAGCTTACAACATCCAGGGGAGAAACAGATCAGGTCGAAATTCTTTCAGGAATATTTGAAGGTAAAACTGATGGAACTCCTATTACTGCTGTGGTTTACAATAAAGATGCCGACTCATCTGCTTATGCCAATTTAAAAAATAAACCACGACCGGGCCATGGAGATTACTGCTGGATTAGTCGTTATGGAAGATATGATTACCGGGGCGGCGGCCGAGGAAGTGGGAGAAACACCATTGGCCATGTTATTGGCGGTGCAGTTGCTAAAAAACTTCTTGAAATGTTAGACATTAAAGTAGTGGCCCATGTGACTCAGATTGGAGAAATTAAAGCCAATACTGTTAATTTAAATCTTATTGAAGAATACTCCCAGGAAAATGCCGTGCGATGTGCTGATAAAAAGGCCGCTGCAAAAATGGAGAAATTAATCCTTGATGTCAAAAAAGAAGGAAATTCAGTTGGCGGCGTTGTAGAAACTATTGTTTTAGGGGCCCCTCCAGGACTGGGAGAACCAGTTTTTGGAAAACTGGATGCATGATCTGGCCCAGGCTTTAATGGGAATCGGATCAGTGAAGGGAGTGGAAGTAGGCTTTGGATTTAAGGTTCCAGAATACACCGCCAAAGAAATAAATGACGAATATTATCTTGATTCTGATAAAGTTAAGACCACAACCAATACTTCTGGTGGAATTCTAGGCGGTATGAGTAATGGAATGCCTATCATGCTGCGCATGGCTGTTAAACCAACCCCCTCTATTTCAACCTTGCAAAAAACTGTTGATCTGGAAGCTATGGAAGATGTTGAAATAGAAATAAAAGGTCGCCACGACCCTTGTATCTGTCCTCGTGTAGTGCCTGTAGCTGAGGCTGCCGTGGCCATGGTAATGGTTGATCATTTAATAAGAAGTGGTTTTATCCATCCCTGTAAGATTTAACCATTTAAAATTAACTTTTTTTACTTTTTTTAACTTTTTTAAATATTTTACTTTGAAGAAGGTTTCATTCAATTTGTAAGACCTTATTTAATGTTAAACTTGTTATTTTTAGAAATGGGCATTCTGCTTTAATTTCATACTCTTTTACTTATACCCTTTCAAAAATATTATTTTTATTAAAAAAGATTCAGATGAGGGATAATTAAGATATTTTATAAATTTTTACATCATTTAGGCTGAAAATAAGAGTTCCTTCACTACTTATCCCCCCATCAATATCATTCGGATTATTTCCGTTTTTAGGAGCACTGGATGTGTTACCAAAACCACCAGGTGGAGAAATAGCTGCATTATTTACTGTTTCATTGCCCATAATCAACAATCGAGATGTATCAGAGGAATTATTCATTCCAGGATGGACCATTAGACCCATTAACAGGATTTCTATTTGAAGAATTTGCTGGGAGATTACCAGAAGGATGAGAAGCACCATCTGGGCCATTAGATTGTTGGGTATTTGACCAATTCAAATCAAATCCTACCGGGAAAGAATAAGGGAGTAGAGGGTTCCATAGATATTCAGAACTTACATGGGAACTTTTGACTTGATTCTCACTAATTTTAATCTGATATACTGAAGAATTTGAAGTGTTGGCCTGTGTTTCATTAGTATTTCCAGTAACCACATCCATTCCCAGCACATATTCCACCCAGTATCCCATGTGGTATTCATTAACTGAAATTACACTGTTAGAACCTATTTCATCACCAATATAATCTGTTTTAATTTTTAAAAGAGCATTATATTGCTCGGAACTAATACTTGGACCCATATTGGAAAATTCTTCAGAAGCAGTATATAAACTGGAGAAAGCAAATAAAATTGCTATTAAACTGATTAAGCCTATTTTAATAAAATTTTTTGAAGGATATTTCCGGGAAATAAGATTTTCAATTAATTGCAGGCCCACTGGAACAATTAAGGCAATGGGAACAAATGCCAGTAAGATAAATCTACTCTGATATTCAGAGGGCACTGCTGCCAGTAAAATCAAAACAAATGCCATTATTAGATATATGGCCGATAATAGGGTTTTTTTAGATAAAAACCAATTATTTGTCGGTGCGGGATCTGAACTATTTAAAGGAAAATTATGGCCATTAATTACTTTATTTTTCAAATTTTTCTGTTTTAGGCCATTAAAAAATATTTTAATAGTAGCAAAAAGTCCTAATAAAAAGGGAAGAGTCAGGAAGACTGTTATATCTGTGGAACTGGTTGGTAAAGAATTAATACTATTATTAGAAGTTCCATTAAAGAATGAAACTACAGTAGCGACCTTAGAGAACATTACAGGATATAAAATGAACATGGCCGCTAATCCACCAATGATTAGTGCTCCTATTATCCCCAATACTTTTAAGTCGAATAACGGTAATTTTCGGGCTTTAATGGCCTTAAAACCAGTATTGAACAAAATTATTGCCAAGAAAATAACTACTGCTAACATACCCGTATAAATATGTGTTAATATGCTACAAACAAGAAAAAACAGAGCGATAGTTCCATATTTTTTCCAGTTTCTTGTATTTTCAAGCCATTTTACAGTAAAATAAATCAATAACAACAGAAAGAACACTCCAACTAGATTTTGCATGAAATCTCCAATCATAGCAAAGTAAGATACATTTACTGTTATTAAGAACGCACTTAGAAGTGCAGGAACTTTAGATCCATTTTTATTAAATATTTCTGTAAGAAAAAATGCCGGAAAAACCATTAAAGATCCGAATAAAGCCATAGCAATTTTTATGCCTAAAAATGAATTTCCAGTTATTAAAACAAAAGGCGTGAGCATATAATATACTAATGGAGGATCATTACTTGCAGGAAATCCTGTTTGTATAATATTCAGCACCTGAAGATCGTAAAAAGGCCCATCCCGCCCATAAGATAAGTTATATCTGGTTAATAAATACATATCCAGTATAAATGAGAATAAAAATATAGTAAATAAGATAATTATCGCTGATTTTTCTTTAATTTGGCCCAAATTAGGCATTATTTCACCTTTCCAAATAATTTTATTTCTATTATCTAGTGAAATTTTAGAATTAAAATCCATATAAGAGTATTCCCAAATTACACCCAAAACAAGCCTAAATTATCTTTATTTTCTCTAAAAATGATTTTTAGTATTCTAAATCAAAATTAATTAATAATTTTTATGAAAATGAATGGGAGACTCATAAATATTCCTTATAAAGAATTTATGACCTAATAAACAATTAAAAAAGATTCGGAAATTATTTTGCAATGAAGCATTTTTTATTCTTACCTGGAATTCATAATTTTAACAATTTATATTAATATTTATTAGAATTGAAAATCATAATATTATTGAACAATTTTTTGTTCCAGGGGGGATAAAAATTAAAAGGAGATTATCGAAAATATCGATTTTCGTGATAATCCTTATTTTAGTAGGCAGCAATACCGGGACATTTGCCTTTTCTTATTTTTCTATAAGAGAACCGGAAAACCAAACATTGAATCAGTTGAACCATTCAGCTATCTTAAACAATTTCACCACCATAAATAAGTATCCTTATGAAGAAGATTCCATGAATTGCAGCACCAAAAGCATTTTATTTGCAAAATATCTTTATTCTATTGGTGAAACTCCAAAAATAATTTCAATTAGTAGTACAACACGCCCATATGGACATATGGCTGTATTGTGGAATGGAAATGTTTATGATCCTACTTTTACACCTGCGTTCTATAATGAACCTAAAGAACTATATTTAGACGGCGTTAAAAAGATGGGATTTGATGGATTAGTGGTAATAAGTGATTATGTGCCTCAAAAATTTGATTATGTATTGAAATAATCTTTTATAAAAAGAATTTCAAATTAGAATTTAGGAAGAATAATTCTCTAAAGATCTTTTGAGCAATAGCTATAGCATAGTAGAATTAGAGTGCTAAAAATATATAAAAACCTTTATTTCCAAAATCCATACTTCGATGAACAAAAAATTCGTTGGTCACATTCTTTTTTTGAAATTATAAATCTTCAGTTTTGTTTTTAATTCTGTTTTAATTAATTAGATTTGAATCATTTTTAGAGCATATACCTCCAAAGTATTAATAAATTGGATTTTAATAAGATTATTAAAAAAACAACAACATATTAATATAAAATAAATAAAAACTGCTAATAAAATACTACTTAACTCAATTCAACTTACTCAATTCAAAAATTTGAACTTAAAAAATTATTTTTAAACAACATATACCCCCCATATAATTGGTTTCAAATTAGTTTCAAGAAGGAAAATCCATGATAAAAGATAAAAATGATTCACTTGTAAAAAAAGTGCATATATCTTTTCATAAAGTATCCCTATTAATATTAATATTTTTGATAGCATATATTGGAATTACACTGCTTTTAAAAAGTCAAGACGTTACTCTAGGAATATTGAATTATATTACCATCACCATACTGTACTTTTTAGTGGCTTTAAGTTTATTAATTGCATCTATACATTCTAAACCATATGGAAAACGCACCCAAATTGCCTGGGGGTTTTTAACTCTTTCAGTGGTAGTTTCTATCGTTGCTAATATTCTATGGGGCATTATAACCCTCTATTCCAATCAAGATCCTTCAACTTCCATTGCAAATATATTATATTTAAGTTTCTACCCCTTATTTATTGCCGGAATTCTTATTTTTCCATCTTCAACTAAAAAATCCTATAAAAAATTTAAATACTATTTCGATGTTCTAATTGTTTTATTTTCTTCCAGCCTTGTTTTTTGGGCTTTTTTCGTGGCCCCTGCATTAGAAACATATAGTGGAGATTCTACATCACTTTTATTTAATTTGTCATATGTTTTTGCCGGTTTTTTAATGGTTTTTGCCATGGTTGATCTAATTAGTAGGGTTAAACATAGCATACAGACCCCTTTTTTGATTCTTCTTATGGGAGTTATTGTATTAACAATTACAGATATTGCTTATACTTATGAAGCTATAAAAGGGTTTTACAGCTCAGGAAACATCTCAAATTTTGGATGGTTAATTGGTTACTCCCTGATAGGATTGGCTGGAGTCTCCCAATTTACTCATCATGAAATTAATTTCAAGAAGTTAATTTCAACCTACATCCCTCATTATGAAAAATTACATTGGACACCTTATGTAGCACTTATCGGCGTATTTATATCTTATATTTCGATAATATGGGCTTATAATACATTTAGTTCTGATTCAAATATTTTAGAAGTTGGAATTGGGATTTTAATCTTTTTAGTAGTGGTAAGACAAATAATATCCATTAAAGAAAATAGGAATCTGTATTTAGATGCTCAAAAAGAAATAAAAATTAGAAAAGAGATATCCAAATCACTTAAAAGGTCCAAAAGTGCTTATAAAACTATTTTTGACAATACAGGAACTGCAACCATAATCATAGATGAATCAGAAGAAATTGCTCTGGCCAACACTGAATTTGAAAAGTTATCCGGTTATTCAAAAGAAGAATTAAATAATAAAAAATGGGCCGATTTTATAGTTGACCGTGAAATAGATGATGATAAAAAAGAAATTAAGGAATACTACGATCAAATAATATCTAATTATGTTAATAAAGCTGAATCAGAATCTGATTTAAGCTCTAATAACTCCCCGGGTAACTTTGAATGCAATTTTGTAGATAAAAAAGGTCAGATAAAAAATATATTATTAATTATTGTTAGAATCCCTGGTACAAAAAAGATTTTAGCTTCGCTCCTGGATGTAACTAAACAGAGAAAAGCTGAAAAACAACTTAAAAAGTCCCTTGATGAGAAAGAGATGCTAATAAAAGAGATCCATCACCGTGTTAAAAATAATTTAATGGTTATATCCAGTCTTTTAAGTCTCCAGTCACAGTATATAAAAAATAAAGATGATTTAGAGATGTTTGAAAAGAGTAAAACACGGGCCAAATCCATGGCACTAATCCATGAAAGGCTTTATCAATCTAAGGATTTAAAGCGAATAGATTTTGGAGATTACATAGAAAGACTGGCCATTGATATGTTTAACACCTATGTATCGGACCCCGGTAGAATAAAACTGGAAATTGATGTGGAAAATACTTTGCTGGATATTAATACAGCCATTCCTTTAGGATTAATATTAAATGAATTATTAAACAACAGCCTGAAATATGCATTTCCAGATAGCAGAAAAGGGACCGTGGCTGTTAATTTTTCGAAAAAAGAGACTGAATTTAAATTAATAGTAAAAGATAACGGCATAGGTTTCCCCGAAAACATCGACTTTAAAAATACTGATTCTCTTGGTTTTCAATTAATAACTAGTCTAACCGGACAAATAGATGGTAAAATTGATTTAGATAAAAAAAATGGTACTTGCTTTAGTATTTCATTTAAAGAGGAAGAATATTAATAGATTGTTCACTAAAGATTAATTATCATTAATAGATTCACAAGCAGGATGGATTTTTTGGAATGATTGATGATTACTACCGTACTGTCCGAAGGATTTTGATAATAATCCTCTTTCTTAATTTAAGTGTAGCCATTGCCAAATTGGGTTATGGTATGTATTCTAATTCTTTAAGTATGACCACAGACGGGTTTCATTCCTTTTTTGACGGAACTTCAAATGTTATAGGTATAATTGGAATAACATTATCTTCACGACCGGCAGATAAAGAGCATCAATATGGTCATTGGAAAATCGAAATATTTTCGTCCATAATTATTGCAATAATATTACTTATAGTAGGATTTGAAATAATTCAATCATCAATTGAACGGTTTCTAAATCCAATTACCCCAGAAATAACAAATATTAGTTTTTTAATCATGCTGGTTACCATAGCTATCAACATAGGAATATCATGGTACGAATACAGAAAAGGAAAACAGATGGATAGTAAAATATTGATAGCAGATTCTATGCATACCCGAAGCGATATATTTGCTTCAATTGCCGTAATTTTAGGATTTTTAGCAATAAATGCAGGATACGCATTCATGGATCCCCTAATTGCCATGGGCATAGCGATACTAATTGCCAAAACAGGTATAGATATTATCCGAGAAAGTTCTGAAATTTTACTGGATAAATCAACTGTTGACAATCAAACAATTGAAAACCTGCTAATGACTATTCAAGGAGTCCAAGGAACACATAAAATCCGAACCCGGGGTAAAACATCGCAGAAATATATAGACATGCATATAACTGTTGATCCCTCTCTTTCAGTTGAAGAGGCCCACGAAGTCTGTGAAAAAGTAGAATCAAAGCTTAAAAGATGTATTCCTGATGTTAAAGAAGTTTTAATACATATAGAACCTGATGGAAGCAATTCGGAAAAAAATTGTTTAAAAAAATGATGAGTTTACATTATTTCTTTTACTCTGCCTACCTTTCCATCTTCAAGCCTTACCTTGATTCCATGTGGATGAGATGAAGATCGAGTGAGAATATCTTTAACTACTCCTTCAGTTAATTTTCCGGACCTCTGATCTTTTTTAAGTACAATAAGTACTTTAGAACCTTTTTTAATATTTTTTCTTTCCTGACCGTTCACTTTTTCAATTTCCTCTGAGTATTTGTACGAATAGTTATTATGGATAATTATTATGGATAGTTAATGAAATGAATAGTTAATGAATAGTTATTATGATATTTAATTATTTTCGCGAGGTGTGACTATACATCTTACCTTTTGTTCTGTTTTAGTACAAACCCGGGGTTTGCAAGAGGCTTTCGGTTTATGCCAATCATGATGCTGACAGCTCTCGTGGGGACACTTATAGTGGTCCTGACACATCATATAACCTTTTTTGAACATTACACCCATAATCCGATCCTCTGAATTTTTTATGATATAACAAACAAAATACTAAAAAAATTTATCAGAGCACCATAAAATAAATTTTAAGCCTCGAGCGGGAATTGAACCCGCGGCCTCGGGATTACGAATCCCGCGCTCTACCTACTAAGCTATCGAGGCAAATTATCTGTTTAAGAATCTGTTTAAGATATTAATAACATTTACTTACAATTTTATTGCCTTATACCCTTTTAATGTTTTCTGGTTAATTCGAACACTATTTTCATAACAAAAATATTTAATCAAAATAGTGAAAACTAAAATATGAAACATGGAAATATAATAAATTTTAAAAGTTATTTTGAAATTCTTACTTCTACAGCTCTAATTCTTTAACAACTTCTAAAATTCATCCAAACTCTGCTGTGGGAATATAAATTCATCCAGATTAATTTTCATCCCATCTCTAGCAGCTAGAACCCTAACACCGCTTTTTTCACTGATTCTACGGGCCTCACTTTCCGGATTGTTCATTATCATTTTCATTCCTAAATGAGTCATGATAGCCATTTTAGGTTTGACTTCCTCAATCAATTTAAGAAAATCATTGACACACATATGGCCACGAATTCTTTCTCCGTGAGGTCTGATGACACTGGCGATCAATATGTCTGCACCAGTATGATATTCATGTAAGTCATCAAAGTATTCAGTATCTGATGTGTATGAAATAGTCAGGTTTTCACATTTTATTTGAAAACCAATGCCCGTGGGATCACCGTGAACCGTTTTAGTGCCTTTTATTTTCAAATTTTCCCATTTGATTGATTGATTTACACCTAAAACAGAAACATCCGGTTTACTCAGATGATAAGAAGAAATACATGGCCCCCATTGTTCATATCCTTCAATAACACTCAAACTACCTAAAACTACACCTTTTTTCCTAGTCATTCCTCGAGTGAGTGCCTCGATTAATACCTCTGCATCAGTGTAATGATCTGTATGGGAGTGCGAAACCATAATTCCATTTAATTTCAAGGGATCTACCCCAAACTGATAACTTCTTACCAGAGCTCCAGGGCCCGGATCAATGTGGATATTTTTCCCATCAATATCATCAATTCTAAATCCACCAGTCATTCGCTTCTGGGTAATGGTAGCGAAATCGTCCACCACCACTTCCTAAAAAAGTCAGTTCCATTTCCTCACCTATCATATTTTATATTTTTTATATTGTTGTTGAATCCATATTAATTAAAAATAGGATTTTTAATATCGTCTTTTTTGTGAATAATCTTCTTTAAAGATATTCTATATAGTTTAATATAATCTACTAAAACTTTTAGAGATCATACTAATCAATCAATGAAATAGATTTATGGTGTGATTAATAATAAAATTTGTGTAATTCACTAGTTCACATGTAATCAAGCTTCAGATTATCTACCAAAAATAACACAAAATAAAATATAAATTTAATAATAATAATAATATATAATAATTAATCAAAATTGAATATTGGAAAATGATTTGATTGATTAATCAGATTTACACAGGATGAAATCACACTTGAGAGGTGAATTATTCCGTTTAAGGCATAAATTTTCATTTTCAATTACTGCCAGATCACCCACTACCACATCAGCAGGTTCGTCTGAAAGCATTAAAACTTTCTCACCAGACTTGGCCAGCGGTTTCCAATTGACATCAAAAGCTTGAACATTTTTTCCCAGGATAATTTCCAGCCTATTCTCATCAATGGATACAACCCGTCCAATTTCCCCCTCATTTAATATTTTAGAAGCTAATTTAATGGATTCTGCTTTTTCCAGAAGATCATTCTTGAAGTTTTTCCCTCCACTTCTGCAAAATCTTAACATCCCGAAGAATAGTTTCTCTTAGAAGTTTTTGGGCCTCCTTTTTATCTAATTTAGGATGTTTAATGAAAATATCGTGTCCATTACTAATAGAAGGCGTTTTCTTAGCAACTTCAACCATAACCTCTTCAAAAATATCTGAAATTCCTTTTAAAGTGGTTTTAGTCTTCCATTTCTTTTTAATAATTTCATTGGCCATTTCTTTGGTTTTTTTATTTCCGAAAACAACAATGGAGCTTTCTCCTTTTTCCATTTTAGAAATATCTGAACCTAACAGTTCCACAATTTGGTAGCCATTAGTTGTTCCATAAATTCTCCTTCGGCGAGTCTCAAATGGGCTTCTAAAGCTTACTTCGCCGACCACCACTTCACCAATACTGCGAACCTTACATGCGTCATCAGTTATCTTTAAAGTTATTCCCAAATCAGCAGCCCTTTTTTGAAGTTCATTATCATTTATAATTGCTCCTTCATGAAGTTCCTCTTCTAATATTTCCCTATTAGATTTGTCCCCAAAGTAAGCAATTCTTCTCTTATCTCCAGCTATTACACATCCCTTACGACCAACATATGACATTATAAGACTCATAAAACCACCTTTATAACATTATTAATGATATTTATTTATTAAATACTATTTACAGTTATAATAACAATTTAGCATACAATTAGCAAATGAAACGTTTGTGAATCTTTAGATTATTAAAATTATTATAGTATTTCATTTTAATGTTGATAATAATGTTGATAATCATAAAATAACATGAATTCATTCACTTAATTCATTCAATTACGAATTTTGCCAAATTCACTAATCTATAATTTCTAATTTTATTTAGGCTCAGTAGTTTTTATCTTTTTCATTTTCTAACCAATCAAAAAAATACTCAAATACATTTATTAAATTTTAATTACATATATTAATAAAAGTTAGAGTGACAATTATGAAGGGTTAATAGACCAGACTAACCACAATAACCATAAATGAGGATTATAAACCTTAAATTATTAATACCGGAATTTTAGCTTTGTTTACAATAGGAAAACAGTTAAAATAAAGTTTTAAGTGAATTTGTTTATCAGAAAATCTAAGATTACTGAGTTGCTTCAAAAACAAACGAATATTCGGGTCAAACATTCCAAAAAACCCTTTTTTTTAATAGAATACTTAATATTATTAAATTTTCATCCTGAATTGATTAGAAGAAAAATGGGGACATAAAATGGTAAAAATCGGTACTAAAATTGAAGCAGAGCCAGGAAAACAATCTATTTTAATTACAAGAGAATTTGAAGCACCTCGAGAACTTGTTTTTAAAGCATTCACTGACCCCAAGCTTTACACTCAGTGGCTTGGACCTAGAAATCTCACAATGACCATGGATATATTCGAACCAAGAACTGGGGGAATGTGGAGATATATTCAAAAAGATGAAGAAGGCAATGAATTTGCTTTTCATGGAGTGAATCATGAAGTTCTTCCACCTGAACGGATTATAAGCACTTTTGAATTTGAAGGGCTACCAGAAAAAGGACATGTTATTCTTGAAACATCCAGATTTGATGAATTACCTGATGAAAGGACAAAATTAACTTCTCTATCTGTTTTTCAGTCAATAGAAGATCGTGATGGGATGCTCCAATCAGGTATGGAAGAAGGAATTAATGATTCATATGATCGTCTCGATGAATTATTGGAAAAGATCGCAAAAATGAATTTAGTTAAGTAAAATGGATTAAAATGGATTAGAATGGGTGGAAAATAAACGGAGAATGTTAAATGGCCAAATATGTAGCTTTACTGCGTGGGATTAGTCCTTCGAACCCTAATATGCGAAACAAAAAGTTACGTAACGTTTTTGAAGATCTTGGATTTCAAAATGTTCAGACAGTAATTTCCAGCGGCAATGTCTTGTTTGAAAGCCAGTCGGAAAACGTGAATCAATTAGAAGCAGAAATTGAAAAAGCTCTATCTGAACAGCTAGGTTTTTCAAGCACTACCATTATTCGCAGCAAAGAAGAATGGCAGTTTTTTGTAAATAAGAAGCCATTTGAAGACATGGCAGACACTCCCGAATCCAGATTAAATGTCACTTTCTTAAAGAATAAACCAGAAACAGAGATTAAATTTCCTTACCAGTCCGAAAATAAAGATTTTATCGTTTTGGGAATACATGACCGTGCAATATGTAGCATAGTCAACTTGACAAAATCAAAAACACCTGATTTAATGCGTTGGATGGAGAAAGAATTCAGCAAGGAAATAACAACCAGAACGTGGAAAACCGTTAATAGAATCCTCAAAAGGTTAAATGAATCATAGTTTTCTATCTAAATTCCATTCCACTTATAAAATAATATAATTTTAAAATCATTTGATTTAACTAATTTAGAAATATAGGAGGAACAATATGCAAAAAATCATCCCATTCTTGTGGTTTGATAGCCAAGCTGAAGATGCGGCCAAATTTTATACTTCCATTTTTAAAAATTCTAAGATAGGAAGGATTAGTCGTTATGGAGAAACAGGACCTGGACCAGAGGGAACCGTGATGTCCGTGACATTTCAGCTAGAAGGACAAGATTTTTATGCACTAAATGGGGGTCCACAATTCACATTCTCTCCAGCTATTTCATTTTTTGTAAATTGTGAGACGCAAGAAGAAATAGATGAATTGTGGGAGAAACTCTCTGAAGGCGGAGAAAACCAAGGTCCTGGATGGCTTAAAGATAAGTATGGCGTATCTTGGCAAATCATTCCGACTGTTTTAGATGAAATGTTACGAGATAAGAATCCTGAAAAATCTAAAAAAGTTATGGAAGCCATGCTTCAAATGGATAAAATTGATATTGAACTTTTAAAAAAAGCCTATGAACAATAATCTAATAAATCCTTAAACATAATAACTTGATTTAAATAATAAATGCCTAAAAAATCAACAATCTTGATTACCTTTCATTTTAGCATCTAATCAGAGATATGAATTTGAAATGAATGAAATAATAATAATAATAATAATAATAATAATGATAATATAGGTCCAATTTAGATTCTAAAATCTATTGAGGAATAAAAATGTCTTCACCAGAACAAAAACCAAAAAAAGAGTATGAAAACCTTTTAATTAAAGAAAAAAGTCCATATCTCATTCAGCATGCCAATAATCCTGTAGATTGGCACCCATGGAGTGATGAGGCATTTTCTAAAGCAAAAAAAGAAAATAAACCTATTTTTCTTTCTATTGGATATTCAACATGCCACTGGTGCCATGTGATGGCTCACGAATCATTTGAAGACCCTGAAGTGGGTGAAATGATTAATGAAGTCTTCATCCCCATTAAAGTCGATCGCGAAGAAAGGCCAGAAATTGATAATATTTACATGAATGTTTGTCAGATGATGACCGGTGGTGGTGGCTGGCCATTAACTATTATCTTAACCCCTGAGAAAAAACCTTTCTTTGCCGGGACATATTTCCCTAAAGAAAGTCAATACGGTCGCCCAGGACTTAAAGACATTATAATTAAAGTAAATGAGCTCTGGGGAAAAAATCCACAGGAAGCCTTACAATCAGCCGATAAAATCGTGGATGTGCTAAAACAAATCTCACAAAACATTCCCGGAGACCTGAATAATGAAGAAATTCTGGAAGAAACATATAGGGCCCTTGAAGAAAGTTTTGACCGAGAATATGGTGGTTTCGGAATGATACAAAAATTCCCCAGCCCTACAAATCTCTATTTTTTATTAAGATACTGGAAACGGACTTCCAGTGATAATTCCCTGGATATGGTTTTGCTTACGCTAGATAATATGAGATATGGTGGGATTTACGACCATTTAGGATTTGGTTTCCACAGGTATGCTGTGGATCCTCAATGGTTAGTCCCACACTTTGAAAAAATGTTATATGACCAGGCATTAATATCTATGGCCTATTTAGAAGCTTTTCAGATAACAAAAAATCAATTATACCGAAAAACGGCTGAAGAAATATTTGAATATGTGATTAGAGATATGCAATCACCAGAAGGTGGTTTTTACTCTGCAGAAGATGCTGACAGTGAAGGAGTTGAAGGTAAGTTTTATTTATGGGCTAAAAAGGAATTGGATGAAATTTTAGGTGAAGATGCTCCGTTAATATTAGAATTATTTAATATTTCTCTGGAAGGAAATTTTGAAGAAGAATCCACGGGAAAAAGAAATGGTAACAATATATTCCATTTAAATGAGTCTCTGGAAAAATTTTCCGCAAAAAAAGGAATAAATTTGAATGATTTAACCAAAAAAGTGGATAAAAATCTTTCAAAACTTTTCAACCACCGTAAAAAACGAATTCATCCTCAAAAAGACGATAAAATCCTCACCGACTGGAATGGTTTAATTATAGCTGCTTTATCCCGAGGATATCATATTTTAGGAGATAAAAAATACTTAGAATCAGCGAAAAAAGCTGCTGACTTCATTTTAAATGAGATGTACAAAGAGAAAAGAATAATGCATCGTTATAAAGATGGAGAATCTGCAATTTCTGGAAATTTAGACGATTATGCATTTTTAATTTGGGGCCTGTTAGAGCTTTACCAGGCTACCTTTGAGATTAAGTATTTAAAGGATGCATTTAACCTTAATGAAACCTTAATCAAGCATTTTCTGGATAAAGAATCTGGAGGCTTTTATTTTACTGCCGATGATGCTGAAGAAATAATATTAAGGAAAAAAGAGAGTTATGATAGTGCACTGCCCTCTGGAAATTCTGTGCACATGTTAAATCTTCTAAAAATGGGTAAAATAAGTGAAAATGAAACATTTACTGAAATAGCCCTGGGAATCGAGCGTTATTTCTCACAAAAAATAAAAAGATCACCCCTGGCCCATACCAACATGATAAATGCTATTGATTTTAGATTAGGGCCATCCTATGACATTATAATATCATGTATTGGCGAAAAAGATGCTTCCTTGGCCCGGGCTAATTTAAGAAAAGTTTTATCAACAAATTATATTCCCCACATTATTAATCTTGATATTACTCCTCCAGAAGGCTCTGAAGGAAAAGAAAGCGGTTTGAAACTACCATTTAGTATTTCTGAATCTTTAAATGCTAAAAAACCTATTGAAAAATTATGTACATATTATGTTTGCTCTGATAAAGACTGTAAACCACCTTTAACAAAAATTGAAGATTTAATGAAAATCTTAAACTCTTAAAAAGGTTTTGCAGCTAAATTAATAATTAAATTCTGGTTGATATTCATGATCTTGATATTTCATAATAATTGAATAATATTTAGAGGTAATTATGAAAAAAAGCAAAAATGGGTCGATGAATAAGAAATCCGTCGAAAAGGAAGGAAAAGAAATAAAAGAAAAAAAGAAGACTGAACAATCAGTGCATAGGCCTATCCATAACCATCAAAAATCTGAAAATGACTTAAAAGGATTCTGAGAGTAATCAATCATTTAATAAACAACAGAATCCCCATATTCACCACCCCCACCATAATCAAAAATTTAACTCTTTAAAAGAGAGTAAAAATCACGAAATACTCCCGAATGATCCTAATCACTCAGAACACCATATAAATCATGAAAATCACCAAAAACATGCCGCTTCTGGATCCATGCCCCACCATGGACATCCCGGCATGCTAGAAGATTATAAAAAAAGACTTATTGTATGCTTGATTTTAACCATCCCTGTTTTTATTTTAACTCCTCTAGTTCAAGACGCCCTGAATTTAAGCCCAACTATTAATTTTTATGGAGAAGAATACTTACTTTTGATAATTTCTTCGATTGTGTTTGTATATGGTGGATATCCATTCTTTAAAGGATTTTTAGAAGAAATTAAAAATAAAATTCCTGGTATGATGACCCTGATTACCGTAGCTATAACCACCGCCTATATTTACAGTGCTGCGGTTACCTTAGGACTCATGGGAATGGTTTTCTTTCTGGAACTGGTTACTTTAATTGATATAATGTTACTAGGCCATTGGGTGGAAATGAGGTCTGTTATAGGGGCTTCTAATGCCTTAGAAAAGCTGGCCAAGTTGTTGCCTAAAAATGCCCATTTAATAAATGTTCATGGTAGATTACAGGATGTTCCCATTTCTGAATTGAAAGTTCATGATAGGATACTGGTCAAACCCGGCGAAAAAATACCTGCAGATGGCCGAGTTATTAAGGGAGAAAGTTCAGTTAATGAATCTCTTCTAACAGGTGAATCAAGCCTCCAAAAAAAATCTCCACAGAGTACGGTTATTGGTGGTTCCCTCAATAAAAATGGTTCACTGACCATTGAAGTAAAAAAAACTGGAGAAGAGTCTTTTATTTCACAGGTTATTCAGCTAGTAAGTGAGGCACAACAGGGAAAATCAAAGACTCAAGACCTGGCAAATAAAGCAGCCATGTGGTTAACCATAATTGCTCTTTTAGGAGGCAGTATAACTCTTTTTATGTGGTTAGCTGTAGGAAAAATGGATCTAGCATTTTCCTTAGAACGTACTGTGACCGTAATGGTGACCACTTGCCCTCATGCTTTAGGACTGGCCATACCACTAGTAGTTGCTGTATCCACCGCCATATCTGCCAGAGAAGGACTATTAATACGACATAGAGACGCTTTTGAAAATGCTCGTGCCATAAATGCAGTTATTTTCGATAAAACCGGGACACTTACTCGGGGCGAACTGGGAGTAAGTGATGTGATTTCTTTTGATGAAGATATTGATGAGGGAGAACTTTTAAAATATGCTGCTTCCGCTGAAATACATTCAGAACATCCTCTGGCCAGAGGCATAGTTGATGCAGTAGAAGAAGTTTTACCCAGTCAGAATTTCCAATCAATCCCCGGAAAAGGAGTTTCAGCGACAGTGGGAGGTATTGAAATTCAGGTAATTAGTCCGGGGTTTTTAAAAGAGCTAGAGATTAATTTACAAGATAAATTAGAGAGTAAATTTTTAGAAAAAGGGTTTGAAAACGATTTTGAAAATAGATTAGAAAATAATTTAGAAAGTTCAACAATTGACTTGCTTTTTTCACAGGGAAAGACAGTGGTATTTGTTGTTTTTAACGGTGAATTAAAGGGTTGTGTGGCCCTGGGAGATATAATAAGAGAAGAATCTCACAGAACAATTATGGAATTAAAAAACAGGAATATAAAATGTATTATGCTTACCGGAGATAATGAAAAGGCTGCCAAATGGGTTGCCAGCGAAATCGGACTGGATGAATATTTTGCACAGTTATTACCTGACGAAAAAGTTGAGAAAGTTATAGAAATACAATCAAGAGGTTATAAAGTGGCCATGACTGGTGACGGGATAAATGATGCCCCAGCACTGGCACAATCAGACCTGGGAATAGCAATAGGAGCTGGAACAGATGTGGCGGTAGAAACGGCAGACATTGTTCTTATTAAGAGCAATCCACTGGATGTGATTTCCATAATGGATTTGGCCGATTCCAGTTATAGAAAAATGAGACAAAATTTGATTTGGGCCACCGCATACAATGCATTTGCCATCCCTCTGGCTGCTGGTGTTCTTTATTATCAAGGGATTTTATTAAGTCCAGCCTTAGGGGCTGTCCTTATGTCATTAAGTACAGTTATTGTGGCAGTAAATGCCCGTCTGTTTACATTTAAAACTTCTAGAGATTATTAATCAATTTTTAATATTATTGTTTAATCTAGTGTTATAATTCATTGAAATCAAGAGCTGGTGAAAAAATGGAGGACGGATTAAATAAAAATAGGTTTAAAGTGTACATCATAAAAACAGATGATAGAAATCAAGGCATAAAAGAATTAATAAAAAATTTCTCCTTAGAAAGATGGTCAGGAGACAATATAGCTCTAAAAGCAAATTATAATAGCTCAGACAAATATCCCGCATCTACCCATATTGAAACCCTTAGAACTATTATTTCCCAGCTTATAATCAATAAAACTGGAAAAATAACCCTGGCTGAGCGTAGTGGTATGGGTGATACCAGAAAGGTATTGGAAAAAAGAGGTGTTTTTTCACTATCAGAAGAATTGGGAAAAGAATTTATTGATGAGTTAAGTGGAAAAGATGAAAACAGAGAAACAAACACTTCAAAAAATGAGATTGAAAAAATATTGGCCTTTGATATCGTTGTTCTTGACGAAATAAGTGCTGATGATTGGCATAAAATATCCGGAAGTGGAAATCACTGGATGAAAGGATTCTATTTACCAAAACTAATATTTGAATCAGATAGAATAATTGAAACCTGTTGCCTTAAAACCCACCGTTTTGGAGGTCATTTTACATTGTCACTTAAAAATTTTGTGGGATGGGTGGCTAAAAAAGTTCCGGGACGGTTTTTATGATTATATGGCCGAGCTCCATGTTTCTCCATTTCAAAGACAGATGATAGCCGAAATAAATCAGCATTTTCAGACAGATATGATAATAATGGATGCTATCAAAGGATTTGTGACCCAGGGACCGGAAAAAGGAAAGGAAATAGAACCAAATTTATTATTAGCATCTTCAGATCGGGTAGCCATAGATGCAGTTGGTGTGGCTATTTTAAGATTATATGGGGTTAAAAGCACTGTTGAAAAGGGAAGCGTATTCCAACAAGCTCAATTAAAACGAGCCGTAGAATTAAAAATTGGTGCATCTTCAGCAGATGAAATAGAGTTAGTAGCACTAAATAAGGCCTCAAATGACGATATAAAAGAAATAAAAAGAATTCTGAATAATAATAATTAAAAAATCCTCTAATAAAACGTAATTTTATAAAAATATTATTAAATAAAAACTTATTATCAATGAAAACTAATATTATACTGTAAAATGTTTAGGTGCATATTATGACAAAAACCATTGAAAATTTAACCAAGGCATTCATTGGAGAAAGTCAGGCCCGTAACAGGTATACTATGTATGCCAAAGCGGCTAAAAAAGAAGGTTTCGAGCAGATCGCTGAAATTTTCCTTACTACGGCAGACAACGAACGAGAACACGCCAAATGGCTATTCAGATTAATTCAAGAATTAAGGGAAGAGTCTGATGAAGCATTAGAGGACGTGACTGTGGAAGCAGAGGCTCCTCTTATACTTGGCTCAACCGATGAAAATCTGATTGCAGCCATTGCTGGAGAACACCACGAAAACACTACCATGTACCCTGAATTCGCTGCTACTGCAAAAGAAGAAGGATATCCAGAAATTGCAGAACGATTGTTGGCCATATCAAAAGCAGAAGAACACCACGAAGCTCGTTACATGGACTTACTTAAATTGGTGGAAACTGGAACAGTTTACAAAAAGAGCGAAGAGGTTTCCTGGCTTTGCCGAAAATGCGGATATGTTCAACCTGGTAAAAAGCCCCCGGTCAAGTGTCCGGCCTGTGATCATCCTGCAAAGTACTATCAAATTTTATGCGAAGAGTACTAAAACATCATTCTAATCCATAAAATTATTTTTTTCTTTTTATAAAGAATTAAGCATTAATTTAATGAATAAATAAAATTTAGGAGTTAAAAAAAATGACTGAAATTAACCAGATTTATCGTTGCAATGTATGTGGAAACATAGTTGAAGTTGTTATGGCCGGCGTCGGAGAACTTGTGTGCTGCGGTCAACCCATGGAACTTTTAGTAGAACGTCAGACCGATGTAGGTCCAGAAAAACATATTCCAATCGTTGAAAAAACCGAAAAAGGAATTATGGTTAAAGTAGGAGAAGTTCCACACCCTATGGAAGAAAGTCATTACATCCACTTAATTGAAGTCATTGCTGATGGAAAGGTTTATCGTAAAACTTTAAACCCCGGTGACGAACCTTCTGCAGAGTTTGAATTAGAAGAAGATGAAATAAAAGATTTGAAAGTTAGGGAATACTGTATAATTCACGGCCTGTGGCATGGTTAATCCTTGATTAATTTTAATGCCGAATTTCCTTTTTTGACTATTTTGAAGTTAATTTAAAGATTATTTTTTGCATTCAGTACGCAAAAATCTTAAATTATTCTTAATTCTACTTAATTATTATTTCTCATAGATTAGTCCTAGAATATTTATAATACATCTATAATATCCATATAATGCAAAATAACGTTTTAATAATTTTAATTTTATAAAAAAATTATTTAAAATATTAATTATACAAAATAAGTATACAAGTAATATTTAAATAAAATTCAAAATAAATGTCAAAATAATAATCAAAACAAATATAATTAATTAAATAATTATCATTATCCAATAATTCCAATAATAATTCACTTTCAATTTAATTAAATTTCAAAAAAAGAAGAAGTGGAATAAATGAAAACAAAGTTCACGATTCTAATTATTCTCCTAGCCATAACAATAATCAGCGGTTGTACCCAAACTGAAATCAGCCAAATCGACCAGTTAGTTCCTCAAATAAATACCCACTTGCAGAAAGGGGATGATTACTATAATCAATCAGCAGAGGATCTAAATAGCTTAAAAACTAATTCCAGTCTTGATAAATCGAATAATGCGTTTTCTGAATACAATTCTGCGAGATCACTCACATCCCAGGCACTTTCTTATGCTCAAAGCTCTCAGGACGAAGTTTACATACAGTATCTACAGCTTGTTTTATCTGAAATAGATGCTAAATTAAATGCCACTTCAGAACTTAGGACTGCAGGACAGCTATTTTTGGCTGGAGATAATGAAACTGCCAATGAAAACCTGCGTTCTGCCAACAGTATGATGCTTGATGCTCAGGAATTCCAAAAACAAAAAGAACAGCTGGTAAAAGAAAATCCAGATAAATTTAAATAAATTTAGATAAATTATACAAATAAATTTTAAAATTATCTCAAAATTTTAACATATGTAAAACAAATAAATCAAAAATTTACCATAATAATATAATAGCTAAAAGACTATACTAAATAAAACATTTAAAATATTAAAAATAAATATTTAAAGAATTTATTAATTTTAATTAATTTATAATTCAATAATTGATAAATAAATTTCAAATTCTAATTATAAACTAATTTTTAAGTTAATTTACAAATAAAAATAATTACAAAAATCATTTTTTAAGAATATGAGGAATAATATGAATAAAGCTTGTATAAAATGCAAAGGGAAAGGTTACGAGATCAAAGGCTACAAAGAATGTGAGGCCTGTCATGGATCCGGTTTTGCGTCTGCTGCAGATGTTAAAAGCCATTTTAAAGGGGTTTCTAATAATGCCCGGCAAAGATTTGACCTGGAAGAAGAACACGACGTCCCCTGCGAAGTATGTAAAGGAAAAGGGGAAATAGAAATCCACGAAACATGTCAGACATGTGAAGGAAAAGGGGAAATAAATGTCTGTCGAGACTGTGGAAAACCTCTAGATGATAATTCAGACTATTGTCAAGAGTGTAAAGACAAAAAAGAAATCGTTTACGTGCTACAACCCGCATGTGAAATGTCTGATCTGGAAATTGGTTCTGCTTACAAAGGAAAAATTACCCGTGTAGAAAAATATGGAGTATTTGTAAGCCTCTCTAACCAAGTCTGGGGATTAATGAGAACCGGAGCTTCTGGATACAATGTGGGTGACGAAATATTTGTTAGAGTTACTGAATTAAAGCCACAAAGAAGAGAAGTAGATTTGGGACCTGCCAGTATAAAAGGTCCATATGAACTGGTTAAACTAAAAAAGAATCTGGCAAGAACTTTAATCGGAGATATAACCAACAAAACTCTGGGAAGAAATGTGAGGATAGTGGGCGAAGTCATACAGATTCAACAGACCTCCGGACCAACCATATTCACCTTATCAGATGAAACCAGTACTACATGGGCTGCTGCATTTGATGAACCAGGCGTAAGAGTTTATCCTGACATCAATATGGGTGATATTGCCGAAGTAATTGGTGAAGTAAACCAGCACAGTGGAAAAATTCAGATAGAATCAGAATCAGTTGAAAAACTGGTAGGTGAAGAATCTGATAATATTAGAAAACTCATTGACCAGGCCATCGATGAAAAGGCTGAACCAGAAACCACAGAAATTCTTATTGAAAGTGAAACCCTGGAAAAACTCCGGCCAAAAATGAGGGAAGCCGCTAAGGCCATTAGAAGAGCAGTATTTGATGGAAGGTCCATACTGGTTCGACACCACGCAGATGCTGATGGGATTTGTGCCGGTGTGGCCATGGAAAAAGCGGTTATTCCATTATTAATCGAATTGAATCACAATACCGATGCTGAATGGCATTACTTTAAAAGAGCCCCTAGTAAAGCTCCATTTTACGAGTTAGAAGATGTAGTTAAGGATTTATCCTTTGCTCTCGAGGATCTGGAACGCCACGGACAAAAACTACCATTAATAGTCCTTCTGGATAATGGATCCACCGAAGAAGATATTCTGGCCTTAATGAAAGCCAAAATTTACAACATTGAAATTGTGGTTATTGACCACCATTTCCCTGGAGAAGTTGTAGATGGTAAGGTAGAAGTAGATGAATATGTAGATGTCCATGTAAACCCATATCTAGTTGGTGGAGACTCTCAAATAACTGCTGGTGCTCTTTCTGTTGAAGTAGCTAAAATGGTGAACCCTGATGTAGCAGAAAAAGTTATGCACCTACCTGGAATTGCTGCAGTGGGAGATCACGCACGATCTGATGAAGCAAGCCAATACATAAAGTTGGCCGAATCACAAGGTTACAATTTAGAAGATTTAGAAAAAATAGCCCAATGTATTGATTTTGAAGCATTCTATCTACGATTCATGAATGGTAGAGGTATCATTGATACCATACTTGATTTGGAAAACAAAGACAAACACAAAAAGCTCTTAGAAGCTTTATATAAAGAATTTAACAAACGTGTACAAACGCAATTACGTGCTGCTTTGCCTAATCTCAAATCTCAGGAATTACCGAATGGGGTTCTCTTTAATATACTGGATGTGGAACTTTACTCTCACAGGTTCACTTTCCCAGCTCCAGGAAAAACCTGCGGGTTTGTCCACGATGCCATGGTACAAAAACACGGGGAAGAACGCCCCATAGTCACTCTTGCTTATGGGCCTGACTTTGGAGTTATACGAGCTACAGATGCTGTCAATGAAAAATTCGGATTTAACCTCAATGAAGTAGTATGGAAACTGGCCGATGCCATTCCAGAAGCCGGGATTGACGGTGGAGGCCACGAATGTGCCGGTTCATTAAAATTCCTGGAAGGTCTTTCTAAAAAAGTTTTAGGTGCCTTTGCAGAAGAAATAGCAGATTTAAAGGATTAATAACTTTATTTAATCCTTCTTAATTTTTATTTTGAATTTCATCAATTCTTAGTGGATTAAGGAATATCTCCAGATATACAATTATTCCACCAAATAATTAATTTATATGATATTAAGTTATATAATAATTCTTTATGAGCTGTTTTGGATAAATAAAGTCAGCAATATGAGTTTATTGTGGCTGCAGTTTCTCCAGCGGACCATAAGCACGTAAATCACTGGGAAGCGCAACGAAACAGAAGCGCTGAAGATATGTCTGTTTATTGGAGGCTTTTCCAAAGATTTTAGTATTGATAATAAAAAAATGCTTCAAATCTTTAATTTTGGAGTGATGGCTTTTAGAAATTTACAAAATTTACATTATTAGAAAAAACATAGTATATATGATAAATTTAAACCTTTTAGGTATCATGGAGATAAAAAAATGACTGATAATGATAAACTTTCAAAGATAGAGAATAGAGCCGATGATATTTTAAAAGAACATAATGGTGTTTATCTAGAAAAAAAATTATATAATATACTAATACAGGATTTCCCTGATTTATCAAGGGCAGATTTTAAGAAAGTTCTAAATAAATTGGTTGAAGAACGTTATTTCTTGGAACGCGGACTTATAAGGCCGCAAGTAGTACATGGGTCTAAAAAATCATCTAAAAGATATGATAATGGTACAAAACCTGGAAAAGGAGCTTCTGAGCAACAAAGAATTCCGGATAAAAGAATATAATAAGATATTTGAAAATAATATATAAAAATATTTTTGGGGAACTTTATTTTTAGCTGATTTGTTTTGGAGGGAATGGGAAATCAAAACAATCAAAATTGTTCTAAAAACAATTATTATTAAATCAAATTAGAATTAATCAACATTAGGAAAATTTTTATCTCATGAAAAAGGCAGAAAATATGATTAATATAAGACATGCCCGGTTAGATGAAAAATACAAAACTTACCAATGGTTATCATTATCAGATACTACCATTATGCACATGGGAAAACCAAATTTCCCTGAAAGCCTTGTACCAAACTGAGCCCAATTCCAGGAAGACTTTAAAGACTTCTATTTCCAGGACGATGGTCATGAAAGGGAATCTGTTATGATCATAACTCTTGATAAAGAAGAAATCGGATGTTTATGTTATGCCCTTTTTCACCTGCAAAATGGTAGGGCAGAGCTGGACATATGGCTTAAATCCCAAAAATACTGTGGACATGGGCATGGGACTCGTGCATTGGAAAAGCTGATGGAATACCTTAAAAATAATATGAATATAAATAAATTCATTATAAGGCCATCAAAAAAGAATATCCCCGCTATAAAATCCTACCAGAAAGCTGGATTTTCTAAGGTAAATGATAAAAAAGCAGTTATAAGTGAATATTTGCTCCAGGAATACATGGAAGAGTATGCTGATGGTGATTATGGGTTTGAAAATACAACAATGATGATACGGGAATAGATTATATATTATTAGAATAAATAAGGCTTTTTTAATAGTTTAGCATATCATACTGGTTTAATATTATTTTTTAACTTATTTTAATTAAAAATAAATATTTTTTTTATTGAATTTCTTAAATCCAGTTTCTATATGAATTTATGTAATGATGGAGTAATGATGAAATTTAACTGTGATCTAGTTCGATGGACTATCAATCTGATCTTTCCTGATTCAAAATTCGCTGATAGTAATCACAAATCTCAGCAATAGGACATTCCTCGTGCTTGGGGCCTATGGGTCGGCAAATATCCTGGCCAAACTGTACCATGAGGTCATTTAATTCAATCCAGAACTCTTTAGGGACAACTTTTTCCAGTTCACGTTCAGTTGCATCAGGGTCTTTTGTATTTACAAGACCTATTCTATTAGAGATACGGTGCACATGAGTATCCACCGGAATGGCTGGTTTTTCAAAGGCATATACCAGCACACAATTGGCGGTTTTTCTACCAACCCCTGGAAGTTTTAAAAGTTGATCCATGGTATCTGGAACAACACCACCGTATTCTTCCAGTAAAATATTGGAAACCTCTTTTATTCGCTTGGATTTGACCCGAAAGAAACCTGCCTTTTTAACCAGCTTTTCCAGTTTCTCCTGAGGGGCAAGGGCCACATCTTCCATGGACGGATACTCAGCAAATAATTCTGCAGTGGCCTGGTCGGTATTTTCATCACGAGTTCTTTGAGAAAGTATGGTTCTAATCAAAACCCGATAAGGATCTTTATCTTCAAAAACCCGCAGATTATAAAGGATTCTAAGTTCATCCATTATTTTTTCGATTCGTTCTGGAATTTTAATCGCCCCCAAATAGTTACATTTATTAATAATTCTCAATCAAAAATTAATGAATAATTGAAATTTTGTTACAATTAAATAAAAAAAAATATTATTGAGTTAAATATAACTAGATCTTCTCCAATAGTACTTCCAGACCGTATCGTAAACCGGCCCCATCAGTGGCTATGGTAGGGACTATTTCTGTATCAAAGGAAATTTGGAGTTCTTCATTAGATAAATCCTGTTTATTGGCAAAAACAACGTAAGGAACATTTCCTGATTCCAATTTAGACATGATTTCTGTTTCCATGTCAGTAACCCCTCTACCGTTATCCACCACCACAATAGCACCATCCAGACCATTAGAAAGGATTTCTCTCATGAATTTGAATCTTTCCTGACCAGGCGAGGCAAAAAGATGTATTTTTTCTCCATTAACAAGTGTATTTCCATAATCCAAAGCGATGGTGGTTCCATTGTACTCCACATTGGTTTTTTTCTCGCAAAGGTTATCCAAGGTTGTGGTCTTCCCAGAGTCATAAGCTCCGAAAATAACTATTTTTGTCTCTTTTTTTCTACCGTTCATGTTCCCATCCTTAATATGGTTTTGTGAGAAATGAGATATTTTTCGTAGTCTAAAAGCCCCCATCAATTCAACTACCCAATAACTAATAATAGAATTAACTTTATGTATTATATAATTTGTTACTAATCACTGGATAGTGCCAAATCCAATGTTGAAGGTTTGATTATTTTTTATTAATACACTGTGTTAAGATTGGACAAATGAATTTTTAGAGGAGTCTGCTTTTTATTAATATTTACAAAAAAAATTTTATATGTTTCTAAATTTTAATAATTCATTTACAATTAAAATAAGTTTACAATATATTTTCTAAAAGTATTTTAAATCCAATGGCTATTAAAATTAGGCCACCTAGAATTTCGATTTTGTTTTCAAATAGATGACCTATATTTTTCCCTATATAGACCCCGATAAATGAAAGAATAAATGTTACAAGTCCAATGATTATAATAGGTGTGATTATAGGCGTATTTAAAATGGCAAAGGTCACCCCCACGGCAAAGGCGTCAATACTGGTTGCAATAGAAAGAATCAGTAGTTCTTTAAGTGAAAAAACTTTACATACATCCTCTTCTAAAGAAAAACTTTCATAAATCATTTTAATTCCAATTGCCGCTAAAAGTAAAAAGGCAATCCAGGGGGCCACAGCGGAAATTACACTTTGCAGTTGCATACCAGAATACCAACCTAAAACAGGCATTAAGGCCTGAAATCCTCCAAAAAATATGGCGATAATTAGAGCATACTTTATATTGCATTTTAATGTTAATCCTCTTGTAATGGAAACACTGAAGGCATCCATGGCCAGTGCTACTGCTAGTAACAATATTGAAATTAAATCCATGTTTAAAAACTCTTTTTAATTATTATTATTATTATTATTATTATTATTATCTATTTTCTTGTATTTTTTGTAAATAATAAATATAATTAGTAATATTATCAATCCAATTATAACCAGATTTTCTGAAATACCCATTTTTGGTCCCAAGGACGAGTATAAACTTCCAAACTGCCAGGCCACAAATCCTAAAATAAAGGCCTTAACTAAAGTCCCGAAAAAAGTGACATAGATATATTTTTTAATATCAAACTTAATGAAGCCACAAAATGCACTGATAACCACACTGGGAAATATGGGTATGGCCCAGGTCATGAAAAGAAATAAAAGCATGGAATTGCTTTTTGAGTATTTTTCCTCTGTTTTTTCTATTTCTTCCCAGGATAATCCTATAAATTTACCCCATCGATCAACAAATGGCTTACCAATTTTATAAACTGCCCCATAAATGATTAAAGCACCAATGGTTACTCCAAAAGCAACCGGTAGTGCAATATAAAAAAATAGTTTTTCAAATGCTAAAAAAGAAACGGGAGAATTCCCCATTATAAAAAAGCTAGATCCCACTATAACAGCAGTAGAAGGAATAGGAGCTATAATCTGTTCCAGAATGCTGGCAAAAAAAATCCCTAATGCACCATAGGTCATTATATAATTTTGTAAAAGCGTGATTAGTTCTGCAAACATGAATTAAACCCTCTAAAAATATATTAAATCGATATTTGATATTGAATCCAAATAAATGAATCCAATAACAGTGCAAAAGTAATAAAAAGATCTATCCATATTTGAGATTTCATTAACTATTTCATTCCCATATTACATCCCAGTTTATTCATGATCATGGGATATTTAGGGAAAGAAACATCATGAACTTCCGCATTTTTTATTCGAATGCCTTTTTTTAGTCCAATTAAACTGAAAGCCATTACCAGACGGTGATCACCGTAAGATTCCACAACACCCGATTTGACTCCACCTTCAATAACCATACCATCGTTTTTTTCTTTAACATTAACTCCCAGCTTGGTAAGTTCCTGAGCACAAGTACTTATACGGTCTGTTTCCTTGAATCGAGCGTGTTCAACCCCATTTATTTCAGTAGTACCCTGGGCAAGGGCCCCTAATGCGGAAACAGTGGGTAAAAGATCTGGAGCATTGTGTAAATCAATGTTTATGCCTTTTATTTCACCATTGCCTTTAATCAGAACTTCATCCTCTTTTGTTTCTACATCTGCACCCATCTGTGAAATAATGTCCAGAATTAATTTGTCTCCTTGTTTTGAATCTTTAAACAAATTTTTAATGGTTAATTCACCATCCAATACCGCTGCTGCCCCTATAAGATATGATGCAGAAGAATAGTCTCCTTCAACAGTATATTCTGTAGGCCGATATTTCTGAGGTTTAACGATAAAAATCCTTTCAGAAGAGTTATAGTCAGCTTTAACCCCAAATTTTTCCATTACATCGCGGGTCATGTCCACATAGGGTTCAGATATGAATTCACCAGTCACATGTAATTCAACAGTTTCTTCTGCCAGAGCACCTGCAATTATGAGTGATGAAATAAATTGAGAACTGACATTACCTGGAATTGAAGATTTTCCACCTTTTAAACCGCCTTTAACAATAATTGGTGGCCTCCCATTTCCCTGGGAAGACACCGCGGCCACTCCTAAGTTTCCCAGAGCATCCAGTAAATACTGCATAGGTCTGGTTCTTAATGAACTATCTCCAGTAAAAACAGAATAATTAGGAGCTAATCCTGCCACAGACGTCATTAAACGCAGAGTGGTTCCTGAATTTTTCACATCAATTATATTTTGTGGTGTTTTAAGATCCCCTCCAGTCCCAAATACTACCCACTGGTCTTCCAGATTCTGTATGGTGCTTCCAAATGCCTCACATGTTTCTAAAGATGCCACAGTATCCTCAGAATATAAAGGGTCATTTAAAATTGATTTTCCATCCGCCAAAGAGGCTATTATTACGCCCCTATGAGTATAGCTTTTGGAGGGTGGTGCTTTAACTACTCCTGAAATTTTTGAGGATTTTTCCACTACAAGTTCCATTTTTCCACTCTTGTATAAATTTCTCTTGTTATTATTTTATCTAAGAACATTTTAGTTTCTGAAAACATTAATAATAATTATCTAATAACAATTTCCAGTGTAATATCCAATTTTTCAGGATGTATAATTTCCACTTTTTCCCCTGTTTTACCTACAGACTCCTTTTTCATAGTCATGTAATCTTCGGTAATTGTATGGCCTTCAATAATAATTTCACCATAATTTTTCAGGGCTTGAGCAATTTCCTGAGGTTCCTTAGATTGTAAGTATCCAAGTATTTTAGGGGCATCTCCTTTGAATTCTGGCCCTATTTTACTCATTAACGGAGTAATTTCCACTACAATCTCCTGGGTGTCTGGTTTTCCAATTTCCAGTTTTAAATCCGTGATGTTTATGGTTCCTTTAATATCCATAAGTAATGGCTTAACATTATCATAAATATCCGAACTGGAAGTATAAATAGTGGTTGATTTCAACTGGGCATTTAAAGGCATTTTAGAAGCGGATTTGAATCTTCTAAGTTCTCCAATTATTTTTACACCTAAATTACCCTGTTTTTCCGCATCTGAATTAATCAATTCACTTTGAACTTCCGGCCAGGACGCTTGATGTATACTGGAATCATAGCCCAAATGTTGATAAACTTCTTCAGTGAAGTGAGGAGTTATAGGCGATAAAATCTTTAATGAAGTTTCAACCACAGTTTTTAAAGTGTATTGGGCCGCCTGCTTTGACTGTGCATCAACATTATCCCCATAAAGCCTGTATTTAACTGCCTCAATATATTCATCACAGAAATCATGCCAGATGAAGCTCTGGGTTTTATTTACTACTTGGGCAAAGTTAAAGTTCTCCATGGCCTCAGTAGAGTCTGAAACTAGTTGGTTTAACCTGGATAAAATCCAGCTGTCCATAGGATTTAAATGATTGATGGCCAATGACTCATCACCTTCAATGTCAAATATGTGCATACTAATAAATCTAAAAGCATTCCAGAATTTCCTAAGGAACTTGTAGCCATATTTTACGTCTTTCCAGGCGAATGGGACATCAGAACCAGGTACACTGTTAGAGGCCCATAATCTCAGAGCATCAGCACCGTAGTCTTCGAGAACCACTTCCGGTGCAATGACATTGCCTCGGGATTTACTCATTTTATGGCCGTCTTCACCAAAAACCATTCCATTAACCACGATTTTGGAGAAAGGTTCTTTTCCAGTTAGTGCTTTACATCTCAAAGTGGTATAGAAAGCCCAGGTTCGTATAATATCGTGTCCCTGTGGCCTTAAATCAGCAGGAAAATAATTTTCATAAATAGGTTCAGGCCATCCAGCAATAGCTAAAGGAGAAATAGAACTATCCATCCAGGTGTCTAAAACGTCATCTTCACCTATAAACTCACCGCAACCACATTCACAAGGATTTTCCGGTTGTTTTTGAGTGGGATCAATTGGAATCATTTCTGCAGTAGCAATATGCACTTTTCCACAGTCTTTACAGTACCATACCGGAATAGGGGTGGCAAATATCCTTTGTCTGGAAATACACCAGTCCCAGTCCATGGATCCAGTCCAGTTGAGCAATCTTATTTTCATGTGCTCTGGAATCCAGTCCATGACTTCTGCTGCTTCTTCAATCTCTTTAGATAGCTCTTTTACTGCAACAAACCACTGTTTTTTAACCAGAATCTCAATAGGAGTTTTACATCTCCAGCATTGACCAACATTCTGATCAACATTTTCCTTTTTAAGTAAAAATCCTTCTTTTTCCAGATCTTCCATGGTTTGCTGCTTACACTGGGCCAGAGTCAATCCCTGATATTTTCCAGCCGCTTGAGTCATTGTTCCTTTTTCATCAATGGCCTCAATAATATCCAGCCCATATCTGTTTACCCATGAAACATCCGTTTTATCCCCAAAGGTACATATCATGACTGCCCCAGTACCAAATTCAGGGTCTACATCCGTATCAGTTATAATTTTTACATTTTGTCCGAAAATAGGCACCTGAACTTTTTTACCAGCCAGATCATGGTACCGTTCGTCATCAGGATGTACCACCACAGCTACACATGCTGAGAGAAGTTCTGGACGGGTGGTGGCAATCATAACTCCCTTTTCACCGTCTTCTGAAGGGAATTCCAGATAATTCAAATAGGTTTCATTTTCATTATATTCCACTTCAGCAAAGGCTATGGCGGTTTCGCATCGGGGACACCAGTTAACCGGGTGAATTCCCTGATAAATCAAACCCTTTTCAAACATTTTCAAGAAAGAAAGCTGGGTTTTGTACATGTATTCTGGAGTCATGGTAACAAATTCACGGCTCCAGTCCTGAGAAAAGCCCATGGATTGCATCTGAGTCTTCATCATGGCAATATTATTCCGGGTTAGATCTATGCACATTTCTCGGAATTCTTCTCGAGGTACATCGTTTTTCTTAATATGGTGAGTTTCTTCCACCTTTACTTCTGTAGGAAGTCCATGACAATCCCATCCCTGAGGGAAAAGTACGTCAAAACCATTCATTCTTTTAAAACGGGCATTCATATCAATATAAACCCAGTTCAAAACATGCCCCATATGAATAGAACCAGTGGGATATGGAGGTGGGGTATCAATTATATATCGTGGGCGGGTTCCATCACCAATAAATTTGTGAAGTTGATTTTTTTGCCATGTTTCCTGCCATTGTGCTTCTTTTTTGTGGTCGTAATCTTTTGGAATATTATCAACTGTCATTTTCCTCTCTCCTGAGGTATTAATATTTAAATTGTAATTTAAGACTTATTTTAAAAAAACTATTTTTTTGTAAAATTTTTATAAATAATTTAATGAACTAATAAAATATTAGCTAAAATCAATCAATTCCAGTTCAAAATAGTTCAAGTATTCATAGAAATTTTATAAGAAATCTTATAAGAACTTATTTCTGAAATTAGATTTTTATATGATATTTACTTTCTTAAATTTCTTTTCTTAATATCTTTCTTCTAATATTCTGTATTATTCTTATTATTCTAATAAATATATTATAGAATATAAATTAGATTTATTAATTAGATTTAATATAATTATTACTATTATGTAAAACAATTAAAAGTTCACCAATTAGTTGATTACTTTAGATTAAGTTTATAATTTAAAAGTTTATACTTAATGATTGAGAATAAAAATTTAGAAAAAATACTCAAAGATTATATTTAAAAACTAATAAACTATAATAATTCATGTAAGAATTGTTTAATCTTTAAATTAGTCATAGAATACTAATAATAAATACAATTAGATAGGTCAAATAAATATTTTAAATAATTATACTTTTTGAATCCCCCTGGTGAAAAATATGGAGTTATTGTGGTTTTATTTAGCATTGTTTTTGGCTATCAGTGACGAGATCCACAGTCGTGTGTTATGGGGAGTATTTTTTGATTTTTACGTTCTTTTAGCAGGAATTATAAGGAAAACTGTGGGATCTAACATTCAAATGTGGCTGATTCATGAAAGTATGGAAGCCATATTTCACTTTGTCGTGCTTTCACTGGTGTTTTTTTCCTGGGAAATAGGAATATTGGCGGCTTTAATACATATAGTGGTTGATATTTATCATGAAATTGCAGGAACAGACTATGGTTGGCTTTACCACCGCGCACTGCACTTTACTATAGAGTCCGTGTTCTTCATAATGATATTTGCCGGAATGGCCTAATGGCGCCAATGATGAATATGAGGATGAATCAGTTTTATAATTGATTATGAACTAAATATAATTAAATAATTTACTAACTTTACAACTAGTTATCATGATTAGGAGATATATTAAATGCCCGTTATAACATTTGATTATCAGGATTTAAAGGAATTAGGCATTGAAATAAGCAAAGAAAAGCTAATTGACATTTTACCCATGATGGGGAGCGATATAGAAGACTTCGACGATGAAAGCATTAAAGTTGAATTTTTTCCTAATAGACCAGACCAGTTATCAGTGGAAGGTGTCGCCCGTAGCTTAAAGGGGTTTTTGGGTATAGAAAAAGGAATGCCAATCTATCCCATTACCGATTCTGGTTTAAAAGTATTTGTAGATGAAAAAATAACCCAAATCAGGCCATTCATTAGTTTTGCCATTATAAAAAATGTGAAAATGGATGAAAAAAGGCTAAAACAAATCATGGAATTTCAAGAAGATCTTCACTGGGTTATTGGAAGAGACCGAAAAAAAGTAGCAATTGGAATTCATAATTTAGATGTTATTGAAGGACATTTCTATTATAACGCCATGAAAGGCGATTCCATAAAATTCATCCCCCTGGAAACAGAGAACAAAATGACACCAGGTGAAGTGGTTCAGGAACATCCTAAAGGTGTAAAATACGCCCATTTAGTAGAAAAATTCGATTCATACCCCGTCATACTGGATAAAAACGACAATGTGCTATCCATGCCACCCATAATAAATGGTGAGCTTACCAAACTGACTGAAAACACCACCAATCTCCTGGTAGATGTTACTGGTACTAATCAGCAGGCTGTAGACTACGCTTTAAACATAATCTGCTCATCTTTTGGTGAAGTTAATGGAGAAATAGAGTCATTGGAAATCGTTTATCCAGACAGAACGGTTATAACCCCAGATTTTACTCCTAAACAGAAAACATTGAATGTGGCCAAAACCTGTGAATACACTGGACTGGAGCTTAATGCAGAACAAATCAAAGATTTAATATCTAAGGCCCGTATGGACGCTGAGATAATCTCAGAAAATGAATTAATCGTCACTATCCCTGCCTACCGGGTTGATATTCTTCACGAGACAGATTTAATAGAAAATGTGGCCGTTGAATACTGTTTCAATAATATAGAGTCATATTTACCAGACATAGCTACTATTGCCCATGAAAATAAGTGGTACACTTCAGATAATCTCTTGCGAGAGGTTATGGTCGGTCTGGGCTTCCAGGAAATCATGAGTTTAATGTTAACCAGCGAAGAAAAACATTACCACCATTTAAGGTTAGAAGAAGATGAAAGAGTGGAAGTTTCACAACCCATCTCCCAGGATAGAACCATGATCCGAAAAAGTCTTTTAAATGGATTACTGGAATTTTTAGAAGATAACAAACACGAAGAACTCCCTCAAAGAATATTTGAAATAGGAGATGTTATTTACATTGAGGAATCTGCAGAAACCTGTACTAAAGTGGGTAAAAAAATTGCTGCAGCCATTACACATTCCCATGCCAATTTCACGGAAATAAAATCAACTGTAGCTTCCTTTTTAGAAAATACAGGATACACTCTCAATTTAGAACCATTTGACCACCCTTCTTTCATCAATGGAAGGTGTGCTAGAGTAAATGGTGGTTTAATTAATGGAAAAAATCAAATTGAAGGTTTCTTTGGAGAAATACATCCAGAAGTAATTTCTAATTTTGATATGGAGTATCCTATAGTGGCCTTTGAGTTAGAACTAATTGATAAATAGATGAATTATTAATGCATCTATTTAATTTTTAATTTTTAATTTTATTTGTCAGATTTATTTTGTCTGATCTTATTTTTTGCTATTTTATTACATTTATTAATAATTTTAATGCCCCATTACGGTGATTTTAACCTTTCGGCTCCTGGGCCCATCCATATCTACGAAAAAAATACTCTGCCAGGTCCCCAAATCTATTTGGCCATTAATAACAGGTATTGATTGGCTTCCTCCCAGCAAAAATGATCGAAGATGTGAATCAGCGTTATTATCAATTACATTATGAGCATAATCACCATTTTCAGGGACTATTTTTTTTAAAAGATTTTCAAAGTCTTTTACCAGTCCTGATTCATTTTCATTAATTACAATTGCTGAAGTAGAATGTCTGGTGAATATATTTATCATTCCATTTTTAATACCAGTCGATTTTACAATTTCACTAATTTTAGAGCTTATATCAACAATTTCCAGCCTTTTAGAAGTTTGAAGATCAATTTCATTGCTGATAATTTTCATGAAACCACCTCTTTTACAAGTTAATACGGTTAATCATATTATCTATTAATTAATTTTGTCTTATCAGCAGTTATTTTTTTTGAAAATTCGAAATAATAGGAAGAGGATTATAAAAATTTAATTGTTATTACTTACATAAATATAATAAATAATTAAGGGGAGGGGTTTTTTGAAAAAATATTTATTATTAATTCTCCTAATGGCAATAGTAGTAACTGCATCAGGTTGTATTGGTAGTGGGGGAACAGGATCTGGAAAAGTAGTTAATGAAACCGTAAAAGTTAGTGGATTTGACCAGATCGCGCTGGATGGTATGGGAACTCTAATTATAACCCAAGGCAACAATGAATCTTTAATTATTGAAGCAGAGGATAATGTGATTCGTCATATAAAAACTTCCGTTAAAAACAATAAGCTTCAAATTTCCTATGATAATGCCAGTACACCAACACCGACCAAACCAGTTATCTTTCATTTATCAGTGAAAAATTTAAACTCTATTGATGTATCTGGAGCTGCAAAACTGAATGCAGACAACTTAAACTCTGATAAACTGAATGTTTTTGTTAATGGGGCTGCAGAAGGTAATTTAACTAATTTACAGTTAAATAGTCTGATTTTGACTATTTCAGGGGCTGGTAAGCTGAATGCTTCTGGAAATGCTGATAATCAGACCGTAACCATCAATGGAGCCGGGGAATATTCAGCGCCTTCTTTAAACACCTTGAACACATCAGTAACTATAAATGGAGCTGGAAAAACAACGGTGAAAGTTTCTGATGTATTAAATGCCATTATAAATGGTGGTGGAGAAATAATCTACTTTGGAAATCCTCAGGTAACAAAGCAGATCAATGGTGTGGGAAAAATAAATCAGGCCGTAAATTAAAAATCAAATTAAATACATTAAATTCTTTATTTTTTTATTTCTATTAATTTTAATTCTTTAATTTAAATATTTATTTTACATAGATTTAAAATTTAAAAATAACTTTGAAACTACATGAAAATGAAAAATAAAATAAAAATAAAATAAGATATAAATAAACCTATTTTGTCTATTTAAGATTGTTTCAGATGATATTATACAAATTACAATCCAAAGGACTTCTTGAGAAGTTCTACATTAACATATCCTGTTCTGAATAGTTCTCCAGTCCGCAGGTCGTTAATAACAACTTCAGCAGGGGCAAACATGCCTTTGTCTATTTTGTAGAAGTCGTATTCAGCTTCTTTAAATACATCATAGAATGGTTTCCCATATCCTTCAGATGCAGAAGAAGGTAATTGTTCGGCTAATGCTTTAATATCATCGCCTTCTTCAGAATGAATGTAGTAGTAAGTTCTTCCACCAAATAAAACTGCATCATTAGTTTTTCCCATAGCTTTAAGGCCATCCGGGTCAACAGGTGCAATAGGAGCAATACCAGCAGCATATTTTACTTTAGTGACGTCGAAGTGCAGTGCCTCCAGCATTTTGTAAGTACCGTTTTCCACAACTCTTCCTGCAATTTGGATGGAACCAACCAGGGAAGAAGTAGGGGCCACCAGGACAAATACATTTTCTGAGGATATACCACAATCTTCAGCAATTTTATCAGTAACATCAGTTCCAGGAAGTTTGTCTGCTTCTAAAGTTAAAATACCTATATCTGCATCGTCTTCATATCCTATTTCTTTGTAAGTTTCGGCTGGTTTTTTGGCTAAAGCTCGGGCAGGTCCAGAACCTAAGGCAAAGAAGTCTCCCACACTTACAGACCATCCAGCTTTTTGTGCTCCTAAAGTGGAAATAGCTGGAGAATTGGTTTTAATTTTAACAGAGGGTAAGGCAAAGCTTTCTGATAAGTCTCCAGGAATAGATATTCCTACTTCAGCTAGTCCTCCAAGACATACCTTGGTGTATAATTCTCCTGCCTTTAAACTACCTTCTACGTTTACTCCACAGTCAATTACAGTGGAACCATTGTCCAATTTTTCTACTGCAATATTAAGCGCATCAGCTTTTGCAATCATTTCATCTACTGTTTTTTTTGCTTCTAAATTAACACTAACCATCTAAATTCACCTCAATAATGAATTTCAAATAAACATAAATTTTTATCCTCAATGATTTTAGGAATTTTAATCTTAATTAGTTTACTATTTAATTTTAATAATTCATTTAAAAGATATTTTCTCTAATCACAAAATTGGATTGTGAAATTTATCTAAAATGGCTTAAAAATTGGATTTAATTTAATCATCTATAGTGATTATTCCTAGAAAAAGTTAATTGTGACCTTTAGCACATAATTCAATAATTATTAGCTTCCTTAAAATTAACCTCATAGATATGAGCACTAATTGAATGAATGGTTATGGAACCTAAATCAAGACCAACTTCTCCAGCCACGTACTGGGCCAGATAGGTTAAACCAACGGCATTAGGGAACCAGGCCCCATAAATATCATGGGATCTCCATAGAGCAGTGGTGTAAAGTTTATTATCCCTGATTTTAAAATCTACCAGAATCATGCAGGGTACTTCATCGCTTTTTGTATCGGCAACTGGATCCCAGGTCACAGAAATGGCCCTTCTTGATTCTTTACAATTTTTTAATCTATCAATTGCTTCTTGATTTGATCAACATCACTAAAATGTGCTCGGAGCCTATTACCATAGGTATAAACAAAACCCTGTATATCACTGCTAATGAATTGTTCTGAGTATTTTTGCAGCTTTTCTCCATTCCAGAAATAGCCTTCAGGAACTTTTATATCTTTAATACCAGCTAATTTGTCAGTTAAGCTGTTAAGATAGTAATTACTTGATTTAGATTTTCCCAGTGGATTTTCAATAGAAACCATGACATTTAAAATTTCTTTGGTTAAAGAACCCCTTTCATCTTTTATTTCGGCCCCTTCACTCATGATTTTTTTAACCAATTTTTCCCAGCCATCTGCAATCTCTGAAACTTTAATCAATTCCGCCATTTTATGCCTCCACTTTAAAAAAAATGTTAATATTTCATTTCCCATCTTACCAATTATATATACTATATATGCTGCCTTATACTACCCTTTAATAATAAATAAGCAATGAACTAATATATACCATAAAATATACCTAAGATAAGCTTTTTGTGGCTTCGACCATGTTTTTTAACTTAGAAAACGCAGATTCATGAGAAAGCATCTTCATCCCACAATCAGGGTCCACTAACATGTTTTCAGGCCCAATAATATCCATACCTATTTTAATCAATTTTTTAAGCTCATCAACAGATTCTACAGATTCTTTTTTAGTATCCACACTTCCAAATCCAATTTTCTTTCCATGAAAACTGTTCTGGCTTTCTAAAACATGAATATTGTTGGCAATTCCTGCAAATTCACAGTCAATAATGTCTACTTTGAATTTTAGTATTTGATCAAGATACCTGTTCCACATCACCACATACATGCATAGCCACCGGAATTTTTAAATCTTTAGAAATTATTTCCACGGCCTTACGGGCTATGGACACATTTACTAACCCTGTGGATATAAATGGTTCGTCCAATTGAATAACCGATGCCCCAGCATCTTCCAGATATTTAGCTTCTTTTTTAAGAGCATGTGCCATATCTAAAATAGCTTTATCCTTATTTTCATTACTATAGAAACCGTCCAGACGTGAAGAATAAACCATAGTAGTAGGGCCAGTTATAATCCCTTTAACACTTTTTTGGCTATTTCTTCTTCCTTAAAATCCATTTTATTTAAAGTATTTTCCATCGTTTTAATGGCAAATTTCAGGTCTTCTGCCCCAATGGATTTTAAAGGAGGGCTGATTTTATTTTTTATTTTACAATTGTTATCTTCAATAACCATTCCAGGAATGGACCTGGCAAAGATTTCAATCATATCCCCTCTTACCTGACCATCAGAAACCAGATCTACTCCGGCTTTTATCTGGTCTGAAACAGCCATAGCTATAGCTGGTTTATATTGATCATAACTTCCAATGAAATTTGATAATTTTTCTCCAAAAGATTTGGGAGGTTTAGGAGGTGCAGGGTAACTTCCCACGACTGTAGTTAACATATTAAGGCCTCTAGATAATTATTATGGTTTTTTATTATTTTTAATGAGTAATTTAAGCATAATATGATTACACCACATTGAAATCATTGTAAATATATTATATGAATAGATATATTATTATAGTATATGAAAAAGTTTTATCCTTATTTTGGTATTGTTGGACCAATAGTTTATATTTTAGCTGTTATTGTAGGTGGTTCTCTTCGTAGCGATTATAGTTTTCTTTATAACACCATAAGTGAACTTTCCATGGCAAATGCACCTAATCTTTTATTAATGAGTGTTTTATTTGGTATTTACAATATTTCACTGTTCATATTTGGTTTAGGGGCATTTATGGATGATAAAATAGATAAATCTAAAAAATTTAAAGTGGCTAATTTAATGATTGCCATTGTTGGTCTTCTGGGCCTATTATTGATTTTCTTCCCTCAAGACCCGAGAAATATAGCATTTACATTCACCGGCACAATACATATTGCCTTGGCCGGAATTACATCATTACTCACTCTCATTTCAGTTCTGTTGATGGGGATAAATTTCAGAAAAGTTAATGAAATGAAATCCTTTGCCATTTATTCCATAATTTCATTTCTGGTGATTCTGATTTCAGGAGGAATGGCCGCCATGAGCGTAGCAAATAATTCTCCTTATGGTGGGCTTTTTGAACGCATTACCATATTTACATTTATGATTTGGACAATTGTGTATGCTTATTTAATAATAAAAACATGTAAAAACGAATAATTTAGAAAAATAGAAATAAATATCCATTTTCATTCTAATTTATTTCTTTAAATATTATTTTTTTCTTTAGATATTTTTAGAATTTTAGGATAATTATAATAAAATTGCTTGGTTCATATCATTCATTGACAACTTTTTTTCGATCTTTTTAAAATAGAAATAGAATTCCTCAATTTTTAATTACCTCTCCCTGTGCAAATAACAAAAGACTGCAAACATCCCTGTTTTGATTTTTACCATGGAAATACGCTCTTTTATAATCTTCACTGGTTATATTTTTAATATTTGAAAATCCAAACTCTTTAAGAAACTCTTCAACTTCTTCTTCTTTGATTCCAAACTGAAGTGGTTCTCCCAGTTGTATTAAATGATTTCGAATATTATTTCCGATTTCCAGTTTACAAGTCCCATCAACTACTGATTCAGGATAATAATCAAAAATAACAGAACTGCCTTTAGCCGAATTTTCTACAATAAATGAAAGGGTTTCAGCTACAGCATAAGGTGGAATATACATAACAAGTCCTTCCATTATAAAAAGGGTCTTTTTTGAAGAATCATAACCACTTTCAAGTAATCTTGGACCTAATTTTTGAAAATCAAAATCAATTGAAACATAAGTAACATTTTCTGGAGTTGAACCAAATATTTCTTTAATTTTTTCTATTTTGAAGCTCTGAGTATTGGGATGGTCAACTTCAAAGACTTTAACATCATTCTTTATATCATCCAATCTATATGCTCGAGTATCATAACCCGCACCAAGTATAACCAACTGTTCCAGGCCTTTCGTAATTGATTTTTTTACAAAATCATCGAAATATCGAACTCGGGCCATGATTGAGCCGCTAAGTCCGGGAAATAGTTTTTCCACTTGTTCTACTTTAGCTTTCGCTTCTTCAGGATGTTTAATTCCAAATTCTATTATTTCTGGACGGATAAAATGTATAGCATAGGGATCATAACATATTCTTTCGTCTTCAGCCTTAGCAGATTCTGCAAACCTTTGCATGGCTATTCCTTCAGCCATTTGACTTGGATTTTTTCTATTTATTTTTATTTCACTTTCCATCATATTCACCTGAACTAAATACTGACATTATGTCATTTAATGACATAGTGTCATTTAATATTTATAACTTTCGAATAGGTAATCCAGATATTTGAAATATTAAAAATAATGCTAATTAACAATAAATGAATCCTTTAAAAATTTTAAAAAAAAGCCAGAAAACAATCTAGATTTATTTCATCCTATTACTGACCATATATCCTATAAACTGCCCTACATCCCTAAGGAATTGTTCTTGACCAATATTCTGACTTTCCAGTAAAAGTTTAAGATCTGGTGGTAAATTATCAATACTATTGGCAATCAATGTCAGCAAAACAGTTGCTTCTGCAGAATTAACATCAGGGCGAATAGATCCCTCATATTTTCCCTGTTCTATGGCCTTACATAAAACATTTAACATTTCACCGCGTAAATTGACGATCTCATTTAAATACTCACCTGCAGAGAATTTAGGAATAGAAAAATTAAGACAATTACTAACTTCTACCATTTTTTTATATTCATCATAATACTTACTATGAGCAATGGATTCAATTTTATATTCAGTTTGATCCACGTTATCAAGGTCAAATCTTCCAGATAATAAGTAGTTATATGATTTAAGGTGATCCGGATGCTCTTTTGCAAAATCATAATAGGCCTTTCTAAAAGCAGCTAGTTTTTCTAGGGCAGTATTTGCTTTTTTTACTTCATCATGAATCATTTTATGTAAAATAATAGCTCCACGAAGTACAATGGCAAAAAATAGTTCTTCCTTATTTTCAAAGTAAAGGTAAAGTGTAGATCTACCTAAATTCAGTTCTTTTGCAATTTCATTTAAAGAAACATTATCATAGCCTTTAGAGAAAAATAAATTTTCAGCAGTATTCAGGATATCATTCCTTCGGCGCTCTTTCTCCAGTTCTCTACGACCACTAGTTGACATATATTTACCTTATTTTGGGATTATAAAATATAATTCTTATTTTATTTTTGACTCAAACATTAGAATAAAAAAATAAAGAAAAAAATAATATATTATTTAATAGCAACTGCTTTTATCTTATCAATCTCTTCTGCTTCTACAGGCAATTCAACCACAGCCGTACCATAGCAAGGCTTGGTATAGGGCATCATAACCTTTACATTCTCGTCATCTATCCCAATGGGAATAGGAGGAAGGCCGATAATCCGGGCACCAAGTATCTTTTCACCAGGTTTAATATAAACAACACTCTTGGCTTTTTCTTCAATAAGTTTAGCACATTCCTTAAATCCAGCCTGTTTAAGGAGAATATCATAATCATCTGATTGTTGAAGATGGGTCTCAAGACAAAATGACATATTTAATCCTCCAATTGATTTATTGCTTTATCCAATTTAACCCTAATTGGTGTAGGATTGTGATAAGCTCTTGCAGCAACAATCTGAGCATCAGTGTTTTCTTTTACTTGTTTTTCAAAGTCTTCTAAAAGAGCCGCGTCTTTTTCAAATATTAATGCCATGGATTTTGTATTTAATATATGATAAAAGGTTACAAAATAGGCCACTGCAGCGTCCTTATGAACAAATCCTAAAAGAAGGTCAAAATCTCCTTCTTTTAAATTTTCAAGACATGATTCGATATCAGTCTTTTTTTGTACATATTTCTCTTCTGGATCTGAAACATCAATAAGTCGCATGGCAGACGGGTTGCTGACCACTGTAACATCATATCCCGCATTTGTAAGCTGGTGAGATGCATAAAGAGCCATAGGAGTTTGTGCCGGAGATTCCGGACATCCTAAAAGTATAAGAGCTTTTTTCATGATTTTTTCCCCATAATATTATATTAATGTATATGATAATCGTTCTTTATATTTTTAATCCATTCTTAATCCTTTTTTAATGTGATTATATGACCTACCACCAGTGCACTCAAGAATATAAATGTAAGTAAAGCCATTCCATTAACCGTACGATTCATTAAGAATAAACCCACAACTGCCTGAGCAATAAAGGCCGTGAGCGACCCTATAAGCAAGGCCTCCCTACCAAGAAATCTGCGGCTACCATTTTCTCTTTTTTCCCTATAGATGAGTAGCATCTTAAATCCAATAATAATTACTCCAACACACCAGAGTAAAAGGAAGAATAACGTAAGATACCCAAAGTCATAACCCCATCCAAATATTCCAGGCAGCATGTAATCTACTACGTCCTTCTTGTTAACCAACAATCCATAAAAAACGGGAAATGGTAGACCAAAACTGGTTATTAAATTTATAGGTAGAGTTATATAACCATCACCAAACCCCAGGCCAGAAGATCCCCAATAGGAAGAATTAGGAATGTGGCCCAATAAGGTTATGTTGTTAATAACCAGATTCAAACCAGGTCCTGAATTTGATTCTATCCTGGCAATTCTAAGTAAAGGACTTAATACTGGCATTTGAAGGATACTTGAAAGAAGTTCCAGTATTCCAAAAGCAGCTAATACTGCCACAATAGAAGCCACTATTTTTTTAATGGAAAGAATTGATTTTTGTCGGAAGGATTTTGATAATATCAAAAATCCAATCACTAAACCTAAAATCCATAAAATAAGGAATGACCTGTGAACCAAACCACCAAATACAGTTAGGAGTATTAGAATGAAATAAATAAATAATTTAAGTCTTCCCACACCAATCCCTGCTTCTTTCATCATAGGAAGTGCAGCTAGTGCAGTTACTATTGCCAGAAGAGCAATGGGACCAAACGGATGTGAAAATTCACTTTGTCCAAAACTCACAAAAAGGAAAATGGCATCGATTCCAAATAAAACAGAAAGTGCCAAGCCTAATAACAATGAAAATAGCAGTACTGCACTTAAAGAGATAGGAGCTAAATTTAAAATAAAAATAACCCCCAAATAAAGTACCAGTCCAAACTCTATGATTAGTTGAAGATGATTTTGAGCTATTAAAGCCAATTTATGCCTCCATAAGAATTTAAATAAGTATTTTTGATTGAATGATTTAATAAGACGTAATTTTCGAATATATCTTTATATTTTTTTAAATTTTGAAACTATTTTGAATAATCAAATAGGATATGAAATAACAATTTAAAATTAATTATACTTTAATCATATAAAAACTATAATATAAAAACTATATTTATGTTTTAAATCTTTTCTATGATTTCACTCTTTTAAATGATTTGATATTAGATCAAAATTAATTAATAAAAACATTAAATTTAATTTTAAATCAGTTTTATTCATCTAAATCCTTTTGAAAAACTAGCATATGTTCTCCAAATCCATCATAATCCCTAAAAGCATCCATGCCTCTGATATTTATAATTTTAGAATTAGTGGCCATTCTGAAGCCTGATTTTTGGTAGAAATTTATAGCTCGCTTATTAATGGGTTTGGTAATTAGATATACCTTTTTGCAACCATCATGGGCGACCTTATCACAGAATTTTTTTAGTAAATTTGAAGCTATTTTTCTTCCTCTAAATTTAGGATCAACACATAAAAGATGAATATAAGATTCCTCATTATTGGATTGAGAAATAAATCCAATTAAAAATCCAATTGCTTTTTTATTCCCATTTTCGAATTTTTCCGCAACAAATACGGTATTTTGAAAGAATTTAGTGAATATGTGATAAATAGAATTCCTTTCTGTGACCATGGGTCGGCATTTGCTGGCTATTTGAGATATAACCAGAAAATCATCCTCTTCAGAATTTCTTATTTGAATTTTGTTCAATAAACCACCCTTATTCGATTAAATTTTATAAATCAGATTAATCTATTAAATCCCGTTATTTGAATCATATTTAAAAAATACCGATTTTTTTAGTATTAAAATATAAATAACTAAATATCCTATTTTAAATTAAAATTCTAATAAATAGTTAGGAAAAGCATTAAGTTTAAATAGGAAGAAATCTAAGTTGATATGTTAATGGACATTGGGGTGGTAGCTCAGATGGTAGAGCGTCGCCTTGGCATGGCGGAGGCCCCGGGTTCAAATCCCGGCCACTCCATTAATAATTAGTTTTAAGATAGGATTTTTAATTTTAATGAATTTTATTTTTATTGATGAATTTTATTTTTAGATATACTTAATTAGTTTTGAATATTCAAGTTTAATTAAGGTTGGATTATTCTTAATACTTGATGAAATAATGCTGATTCATAATTATCATTAAAGAAGTTTTTTTAATAGATTAAAATAGAATTTAATAGAATTTCCTTAATATGATTATAAAGGCCTACTTTTACCTGCAACATCATAAACATTATCAATAATCATTTCAAAAAGATCATCAGTTTCTAATTTCTTAGAAAGGTCTTTATTGAGCATTAATCTCAAAGCCATATTGATTATTTCTTCCACATCGTTGGATCTGAACATAAGGTTCTGATCAATATAAAACTTATCAACTGAAAGTGTTTGGCCAGGATAGCAGGAAATTACAGGAGTACCCACAATTGCCGCTTCACGATTCATTGTTCCACCCGCACCAATCATTAGATCACATTTTTTCATCAAACTAAATGTATCTACAGGCGGTTTAATAATAGTGACATTATTATAATCTTTAAATATTTCTTCCTGTTCTTTAAACCGTGGAATTACCAGGATATTAGCATGCTGTTCTAAAACATCCACAACAGGCGTTAAAACAGATTTTCTGCAATCAGCATCCAAATAAGATGCTAAAGAGGGTTCAGGCCTCATTAAAATAGTTTTTTCTTTTTTCAAGTCCAATGAAAGATCTTCAAATATATTTTCATTATATTCAAAGTTTTTAAAATGAATAATTTCTGATGTTCCCTTGTAACTGATAATTTTATTAGGATCTGCCCCTACTCTCAATAAAGTCCACATATCAATGGCTTGAGGCATTATAATCCGGTTACACAAAGGTAATGTTAATTTATTAGCTGCTAAAGCATGTTCATTATCTAAAACATATACACTGGGAATATTCAGTCCAAAAGTAACTCTTGGAAGTTCAATAGAATGTTTAGAAATGGCAACATCTGGTTTTTCTTTAATAATAAGTTTAGAAAGTTCGTGAGCTCTCAAAGTGCTTTCTTCAAGTTTTTGACCAAGGGTAACTCCGTGCTTGCCGATGGAAATAAATTCAAAACCAAACAAATCCATGAGCTTGTGTATGTCCCCAAATTTGCGTCCAGTTACTATTACTTCCTCGCCCTGGTCCTGGAAATATTCAATTATATTTTTAAAAAATCGCACATGAGGAGCATTGGTTAAATCTATCCAGATTTTCACTTAAATCACCATTTGAGTTAAAAAACATTAAAGAACATCCGTTCTCTTTATTAATTTATTTAAGATAGTATTTAATTTTTTCAATTTATAGAAAAATTATAATAATTAATAGAATAATTAATTGGATCGCTTAAAATCAATTAATTTCAAATATAATAGATTTATTTATAAAATTTGGAAATTGAATAGGAAATTTTTCATGAATTATAAAATAAATAAATTTAAATAAATAAAAATAATCTATCTTTATTTATCGGTTCTTATTCATTCTTAGCCTTTTCCAAAGCTTCCATAATCTCTTTAAACCCTTGACCAGTCTTTAAACTGGTTTTAATTACCTGGACATCAGGATTCAGTTTTAAAACATCAGCCACCATCTTATCCTGATCAGCACCTACCGCTTCTGCAATATCCACTTTATTAATTACCACTAGATCTGCTTCTTTAAAGATTAGGGGATGTTTTTCAACTGTATCATCGCCTTCACTGACACTGATAACTACCATTCTCATATGGGCCCCTAAATCAAAGTCCACCGGGCAGATTAAGTTTCCAACATTCTCAATAAATAAAATATCAACATCATCCAGAGGTAAATCATGGAAAGCGTGTTCTACCAAGTGTGCATCTAAGTGACATTCTTTTCCGGTGTTTAATCCTACAACCGGCACATCATACTGTTCAAATCTTCCGGCATCGAACTTACTTATTACATCCCCAGCAATAACGGCCACAGGATAGTTGATTTCTTGAATCAATTTTTCTATTAGCGATGTTTTCCCGGAACCAATGGCCCCTAAAACATCCACAGCAAAAACATCAGATTTATCAAGGATTTTTTGGTTTTTCTTGGCGAGCTTTCGGTTAGCCACCATAATATCGTGCTGTATCTCTACTTCAGCTATCTTGTGCATCTTCTTCCCTCTGTTCGATTTTAATATTCTTTACATTGCATTCTCTCCCAGCAGTGACAGAAAGTTTTCTGCCTTCACACTGGGGACAGTTAATAATAGGTGCATAATGATCAATTCCTTCAAATTCTATCTTTCCCTTGAATTCGCATGATTCACATTCGATTTCGATAGGTATTTCTTCCATGTGGAATTTTGCACCTTGTAAAATGGTATCTTCGCTCAATACTTCGACCATAAACATGATTTGCTCGGGGTTGAGCATGGTCATCTGTCCGATTTCAACAGTTATTTCTAGTACCTCAATTGCATCATTTTTCTCAGCAGCTTCAATTACCGTTTTGACTATAGCATCGGCCATGGATAATTCATGCATGATTACACCTCTATTGGATTAAACCCTAAAATATATATTATAATCTTATTTGAGTTTATAACAATAAAAAAACTTTATAATACTCTTTTATTAGTATATATGCCTAAAAAGCTAATTTTCAAAGCTATGTAAAATCTTAATAAACATGTAACTATTAAAGATGCTTATTAATAAAGTTAACAAATATAAAGTTTGTTAAATAAATTATGTTTATCGATAATTAGTAGTTACTATAGTAATTGTTTGTATTAAAATAAAATATGATATATCATATTAAAAGCAATTAATTAAGTTAAATTAGTTTATAAATGTTTAAAATAAAAATTGATAAGTTAAAAATTAATATAAAGGTTAATGATATATTTTGATAATGAAATTTGATAATGAAGTCAGTAATTTCAGATTTAAAATCATGATTATTATTTAAATTTTAAAAAATATATTCTATTATATGGGTGGTTATTTTGATAATAGGTGGTTCAGCATCCCAAAAACTAGCAGCTAAAGTTGCAAAAGAACTTGATGATTATCTTTGTCCTGTTGAAACTCGGAAGTTCCCTGATGGGGAACGTTATATTCGTTTTAAAGGAGAAATAGAGAAAGAAGTCGTGGTTGTTCAATCAACAGGCTATCCTCAGGACGAAAATCTTATGGAACTCTTTTTTATTTTAAAAAATCTAAAAAGCCTGGGCGCCGAGGAAATAAAAGTTGTGATTCCTTATTTTGGTTATGGACGCCAGGAAATGCGCTTTAAAAGTGGTGAAGCAGTTTCTGCATCAATTACAGCAGAACTGATTGAATTTGCCGGAGCAAGTGAAGTTTTCTCCATCAATCTTCATGAAAATAAAGTCACTGACTTTTTCAATATTCCGGTGAAGGAACTTTCAGCCATGTCACTTATTGCCGATCATGTAGGTCAAGTTCTGGATGATCCTGTGCTCATTGCACCTGATAAAGGGGCCCTGTGTCATGCCCAGGAAATATCAAACATTCTTGGTTGTCCCTGTGACCACATGGAAAAAACCCGGCTCTCACCAGATACTGTGGAAACCAGGGTTAAAAGTCTGGATGTGGAAGGGCGCCAGGCAGTGATAATTGATGATATTATCAGTACTGGGGGGACTATTGTCAATGCATCAAACATTTTAAAAGAACACGGCGCCCAAAGCGTTACGGTTACCTGTGTACATCCAGTACTGGTGGAAGATGCTCTTTTAAAGATTTTTGCTACGGGAGTGGAAGATGTTTTAGCAACAGACACTTTATCATCAGAAGTAAGTGCCATATCAGTTGCTCCTTTAATTGCCGATGCATTAAAATAAGCAATTTATTGAATTATTTATTAATCTAAAATTTTTAAATATTTTTAGTTTTACCATTTCTAATGTACTTTTATAATTTTTTTTATAAATTTTTTAATTTTATTTTAAAATAATCAATTATCTCAAAAGAATTGATAATTAGTTAGGAATTACAAATCATTTATTAATTGGAGACAATTTAAAAAAATAGAATTCTAAAATAAGTGTTTAAAATATATGTTTTTAAGATATTAAAATAAGAAAATAATTAAATGAAAAAATTAGTGAGTGGTAGGGTTTTTTAGGATTCCACCCTTAGGCACTATTTCACTAATCTTTTGCATTTTTTCAACAAATCCAGTCTTTCCTTTTCCGAGTAGGGCGTATTTAATAACATCACCTAAGGTTTCCACAGGAATCACTTCAATTTGTTCTTCGTATCGTTTTTCCAAGAGTACATCATCCATATTAGATTTAGGGATGAGAACTTTTTTGATCCCAGCCTCAGCAGCGGCTTCTATTTTTCCGGTTACTCCACCAACAGGTAGAACATCTCCACGAATACTTAGAGATCCTGTTAGAGCTACAGATTGGTCAATAGGAATTTCTTCTAAGGCAGAAATTACTGCGGTGGCTATAGATACACTAGCACTGTCACCTTCCACACCGTCATAGGCCTGTAAGAACTGTATGTGAATATCGTAGTTGGAAATATCTGTTCCCGTGTACTTTTTAATCAAAGCACTTACGTTTTGAACAGCTTCCAATGCAATCTCTCCCAGTTTACCAGTAGCAATAATTTTACCTTCATCTTTACTCTGAGCAGGGGCAGCTTCAGCGGCAATTGGAAGTATAATACCACTTCTATCACCAATTATGGCTAAACCATTGACACGGCCAATTTCTCCGCCTTCAGATTTAAATACACTGTATTTTTTCTTTTGAACAATGTATCTATCCGCTATTTGCTGTTCTAATGTTCTGGCCAATCTTTTAGCATTTACCACATGTTCGGTAGTAACAAATTCTGCAGCTTCACCTTTGGCAATGTCACCAGCAGCCCTTATTAAACCACCTAAATCTCTTAGTCTGAGTGTTAAAGACTCTTTTTTACCAGATCTTCGTTGTGCTTCCCGAATTATCTCATTAACAGCGGCTTTATCAAAGTGAGGTATTCTACCATCATTTTCTACTTCTTGGGCCACAAATTGAACCAGTTTTTGCCTGTTTTCAGGATTATCTGGCATGGAATCTCTCATGAAGACCTCGTAACCATATCCTCGGATACGTGATCGCAGAGCAATGTGCATTCCTTCCAGGACCTGTATATTACCAGAAGCTACCAGGACAAAATCACATGGCACAGCCTGTGACCTGACCATAGCACCACTACTGGTCTCACTTTGACCAGTTATGGAGTACATACCTTCCTGCATGGCTGTTAAAAGCTCTTGCTGGGTTTTCATCTTCATGGTTCCGATTTCGTCCACATAAAGAACACCATTGTGGGCCCGGTGAATCATTCCTGATTCAACTCTTTCGTGGGCTGGTGTTCCCAGTCCACCAGACTGGTAAGGGTCGTGTCGTACGTCTCCTAATAGTGCACCGGCGTGTGCACCAGTTGCATCGATGAATGGAGCAGTTTTTTTGTTTTCACTGTTAACCAGTAATTTAGGAACCATTACTGAGGTTTTAGGCCTCATTTGTTGCAGTACCAGGAAAACTATTCCGGCAGCAAGAATGGCTACTAAAATTTGGTTTAACATAAAACCAATGACAAGGATGAAACCAATAATCATCATCATGAGGATATTTTTCTTTTCATCCTGACCTTTGGCCTTATTTTTGTGATTCATTACAATTTTTTTACCTTCACCTGCAGGGACGGCACCTATTAAGGGATTATTTGAATCTTCTATATTAGGGTAAACTAAAATATCTTGTAATTCTTCTGGAGGAAGAAGTTCTGCCATAGCCCGGGCTAACATTGACTTACCTACACCTGGCTCTCCAATTAGAAGTACATTTCGGCGCTGTTTAGCAGCCTTTTTTAGTGTTTCCACAGCCTCTTCCTGACCAATAATTTGATCAATAAGCATTTTTGGAACCTCAATATCTTTTGAGGTTTTATAAACAACTTCATCCATTTTGGTCTCTTCTTTAACAGACTTTTTTGAATCAGTTGCTTCGATGGTGGTTGTCATTTCTATTCCAGTGCCTCCATTGGCTTTGAATTAATAAATAAAATTTTGTTTAATAATAATTTCATTTTTTATTTACATTAAATTTTTTATTTTACAAATTTATTGATTTTAATTTGCTTTAATTTGATGTAATATATTTATATATGTATGTTTTCTGAGGATTTATTCTTTTACATTCATTACTTAAATGTTTTACTTACCTTTACTTATTTTAATATTTTGTATATAAGTTTTGTTATTAAAAAAATTATTCAAAAACTCACAATCGAATTTTTAGGCTTAAAAACCGATATTAATTAATTAACAAAAATTTTAAAAAATTAAAACTTTAAAATACAGCCTATTTATTATGAAAATCAAAATTTAATTATTATTTTAATTATTTAGGAGAATAAATGAATTTTTGTGAACAATTGATAATTTGTAAAATTATTTTATAAGTTATTTTATAAGTTATTTTTTATGGTATTTTTATGGTATAATATAAGTAATGAAAATACAGTATAATAAAGAAAATTAAATCAATTTAACAAAAAATTATTGAATTATGTATTCATATAACATTAAAAAAGATAAAACTGAGGTCTTTAAATGTCCCAATCATCTTCAAAATGTATAATGGTGCAAGGAACATCTTCCAATGCTGGAAAAAGTGTTATGGTAGCCGCATTGTGCAGAATATTCTCTAAAATGGGTTATAAAGTAGCTCCATTTAAGTCCCAGAATATGTCCCTTAACTCTTATACCACCAAAGAAAATGCTGAAATAGCAATAGCTCAGGTTTTACAGGCCGAAGCAGCCGGTGTAGATCCTTCATACCACATGAATCCTATTCTCCTAAAACCCAAGGAAGATTTTGTCTCACAGGTAATAGTTCATGGCCAGCCCGCAGGTGATATGAATTTTTATCACTATCAACAAAATTTCCGGGACCAGGCCCTTAAAGCAATTGAAGAATCGCTGGAATACCTCAAAAAGGAATATGAAATAATCGTAATTGAAGGAGCCGGTTCTCCTGCTGAAATAAATATGAGAGATCGTGATTTGGCCAACATGGAAATAGCTCACCTGGCTGATGCCGACGTTATTTTAGTGGCAGATATTGATCGTGGGGGAGTTTTTGCTTCCATTGCCGGTACATTTTCTCTTTTAGATGAGAAGGACCGCAGCAGAATCAAAGGAATTGTTATAAACAAGTTCAGAGGAAATCTAGATATTTTAATGCCTGGAATTGAGCAGATAGAAAAAATTGTAGGTGTTCCAGTACTGGGAGTCTTGCCCTACGATCCCAGTTTAAAACTCCCTGAAGAAGATTCTGCTTCTTTATCCGAGAGAAAATATAGAGGACAGGGCAGTATTAATATTGGAGTGATAAGACTTCCCCGAATTTCTAATTTCACTGATATTGACCCTTTAGAATATGAAGAAGATTTAGGAATCAGATTAATCGAATTTGGTGAAAGTCTGGATAATTTAGATGCAATTATCATACCTGGAACCAGAAACACAGTTAATGATATGGTTGAAATGGAAAATTCTGGATTTGCCGATGAAATTCGAGAATTATCCAAAGAAATTCCCGTGGTTGGTATCTGCGGTGGTTACCAGATGTTAGGTCAGAAAATATTTGATGAAAATAATAATGAGTCTAAATATGGTAGTGTTAATGGACTGGGCATTTTAGATATAGAAACCACTTTTGGCACCATACCTAAGGTTATAACCCAGAGTGAAGGTAAAATAGAAAATAACGAGCTTTTTAACCAAATTTCTGGAAAATCAGTGATTGGTTACGAGCTTCACGAAGGAACAACCAATATTAAAGACACCAAACCCCTTTTTAAGGTATCTAAAGGCTGTGGAAATACACCAGATAGTTGCTTTGACGGGGCCATCTCAGGAATGACCTTTGGAACTTATTTCCATGGTATATTCCACAATTTTAACTTTAGAAGAGCTTTTACAGACCAATTGAGAATAATGAAAGGTTTAGAACCTATGGGCTTTGGTGAAGATCCTTTTGAAACCAGCAAACAATTTTCTATTGACAGATTGGCCCAAATAGTAGAGGAAAACGTGGATATGAATTTTATAAATAATTTAATTGGAAAATATTAATATAACTAAATTTTTCAATTCATTTTTTTTATTTTTTAATATTATTATTATTATTATTATTATTATGGACTAACAAAAATAAAAAATTTTGAATAATTTTAATGGATTTATTCAGTTTTAGGATCTCTTGAATAAAAAAAATTATTTTATGACCAGAACCGGGCACTTGGCAGATCTTACGACCTTGTCGGTAACACTACCATAAAAAAATTTAGTTAGAGCATGTTTTCCAGAACTTCCCATTACCACTAAATCAATGTCATCTTCTTCGATAGTTTTCAAAATAACTTCTACAGGGTTTCCTGATTTTATTTCAGTTTTTAAATTTACATTTTGCTGACAAACACCCTTACATTTACTTTCCATTAACTGGGCTGAAAAATTTTCAACAGCTCCTTTCCCTTCCTTTTTCAAAGATTCACCCAGTTTAGTTCTTAAGTCATCCTCAGTCAATGCATCAAGATAACCAGCATCAACTACACTTAAAACAACCAGATCTGCCAGACCTGCATTGGCAATCATTATGGCGTGTTCTCCAGCTTTTTTAGCATGTTTAGATCCATCAGTAGGTAGTAATATTTTTTTGTACATTTTTTACCCCGATATTTTCCTTTTCTATATCAATTTTGTTAAATAGACTATGATTCAATTTTAATCAAATTTTGATTTTAAAAAATAAAAAATAATAGATTGGTGGTGTTCAAATTTATTTAAGCACCTAACAAATACGGAGCAAATGTCAGAACGCCTACCAGCACAATCGCAGTTACTAAAATCCCAATTATAACCATTGGCAGTCCAGCTTTGAATATTTCCTTCACACTCACATAACCTGAACCATAGGCCATAGCCACTGTTGGATCGGCCATAGGGAACATAAATGAAAGTGAACATGCAATAGCCACAGGAACAGCATAAGTACCCACTGCTAAACCTTGAGATTGAGCTAAAATAACAGATAATGGTATCAGTATTGCAGATAAAGCAATGTTAGACATTACCTGAGTAATACATACTGCAATAACCATTAGAACCAGCATAACTGCAATGGTTGATGGATCATTACCCATTAAACTAAGTAAATCATTGATTAGCCATTCAGCAGCCCCAGTATTAAGAAGTGCTGCTCCCAGAGATAGTGCTCCTCCAAAGAATACAATTAATCCCCAGTCCACATTCTTCTGGGCATCACGCCAGGTGATTACTCCCGATAAAAGGAACAATACCGCGCCAATTAAGGCCACAGAATAACTGTCAATTCCGGTTCTACTTGCAGTGACCCATAGAGTAATTGCAAATAATAATATAAAAATGCTTATTTTCTCGTCTCTACTGATATTTCCCAGTTTGGAAAGTTTTTCAGTTAGAACCGAATCTCCACCAACTATACCTTTAACTTCACTTGGAAAAATTCGACCTAGACCAAACCAGATACATGCCATTAATATAATGGCCAGTGGGAATCCAAATATCATCCAGTTTACAAAGGGAATATTTGTATAAGCCGCAGCCATCAGGTTAGGTGCAGTTCCTATCTCTGTTCCGAATCCACCGGCCAGTGATCCAAAAGAAGCTCCTAAAATCATAGCTTTGGCATAATTACTTTTACCTTTTTCAGGGTTAGTAACACCCATAAGAAGTACTATCTCCTTAATTATAGGTAAAAGCATAGCAAAAGCAACCACATTTTCAATCCAGGCGGATAAAAGACCTGTAGAGAATACACTTACAAAAAGACCCTTTTTTGGCGATGTTCCCAATTTAGATAACATGGAATAAGTTAAACGCTGAGCCAGACCACTCTTTCGAATAGCTTCGGCCATAATGAAACCACCAATCATTAAAAAGAGAATAGGATTTGCAAAACCAATAACTGCATTACTAAAACTCTCTACCCCGATGATAGGTTGTATAAACAAAATTATAAGAGAAGTAACAGCCAGATGAGCTGCTTCAGTGGCCCACATAATTACTGCAAAAATTAACAATGCAATTGCAGAGTGTCCCGCGAAACTTAATCCAGGTAATGGAATCAACATCACTATAATCGCGAGTATAATCGCCAGAGGAAGTCCAATTTTTTTAAAATTCGTTTTATTACCTCCATTTCATTTTTTAAATTAATTTATCATATTAAAATTATTTATTTGGCCAAAAATAGTTAATAAATTCATTTAATTTTAGATATTATTGATATTTATTAAATAAATATAATATGTGATAAACCACAACTTTAATAATATTGGCCAGAATTAGATTTAATTGATACAAATATATAAATTTTAAAAGTTTATTCGATTTTTAAAGTATTTATTTTAATTTCTACCAAAATTTACTGAAAAAGAATAAATTTATAATAAAATTCGGTAATACTTAATCAAAAACTATTAAAATATTAAATAAATTCCTAATTCAACCTAAAAGTTTATATAGGATAAACTCAAATGTTGGTATGCGAACATGCGGCGTTAGTCCAGCCTGGTTAAGACTCTGGCCTGCCACGTCAGTGACCCGGGTTCAAATCCCGGACGCCGCATTGCGGCTGTAGTATAGTCTGGTTAGTACTTGGGCCTTCCAAGCCTACAGCCCGGGTTCAAATCCCGGCAGCCGCATTTTCTGTTATAGTTTTGATTATAGTTTTGTTTTTGATGGTTTTTCGATTGTAAGAGTAAATATTAGGATTAATTAATAAAAGTTCATTTCAAAGTTTTTAAAAGATCATAATATAATTTTTAGAATCTAATTAATTATAATTTTATTTACAATCGTTTAATACATCTAATAAATTATTTTTAACGAATTTTCTAATTACAAAAAAGCATAATTAACTAATCTAATTTCATTTTTAATTAAAAATCTGGGATATAAATCCGAGATTTGAACCTAAATTATATATAAGAAAAAGTATAAGTTTGATACCAAGATATTCTTACTGGTAAATTAATATAAATTAATATAATACATAAAAAAAATTCAAAGTAGATAAAATATTTTTCTAAACTTTTGAAAAATTATCTAAAATATTTAAACTAAAATAGTATTATAAAAATTAAATTTTAAAATAAAATTAAAACATCCTAAAAAAAATTAAAGGGTTGTTTATTAAGGTTGTGATGTTAATGGCAGGAATTGTTGGATATGGAGTTTATGTGCCTTCATACAGAATAAAAGTTGAAGAAATAGCACGAGTATGGGGAGATGATCCTCAAGCTATTTCCAGGGGACTGGTTGTTACTGAAAAATCTGTCCCTGCCCCAGACGAAGATACCGCCACTATTTCCGTGGAAGCTTCTCGATACGCCATGAAAAGAGCAGAGATAGATCCTAAAAAAATTGGAGCAGTATATGTGGGTTCAGAATCCCATCCATATGCAGTAAAACCAACTGCTACCATAGTGGCCGAAGCCGTGGATGCAGCTCCCGATTTAACTGCTGCTGACCTGGAATTTGCTTGTAAAGCTGGGACTGCAGGAATGCAAGCATGTATGGGCCTTGTGGATTCGGGAATGGTTGAATATGGTCTAGCTGTAGGAGCTGACACCGCCCAAGGAGCACCGGGAGATGCCCTTGAATACACCGCTTCTGCTGGTGGAGCAGCTTACATAATAGGTAAAAAAGACACTATAGCAGATATTGAATCCACTTACAGTTTTACTACCGATACACCTGACTTTTATCGAAGGGAAGGAATGCCTTACCCAAGCCACGGGGGCCGGTTCACAGGAGAACCTGCTTTTTTCAAACACGTGCTATCTGCAGCCAATGGAATGTTCGATAAAATGGGAACTGACGCATCCGATTACGATTATGCAGTATTTCACCAGCCCAATGGTAAATTTTACTTAAAAGCAGCCAAAAAATTAGGTTTCAATAAGGAACAAGTACAACACGGTCTTTTAACACCTGTTATTGGAAACACTTACTCTGGAGCCACCCCCCTGGGACTGGCCGCTATCTTAGATGTAGCTAAAGCTGGAGACAGAATACTAGCTGTTTCTTATGGTTCTGGTGCCGGAAGCGATGCTTTTAGCATAACTATTAACGATAACATTGAAGATAAACAAAATTTAGCCCCTAAGGTTCAAGATATGATTAAAGAAAAGCGTTACGTCGATTATGCCGTGTATGCTAAATTTAAAGACAAAATAAGGATGGCTTAAGAGGGGATTTATATGAGAGATGTTGCGATTATTGGAGTTTCACAAACCAAATTTGGAGAATTATGGGACGATTCCTTCCGAGATTTAATAACTGACGCCGGATTAGGCGCTATTAAAGACGCCGGAATCGAAGGAGCAGATCTGGAAGCTATGTATGTAGGTAACATGTCCGCAGGTCTTTTTGTACAGCAGGAACATATTGCTTCACTTATTGCAGATCATGCCGGACTTACCCCCATCCCCTGTGCTCGAATTGAAGCAGCCTGTGCATCAGGAGGGCTGGCCTTAAGAAATGGAATTATGGCCGTTGCTTCAGGATATCATGATATAGTTATATCTGCAGGTGTTGAAAAAATGACTGACGTGGTTGATCCAACCCCGGCCATTGCTACTGCTTCTGATCAGGAATGGGAAGCCCAGCAGGGAGTTACTTTCCCTTCACTTTATGCCATGATGGCCCGCCGTCACATGCATGAATACGGAACCACCAGAGAACAGATGGCTATGGTATCAGTAATTAACCATGCCAATGCCGCCAAAAATCCACGGGCCCAGTACTCCTATGGAAGTAAGCGTAGAGCAGGTAATGAATTCTACTATGGTAGCGGATCCTTTAAGATTACTGGACTGCTCCCCTATATCTGACGGGGCTGCTGCAGCCATATTATGTCCTGCCGAGGACGCTAAAAAATACACCGACACCCCTATCTATGTGAAGGCCTCAGCCCAGTCATCAGGGTCTATTGCCCTGCACGATAGAAGAAGTCTAACTACTATTGACGCCACAGTTACCGCCGCACAAAAGGCCTTCCAGATGGCTAATATGACTCCTAAAGACATAGACATGGTGGAAGTACACGATTGTTTCAGTATAAATGGTATTTTAGCGATAGAAGATATTGGATTTGTGGAAAAAGGAAAAGGTGGTCAGGCCATAGAAGATGGAATGACTCAGCTGGACGGTGAAATCCCGGTGAATCCATCTGGTGGATTAAAAGCCCGAGGACACCCATTGGGAGCCACAGGTATTGCCCAAGCCGCAGAGTTGGTATGGCAACTACGTGGTGAAGCAGGCAAACGTCAGGTTGAAGGTGCAGAAGTGGGTATGGCCCATAACATCGGTGGAACCGGTGGAACTGCAGCCGTGCACATTCTATCCAGATAAAAATAAAAATAATAATTTTTTATTTTATTTTTTATTTTAAATTTAATAAAATTCAATAATTTTAAAATTCAATAATTCTATTTTTATTAATTAAACATTTTTTCTGATTTTTTTCTGATTATTCTAATTATATTTTAATATTTTTAAATGAATAAAAAAGAAAGGTTATTCAATCATTTTAAAGAAAATTATAAATTGAAAAGGGTTTCTTTAGAAACAGAAGTTATTAATTTATCAGCAGAATCAAGTTCCTCTTTATTTCCACTAACTAATAACCACACACTACCTTCTGCTCCAGCTACACCACCTGCTGCTATCAATTCAGCATTGGCACCGGTTAGTAGTTTGATGGAGTCTATTTCTGTAAAAACTTCACCAGGGACTGGAAACATTCTGGGTCCACTAACTCCTGGTTGGTTTATTTTATCTGCTATTTCATTTAAATCCGCGTTTACTCTTTTTTCCAAACCTACTGGCAAAATAAGTTTTACGCGACGGCCAACATGAGCTTGTAAGGCCGCCCCAATGGTTCCTCCTTGAGGATGGCCAATATAAATCCCTGCTTGATGGCGAGATAAATCCACAGCATTAGCACCTTTAAAAATAACATCCCCTTCTTTGAGATCGTCTACCACGTCAAATATGGTTTTTCCTTTCAGCCACGTTCCCCTGTTGATTATTACGTCTCCAGGAAATCCTTTATTATCCGGAAGTCTTCCGTCTTCTCTTCTGGGTTTGGAAGGAGGTAGTACAATGCCTCTGAAAAATCTTTTCCTGGAGAAATCCGTAACCTGACCAATATTAGATAAAATTTCTTCAGCAAGGTAACCATTGGTTGTGCCTGCAATTATAACTACTGTGCCTGATTTAAGAGCTTTAATTACGGCAGGGTGTTGGGCCAGTGCTCTGGCAATTAAACGTTTACCTGCAGCAGGTGTGATTAAATACTGTTTCATATAATTCACCATTGAATAAAATAAAAGAAGAATGCATGTTAAATAAGTAATAGAAATTAAATGTTTAAGAAATGTTATAAATTTAGAATATTTCGAATTTGATTCTTATTTAGTTTTGTTTTAATTTTATTAGTTTTATTTTAGTTTTATTTTTTTTGTATCGGAATTACTTTTAAATAGAATCAGACTGAGAATTATCTAACAACAGAAAATCCTTGGTCAGTCCAGAGACTAATCCCTCCCAACATGTTATAGACTTCCTTAAATCCAAAATGGCGCATTATTTGCATGGCATTATCACTTCTAATCCCGGTTCTGCAGTAAATCAAGTATTTTTTTTCTTTATTCATCTTTTCAATTTCTGTTTTAAAATCACTCTGATAATCCACATTTACGGCCCCTTCCAGATGGCCATTTTGATATTCAGCCGGAGTTCTAACATCCAGTAAGACGAATTGAGGATTATTATCATTTTTTGTTATCATTTCTTTGGATTCTTGAGGAGTTAAATCTTTAAATATGCTTTGTTCCGATACCATCAAATCCCACCTTTAATTTATGAATTTATTTTGTTTCTAATGGATAATAAGTACTATGATAATTATTAAACAGAAAATATGTCTCAAATACGATTTTTTTCTTTTATTCCTTATTTTTTCTGAATTTGCTTAATTTCTTTCTTAAGTTCTGCTTCGGTAGAGGTTTAAAAATCATCATAAAAATGTCCTGGAAAACTTCTTTGAATAGTATAATTTCTGACGTATTTATTCCTTTTAATGCCCATAAAATTATTAAATACAAAATAAAAGACCCTAAAATGGATATAATTATGTTTAAAGGTTCTTTTGGGTAGATAATAATTAAAATTAGCGAAATAAGTATAGAAGAAATTATGGTTTTTGCCAAAAACCCGAAATAGAAATTACATCTAATAAATTTAAATGAATAATGGATAGTTATTAGCATTGAAAAAAAGTAAACAATCAATGTAGTCATGGCTATACCCACAATACCCCAATAAAAACCGAATATAATGTCCATCAGCACATTTATGAATATTGAGAATAGCCATATATTACCTGTTATCTTTGTTTTTCTTTCTAAAACTATGATCTGGCTAATAATACCATAGACCCCAAAGAATAACCCACCTATGGCTACAATTGGCGTAATAATGTAACCATTCTCTGCAATGCTGGGGGTTGAGAGAATGTTCAAAATGGGTTTAGATAAAATAGTTAAAATGAAAACTGAAGGAATGGCCACAACCAGAAAAAATTTAATAGAATGGTTTAAAAGGGATTTAATTTTAAAAACTTCATTTTCAACATGGTACTGGGATAAAATTGGCAGTAAAATAGTATAAAATGGAGAGAGAAGTATTGAAATAATGCTTCCCAGAAGGTAACCTGCAGAATAATAACCTACAAATGATAAACCCAGTAAAATCCCTATAAGGTAACGGTCTGTAATATCCAGTATCCAGAATGAAATATTACTAGGAATAGTAGGAAGGCCAAAATTCAAATATTCTCTTAAATTCTGGAATTTAGGTACTGTGAAACCTATTTGTTTAATTATTAAGGCGTACATACCCAGAAAAATAATAAATTGAGTAATTAACATACCCAGCACGGCACCTGAGATGCTACTACCATAAAAAACAAAAATAGACACAATGACCACCGTCAAAAAGGCTTGTGAAAATGAAAAAATTGAATAAATCCTCATTTGATCAAAAGTACGGAAATAATCAAAAGATAATAAAATAAGGCCTGATATAAAAAGGGTTAATGCTAAAACAAGCGTTACAAATGTGTTTCCACTGAATAGAATATCCGAAATAATTCCTGAAAAGACCAGGAATAAAATAGCTATACTGCCACATCCCAATATAATCATGGTAGCAATAGTGTAAAAAGCCTCTTTTATTTCATCTAAATTTCTAGAAGCTGCAAAAAAACGTACTAAAGTATAAGGCAATCCCAATGCAGCAATGGCTGGGATTAAAGTAAGTGTCACAGTAAATTGATTCCAAACACCATATTCCTGAACTCCCAGGTTTTTAGAGAGTATGGGAAGTAAAATAAGAGGACTAAGGCTAACTAAAATATTGGTGATACCAACCAAAATTATTTTCTGAACAAAATACTTGTACTCTTTGATAATTACACAACCAATGTGTAATTCATTACATTATACAATTAATTTGTAACTTTCAATTAATATTATTAGTTATTATTAGTTTTTTAGTTAATTTCATTAATATCTGAATTTTTTAAGTAGAAATTGTGTTTGAAGCAATAATTCTAAAAATCTTAAAAATATTCTATCATTTAACATATTTTATATTATTAAAAATGGATATGGTAAAACCAAATAACAAAAGTAATTTAAGAATTAAATAAAAAATCCAATGCAAAAACTCAATTTAAAAAGAAAAAAGGTATTTAAAGGTTTTTCACCTTTAAATTACATCATTGGGGGCATACCGCCCATACCGCCCATACCTTCCATACCTTCCATGTCAGCTTTTCCAGCTCCGCTGGATGCTATGACATCGTCGATTCGGAGGATCATTTCTGCGGCTTCTGATGCAGATTGAATAGCCTGTTTTTTGACCCTGTGAGGTTCAATAACTCCAGCTTCATTCATGTCAGTGACAGCACCTTCGAAAACATCTAATCCCATGTAAACAGAGTTTTCGTGAGCAGCTCTTAAGTCCACCAGGGAATCAATACTGTCCAGACCTGCGTTTTCAGCTAAGGTTTTAGGGACAACTTCTAAAGCTTCTGCAAAGGCAGCAACTGCGAGTTGTTCTCTTCCACTGATAGCGTCAGCATAGTCTTTTAACCGTTTAGCGATTTCGATTTCAGGAGCTCCTCCACCAGCAACAACTTTACCATCTTCAACGGTAGCAGCTACTACGCCGATAGCATCGTCAATTGCTCTTTCGATTTCACTAACCACATGGCCAGTAGATCCTCTAACCAGTAAGGTTACTGCTTTAGGTTCTTTGCAGTCTTCTACAAAGATCATTTCTTCACCAGAGATTTTCTTTTCAGATACAAGTCCTGCATCTCCAAGATCATCAGCAGAGAGGTCTTCGATGTTAGTTACTACTTTAGCACCAGTAGCTTTGGATAACTTTTCTATGTCAGACTTTTTGACTCTTCTGACAGCCATTACACCAGCTTTAGCCAGGTAGTGCTGTGCCAGGTCGTCAATACCTTTTTGAGAGAATACAACTTGAGCTCCAGTGTCAACAATGGATGAAACCATGTCGCGGATCATTTGTTCTTCTTGCTCAATAAAGGCCTGCATTTGAGTAGGGTCAGTGATTCTGATTTCGGCGTCCACTTCAGTTTCTTTAACTTCTATTGGACAGTTTAAGAGAGCGATTTTAGCGTCTTCCACTTTTTTAGGCATTCCAGGGTGTACTCGTTCTTTGTCGATGATTACACCTTGTACTAAAGCTTGGATTCTTCTACTATAGCACCGTCTTTCTTCTCGATTTTGATGTGGTCAATTTCCACTTCGCCGTCTTCTTCTACCTGTTTGACTGCGTCAACCACCAGTCTTGCTAATGGTTCTCGGGCCTTTTCAGTTCCTTTTCCAGTCATAGCAGTCATAGCCACTTTAATTAAAGTGTCCTTATCATCAGCATCTATAGCGATATCATTTAAGATTTCTTGAGCTTTTTCTGCTGCTTGTCTGTATCCCATAGCTACGATGGTTGGGTGGATGTCCATGTCCAGTAGGTTTTCAGCTTTTTTGAGTAATTCACCAGCAATAATAACTGCAGTGGTGGTTCCATCTCCTACTTCATCTTCCTGGGTTTTAGCCACTTCTACTAACATTTTAGCAGCAGGGTGTTCGATGTCCATCTCTTTGAGGATAGTTACACCGTCGTTGGTTACAACGATATCTCCTAAAGAGTCAACTAACATTTTGTCCATTCCCTTAGGGCCAAGAGTTGTTCTAACAGTCTCTGCTAATACTTTTCCAGCTAATATATTCATTCTTTGAGCGTCTCTTCCGATAAACCTGTTAGTACCTTCAGGTAGTACTAAAATAGGTTGTCCTGCGCCACTGTATTGTGCCACGATAATCACCTCTAAAATTATAATTGTTTTATTCAATATGTTTTATGCTATTATCACTGGGTTAGAGGTTCTATAAATAGTTTTCTAATAAAATTTTCATGAATAATAATTAAAAATTCGTCTACAAGGTTGTAATTCAGCTTATTATCCAAAAAAAATTATTATATTAAAGTGTTTAAAATAATTCTATCCTAATATTCTTTACCCGGGCTTATTGAATCCTGTTTCATGATTTAATAATTCATTTTTAAACTTCGGGAAGGGCTAATTATAAAAATTAATACCTAAACATATTTATTTAGTTAGTAATAGATTTTATAATAGATTTAATTGGGGAGATTCTTTAAGAAAATGCAATGATTGTGATGATGGTAAAATGACTTCGAAAATTAATATTACATTAAAAAAAGAAAATAAAGAGGATAATTTTACATATAATCAAAAGAGATCCTCTGAAACCCCAAAAACCATAATTATACTATTTTTATTATCATTATTTGTTTTATGTGCTTCTTCGGTGGATACAGCTCAAGCCGAAGAGGTAATAGGAAATTCCAGTGACAATAACACTTATAACGAAACCAATAGCACCAATGATACAAATTCCAGTGAAAATTCGAGTATAGTTCTAAATAAATCGGAAATACTTAATTCTGGTACGCAAGTGGCAAATTTTATTGAAAAAAACAAAAAACTCCCTAACACCGTGAATGTAGGAGATAAAGTATTTACCATTTCCCAGTATCTCTATGCAGTGACTTCTTTTATATCAGGATCAGATAATGTAACTCTTTTCAATGTATCTGGACGAATATATAATGTTAATCGGTTTTCTACCAGTTACACCATGAGCCAATACACCGATCTGGCTAAAAGAACGAAAAATTACATGTATAATTATCAAACCATGCTTCCATACATCAGTTCGGCTCATGGAAACCTGGATTATTATAACATGATCTACATGTTTTCTAAAATAGCCCGTTATTATGATACCTATGGAAAAATGCCCACCAGTGTTTCATTAGTAAGTCAAATACCCACCACAGCCCGTTTATTCAGCTCGAGTTATGTTGATCAGCAAATATCAAGCTTATCAACCCAGATAAAAACAACTAGAAGCAGTATGAGTAAGTTAGCAGCCACCATTAAAATAACTAAGAATCTTACCACTCTTAAAAATCTTCAAAACCAGTTCAACAGCCTTCAGTCAAAATATAACAGTCTCAGTTCCCAATTAACTAAATATAAATCTTTAAGAAATTCCGCATGGTACGTTCCTTACAGTATGCGAAAATATCTGAAAGAAACCAAATACATCAAATTAACCAATGGTAATCTGGTTTATGTGGCCATGAATTTAAGAGGAAACACTCCTTATGAAACCGGGGCCAAAATATTCAACTGGGTAAGAGATAATCTGGATTATTCATTTTATTACCGGACAAAATACGGTGCCTCTAAAGCCTTGCAATACCGTTTGGGTAACTGTGTGGATCAGGCCCATTTAATAGTTGCTCTGGCAAGGTCATCAGGCCTTCCTGCAAGATATGTACGAGGAACCTGTAAATTCGTCGTCAGCGGGCATACCTACAGCCATGTTTGGGCTCAGATTTGGATTAAAGGTAGAGGTTGGGTTACGGCAGATCCTACAAATTACCGGAACTCTTTTGGAGTTATTAGAAGCTGGGATCCTAAAAAGTCCAAAATATCAGGGACTTTAATTCAGTACTCCCTTTAATAACCTTTTTTTAAGAAAATAAATCTTGTTTAATCTTTTAATTTTTTAAAAAATAATATTAAAATAAATATGTACCCTAATATTCCTACTATTTTGAGGTTAAAAATTGAAAATAATAGATTTAAGTCAAACATTATCCACTGAAATGCCTGTTTTTCCCCAGGATCCTGATTTTTTAATAAATGAAATTTTAAATAGTGAAAAAGATGATTTTACGATTTCTGTGCTAAATACGGGTCTTCATGCCGGTACTCACCTGGATGCCCCGTATCATTTTTATCCATCAGGACGAAAAATTCATGAAATTCCCCTGAATGAATTAATGGGTCCGTCTACTATGATTAGAGTGGAAAATAGTTCGAGGAAGTCATCTTTGTTTTCAGATTTAGGCCCAAATACTGAATATTCAACAATTAAAATTGAAGCCTCTGCTTTTAAAAGTGTAGAAAAAGGAGATATGATAATCCTTAGAACTAACTGGAGTTTGAATTGGGGTTCCGATAGATATTTTACCCATAATCCTTACCTATCCGAGAAAGCTGCCAATTTTCTAGTTGAAAAAGAAATTAGGGGGTTGGCCATTGACGGACCTAGCATAGACAAATTTGGAGAAACTATTATCCATGAAAAACTGCTTTCTAATGACATATGGATAGTGGAAAACCTGAAAAATCTGGATTGTATACCAGAATTGAAGAATGAAGAGTCTAATGAACTCGATATTAATATCACTAATAATAATAATAATTCGTTTGAGTTTTTCTTCATTCCACTTCCTTTAAAAACTGAAGCATCACCCATAAGAGCTTTCGTCAAGATAAATGAATGAAATGTTAGTAAAATCTTTCGAAATATAATAATAATAAATAAAATCAACTAAAAAATGAAAATTTAATTTTAAAAAAAATTACTAAATTGATTTATTCCATTCGATTATTCTATTTAGATTATTAGATTATCTATTTAGGTATTTTCTTCCAAAAAATCTCTTCGCCAATCTGATAAGATTTAAAATAGCCTTTTCTTTCTAAATTACGCAATACATGAAACATATTATCGTAAGAAAGTTCTGTAAACCCAACTTTCTTAATAAAAGAGTGCATTTTCTGCGTATTGGACTTTTCAGAAGGTAATAATAGATAGACCTGAGACTGGAAAGAAGTAAGATCTCTTTTAGGCTTGGCTGTTAATGCCTCAAAATAACTTTTTATTTCTTCAAGATCCTTAATATAATTTTCTTTTTCATTTAAAGTATTTTTAAGGTCTTTAATAGTTTTATCCTTGTTTTTAAGAAAATTTTCAAGTTCTTTAACTCTTATTTGCTTTAGTTCGATTTTATGCTGTAAATCGTCAGCATTCTTACACTCGTGATTGGTTTCCTGGCATTTCTTGAGATCCATCTTGAGTTTACTAATCTCTAACATGCATGCCTTTACCAGACGTTTTAATTGATCCTTTTCTGAGTCTTTCATAAATCGCATGCTATCACTTGAGCGTTATACATTAACTTTAATTTAATGACTATTTTTATTTAATATCTTGTTTTTAGTTCTTAAAAGTTTTCCTTCATACTTCAAAACTATAAACGCACAAAATATTCCTAAAAGGACACCAGCCAGCACATCAGAAGGATAATGAACCCCCATGTAAATCCGGGATATGGCAACCATAGAAGCCAATCCTAAAAAAAGTAACAAATACCCGTATTTTACACCAATAATCGTAAAAGCTGCAAAAGCCGCAGTAGTGTGACCAGAAGGGAGTGAATATCCACCAACATCCATCAAATGTTTGGCCCCTTCCAGAACTTCATAGGGCCTTGGCCTGGCCAGTGCATACTTTAATATTTCACTGAAAAAATATCCCATTGTTAAAGCAATCAAACATATAAAAACTGTTTGCTTCCATTTTTCGTCACCAAATAAATAAAATACGCAACATAATAAAATCCAAAATATGGGAGTACCGGCAATTGTAATTAAAGGCATTAAAACATCCGAAAACTGGTTTTGAATTTGGAGGTTGAAAAAATAGAATATCTCAAGATCCAGATGATACAAATTAGGCCATATCGACTCAAACATGAAATTCTCCTGAATAAATAATAATATAATAATTAGTAAGTATAGTTAATAATCTAATGAAATTAAATAATATGGATTATAATTTGGGATTTTAAATTTAGGGATTGTTTAATAATTTTTAAATAATTTTTAACGGTTTAATAATTTTTTACGAGATTAAGAGGATTATTTTTCGAAAATAAGTAATACTAAAGACTCAATTATCATATACACTAATTATTTAAATTAAATAAAAAAATATGAAATCATATTACATGATTTCATTAATAAGTTCGGCATTGAGTATAGATGCACCAGCAGCTCCACGAATAGTATTATGGCCCACTAAAACATATCTGAAACTGTTTTCAAATGCAGCATCTTCCCTTAATCTTCCCACAGTAACCGCCATTCCATTATCCTGATTACGGTCCATTCTAGGTTGAGGACGGTTATCCTCAGGACGGAGGACAATAGGTTTTTCCGGGGCAGAATAAAGATCTAATTTCTGAGGTAATCCTCGGAACTGATCCATGGCAGCATGTACTTCATCCATATCACATTTATCTTCCATTTCAATGAAAACTGCTTCAGTGTGTCCATCAATTACTGCAACCCGGTGACAGGAAGCACTTACACCAAAAGAAGCAGGGGTAACTACACCCTCTTCCAGATTTCCCAGAAGATGCTGTGTTTCAGTTTCCATTTTTTCTTCTTCCCCTCCAATAAATGGAACAAGGTTATCTACTATGGCCATGGATGGAACTCCATTGTATCCTGCTCCAGATACGGCCTGCATGGTGGATACATAAACCCTTTTAATATCAAACTGGTCGTGAAGTGGTTTTAAAGTAATGGTGAGAGCAATAGTGGAACAATTAGGATTGGTAACAATAAATCCATCCCATCCCCTATTTTTTTGCTGAATTTCTATTAAATCCAAATATTCCGGGTTTACTTCAGGAATAACCAGTGGAACATCATCTTCCATTCTCATGGCACTGGCATTGGAGGCTACAATAAATTTTTCAGCGAATTTTGGTTCAACAATCGCTGCATTTTCTGTGGGAAGGGCAGAAAAAACTATGTCCACATCCCCTACTTGTGATGGGTCAGTATCAACCACAGTAATGTCTTTTACCGACTCCGGCATATTACTATCCAAATACCAGGTGGTAGCATCTTCATATTTTTTTCCTGCTGATCTTTGAGATGCGGTTAACGCTGTAATTTCAAATTTAGGATGTTCAGCCAGTAATTCAATGAATCTTTGACCAACCATTCCTGTTGCACCAAGAATACCTACATTTACCATTTTTATCACCATTAATTAACTGATCCAATATTAAAAACTATTTGCATAATTTATTTATATGATTTATACTTTATTTAATACCTAAAACATCTGCCATATCATTAATTTTTCCTTTTTCAGCCGTTGGGATGAATCTTAGAGCTTTTATAACACCACTGACAAAGGCCTGACGACTATGGGCCCTATGGACGATTTCCAGCCTCTCACCATCACCAGCAAAAAGAACCAGATGATCCCCTACAATGTCTCCTCCGCGAACAGCATGAACTCCTATTTCATCTTTGGTACGCTCTCCCACCAGACCGTGTCTTCCATAAACTCCTACCTCTGACGGATTCCTATCAGTTTCTTCAGAAATGATTTCAAATGCCCGGACGGCTGTTCCTGAAGGTGAGTCCTTTTTATGTTTGTGGTGGGCCTCAATTATCTCCACGTCATAATCTGCTAAGACTGGAGCCAGATCCTTAAGTATTTTAAAGAATACATTGACCCCAATAGCCATGTTAGGAGAAATTACAGCTTTTATATTATTTTTAGATACATATTCTCCAATTTCCTTAAGCTGTTCTTCACTAAAACCAGTGGTACCTACTACTAGATTAACTCCACAATCGGCAGTGGTCTTAATAGTTTCTATAGCTGCGGTGGCTATAGTAAAATCCACCAGGACCTGGGCCTTGCTTTCCTTTAAAGCCTTGCTGAGGTTTTCTGCTGCAGTTATCTTAACACCCAGAGGCCCTACCCCTATTGCTTCACCCACATCTTTACCTTCTAAAGGGCTTTGGGGAGCTTCTATAGCTGCTACTACTTCCATATCGTCCTGTTGAAGAATAGTTTTTATTATTCCAGAACCCATTCTTCCACATGCACCGGTTACTGCCACTTTTATCATTTTATCACTCCAATGAAGATAATTGTAATCTAAAACTGTAATTAAAATTATTATCCTTTATCATTTCCGAATATTAATAATTAAGATTTGGTAAATAATTTTTTAAATAGTTTGTGTAAATTTTAGTTTAAATATAAATTAGTATTTTTTAAAAATTTTTTAAATTAAAATTATATTTGAAAGAATTTAAGGAATAAATTAAATTTCCAATTAATTTTAATTATTCTATTATACTTATTTTTAGAATATACTTAAAAAGTTTTATTAAAATCTTAATTATAAATGAATTTTATTTAATTCGTATTTTAGAATCTAAATAATAAATTTAATTAAAAAAAGCAGCAAAAATGAGAGAAAAATAAAAAATGGAAAATGATTGATAGATTAAATTAAAGAAAGATTCTTTAAAACTGCCTGAAGTTTTTGTTTACTTTCCTCTTTTAAAGGAGCAAGGGGCATTCTAACATGCCCGGCAGGCCTTCCCATTAAATTCAGACACTCTTTAGAAGGCACCGGATTGCTTTCCACAAATAAGACCTTCATAAGTTCGTATAATTCATAATGGGTTTGGGCAGCTTTTTCAAAGTCGCCTTCCAGCGCTTGATTAACCATCTGACTCATTCTAGCCGGATCAACATTAGCTACTACCGAAATAACACCTCGGGCACCCATGGAAATCATAGGGAGTGTCAAGTTGTCATTTCCAGATAAAATATTGAATTGATCTTCCAATCCTAAATCCAGGAGTTTTCTATAAATCATGGAAACTTTATCCATATCAGGACTGGCCTCTTTAATAGCAACTATATTATCGATTCCTGCGATTTGGCCGATAGAATCCACGTCAATATCAGTACCGGTTCTTGAAGGGACATTATAAACAATTATAGGGACTTCTGTAGATTGGGCCAGAATTTTATAGTGTTCAACCAGACCATGTGGTTGTGGTTTATTGTAATAAGGAGTAATAACCAGTGCAGCATCTGCTCCAGCATTTTCGGCGTATTTTACCAGACCTAAAGCTTCTTTGGTTGAGTTACTACCTGCTCCAGCAATGGTTTTAACTCTTCCATTTACTTCATCTATGAGAACATCAATCATGTTCCTTTGTTCTTCATGAGTAATTGTAGCTGACTCACCGGTAGTTCCAGCAGCTAAAATCCCATTTACACCGTTTTCTATTAGATAATTTATGTTTTCGCGCATGCCTTCTTCATCTACCTCATCATCTGAGGTAAATGGAGTCACCATGGCCACAATAGTACCTTCAAAACTCATTCCAAGACACTCCTTACTAGTTCATAAGCTTTTTCGCCATCCTTCCACTCTACAAAAATCACAACTGATGTCTGTGAAGATGATATTTCCACAATATTCAAATTGTTAGCTCTGAGAGGCTCTGTAATATCAGATATGATCCCTGGAGTATCAATGAAATCTGGACTGGCTATGCTAATCATTGCTATTTCTCTTCCCAGTGAAAGAGAACTCAAATTATCGTTTTTAACCACCACATCATGCAGTATACGATGAGCTTCATCAGCATCTTTTTTATTTACAAATACAGTAATAGAATTTTGACCAGTTGAGATTCCAAATATATTGATTTCATTTTCTGCCAGTATATCTGTTAATTCTGCTAAAACACCAGGTTTATTTAGAATTTCTTCTCCAACTACAGCTATAACTGAAATGGGATCCGAGCTTAAAGTGCTCGTTTTAAGCATTTCATTTTTTGATGGACCTATAATCTCTGTTCCATGAGCAGAAAGATCTCCATGGTCAAATCCAATAATTTTAGCATTAATTTTTGGATCTTTATATTTCAGGGCATGAGGATGCAGTACCTGGGCCCCATGAGTAGCCAAGTCCCTCATTTCTTCCACTGAAATTTTATCCAATTTTTGGGCGCTTTGTAGCTTATTAGGATCGGTGGACATAACCCCACCGACATCAGTAACAATGATTACATCATCAGCATTCAGACAATGCCCTAAAAGGAAAGCAGTAATATCGCTTCCTCCCCTTCCTAAAGTAGTAATGTAACCTTCAGGGTCTCTTCCCAGAAAACCACAGACCACTGGAATGATACCCTGATCCATCATTTTCATCAGTTCCTGAGATTTATCTTCTGTGGCTTTAAAATCTACTTTAGCACTTAAAAGAGTGTTATCAGTTATGATAGGCCATTGGTCCATAAAAGGATCCACATATTCAGATTTTACTCCAATGGATTCAATTGCAGATGAGAATATGCGTACACTGGTCATTTCACCCATAGAAACAATTTCCGCCAGTTGTTTTTCGGTAACAGCATCTTCCATAGCTTCATCAACTATGTGAAGCAGTTCATCAGTAGTTTTGTCTATGGCAGAAACAACTACCACAACCTTCTTTCCCTTCATATATTCATTAACTACTGATTGAGCTGCTTGTTTAATCCTTTTACCGTTCCCTATGGATGTTCCTCCAAATTTGGCCACTATTAATTCCATTAACCTTCACAACCTTTGTGACTAATAATTAAATTATCGTAAAATTTGTAAAATATTATAAAAATTTATAAAATCGTTAGATATGTTAAATATAGTTAGAATGTTAAATAAATTTAATTAATTAACATTAATTAAAAGCTTAAAAATATTTTAAAACCATTAAAAAACTTATTAATGATTATACTAGGTTATTATATGTTTTATGATTATTTGCATTGAATTGAAAAAATCAATACTCGGCAAATAACAATATAAAACAGCAATAACAATAATTAAGCTTGTCTTGATTCGTTTCTAACTAACCGGGTGACGTATCCGGCGATTTTGTTTCGTAAGTGCTTGGTACTTACGGAAGAATACTCTTCTACAAGCTTTTTGTTTTCGTCAAAATCAGTGGTAAATTTACCCTCGTGAGTTTCGATTAGTTCTTTAGACAATCTTTTTACATGTGAAGTTCTTATATTTCCCATTTTATTTCCTCCTTAGTAATTGTTCTTGTTTTTTTTTATTTATGTCAGTCAATATTTTCATTATTTGACTGAGCATATCTTCATCAATCTGAAATTCTCTGGCAATTTTGCGAGTTTTCTCATGAATATGTTCTTCTCGCTTCTTATCTTGAATCTCCATACCTAAAATAATTTTGGCATCGATTATTTTTTTGGCCAGATCAGTTCTTTTACTGATTAAAGTAATTATTTCTGTATCAATGATATCAATCTTTTCTCTTGATTCTTGAAGAAGCTTCAGTGCCTGGGACTCGTCCATTATACCACCCTGGTACCAGTGTTATCTACTTGCGTTACAATAACTCTTCCGGGATAATTATTCAAAGCTTCATGAACTCTATCCTGACATTCATCAGTTACCACCGCCACAAAAGACGGACCAGTTCCTGATAAGCCCGATGCCAGTGCACCAGCATCCAAAGCATCAAGTGCGATGTTTGAATCGAATCCAAGAGCAGCACAATACAATATTCCGTTTAAAGTGAGAGCTTCATAAATATCTCCCTGAACAACCTTTTGATAGGCCATATCTACCCAGGGGGACAGAAGTTTCATCCGGTCTACATCTGATTGTGCGGTCAGTGACTTTCTGTCAGGCATGTATATTAATATGTTTTGTTTTTCCATATCCTTTCTCTGGATAATTTTCCTCTCCATATTATTAGTTATGGTGAGTCCTCCAAAATAGGATGCACTGGCATCATCAAATGCACCAGTTATGGTAACACCAGCTTCCAGTGAAGCATCTATGGCAGTATTTAGTATTTCCAGATCATTCATTGGTTCCAGGTCAAATTGTTCTGAAATTAAAGCAGATGTGGCCATTACTACAGCATTAGAAGCTGCACTGCTGCTTGAAAGGCCTGAAGCTACGGGTAAGGTTGAATCTGTGTGAACTTTAACTCCTGTATCGACGCAGTAGTGATTAATTACTTTATTTACACATATTTCCATCAATTTAGGATTAACTGTTCTCTCAGAAGTGCATTCAATTTTAGATGAAGTTAATTCAACTTCAGCAGTTACATAAAGTTTAATACCGAAAGCAGATCCACTTCCGGTTGATATAGCGTTGATAACTGTAGCAGATCCTGGAGATCTCACTGTTTTCTTCAAATTTATCACCTGTTGCTGAAATATTCCATATTATAATAATTCCAAATTAATTCCGAATTTTTTATAATAGTAGAATAGTATCAAGGAAAAGTTATGGAATTATTATATCACTATCTCATGCTTTATATATGATTAGCAAAAAATAATTATTATAGTTATGAATAATTACTTTGAATTTAAGAACTTTATTTAGAACTTTGAATTTTTTAAGATTAATACTATGGAAATTTAAATATGAATCAACTAACTCAATAAATTATAATTAGGATTATATGGTTTATATTTTTTATAAATTAAAATTAAATAATATTAAATTTGAATTATGGGAAAATGAATGATATTTATTCCATTCAAAATTCGAAAATAGTCATACTGATAAAATAATAATTGCTCCTAAGTGATAAAATGGACAAAAACACCAAAATAATCATTGGAGTCCTGGGAGGGCTGGTGTCAGTTTTTATAATATTAATCATGGCAACTGCTTTTTTAGGATCTGAAACTATGGGATCAGGTAATGTTGCATTAGGTGATACTGTGGCAGTTATACCAGTATATGGTCAAATAGCCTACGGGACCAGCGATAGCAGCTCATATACCAACCCTGACGATATAAATAGTCTGATTCAAGAAGCCAATAACGATATATCAATCAGTGCCATTGTACTAGATGTTAATAGTCCTGGTGGAACTCCTGTGGCCAGCGAAGAAATAATGCAGGCCATTAAAAACTCAAAAAAACCAGTTGTTGCCTGGATAAGTGATACTGGAACATCAGGAGCTTATTTAGCATCTTCAGCTTCAGATAAAATTGTGGCCAGTCCTTCTTCCTGGGTAGGTAGTATTGGAGTAATTTTACAGCTAACCGACCTATCAGACATGTACCAGCAGATGGGAGTCAATAAATATGCCCTTAAAGCAGGACAATACAAGGACATGGGTGCCGATTACAGAAATATAACTCCTGATGAACAGAAAATGCTACAGAGCATGATTGATGAAGAATACGATTATTTCATTTCCATTATATCTCAAAACAGAAATTTAACCAAAGATTATGTGAAAAGCATTGCTGAAGGAAAAATATACACCGGAAGACAGGCCTTAAAGCTCAAACTGGTTGATTCTTTAGGTGGTAAAGATCAGGCCATTCAAGAAGCAGCAGATATAGCTGGAATAGGTGATTCTTACCAGGTAATTACTATGTCACCCCCCACTACCTTTCAAAAAATATTAAGCGGAATAACCTCCCAGTTAGGATATTCCATTGGTCTGGGAATGGAAAATAGCAATGTAAACAGTAGCTCTGCAGCCAGATACCTTTAATTCCTATATTTTTTTTAAAAATTTCTCCAACGAATTATTAAAATATAATTAACAAATAGGAATATAATAAAGAATAAGTATTTATTCAAAATTAAATCATGGAAAATCATTATAAAAACAAATTTAAGATAAGTATTTATTCAAAAAGAGCAAATAAAAACAATATATAATTTCTATTGGAATTATAAAACATAAATTAAACATTAAGTACTAAATTTCTTTAAAGGAATAATTAAAAAGGAATTAATTAAATGATTATAAACTAAATAATCATGTTAAATTGCTTAAATTTCTTTATAGAATAATTTTATACAATTATGAGATTAATTAGGATCTCATGTTTGTAGAAAATAGTATAGAATTAATAGAAATTATAGGTTATTACAATTCTCATACGGAGGTTAAAACATGGTTGTTAAAATCGAAGTATTTACATCACCTACATGCCCTTACTGCCCTATGGCTGTGGAAGTTGTAGAAGAAGCCAAAAAAGATCTTGGAGATTCTATTGAGATAGAAAAAGTCGATATCATGCAAGATCGAGAAAAAGCTGTGAATTATGGACTCATGGCGGTTCCGGCCGTTGCCATAAATGGCGTAGTGAAGTTCGTCGGTGCACCAGGCAAAGAAGAACTTATGGCTGCTCTAAAAGAAGAATTAAAAGAATAATTAACATTATTCTAAATATTACTTATTTTTATTTTAAACTATTTAAGGACTTTTTTTAATGAATATAACTGATGAAGGGGCATCTTTTGGGATTACTACAGGTAGTGCTGCTACTGCAGCCGCATTAGCCGCCCTTATAACAATAATTGAAGATAAAGTCCCGGAATTCGTAAAAATTAGTATTCCCACTGGAACATTAGAAATAGAAATTCAATGTGCTGAAAAAATTTCTAAAACCTCTGGAAAAGCTTCAGTGATAAAAAAACCTTATCCTGATCCTGATGTTACAGTAAACCTGGAAATTAGGGTGGAAGTAGAACTAACCACTCAACCAGGCATCATTATTAAAGGAGGAAAAGGTGTAGGAATCATTACCAAACCAGGACTTCAAATACCAGTGGGCCAGCCCGCCATAAACCCTGTGCCTCAAAAAATGATCCGGGAGAATCTGGAAACACGTTTACCAACAGGAAAAGGAGCTTTGGTGACTATATCCATTCCCCAGGGAGAAAAAGTAGCCTCCCGTACAATGAATCCCCGCCTGGGAATCATTAATGGTATTTCTATATTAGGAACCACTGGAATTGCCCGGCCCATGTCTCTGGAATCATTTAAAAAAGCAAATGCCTGTCAGCTAGATGTGGCTCTGGGTCTGGGTTATGAAGAATTAATATTCGTACCAGGTAATATTGGAGAAAAACTGGCCCTTAAGTCAATGGATGTAGAAAAAGATCAGATAATTCACATGAGCAATTATGTGGGTTACATGATGGAACAGGCCCTAGAAAAGAAGGTTAAAAAGATTGTACTATTTGGCCATGCCGGTAAACTGGTGAAAATTGCTGGAGGTATTTTTAATACCAAACACAGTGTAGCTGACGGCCGTAGGGAGATAATAACTGCCCATGCCGCCCTGGCCGGAGCTTCTCATAATACTCTGAAGGAAATTTTTTATTCCAAAACCACTGAAGACATGGTGGATATTTTAAAACAGACCGGTCATGAAAAAGAAGTATTTAAAAGCATTGCCGCGGCTATTAAAGATAATATTAAGGAACGATATCACTTAGAAGTAGAAGTGATTATTGTCAGAATGAATGGAACCGTTCTGAATCCAGGCCAATAGTTATAAAACTAAAACTATAATATTCTAGATATTAAATATTTATGAAAATTTCACGAAATTTCATAAATTATAATTATCATAAATATTTACCCTAATTGAATAATTTAGTTAAATAATCATTAAAGACTGAGTTAACATATCAGTTAACATATCAAATTAACTAATTAAGGTGAAAAAATGCGAATAGCTATGGTTGGCCATTTCCCGCCGCACATTGGTGGAATTTCTTCTTACGTTTATTTATTATCCAAAAAATTGGTAGAAAATGGAGATGAAGTATATGTACTTACTTATCCCCATGAAGATGTGCAGTCCATTGAAGGGATACACACAGAATCTGCTTCCGCCCCTAATATCAAAGGGCCTACGGGGATTAGTATTTTCCATTAATGGAACCCGGAAATTAATTCAGATGGTGCGGGAGTACGATATAAATCTTATTCACTCCCACTATCTTTCTCCTCCAGGTTTAATTGGATTGATGACCAGTATGTTTACCGGAGTACCTTTTTGCGTGACACTTCATGGCTCTGATGTTTTTTTATTATCCTCCAATCGTGTTTTAAGGCCTATCTTTAAGTTGATACTCTCTCATGCCATTGGAGTGTTTGTAGTCAGCGAAGCGGTTCGGGAGAAAGTTCTGGATATGGGAATACCCCATCTGGAAAAGAAACTTAAAATTACCTGGAATGGAGTAGACACAGACAAGTTCAATCCACAAAACACCGGCCATTTGAGAAAAGAGCTGGGAATTGGAAGTGATACACCAGTTATTCTATTTGTGGGCAATCTGGTACCTCAAAAAGGAGTAAAGCATTTGCTTCGGGCCAAGAAACTCATGAAAGAAGATGCCAAACTGGTTATTGTTGGAGGGGGTCCCTTGCTTCAGGACCTTAAAGGAATGGCCGAGTACGAAAATATGGATGATGTTTTCTTCACCGGGCCTCGCAGCGATGTGGATGGTCTAATACCAGATGCAGATGTGATGGTTCTGCCTTCCGTGAGTGAAAGTTTTGGAATAGCACTTTTAGAAGGAATGGCCAGTGGAAAACCAGTGGTGGCCACCAAAGTGGGAGGAATCCCTGAACTGGTAAATAATGAAACCGGTATACTGGTAGAACCAGAAGATCCCGTGGCTCTGGCCGAGGCCTTGGATGAAATCACTAAAAATCCGGAAATAATGGAAAAAATGGGATTAATGGCTCGTGCAAGAGCTCAAGAATTTGCTGATGTTGAAATTCCTTATTAACCCCATAAAACTAATATAAATCATTAAAAATATTAATTAATACTTGATCTTAAAAGGGATATTATGCAAGAAAAAGATTTTACTCACCTTACCTCTAAGGGTGTGCACATGGTAGAAGTAGGCGAAAAGCCATCAGTAAAAAGAAGTGCCACCGCCACCGGCCGGATAATATTAAGTCAAAAAACAATTGATTTAATTCAAAATCAAGAAATTAAGAAAGGTAATGTCCTTACTACTGCCCAGATTGCCGCGATAAGTGCCGTTAAAAACACTTCTCAGATGATTCCTTTGTGCCATCCCCTGAGTATCACCGGGATTGAAGTGGACTTTGAAATGGATGAAGAAAGTATCCAGACCACGGTAAGTGTTAAATGTGCTGGGAAGACCGGGGTAGAAATGGAAGCACTTACCGGAGCTAGCGTTGCCCTTTTAACCATTTGGGACATGGTAAAAAGTGTGGAAAAGGATGAAAACGGTCAGTACCCTACTACCAGAATAGAAGAAATAAAGGTAGTAGAAAAAACAAAAGGTAAATGAATATTTTATAGAATATTATATAAAATAGTTTATATTATTTTTTAATAATTTATTCTGGCATTCTATAATCCTTCTATTGATTTTAAAATATTTTAAATGAATTACAAATAAATTAATTTAAGCTTAAAAATTATAGATTAATCAAATTATTAAACTGCATTTAAAAATTCATAGATTAGTAAAAATAATAAAAATTTGTTAATAATCAACGCTGATTACCATGGAAACACTAGATCATTCTTTAAGAGAAATTTTACAGGGCTGTTATCCACATATAGAACAATTAAATCCTGCCCAAAAGGCCGTTCTTGAATCAGGATATCTGGAAGAGAATAAAAACTTCATTGTGGCCATTCCCACAGCCAGTGGAAAAACCCTGCTGGGAATGATGGCTGCTTTAAAAACCCTTATGGACGGCGGAAAGGTGGTTTATGCTGTTCCTTTAATTTCCATCCAGAATGAAAAGATAAAGGAGTTTAAGGCCTTTGAGGAACATGGAATTAAGGTGGGACGTCATCCTAACTCTTCTGATCTTTCAGTAATGGTTTTTGAATCATTTGATGCTATTACCCGGTTTTCCTGGAACACCCTCCGGGAAGTGGATCTGCTGATTGTAGATGAATTCCACATGATTGGAGAATACTCCCGGGGACCTACCATAGAATGTGCCATCACCCGATCCAATATTATAAACCCGGGAATGAGAATAATTGCCCTTTCCGCCACCTTAAAGAATATGGAAGAGATTTGCGGATGGCTGGATGCTGAAGTGGTGGAACATGATTACCGTCCGGTGCCTCTGCACAAGGAAGTTCTCAATACCGAGATGTTCAATACTAAAAATAAGAACGATGTTATTGTAAAAATCCTGGAAAAATCAATTGAAGATAATGCCCAGGCCCTGGCCTTTGTTTCCACCCGTCTTTTCACAGAATCACTGGCTAAATACGTTTCTGGTAAAATAAAGCGTAAAGTTCCCCGAGATAAGAAAAAAGCATTTAAGGAAGTTGCAGACAAGATTCTGGAGGTTCCTAAAAAGAAAGGAACCCGACCCACTTCCATCTGTCTTAAATTAGCGGAAAGTGCGGAAAACGGAGTAGCTTTCCACCATGCCGGGCTTTTTAATGAACAAAAAGAAATAATTGAGGATGAATTCCGTTTAGGGAATTTATTAATGATTACTGCCACTCCTAGTTTAATGTATGGGGTTAATTTACCATCAAGGAGTGTGGTTATCCGGGATTACACCCGTTGGACTTCCCAGGGACCGCAAAACATTCCTGTATTTGATTATGAACAGATGTCTGGCCGGGCAGGTAGGCCCCAGTACGACGATGTGGGTTACTCTTACTTGATTGCCAAGACCCTGGATGAAGCCTATAACCTGCAAGAGTACTATGTTAATGGAGAAGTGGAAGCAACCAATTCCAAGCTCATAGAAAACAAGGACGCAGTTTACAGACAGATTATTGCTCAGGTGGCCTCTACCCTGGCCAAAAATCCAGTGGAGATTCAAGAATTCTTTAATAAAACATTTTACGGCTACCAGATGCAAAACAATCCCTATATGAGTGCTTTTGCTGCTGATAGCCTGGAATTTGAAATTAACAATGCCATTAGCTTTCTAATGCAAAATGGCATTTTACAGGCCACCCCTGAAGGATTGAAGGCCACTGCTCTGGGACTACTCATTGCCAAATCCAATTACACCGTGGAGACTGCAGTTAAATTAAAAGAGTACGCCACTCAGATGGAAGAACTGGACATCAACCAGTTAATTTACAGGATGTGCCGTACTCCAGACATGCCCCTGATATCATTTAAAGGCCGTAAAAGTAAGGATCCTGTCCGGGAGAAATTATCAGCCAAAGGCATCTTTGCCGTGGACATGCGCAATGAAGAGGCCACCACGGCCTCTCTTATGGAGTGGATTGACGAAAGAAACGAATATGAGATAGAAAATGCCTTCCATGTCTATGCCGCCACCACCCGGAGAGCTGCCTATGAAGCCTCGCTTCTGGTGAAGTTCTTTAAAAATATGTGCGAGGTTATGGGCATTTATGCCCACTCACGGGACCTGGAAATGTTATCGGCCCGGTTATATTATGGTGTGAAAGATGAGCTTATTCCGCTGGTACTGGGAGTTAAAAGATTGGGAAGGAAACGTGCTCGGGCCCTGGTTAAAACCTTTGGAGAAGATTTAAGACCATTTACTGAGAAAGAACTCCAGAAAGTGGATGGTATCGGGCCTAAACTTTCAGCATCTATTGTGAGATATGCCCGAGGTGAATAGGTTAAGCTTAATTAAAATTTACCATTAATTAATCTATAAAATAAAAATAGTGATTTTATGCTGGACTTAAACTGGGAAAAAGAAATTTCTAAAGAAGAATTGTTAAAAATCCTGAAAAAAGAGGCCCATCCCATAGGCATAGAGGAGATTATCTCTGCCAGTAATTTTATTCACGAGGATGCTTGCTATATACAGGCAGATTACCGGAAAAAATTCGTAAAATCATATATAGATGGATTTATACTACGTATAAAGGATTTGAAAAATGATAATGCTCTTTATCAAGGAGAATTAGACCAGAACGAGTTAAAATTTGCCCTCGATTTGTTAAAAGAACAAAAAGCAACTAATGACATAAATGAAGATTTTAATCATTCATTTTTTAAAATTTACATGATAATATCGGTTTACACCACTTTTGTTCTGGAAGAACCAGTCCACCCCCCAGGAACGCCATTTCCTGGAGGTTTTGAAGTTAAATTAGAAGGCAAAATATACACTTGTCCCGTGAAAGAAAGTCAAAAAGACAATCCAGGAGCTGTTTGTGGCTTTTGTATAGCTGAACAAGACGCGAGTGTTTAATGGGATTTTTTAATAAGTTATAAAGAATTTTAAGCGTCAAAAATTATACAGTGATTATTATGCTACCTGAAATTGACCGCATTGATTTTTCCATTCCCCTCACTAAAATGGAGCTTCTGCAAATTCTAAAAAAAGAGGCCTCCAATATCCATATAAAGGAGATTATGGATGCTACGGGTTATCTAAATGAAGATGCCCGGTTCATGCCGGTCTTGGAACAAAAAGATTACATAGAACGGTTTACCCGGGCATTTTTCATTAGAATAAAAGACATTAAAGAAGATAAAGAAGATTACCCGGGCCTGGTGGATACTAACCAATTAAAAGACTTTTTAGGTATTTTGGAACAGCAAAAAAATGAGGCCACCAGCCATAGCGAACTGTGTTTTCACAAGATTGCCCGTATAGTGGCCACCTACACCGCTTTTGTTCGAGAAGAGTCCATTCACCCGGTGGGAACCAGATTTCCTGGTGGTTTTGTTTTAAAATATGAAAAAGGAGTTTATTACTGTCCGGTTAAGGAAAAACAAATTAATACCCCCAGCGCTCTCTGCCGTTTCTGCGTTAGTGTGCAGGATGAGAGTGTTTAGATTAGAATATGTCTTTTTATATTGATTTTTGTGAAATTTTTATTTTAAATTTTTACTAAAGGAAGATAATGGTGCTGGGTAAAACGGTTCCACCCTTTTTTAGTCTTTGATTCCACTACCCAATTAATTCCTTCATCCTCATGTGGCCAGTAGGCCATTCGGGCCAGTCCCGCATCCATTTGAGCTTCAAAACCAATAGCATCAGGATGAATATCACTTACATCTGCTAACTGCCCTGGGAATGCTTACCATCACTGGTAAAGGACCAGAAACATATATCGGCCTCGCTACATTTACCATAATAAGCAATTTCTTCATAATAAGAACCTTTTTCATACTCCCAGAGAGCAGTTAGTTGAATATACTTACCACTGAGCACTTTTTCAAAAGTTCTGGTGCATTTTACCGGGCCCATTGATGTTTCATCAGTAGCCACCCATTGGCCCAGGAGAGGTTGTAAGACTCCTAATTTTCCCCGGCCCTTTTTCGAGTTGATTTTTCTCATTATCCCTTTTTTCTATTTATTATAATGTATTAAATAATTAAATTATGGGTTAAATACGATTATTATTTAAAATAGATTTAATATGAGTCATGTTGTATTAAAAGAGGATAATAAAAGCCCATTTAGAAATAAAGGAAGTTAAAATTAATATTTCAGTACCTGGGGGCCTTCGGAACGTGAGCTCGTGTGCAGCCAAAAAGGGTGCAGGCCCCCAGGAATTACCTGAAATAGATGATTGTTTTTAGAGTATAAATAGTTTCGGTTATTCAAATTATTGTTAATAGAATATTTTTACTATAATAATCAATATACTATCAATAAAAATCGGTGATATCATGTCCAAATCAATCCCACCAATATTCATATCCCACGGGGCCCCATCCCTGCCCCTGGAAGACATTCCGGCCAGAACATTCCTGAAAGAGTTGGGAGTAAAATATAAAAATATCAAGGCCGTTTTATGTATTTCAGCCCATTGGGAAACTTCTATTCCAGAAGTGACCACCAATCCCTCACCCAATACCATACATGACTTTTATGGTTTCCCTGAAGAACTCTATCAAATCAAGTACTGGGCCCCTGGTTCTCCAGAACTGGCCAAAGAAACGTACAACATGATAGAAGATTCCGGTCTGGAAGCTTTGAAAAATCATGATCGGGGCCTGGATCACGGAACATGGGTTCCCCTAATGCTCATGTTTCCAGAAGCTGATGTTCCGGTTATTCAATTATCCATACAGCACCACATGGACCCGGTGAAACATTTAAATGTAGGAAAGGCCATCAGTGAATTAAAAAATGAGGGAATACTTATTCTGGGAAGTGGTGGGGCGGTGCATCCTCTGGGTTATGCTTCTTTTAGAGCTGGTGCTCAACCAGACCAGTGGGCCATTGATTTTGAGGAATGGTTAAGCGGTGCTGTCACTAGTGGTGATGAAGATTCCCTTTTAAACTATAGAAGAATATCGCCGTACCCTGAGAGGGCCCATCCTTATCCTGACCATTTCATGCCACTTTTAACTGTTTTTGGTGCAGCCGATGATAAAAAAGGAAAATTAATTCATAAAAGCTGGTATGCTGGTGATTTAGGTATGGGAGCCTATATCTTTGATGATTAATAGATGAATTAAATCCTGAAATATTATCCCCATCTATCCAGAAACTCGCCTGCTTTTTTCCGGGTTTTAGGACTTTTACTATCCATTTGATTTTCAACAAATTCCCGAATAATCGTTTTATTCTCGTTCTGGGGATAAATATCCTGCAGAGCTTCAATTACATAAGATTTTATCATTTCAGTCTGTTTACCCTCATGAATATGATCAATATTCAGGAGTTGATCCACAATGTATGATTGGAGTTCTGGTTTGTTTCTAAAGATAATTGCCGAATTTAAAGCCACATGAGAGGATATCATGACCCGAGTACCGCCCAGCAGAGCAAAATAATCCTCAAATACCTCTTCAAATTTGTTTTCACCATCAATGACAGTTAAATTAGCCAGGATATAAACCGCGATATATTTAGAGTAATTATTACTGCTGTAAAGCATTTCTTTAAAAAAATCCCAGTGGGGATATAGTAATTCCGGGCTGAGTTTACTCAAAAACAGTAATGCTTCAAAGGAATTGGATCTAACAATATCATCCTTGGATAAAATCCCATCCAATAAAGCTTTAAGTGAATTAATATCTTCTTTTGCTACATTAGCCACAGATTCAATGTCCATATTTTTGTCTTCTAAATTAGATTGCATATTAAAACATCCATTAATATTTTTTTATTAATGAAATATTAATTTTTGTAAAATCCCCTGATTTGAAGTATTGATTTAATCCACGGCCTATTGAATGAATTAAATAAAAATATTTAATGAAAAAAGAAATAATGAAAAGGGACTATTCCAGTATTTCTTTGGCCTTCACCGCCCTATAGGTCTTTCCTTTGTAATTAAAAGGTGACTGAATGGCCTTTTTAGGGCAAAAAGACGTGCACCTTAAACAATAAACACAATCTTTTAAATTAACTGGAAATTCCCCTTCTTCCATGGTTATGTTGTCTATAGGGCACAATTTAACACACTGGCCGCATTTATTACATTTTTCCTCATCCGGAGCCAGATGAAAGTATTTTTGATTTAAATCAGAGTGAGTTATTTTTAAACCAATAATAGAAGTATAATAAAGCATGTCTGAAATTAAGGGTACTCTTCCCCATTTTGATTCACCATTAATTATAGATAGAGCATATTTCTCAGCTTCCACAAGCCCTGCTTCCACTTTCTTTTTATTAATGGCCTCATCCTGTATGTAAAAGATATTAGGAGGCATAATAATTTCTTGGGCCCCAATAGGATTGTATCCTTTCTTTTTAACAATTTCTCTTAATGGCCCTACGATTCCTCCGGAAAATCCTCCTAAAGTATCCACCATGAATATATTTGTTCCTTCAGCTTTTGGAAGTGCTTTAATAAATTTCCAAACAAATTCATAGGTGGATAATTCCGCCACGGGAAAACCTAAACCAATGGTATGTTCTAAATTGACATCATCTGGATTAGAATCCTCAATTTTCAGTAATTTCGCCTCAATGCCATTATCTTTGAAAGTTTCCACCATCTTTTTAGCAACTAAAAGTGTATTTCCAGTTCCTGAAAAATAATAAAGATCAATATTCTGATTTTTTGTTAATTCATTGGGCATTTTATCACTCCTAATTTAATTAATTTTAATCACTTTTAATCACTAATAACTCCAATTAAAAATCTTAAACAGCTTCAACTGGTTTGATAAACTTTTCCTGGAAATGTTTCACCACTTCCTCCAGAACCAGGTTCTCATCAAAGATCATGTAGCTCAAAATTCCATCCAGGGCCGCCATCAAGGTAATGGCACTTGTTTTAACATTGTGAGGAATGAATTCACCCGATTGGATTCCCATGGTAAATGCTTCCTCAAAATAGTTCATGTAATCAACTGTGTAGTCATGATAATAATTTAAAAGCTCTTGATTATCCAGAACCTTGGCCAGTGATAAAAAGAGAAAGCTGGTCTCTTTAGGGTGTTCTATCCAGAAGCGAATGTAATTTTCTATATAATATAATATTCCTTCCTTTACGCTGCTGCATTGTGAGGCTTTAAGTAGTATTTCCTCCATTTTCCCACTCATTTTTTGATTAACCACCATCAAAATCATGTCTTTACTTTGAAAGTGATGATAAAGGCCACCTTTGCTAACTCCTGCTTCCTGCGCTATGGCTTCCATGGTAGTACCTTCATATCCTTTTTTTAAAAAAACATCCATAGCTGCAGCGGTTATATCATTAATACGCTTTTCTTTAGGTTCTCTTTTAGACATAATATCTCCTTAAAAACCGACGGTCGGTATGTATAATAAGATTGATTTCATATATAAATATTTCATTTAAAAATCAATTAAAGAATTACTATTAAAATCATATTTAAGGCGTTATTAAGGTCAAAACCTCTCAAAAAAAGTCAAATAAAGGCAAAACATTATAATTTTTGCTAACATCAATTCAAAAATTATATATTAATCTACATTCAAGTAATAAATTGTAATAATGATTGGGGGTTTATTTAACTATTTTTCTAAGGCAAACTGCCTTTTAGTTAATCATTAAATTGATTAAACAACTATAACTATTTTGATTAAATCTCTGATTATTAAAAATGATTAAAAAAAGGAGGTGAAAATATAGACAAAAAAAGAAAAGCCAATAATATTGCCGTTTTTGCTCTGATTTTCATTATATGTACTGTTTCATTATCTCCGGCCATGGCTATAACTGCGCCAGTAAATGAAACTAATCCAGTTTACAACAATACCAATTACACCCTAAACAAATCTAATCCTATCTGGCCTGACATTTTTGCCAATAATCAAACCAACGGCCAGTCTAAAAACCTGGGACCTCAAAACAACACAACCAAGTGGGTTTTTAACACCAGTGGCGATAATGGAGTTGGTGGTCAGACCATCGGATCTGATGGAACCATATATTTCGTCAGTACCGAAAATGAAACCGGTACTTTATATGCCCTCAATCCCGATGGAACCGTGAAATGGAATGTGACCTTTGAAAATCTGTACAGTACAATTGCCCCAACTATAGGCGATAATGGACTCATATACCTTATGAGTGACTACGAAGTTCCAGTTCTAACTGCCATTAATCCTGATGGAACTATACGCTGGCAATATACTTTTAGAGAATATGAATCTAATGTAGCGTCCTATCCAGTTATTGGAAAAGACGGAAGCATCAATGTAGGATTAAACCTCTATGACGACGACAATGACTTTGCCAAAATATATTCTATAAACCCAGACGGAACCCTAAAATGGACTTATAAAATCAATCATGGGATGGAAGACATTATCTACACCTTTTTCAACTCAGTAGCCCAGGATGGAACCCTTTATGTGGGATCATACTTTGAAACAGGAAATTTTGAACCGACCTTAATTGAAAGCTTTACATCAAGACCATCCAATTATTACGGCGTTCTAAATGCCATTAATCCAGACGGGACCTTGAAATGGAACTATACCTTTACTGAAAATCTTTATAAGTCATGGGGAATAGGATCAGCCAGTTGGGGATCAGCAGTAGGGCCTGATGGAACCATATACGCTGCAGTAACCTCATTAATTGATGAAATCGAAGAAGTGCACTTATATGCTTTCAATCCAAGCGGAACTGTTAAATGGATGCAAACCATTAATGATGGAACCCATAATTTTGTAATCAGTCTTCCTTCAGTTGCTTCCAACGGCGTGGTCTATCTCAGTACCATGTTTGGAACGAACGATGAAGACGCATTTAACAATCTGCATGCATTCAGCCCAAATGGAACCAAATTATGGAATTACACTCAACCGACACTGGGAGAAGGATTCAGCAGCCAGGCCATAGGAACTGATGGTACTATCTATTTAGCATCATTAGGAAGTCCTTTAATAGCCCTTAATCCAGATGGAACCGAAAAATGGAAATACAATTATCCTGTTTATGGAATACCTTCCATTAACAAGGACGGGACCCTATACATTGGTATTTGGGGTTTTGAAGAAAATTCAACCGCTTCCTTACATGCCATAGAAGGCCAGCAATCAGACCTGTATCTCAAAACCTTAGTGGACAATAAAAATCCTAAAGTAGGGGACACTGTTAAAATCACTTTTAAAGTGGGAAATAACGGTCCGGGAACTGCTTACAACACCACCATGGTTTTGAAAATACCAAAAGGCCTGCAGTTCATTAAGGCCATAGCTGAGAGTGGAACTTTCACTTACGACGCATCTACCAGTACCATTACCTGGTATCTGGGGGATTTAGGAGTAATTGACCCATATCTGAATGTATGGACTAAAGTACTGGCCAAAGGTACCTATGCTATCTCACCAGTTTTATCTACTCTTACCTACGACCCGGATTTAGCCAGTAATACTGAAAGTATAATTGTTACTGCTCAATCAGGTAGCAGTTCTGATGTAGGAATGCAACATACTGGTGTTCCAATAGCTGCAGCAATTGTGGCCTTTTTAATGGTTTTAGGTGGAATATTTAGTTCTAAAAAGAGGAAATAATCTTCAAAAGGAATAAAAACGTCTAATATTCCTTTTATTTTTTTTATTTAATTTTATTTTAATAGTTTCTAGATTCAAAACATCCTATTTTACATTAAATTTTCTAAAAACGTTTATTTTAAAATTATTTTTTAATTTTTCATTAAAAATAGTTCAAAAAAGAATAAATAAATAAATAAAAATACTTTATTTTAATCCAAGATTAAATATCATTTTTAAAGTTTCTAAACCATGTAAAAAAAAAAGATAAATAATTTTATAAAACAAGAGGGGATTTTATAAATTATTCCGCTGGAGTTCCAGCCATTTGGGCAGGATTTACAAAGAATAATGTAATTCCATCAATAATTAGACTAATACCAATTATTAATGCCAGATAGTAAGGATCTAAGGCATAAGCCCCTAGAATTATGTAAATAATACCCATTACAATAATCAATGCATTGGATCCTTTGTGTACGGTGTGTTCCCGGGCGAAAAATCCCATGACCCCGGCAATGATTAAGAAGAAACCACCGAAGTATAACCAGAAGCTGGCCAGGAAGCTTAATGCCAGGATATTACCAAATAAGGCCATTCCCACAAACACTGCCAGAATACCCATAATCAAATAAGCTATACCCAGTCCTTTGCTTTGGCCCCATGCTCCAAAACCCAAAGATAACAACCATATACCTATAAAAATAACTCCCAATCCAGCCAGTACACTGACTGTGAATACAGAGAATATAGGGAATGCAATTACTAAAATACCTAATATTATCGCTAAAATACCTGAAAGAGTATTCATAATTTCACCTCCAATTCTATCCCCTCTTGAATTATTTATTAATATTAGTCATTTCTTCTATTTCAATTATTACTATTTATTTTCTGAAATTAAACCACAAATTCAATTTAATTATTTCTAAAGCGTCAATTCGTATAATGCTGCAAAAATTTAGTTTAAAATTAAAATTTAAAAATCAAATAAACAAAAAAATATTAAAAAATATTAAAAAATCAGTCATATTCATCTTAAACTTAATGAAGATCTTCATCTTTAAACTTGATAATGAATTTGGTCCCATTTTCACGTTTAAGGTCAATAGAACCATCAATTTGATTGATTAAACCATTGATTAACATCATTCCCATGTTACCCTGGGATCTAAAGTCTAAATTATCAGGAAATCCCACTCCATTGTCAGAGATGATTAAAACAAAAGAATCCTTTTCCTTATAAAATTTAATGAAAATTTTTCCATTTCCATGGGGAAAAGCATGTTTAAAACTGTTTATGATGGTTTCAGTGGCTATGAGACCAATGGGAATGGCCCGGTCCACATCAATGGTTCCTGGTTCCAGATCCAGAGTTAAATCCACTTGTTTGTTTTTAGAATTATAGCTATGCATAATTTCAGTAGAAAGCGTTCTCAAGTACTCGGAAAGCTCAATATCCTTCATATCTCCAGATTCATACAGTTCCTGGTGAAGTAGGGCCATGGAATTGGCCCGGTTCTGGCTTTCGGCAAAAATATCCTTTACTTCCTGGTCCTTTATGTAGTGAGATTGGATATTTAAAAGACTGGAAATCATCATCAAATTATTTTTCACCCGGTGGTGAATTTCTTTCATGAGAATTTCCTTATCTTCTAAAGTTTTTTCCAGTTTTTTCTCCATTTTACGCCGTTGAGTAATATCCCGGGCAATATGTACGCTTCCCAAAACCTTTCCCTCAACATCTAAAATAGGAGAAGCCGTAACCAAAAAATATCCTCCCAAATTGTCTTCCTGAACTTCTTCAGTATGTTCTGATCCGTCTTCAATGAGTTTAGAGTGCGGACAGTTTAATATAGGCGAATCCGTATGGTGTACTACTTCATAACAATTTAAACCAACTCCATCCTCAGGAGAAACACCTAAACGATTGGCCATGGCTTTATTAATCTTTACAACTTTGTGATTAATATCCAAAATAGCAATTAGATCTGGTAAAGCATCAAAAACATATTTCCAGATATCTTCTGATTCTAAAATCTGTTTATCATATTCAGTCATAGAAAAACCCTTAAAATTTTAAAATTGTCATTACAATCATGCTTAATGTTAATTAATTAATAAATAAATCTAGGGATATTAATGATTTTATTAATAAATTAATTATATTAATTTTTTGCTGGTATAAATAATTAGAATAAATTTATTTTATTAAAAAGGATTTTAAAATGTGTTAAGGAAAATAAAAATACCTATCCTATTTTAAATAATAAGAAATTCAAAAATAATTGCTTGAATTAGCAAATCACTGGATAGAATAGTAGAATAGGATAACATAGAATAAAATAGCTAATTAAATATTTATTTTAAATATTATATTGATTTTATTATATTATTATATTCAAAATATTATTTATTGGAAAAAATTAGGAAAATCTATCCTCCACCATCACAAGTACCTGTACCCATGGCAGCGTCTGAAAGATCTTTTTTATTCTTTTTAGCTTTTTCTAAAGCTTCTGTGGCACTTAAATTTTTTGAAGATTTTTGTGAATGATTGTTATTTTGACCCATCACTTCCATGGATTCACTGTTATACCACAACTCGGAATGGTCTATCTGGACCCATCCCAAATCTTCTTCTAATTTAACGGCAGAAACTTCACCAGTAGTTCCAGTTCCACTGTATCTAACCAATAATCCCACATTGACCGGTTTTCCCCGGCCATCAAGAATTTCCATACTCATTGTCTCCTTAAATTATCCTCAAACCTTAAAAAAGTAAAAAGTTATTCATCTTTTTCCAGAGAAATAGAAACAGATTCAGTTTCAGCAGTATCCTCCTTTTGACCAGTATCTTCACTGGCCAGGGTTATAACAACATAATCACCTACTTTATCAAGTTCATCCACAGAAATTATAAAAGTCTTTGTTTTAATAGAAATATCACTTTTAGATATTGTTATAGTTTTAATGATACCTTTTAAAGGATCAATTTCCATTTCAGAAACTTTTCCTATTTCCATTGCATTTTTATCAAGAACTTTCTTACCTAAAAAATCGGTTACCTTCATTTAAACACCACGTTTACTATGTAACTTTAAAAAGATATATCTTGTTATAAAACTTCTAGTGTGTGCAGATAGTGAAAAAATGTACCTCAAATTGATTATACAAATATATAAATAAAGAAATTGATAATAATTAATGGTAAAAACGAGTATAAATACAAAATTAAAACAAAATTAACCGTTTTTCAAGGGTTAAGCTTTGAATAAATAAAATTGTATTAAAATAGAATAATTTTATCAAGGGGATTTTAAAATGGTGAAAAAAACCAAAGAATTAAAGGGAAAAGCATTGGAAAAAGGTGGAGAAATTAAAGAAGATGTCAAAGAAAAAGGTTTAGAGACCCAGGAAAAGATTAAGGGTAAAATGGAAGAATCCAGCTTAACCAAAGAGGACATTAAGGAAAACGCCGAAAAAGTTCAATCACAGGCCGAAAAAATGTTGGAAGATATAATATCCACATTTAAAGGAAAACAAGAAGAACTGGGTAAGACCATTTCCAGTTACACCACTATCACCGAACATCCACTAATTGATCTAATTGAAACTGAAGAAACCTTTATTTTAAAAGTTGACCTCCCTAATCTGGGTAAAGACGACGTGGCTTTAGAAGTTACTGAAGATAGTGTGGAAATCACTGCTCAATTTGAAGAAGAGATTGAGGAAAAAATCGAAAAAGTAATTGAAGAAGAAGCAGTAGAGGAAGCACCAAAATTAAAATACCTCATTAAAGAGAGAAGTAAAGGGAAAGTCGCGCGATCAGTAGCCCTTCCTGCACCAATAAACATTGAAGCAGTTTCTGCCAAATTTGAAGGGTCCGTGCTGGTGGTAGAACTTCCTAAAATACTGGAACCACGCTTTAAAGTAGACATCAGTTAATTATCAGTTTTTGAAAATTTAAGTAAATTAAGTAACTAACTGAGTACAAAAAACAAATTAAGTATAAGTTAGTTAAACTAACTTTTACTATTTTTTTTATTATTAATTCTTATTAAAATTAAAAATTTAATCATTTTAAATTATTCATCGAATTTTTGACAATAATCTAATTTCTAAAATTATTTAGAGTATATAAAACAAATAAATCTATATGAAAACATCATTGAGAATTCTCACTGTATTTGAAATTCCAATTGAATTGGATGTCTCATTTTTGATATTAATACTTTTTATTTATTTAATGGCTATTTTAAATGTAATTCCTCTTGAATTAGCCGTTTTAATAACCCTGGTTTTTGCCACGGTGGTTATTCACGAGCTTTCCCACTCTTATGTGGCCCAGCATTATGGGGTGAGTATTGAACGAATTGTACTCCTGCCCATTGGAGGAGTGGCCCAAATGGGCGAAATTCCTAAAAAACCCCGGCAAGAATTATTCATTGCCTCAGTAGGGCCTTTAACCAATATGATAATTGCTTTAATATCTTATCTGGTGTTTTTAGGTGCGGGATCCATTTTACCAGTGTTCATTTCTGCATTCATATATCAATTTGCCCTGGTAAACCTGATTTTAGGAGTATTCAATCTGTTACCCGCATTCCCTATGGACGGGGGAAGAGTTTTAAGAGCCCTACTGGCAGAAAGAATGAATTATCTCCGGGCCACTGAATTATCAGTTTCCATTGGTAAAATTTTTGCTATAGCTATGGCCATTTCGGGAATTTTAGTTTTCGGAAATTTCTTCCTGATATTAATTGCCCTGTTTATTTACATTGGAGCTAATCAAGAATACAAAGCCACCATGATCTCATCACTTTTAGGAGGCATCAAGGTGCAGAATATAATGACCTCTGAAGTAAAAACACTTTCTCCCCAAATAAGTGTAGATGAAGCTCTGGAAAAAATGTTTAAATACAAACACATGGGTTATCCTGTCACTGAAGGAAATGATTTACAGGGGATTGTGACTTTCCAGGATTTATCAGGTGTAGAAAAAGGAAATAAAAATTTCCTGGTCTCTGAGGTAATGAGTAAAAATCTTATAACCACCAGTCCGTCTGAAGAAGTAATTATAGCACTGGAAAAAATCACTAAAAATGATTTAGGACGTTTACCTGTAGTCGAAGATGATAAATTGGTCGGAATAATATCCAAAACAGATATTATGAAAGTTCTTAATTTAATGAAGAATAAAGCTTAGATAAGGATATTGTTATAAGGATATTGTTAATATTAAGACATTAAATAGATTTTACGTAAATACGAATGTGATAATGAATTTAAAGAAATTTTGATATTTTACTAAATTAAAGGAATTCTAAAATAATTATAATATATCAATTTTAACCATAAATTTAATATGGAGAATAAAAACCATGGAAAATGCCTGCCGAACCATAATAGACCAGATACTTCAGGGAAAAATCAATTCTAAGCAAGATCTAGAGAAAGCAAAACATCAGGCTTGCCGTGACTTTAAACTGGAAAAGTTCATGAGCAACTCCCTTATTCTGGAATATGCCACTCCCGACGAAAAAAAGATTCTGGGCGATGTATTAATGAAAAAACCTACCCGAACCATATCTGGAGTGGCCATTGTAGCCGTTATGTGTCAACCCCAGGACTGTCCCCATGGAAGATGTTTATATTGTCCTGAAAGTGAGAATGCACCTCCTAGTTACACTGGAGAGGAGCCAGCAGCACTCCGGGCAAGAATGTACCATTTTGACCCGTATCAACAGGTTTACAACCGTTTAAGTCAGTTAAATAGTATTGGTCATCCCCTGGATAAGGTAGAATTAATAATTATGGGTGGAACTTTCCCTGCACACTTTTTATGTTATCAGGAATGGTTTGTGGCCAAATGCCTGGAAGCAATGGTTGATTTTGGTTTAAAAGAATCTCAAATAACCTTGAAAAACAATCCCCCCATATTTACTGAAAATTCAGGTTCCGAAACATCAAACAAAAATCTGTTAAATACACCCCTAAACATTTTAAACACACCCATCACCCACTATGGCCCGGACAATTACGTGCTTCTGGATGATGCCCAACAATCCAATGAATCTTCAAAAGTGAGATGCGTGGGAATTACCTTTGAAACCAGACCAGATTACTGTAAAGTGGAAGATGTAAACCGAATGCTCACCATGGGAGTCACCCGGGTAGAATTAGGTGTTCAAACAATTTATAACTATATATATCAACGAATAAAACGAGGTCACAGTGTAAAAGACGTTATAGAATCCAACAGAGTGCTACGCGACTCCGGAATAAAAGTGGCCATGCACCTCATGCCTGGTCTTTTTTCTGATTTTGAAAAGGATTTAAGGATATTTAGACGTTTATTCACCGATCCATCCTTTAAACCAGATATGCTAAAAATATATCCCTGTTTAATTACCAAAGGAAGCGAATTGCATGAAATGTGGAAAAAAGGAGAATATACACCATATACCACCGAAGAAGCTGTTGATCTTATTGTAGAGATTAAAAAAATGCTGCCTAAATGGGTAAGGACCATGCGAATCCAGCGAGACATACCATCACCCTTAATTGAGGCTGGTGTTAAAAAATCAAATTTAGGAGAACTTGTTTACAACCGATTAGAGGAAGAAGGAGTTCAGTGTCAATGCATAAGGTGCCGTGAAGTTGGTCATCAAGCTGCTCGTGGAATAAAGGCCAATTTAGATGAAATACAGCTTATGGAAGAACGTTACTCGGCAGTGGAAGGTCAGGAAGTGTTCTTATCTCAGGAAGATCCAATTTCAGATGTGCTGGCCGGTTTCTTAAGGCTGCGAATTCCTTCCAGTAAATCCCATCGAACAGAAATTGATGAAAATACTGCACTGGTGAGGGAACTCCATGTTTATGGTTCATTAATTCCAATTGGAGAGAAAAAAGCAGGTATTGGCCAGCATATTGGTTATGGAGAAGAATTACTGGCACGTGCTGAGAAAATAGCTCTGGAAGATTATAATCGAGAAAAAATGATTATTATAAGTGGTATTGGAACCAGAAACTATTATCGTAAGTTTGGATATGAAAGAGAAGGACCTTACATGGCCAAAAAGTTAATTTAATAAATTTTTTAACTCTGATATTTGATATCTGATATTATTTCAATTTTATTGTTGATTAAATTGATAAAAGGAGGGTGAAATAATGGATGAAAAAAATAGGGGAAATAATGGTGCAAAAAGATTATCTAAAATAAAAACACCGGAAGATCTTGCTAAAATGATAGATCATACCAATGTTAAGGGCGATGTCACCCAGGATGACATTAAAAAGCTCTGTAATGAAGCAGTTAAATATAATTTTGCCAGTGCCGTGGTCACGGCTACCAATGTATCCCTGGCCAGCAGTTTGCTCGGTGACAGCGACGTAAATGTGTGCTCCGTGGTAGGATTTCCCCTGGGAGTTAGTACACCTGAAACCAAAGCCTTTGAGACGGCAGAAGCCATATCTCATGGGGCTGAAGAAATAGACATGGTAATGAATATTGGGGCTATCAAATCAGGCCTGGAAGATCTTTTAGAAAAAGATATATCTGCTGTGGTAGAAGCGGCCTCAGGAAAAGTGGTTAAAGTCATTCTGGAAACTGCTCTTTTAACAAATGAAGAAAAAATTATATCCTGTGTAATCGCCGAAAAATCGGGAGCAGACTATGTTAAAACCTCCACAGCCTATGGAGGACTTTCTGGAGCAACCGTGGCGGACGTTGAATTAATGAGAAAAACTGTTGGCCCTGATGTGAAAATTAAAGCTGCTGGTGGGATTAGAGACCTTGAAACCGCCATGGGCATGATAGAAGCCGGTGCGGACAAGCTGGGAACATCCACTGGAGTTCAGATTATTGAAGAAATGATAAAAAAGAATGATGCCATTTTATTGTAATATTCAAAGAATTCTTTAGTTAATAATTCAAATTTCTGGGTGAAAACATGAAAATAGAGATAGAGGTAGAAGGAAAAGGTAAGGCCATTGCCGAATTAGATAATCGAAATCCTCAATCAGCAAAAGCTATTTATGAAAGTCTTCCCCTGGAAAATAAGGCCCTGCTCTGGTTGGAAGAGATTTATTTTGATATTCCAGTTACCCTGGAGGAAGAAAATCCTTCTAAAATGGCAGAAATAGGAGATATATCATACTGGCCACCAGGATATGCTTTTTGCATCTTTTTTGGAGACACCCAACCCTATTCCGAAGTTAATCACATAGGCCAGATAACAGAAAATCTAGAACTATTTTTTAAGGTAGAGGAAGGAGATAGAATAATTTTAAGAAAAATTTAGAAATATTCCGCTGACAAAGGTTTCTAAATAACGAATTTTCTATAATAGAATGAAAATGAAATGTTTTAATAATTATATTACTCATTTATCGTTTTAAAGTTTTTTTAAAACCTTTATGTGTGTCCGGGTTAAATCCTAAAGATTCATAAAAAGCAATAGCATCTTTTCTATCGTTATGAGTAATTAATAAAATTTGATAACAGTCATTTTCAAGGGCTAACTTCTCAATCTCAGTCATTAGTGCTTTCCCAATGCCTTTTCTTCTGTATTTGTGATCAACGATTAAATCCTCAATTAACAAAAATGGTTTACATTCACCATACAGTTCTTCACATATAATACCTAAAACTGACCCAATCAAATGATTTTCTTCCAAAGCACTTAGTAAAATGTAGTTAGGATTTTCCTGCAGCTCTATAAACTTCATTTCCATTAGTTCAATTGAGGAATCTTCATTCCAAAACTGCTTATACAGTAATGCTAACTCCAGCATATCCTCTTTAATCGTCCTTCTTATTTTCATTGTTCCTACTTCGGTTTAAGTTTTTGAAACCAAATATACCACAAATTCAATTTATTATTCCAATAAAGTTCCAATATTTCATACCCTGCTCCACTTGATATCATCCGGAGTTTATTTAATCCATATTGATTTCTTAGTAAATGCAAATGTTAATATAAACTTCCTGCAGATCTAAACACATTTCTTATTTTCCCAATATGCCTTAATAAATCCATCTGTATCATCAATCCAGGTAAGTAAAACAAATTTGTCTTTTGTAACTCTGAAAATTACATTAAGATCTAAAAAAGATATGAAAAGTGATGTATGATAAAGTAGTCATTATTTAAGTCTAAATTCTCCGAATATTTTTATAAATTGTATCCCTTTCTGCAGGTATTCTACCCAGATCAGAAATTATTCTTTCTAGTTCACTTGGTTCAGTTCTAACACCATAAGAAGCACCAGCAGATCGAGAGATGTTTTCTTCTCCCAAGGTACCACCTAAATCATTGGCACCTGCCATTAAACACGTTTGTGCGAATTTAAATCCTAATTTAACCCAGGAAACCTGAATATTTTTCAGTAAGTCATTAAACATTAACCTGGAAATAGCATACAACTTTAAATCCTGTGCCCCTGTGGTTCCCGGCATAGAAAGTCCTTCGTGATAGATTGGAGCATTCTGGTGCATAAATGTGAGGGGTACAAACTCAGTAAAGCCACCAGTTTTCTTTTGGATATCTCTTAAAATTTCTAGATGCTCAATACGGTGTTTAAGAGTTTCTACATGACCATACATCATGGTACAAGTGGTACGCACCCCAGTACGATGGGCAGTTTCCACTACATCAATCCACTGAGCAGTAGTTAATTTTCCAGGGCAAATAACCTCCCGGACACCATCATTTAATATTTCCGCAGCAGTTCCAGGCATTGATCCTAAACCTGCTTCTTTAAGCATTTTTAAGGTTTCTTCGACCGATAATCCAGCTTTTTGTGAGCCAAAATAAATTTCCATGGGGGAAAAGGCGTGTATATGAATATCCGGGAGTTCTTTCTTTATCTCACGTAAAATTTTCTCATAGAAATAGGCATCCACCTTGGGATGAAGGCCTCCTTGAATACAAATTTCAACCGCACCATTATCTGCCGCAATTCTGGCCCTCTTTACCAGTTCTGATATTTCTAAAAAATAAGAATCCGAGTCTTCTGAATCTTTTTTAAAAGCACAAAAACCACAAGTACCTGAACAAACATTGGTGAAGTTGATGTTCCAATTTTTAATAAATGTCACTTCATCCCCGGCCAATTCCTGTCTTAGAAGGTCTGCTGTAATCAATAATGCATTTAAATCATTACCAGTAGTATTCATTAAATATAATGCATCTTCAGCAGAAATAGGCCCCTTAAATGCCTCTTCCAAAATTTGCTCGGTGCGTGGTTTAATGTTCAACTTACCAAACATGCGATTTGATATCTTATTCTATATCTTTAAAAGTTTTGGTTTTATGCATATCTCACCACCCCTTACAGTATGCACTTACCAGTGGTTCCAGACCCCATTAATACCGATAAATTTAAATATACTAGAGTCCTAGGTTAATCTGGAGGTGAAATTATGGCCGAATTACCAATTGCACCAGTAGGCAGAATAATCAAAAATGCCGGTGCACAAAGAATAAGCGACGACGCAAAGGAGGCTTTAGCCAAAGCTCTTGAAGAGAAAGGTGAGGAAATTTCCCGAAAAGCCGTCGAACTTGCTAAACACGCTGGAAGAAAAACCGTCAAAGCAAATGACATAGAAATGGCAGCTAAACAATAAGTTTTAGCTTCTATTTTTAAGAATTTTTTTATTTCAATTTTTATTTTTTATTTTACACCGATTATTTCATTAATTTTTGAATTTTCTTTAGTTAAAATTAATTTTAGAAAATCTGGAAATGTTTCAATTTCTTAATTAATATGTTTTAATTATGTTGAATTTTTTTTAAACCATTTTTTTATATATAAATAACATTTAAAAACAGATTTAATTAATTATATACATTTTTATCAAAAAATTAATATTATATCCAAATCAATATAATTTTGATATTTTAAAGGAGAAATGAAAATGAGTACAATGGATAACTTAAAAGAAGCCTTTGCTGGCGAGTCTCAAGCTAATAGAAAATACCTGGCCTTTGCTAAAAAAGCAGACGCAGAAGGATACACTCAGATTGCAAAATTATTCCGAGCTGCTGCTGATGCAGAAACTGTACATGCTCACGCCCATCTAAGAGTAATGGATGGTATTAAAAGCACTGAAGAAAACCTCAAAGAAGCAATTGAAGGAGAAACCGAAGAATTCGAAGAAATGTATCCTGGTTTCATAGATGAAGCTAATGCTGAAGGTAATGAAGCTGCAGTTATCACCTTTGCCAATGCCAATGCCGTAGAAAAAATCCATGCTAAGTTATATGCAGAAGCTCTAGCCAACATGGATAAAAACGAAGATGTGACCTATTACGTGTGTCAAATTTGTGGAAACACCGTATTAGAAAGTGATGTTCCTGAAAAATGCCCAATTTGTGGAGCACCTAAAGCACAGTTCCTAAAAATAGATTAAATACCTATTTTATTCTATTTATTTTTCTATTTTTGAATTCTATTTTTTATTATTAATTTAATCTAAATTTAACACCTAAATTTAACCAACAAAGTTTTAATCCATTCTTATTGAGTGGATGTGTATATATTGATTCATAAATTTAAGTTCCATGATGTCCTGGCATTTTATTGTAGGTACATCAATGAAACTTAAATAAATAGTATTTCTCTTAACTTTAATCGAAGCTTACTTTCATTTAATGAAAGAAAAAGTATGACCTAAAATAAATGAGAAATACTTATCCCATTTTTTAATCCAAAAATACTTAAATATTAAATATTAAATTCTATTAATAATTCTAATAAGGTTTTTATATTTTTTAATAAAAAATATAAGATTTGAGACAATTTAAGATTGAAAAATCAAACCGAAATGGAAAAGGTTATATAGGAATACAACTATATTGAAGATGGACGCTCCTTAGGGCCGGTGGTCTAGGGGTATGATACCTCCCTGACACGGAGGTGATCACGAGTTCGAATCTCGTCCGGCCCATATGCCGTGGTAGTTCAGTTGGGAGAACGCCAGACTGAAGATCTGGATGTCGCTGGTTCAAGTCCGGCCCACGGCACTAACTATTTTTACTAATTTCTATAATTTTAAAATGATTTTTTTATTTTGTTAACTTGAATTTTAATGAATATTATCTAATCTTTTTTCATTTATTATAACATGACCTCGATGAACTTGATTTTAAATTGATTTTAAAATTGATTTTATCAATTTTGCTTTATGGAATTTTATTAATTTTCTAATATTATAAAAACAATAAATAAATTAGTTAATATTAAATTACTATCTGGTGATATCATGGTAAAATCAAGATCCTGTCCCGAATGCGGTTCAAACAAAATTAAATGGGATAACCCTGAAACAGGCACCTGGAAATGTCAAAATTGTGGATACCAGGGTAGTATGGTAATAGAAAACTCAAATAGTAATAAACAACTGAAAGAAGCCAAAAAACTTGAAAAACTTCAAAAGAAACTTCTAAAAGGAAGATTTTGATTTTTTTGTTTCAATCCATTCTAATTTTACAATTATTTACAATTATAATTATATATTTTATATTGAAAGAATTTAAAATACATGAAAATGTTATTAAACGAATATTAAATGAATAAATCAGATTAAAAAATAAATTAAGGGAAGTAAATTCAAAATCAAGACCTAAACAACATTTTTCTAATAGCTATCCCTGAAAATCCTCCAAATGAGGTTAAAGAGACAAATATTGAGCCCAGAGCAAATGTGGTCATAAGAGCCAGTGACATTCCGGTTTTATAATCCACAAATAAAACCCCTGTCAGGACAATTATTAATCCTATTAACAATCCGTTTAAAAGACCATCTCCGTAACTTCTGCTGCCACTGACAAATGTTGCTATCGCACTTGCACTTACAGCAATAACAAATAAAATTCCATAAATAGCAAACCCAAGCACAGATATAGTGGTAACTAAATTACCAGTCGAGCTAAATACACTAATGGCCGTCGCATACAGATAATTAAAGAATAAAACATAGGAAATCAGACAGCCAGATATAGTGATGCACAAACCGGCAAAAAGACCTAAAAAACTTATTCTTCCCAGGAATGAAGGTTTTGAAATTGATATTCTTTGACTGGATTCATCTACCTGCCCATAACCAAAACTCTGACTGTTTTTACTCAGGCTATTGTGGTAACTGCTGGCCCCAAGACTGTATCCATTTTGCTCATTTTTTTGATTACTGCTTCCAAAACTTCCTAAACCAAAACCACTCTTACTTTTACTGGATTTAGAAGAATTTTGATGATAAAAAGCAGGATTGTCCTCTAAAAAGTCCTGTAGTGAATTGAAATATTTTAATTCCCCTCCACATTGACAGACTTCAAAATCATCGATGGACTCACCATCTTCCAATTCATAGTATCCCCCGCAGTCATCACATTCTAAAAAAGGCATCAAATCACCTAAAAATTTCTTATGTGAATCTTATTGTTAAAGTAATATATATTTATTTGCTATTATTGGCTTTATTTCTTATTAGGATAATTGAAATTCGCATATTTTTTGTCTACATTAAAAATAGTAACCATTTTCATAAGAGAACATTAAATGAAATTATTTGATGAGTAGGCCATAATATTAAATCTCAAAATTAAATTTTATTTATAATAAAGAGTTATTTTCAAATAAATTCATTTATTCATAAACAGCCAAATATTTAAAATCAAAGAAATAGAAAAATAAGTTAAATGAGAATGTTTTAGCCTGAAATAAAAAGAAAATAAGAATATAATTAAAAAGCCTTCAAGTAAGTACTTGTGGCCTCTTTAATTTTAACTGTTTTAAATGTGCCCACTTCCGCATCAGGAACTACCACTGGCATGTAAGCATTTGTTCTTCCAATGAAACCGCCTTTTCTACCTTTTTCCACTACCAGAACTTCCTGAATTGTTCCAATGAGTTTTTGATTGTCTTCACGAGTTATCTCTGTTTTAATACTTTCAATGTATTTGGAACGTTTTTTAAGGTCGCTGAAGTGAATTTCATCAAGAGATGAGGATTCAGTGCCATAACGGTGTTTATACTTAGAAAGATGGATAAAGTTAGGTTTTATATCCTTTAAAAGTTCACAAGTATCCTCAAAGGCCTGTTCATCCTCAGTGGGATACCCTACAATGATATCAGTGGCAATGGATATTTCTGGAATTTCCTCTCTAAAAGCGGTGATAATTTCCTTAAATTCTTCCACTGTGTGGTCCCGGTGCATTTCATGGAGTACCTGGTCGTTTCCACTTTGAATAGGGATATGAAGAAATTTATAAACTTTTTCAGATTTGAAAGCTTCAATCAGGGCGTCCACATCACCTATCATGTTTTTAGGATGCATCATCCCTACACGAATCCGGAAATTACCTTCCAGAGAAGAAATCTCTTTAATAAGATCAGAAAGCTTTTCTTTCGTGTCTTTTCCATAAGCTGCCGTGTCCTGAGCTGTTAACTGGATTTCCACACAGCCGTCTTCCAGGGCCTGGCGGGCCTCTTCTTTAATAGCTTCTGAAGGATAGCTTTGCAATCCTCCCCGGGCAAATCTGGTGCAACAGTAGCTACATCTACCCAGACAACCCTCGCATATTTGTATTATATGAATATATGGATTAAATCTCATTTTGGGAAGTCCCACTTTTTCTTCCCTGGAAAATCCTGTCAATCTGAGGTTTTCCCCACATAAAGCAGATTCCACTACTTCCGGAGCTTTTTTTACCTGGTGTGGGCCAATCCAACCAGCTTCAGGTGCAATCTGGTGCAGTTTTTCTGGTTCTATTTCCACCATACAACCAGCCACAATAAGCTTTTTATCTGGATAATCCTGATTGAATTTTTTTATTTTGTTGATAACCTTATGTTCAGTAGGATGTTTAACATAGCAAGTATTGATAATGGCCACTTCAGCTTCTTCTATCGATTCAACGATTTGAGCATTGTTTTCCTGCAGTAAACCCGCCATTATTTGGGAATCGGCTTGATTAAAGGTACATCCAAAAGTCTCAATGTAAACTTTCATTATATCACTTAGTTAAGGGGATTAGTATTTATTAATTTTTAAATTGTTAACAGTCGATTTTAAAAACTCAAAGGATTGATTTCAACAAAACTCTGATATTAAAATTAGATTAGTTGATTTTAGAATGTTTATAATGTAATTATTCTTAAATAATATAATTAACAATTGTTTATAAAAATATGATATATAAACCTTGACTTAATTCGTTATAAAATTATTGATGAGATTATTCTTTGATTTATTAATCAAATTATTTTAATCAATTTTTAAAAAAAAATGAATAATCCGTTTTAAACTATTTAGAACTATCGAGAAATATAATAAAAATACAAAAAAGAATTATTACCATCCATGCTCCCCAATAAGTGGTACAAAGGCCACACCACCTAAATTAGAGGTTTTAAACTTATTATCAGAGATTTTTTCCATTAATATTAATTCTTGATATAGATCAATGTCACCCACTGGTGCTAAAATTTTTCCACCCACAGCCAGCTGATTTTTCAGTGTTTCGGGAATGTAAGGGGCAGCAGCAGTAAGATAAATTCTATCAAAGGGTGCAGCTTCTGGAATGCCTAGCGTACCATCACCTAAAACCAGATTTACATTAAAATAACCAGTGCGTTTTAAAGTTTCTTTAGCAGTCTTATAAAGATTTTCCACACGTTCTATAGAATATAATTCCCCAGTTTCTCCAATAATTTCAGCTACAACCGCCGCATTATAACCAAAACCCGTTCCAATTTCCAGTACCTTCATTCCCTCCTTTAAAGAAAGTACTTCACAAATAATGGCCACCATGTGCGGTGCAGAGATAGTCTGGCCTTCTCCAATAGGTAGTGGCCGATCACTATAAGCATAAGGTTTTTGTTCTACAGGTAAAAACTCTTCACGAGGGACTTTTTCCATGGCATGTTTTACAATATCAGATTTGATATGGCCATGACTAAGAAGCTGTTTAACAAGTTTTTGACGTTCTGACAACCTTTTCTGAAATATTTTATTTTTATGGAGGTTTGGATCATCCATAAAATCACTGCTTTTATATTAAATCCCATGGATTATCTTTAATGGAATTATCTAATTATCTAAAGGAATACATTATTCTAATTAATCCATAATAATTAATATTACTTACTTATTAATAGTACTTAATCCATTTTTCTTTCTTTCATTTATTTCTTTCTTCTTTCGTAAATAGTAGGCGATTTACTGATATTATTGGTTAAATTGTATTTGTAGGGGACTTTCATGTCAAATGGTTTTCCATAAACTCTTTTTATTGCAGATGCCATGGAAGAACCCTTTCGAATTTTTCTTTCCAGGGTTTTAATGGAGCTAATTTTGAAGAAAACTTCTCCTAATTTTACTACATCACCTACGGTCATGACAAAATCACGTTCCACATCAACTTTGTAAGAGCGTACAAGTCCGTGATAATCTATGGAAATACCAACTCTAGCAAGTATATCCAGAGAAGAAGCCCATATAGTTATTAAATCAGATGCAACACTCTTATTTACACGTGCACCTCTTTTATTTTCTAAAGAACTAATTTCAACCGTTTCTTCACCTACTTTAAGGATATCCCCTGTGGATAAAACATCATCGGGATAAATCTTAATAAATGCTTTTCTGGATGATTCATGTTCACTAATAATAATTCTGTATTCAACAGGCCTATCAATGTTTAAAGTTTCTCTAAAAACCGTTTGACATTCCTCACATTTTAGAATAAATTTTTCTATTTCCTGGGTTTTTGAAGTTTCTTTTTTCGATTTTAGAACTTCAATAGAATTAGATCCACAAGTGGGACATTTCATTTTCTGATACCTCATTTAAAAAATTTTATATCAAAATAATTCATAAAATTTGTAAAATTATTCCTAGGATAATTAATTGATTAATTAATGTTTTAGAATAAGTATATTCATTTTATAATATCATTTTTTTGGAATTAATATTTAAATTATGAATTAGATGTGATAAATAGTTATTTCATGTATAAAGATTAAAAATATTTAAAAAAATTTTATTTTAAAAAAACACGTATTAATCAAATTATCCACTTTCAGATTTTTCTTTAAGATAATGGTCAACCAGACCACCATCTTTTAAGATTTCCAGCATGAATTTTTTGAATGGTTCTATTTTAAATGTTTTCTGCGTGTTTAAATTCTTTATTAATCCAGATTCTAAATTAATTTCTAATTGATGGCCTTCTTCAGCCTCAATATCTGCCACTACCACCGGCAAACCGATGTTGATTGCATTTCTGTAAAATATTCTGGCGAAGGATCTGGCAATTATAACTGAAACCCCGGCGTGCTTTAATGCTACTGGAGCCTGTTCTCTGGAGGAACCGCAACCAAAATTCCAATCAGCTACAATAATATCTCCCTTTTCCACATTTTTTGCAAAATCCGGGCTGACTCCTTCCATTACATGGGCAGAAAGGTCATCAAGGTTGAAAGTTCTCAGATATCGGCCTGGAATAATGACATCCGTATCAATATTATCTCCAAATTTCCATACTTTTCCTTTTAAAGTTCCCTTCATGATATTTACTTCCTATCATATTCATTATTAAATCATAGAGCTATTTAAGTGAGATTATTGAGTGTAGAATGGTATTCAACTTGAGTATTGATTAAAATTTTAATATTTTGAATATAATTACCACCTGAATAAATTACAACCCTGTTAATCATTCTTAATATTAGCACCAGTATTTTGGGCCCTGGTTATGGTACTGAGCCCTTCATGCTCAGACATAGATTCCTGTGCAGCTTTTAAAACATTTTTAGAATTATCTTGAGTTACTGCAAATAAAGTAGGGCCAAAAGAGCTCATTCCTGCTCCAGAAGCACCTGCTTCCCTCATACTAGTTAATATCTCTCCAATTAATTTATTCTGAAGATCCATTTCCCTTTTCTTGAATCCGGTGCTTTGAATCTGATTTAAAGCATCTCCAAAGGAATTTATGTCTTTTTCTAGAATTGCAGGCATCATTTTCATTAAAATTAAATGTGAGAGCTTTTGTACTTCAGAAAGAGGTATGGGACAGTATTTTTGAAAGATATTAACTTCCTTCTTTCCAGAAACTCCTTCTTCCAAATTAGGGATGGCCAGTACAATATCCCAATCCTCTGGAAAATCATAGTGGGCCAGTACTGGAGGAGGAGATGCAGAAGAAGCAGATGAAGGTAAAAAATCGGATTTCTCGTTTTTGCTGTGGCCTCCATCAACAATAAAACCTCCATGATGAAATGCACCTACACCAATACCAGAGGTGCCCCCGCGACCTACAATTTGTCCTAAAGTGACAGGTTCCACTTCCAGACCATTTAATTCTGTTATAAGTTTAGCAGCGGCCAGTGAAAGCTGAGTACCGGATCCCAAACCAGCATGAGCAGGATAAGATTTTTCTATAAAAAAATCAAAGCTGGAGTCAATATTAAAATATTTTAAAGTGTTAGTTGCTGATTTTTCAATTTTTTGAGAATAATCAGAAATTAAATTTTCTGAAAGATTTTCTGAATCTTTAAAATGTATTTTAATCCCATTATCATCATAATCTGCAATTTCTACCCTTAAAACTAATTCAGGGTCCTGAATAGTTATTCCCACACCACCATCAATCCGTCCGCAGGATCCATTTAAATCAATTAGGGTGAGGTGGAGTCTAGATGGAGTATTGATTATCAATTCAAAACCCTCAGTGAAATATGCATCATTATTTGATTGCATTGCCTTAATTGGATAAATCTATTTCCATTCATCAGTTTTTGAATGGAACAGAGAATTCTTTTTCAATTTCTTGGCGATAAATAGAGTTCATGGTACAGAATGGGATGATTCTACCGTCTGGAACTGCATAATGAATAACACAACGTTTAACCCTATCTTCGTCAAAATTCCAGGGGTCCATGAAATGCATGCAGGAAATGAGAAGAGTTTTGTGATGGAAATCTCCCAGGGAACTATAAGACCTATCCTTGAATACGGAAGTCAATATACTCCTTATATCAACACTTTTTGGAGATTGTGACCGATCAATGGTTCTTGGTAAATCCATGGTAGCTCGAGCCAGAGTTTTTGCTTTTCCAGTTAATCCCCCGTCTTTGATGTCTTCTGCACTTTTATCAAGTAGTTCAAAGAATTTATCAACATCTACAAATCTATTTATAGGAATCAAATCGTCATCTTCCACAAATACATAAGTAGCAGTACCACAATGCTGGTGACAGGTAAATGTAACCTGAGGCTCACCTTCTATGGCTTCCACAAATTCTGAAATCGGTCTGACAGATGAAGCTGGATAAAAATCATCCATATTTATCTTGGAGTCAGTTTGTTCCTCTACAAAAAGCTGGAAGTCCGGTATGGTTATTCTCTGTTCTTCTACCTGATCGGCAGGAGTTCTTCCGGCAAATGAAACTGGCTGGAAGTTAACACCACGAATTATGTCCAGATTATCAACCGCAAATCGAATAATATCCCCAATCTGGTGGTCATTTATCCCTTTCACTAAAGTTGGAACCAGTACAATACCTAAATCAGCTTTTCTACAGTTTTCAATGGCTTGTAACTTGAATTGTAGTAAATCTTTATTCCGGATTTGCATATATGGCTCTTCAGTTACTCCATCAAACTGGAGATAGATTGTATTTAAACCTGCTTCTTTAAGTTCCTTAGCCAGTTCTGGCTTTCGGGCCAGACGCAAACCATTTGTAGCGATTTGGGTGTGACTGAAACCCTCTTCTTTGGCCAGTTTTACTAAATCCACAATATCTTTTCTTACTGTAGGTTCTCCACCTGCATATTGAATAGCAGGGGTTGCCACCGGTTGATTAGCTCTCAAATTCTGTAGCATTTTCCTTATTTCTTCGTATGAAGGTTCATATAGCATTTTAGAAACGGCAGCATTAGCAAAACAAACAGGACAGGTCAAGTTGCACCGATTGGTTACATCAATAAGCCCTAAAATGGTGTGGCTTTCGTGTTCTGGACAAATTCCACAATCCATGGGACAATTATTGTCATTGGATGTTTGAGGGTTTGATATTCCCGCTCCTTCGTAATTACATTCTTCCGCTCTGCCGTAAGCTTGGCTACTGCTCCAATAAACATTGTCAAAAGTACCATGTTCTGGGCATTCCTTTTTTATCATGACTTTGCCATTTTCCTCATAAACTTCTGCTTCTAAAGGCTTTAAGCACTCAGGACACAGGCTTTTTGTCTTTTTGATAACCATTAATTTCACCCATATATATTTAACATAAAATTATAAATCTTATAAACTAGTTTCTTTGATATCAATGCAAATAAAAAAATTATAACAATTGCTTTGAATAATTATATCAATTTTAATGATCCAGAGGTAAACAATGAATCCAGATATTATCAATGTTTTAAATATATCTGCCTTAGTAATATACTTTATGCTGCCAGCATATCTAGCAAATGTCACTGCCTTAACATTTGGAGGGGGAGTTCCCCTCGACTTCGGTAGGGAATTCAGAGACGGCCGTCGAATATTAGGCGACGGTGTCACATGGAAAGGAACCATAGTTGGAACCATTATAGGAACTGCTGTGGGTCTTTTACAGGGAATTATAATAGGTGATGTTGTTCAGGGCATTTTATTGGGTTTTAGCTTAGGTTTAGGCGCACTACTAGGAGATGCTGCAGGAAGTTTTATTAAAAGAAGAATTAATATTGGCAGAGGCCGGCCCGCTCCCATTTTAGATCAATTAGATTTTGTGGTAGGGGCATTATTGCTATCTTCCCTTGTTTATAACCCCAGCTTAGAATTTATAGCACTGGCACTAATTATTAGTCCCATATTGCACCTTTCCGCCAATGCCATAGGATATGCACTGGGTATGAAGGATGTTTGGTACTAAATCAACATTATTATTTTGCAAATTAAACAATTATTAGATTAAAACCTTAAAATTTCTAAAAATTTTTTAAAAAAATTATTGATGTAATCAATTATAATAATTTATTTTATAATTATTTTTAGAATCAACCATTATTCATTATTATTTCTATTTTTAAACCAATTAAATCTGTACATCATTTGAATAACAATTTTTTAGGCATTATTATTAAAAATAATATTAAAAAAATAATATTTTCAGGAATTCAAAGAGTTATAACTAATTTCTAATAGTTTATAGGTCATGTAAAAAGATTCATAAGAAGTAACATTCTCCGGAATCTCATAAACCAGTGTGGGGTAACCTGCTATGGCCATTGGTTTAGAAAAGAGAATGGCTGAAGAACTTTTATATTTAGCATTTTTAGCTGCAGGATAATAATTGAAGTTAGAACCACTTCCTTTAATGGTCTGGGCAATATTTACTGAAGCACTATCCATTTGAGGAGTGGCCACATAATATCCAGATCCGTATCCTGGTTGATGAGCATGGGCAATAATAACCAGATCATAGTCCGATTTTTTCACATCAGGCAAAATATATTGGGCAGCCAGACCTTCCCCATTATTCCGGCCTAATGTGTAATCCCGAGGATTTTTTTCCACAATAATATTGTAATTGATTATTTCTACAGGTGTTAAAAGAGCAAAAAATCGGCAGCCCATTGTTCAGGAACTATAGAAATTGCTTCTCGAGGGTGTATTCCAGTGACCAGAGCTATTTTAACTGTAGGCGAACCATAATGCGAGTAAACGTCTTTAGTGACATATCCCCTATCATCTGAGCCAAGTTCCGCATGTGTACTTAAATTTAAAATTATAAAAGGGACCATTATACATGCAATCAGCAATATAATCACTAAATACAGATTTTTGAAGCGCATTTAATCAATTCCTTACAGGATTTATGAGACTATTAATAATGTTTATGAGATATTTTATATTAAATCCTAGCCATTAATCCATTACCAATATTCAATCCTTTCTTATATAATCATCCATCATCAGGGCCGTTCCCACTGCTGGGGCCACCACACATTCTTCTGGCGTTAAAAATTCATCCATTCCCGTGAAATCCAGTTCAGCCATATCTGCAGCTTTTGAAGCCAGAATATTCATTCCCAGTCCTGTGGTGATTACTTCATCCAAAAAATTCCTTTCAGCAACTTCCAGAATGGCTTCCGATATTTTAAGAGCTTGTTGGTTATAAATATAATCGCAAATAAACTCAATATCAGAAGTACTTAATATCTCAAGGTCTCCGCATAGTACCCGTGAAATCCGCCTTAAAGAATCTTTTTTACGCTTGCCTGCCCCGTCAGGAGTATCACAGCTATATTCTTCGGTGGTTATATTCCCTAAAACATGGTGTACATCAGCAGATATGGCAAAAAGCTCTGAAGAAACTCTGAACCATCCATCATCAAAGGGAACCTTGTCCACCAGTGCGGCCACATTGGTTCTCAAAGTTCCAGTATAAACCAGTTCCCCAGTTCCTAGCCTTTCAAGGTCTGATCGGCCCATAGCACATTCTGATCCATTTTTTATAGGAATTATATCCGTGGTAGTGCTTCCCACATCCACCAGAATACAATTACTGGACATAATAGATGCTATTTGAGAAGTGGCAATCCAATTGGCTGCAGCAACATGTAAGGGGTCTGAATTTACCTGTGCGGCATTCATCATTCCAGAAAGACCCACATAAGCTACTGGAATTTCAAAAGTATCCTCTACTTTCTTAACGATATCCAGAACGCCTTCTTTTTTGGTTTTATAAGCATCAACCAGTTCAGCAGTCATAGAAACCCCAACTGCATCCAATTGAGAAATTTCATCCCCTATTAAATCTAATAAATAGTTCCCCAGTTCTTCATTTTTCATCCACATGGGAAGATATCGAAAATCAGCTTTTATGTTTTCTATGTCTCCTCCCTGATCAAAATCAATTATGGCCAGGTCTGTATTAGCACCACCAATGTCAAATCCTGCTATTTTCATTATAAGTCACCTGAATGAGTTTTTTAGTGAATTTTTAAATTTGTATTTTTTTTTAAAAGGGGAATATTAATTATAAATATTAAGTATAATTCCATAACATGAAGTTTTTTTGTTTTTTGTTATGATTTTTTGTTTATATCCAATTTTTGGGTTCCTTTTTGAAATTCAGCACATCCTGATAGACTGAATTCTTCAGGGAGATATCCATTAATAGCATTAATTACAGCAAGTCCCATGTTGAAATCCGTTAAATGTCTCAGAGCCACATAGGGAGTGGTTAGTCTGGAATTTATTTCTAGTAGATAGACTTTATCTGAAAGGATTAAATCCACACCCACATAACCTTTAAGGCCTTCAATTGATTCCACAGCTTTTTTAGCCACTTGCATGGCTTCATGCTTCAATGGGTGATCCCAGGGGACTTCACCACCACCATATTCAAAACCAAGTTCGTCAAATTTAATTTTTTGAAGATTTAAACTAATGGGAATGGCTTTACTTCCATTAGAAATTAAACTGACACTGCAAGGTTGACCTTCGATAAAATCCTGCAGTATAACATGGGAAAGTGAAGTTTTTACCGAATTTAATTCTTCTTTGAAGTCTTCGAAAGAATTTAACAACTTTACTCCCTGACAAGCGACACCATCCGCCGGTTTGATTATCATTTTGTGAGAATTTGAAAACAATGGAGAATATTTATCAATAAAATCTTTGGAAAAATCTTTATGGACAAAATCAGGAGCATTTCCATTTAGAGCATTTCCATTTGATTCTTTATTAAATTGATTAAAATCGATTTTATATGTATTTATAAGTGGTAAATTATCATTTAGATTTTGTAGGGATTCATAGGTTTTTAACTTGTCAGAGCATTCCAATACTGCTTGTGAATCAGAACCCAATACAGTTACGCCATTATTCTCCAGAATTTTAGTTAATTTATATAGTTCCAGATTTTCCTCAGCTGCCACAAAAATACAGGCATCAAAATCGGAAATATGTGCTTCCAGCCATTTTTCTAATTCAGAAATATCATTTAAACCTTCCGTGATTAAAGGAGTGCATAATCCCCATTTTATAAGATATTCCTCTAATAAAAATTTTTTTGCAATTAAATAGCTGACTTCTAAATCATTTTCATCTTCCATTGTCCTTTTATTATTCCCCTCTCCAAAACAAACAGAATTAGGGGAATTAAAAGAGTTTTGAGAGGAATTTAAAAAATGAGAATCTGTTTCAACATTTTTTCCATTAATTATTTGATTAAAATCATCAAGAAGGCCTTCCAGCATGGCCTGGCCTTCAAACAAAAAATCAGGGTCTTCTATCCCAATGGCCGTAGCATATTCAAAAATAAGAACTTTCAAGCCCTTCCCACTCCCTTAAAAATAACCCCCTGGCTTTTAAATTCTTCAGGGTCTAAAATAGGTCGTGTGCAAACAAAAACCGATTTTTCAATCATCTCCGGAGTAATAAGGTGATATTCTTTGTGATCAGTAATTAAAACCACGCAATCGCATTTCAAAGCTTCTTCAAATGCTACTGGTTTGGCACCCATTGTTTCAATCATCTGTGATTTCACATGAGGATCATGGGCCATTACTATAGCTCCTTCAGAAGAAAGTATCTTAATAAGAGGTTCAGCAGGTGTTTCTCTGGCATCGGCCACATTACCTTTGTAAGCAACACCTAAAACACCAATTGTAGAATTATTTAGTTTCTTGTCAACATCTTTAAGGGCTTTTTCAACTATTTTGGCCACATGATAGGGCATGTACTCATTAATATCCCGTGCAGTTTTAATTAATCTGGCAGGATTTCCTTTTTCCTCAGCCATCTCCACAATGAAATAAGGATCTATAGAAAGACAGTGACCCCCTACACCAGGTCCAGGAGTGTGAATATTCACCCTGGGATGAAAGTTAGCAGCTTTAATGGCGTCAATAGCATCTATCCCCATAGATTCGCAAACTATGGCCATTTCATTGGCCAAAGCAATATTGGTATCCCTATAGGTATTTTCCATTAATTTAACCATTTCTGCAGTTATTAAATCTTTAACCGTGATTACTTCGCCCTCAGTAATTTTTTCATAAAGAAAAACAGCTTTTTCTGAGCTTTGTGAGTCAATACCCCCAATTACTCGAGCATTGTGTGTCATTTCATATAATGTATTGTAGGGGAGGGCTCTCTCTGGTGTATAGGCCACTTTGAAGTCCAACGAAGATTTAAGCCCGCTTTCTTCCAGTATAGGAATAACCACATTTTCACAGGTTCCTGGAGGAATTGTACTTTCAATTATAACCAGATCGTCCTTTTGAAGACCACCAGAAATCATTTTACAAGCAGAGATGACTGCCGAAAGATCCGAACATTTGCTTTCATCTACAGGAGTAGGTACAATGACAATCATGACATTAGAATTTCTCACAGCTTCTGAAGCTTCAATAGTAGCTCTTAGATTGCCACTGGTGACAACATCATTAACCAGTTCATCCAGTCCAGGTTCCATGATTGGAGAAACACCAGAATTGATTTTATCAACAATATTTTGATTTATATCAATACCCACCACATTAAATCCATTTTTTGCAAATAATGCCGCAGTAGGAAGACCTATATGGCCTAAACCAAATATCGCTATTTTACAGCTTTCATCAGTCATTTTATCTCCTGTTTCCTAAATAGAGTAATATTAATTGATAATTCTTTAAATAAACTGCTATTTTAATTTAAATTTTATATTTAATAATCAAAAGCACAGATTTAATAAATTACAGATTATAGTAATTCAATTATTTATTTATTCCATAAATCCATTCCTATAAAACATTCTAAAATATAAATCAAGTAATTAAATAAATGTAGTGATTGATTTATAAATATTTTACTTAAAAATATTAAATAAATCAAATGAATAAATTATTTAAAAAAAGAAAAAAAATGGAAAATCAAAATTTTGATAAATTGATAAATTGATAAATTGATAAATTAAAAAAAATAATTAATGTATCCTATTTTTTAAAATTATTAAAACTAGTTTAGTATTTATCAAACAAAACCAGCATATTTTTTAAGTCTAAATCTTGGTGAGGAAATCTTGCTTCTTCATTATCATAAACCACTCTTATTAAAGCATTATTACTCTTTTCAAATTCATGAACCGTAATATCTGAATCTACCAATTGAATTTTTCTTTTAAATTGATTCATCAAATTCTCCGGAGCTTTTATTTCCAGATTTCCATTATTATATTCCCTTAAAGATACTTCTAGAATTTTTTCAGAAGCTTTGCCGTCACCATAAGGGTTAATTGCTTTTTTCATTTTTTTCCGGGTTTGAGGATCATTCATAATAAGCCGGGCGGTTTCCATAATTTTCTTTTTATCCGAGCCCACCAGAATGTTACCACCAGCTGTAACTGTTTCCGGTCGTTCAGTATTGTATCGTAAAGTCATACAAGGGACATTCAAAGTAATAGCCTCTTCCTGAAGCCCTCCAGAATCAGTCATTATCATTTGTGAATGCGATAGTAAAAGAAGGAAATCCAGATAACCCACTGGTTTTATAATTTTAATATGATCTTTTTCTTCAAGTTTAGAATAAATACCAAATTTTTCCAGATTTTTTAAAGTTCGGGGATGTACCGGGAATATAATAGTTAATTCATCTAGTTCCATTAAGGCATCGGTGATTTGAGTGAGTCTTTCCAGATTATCCACATTCTCGGCACGGTGCATGGTGAGAGTTAGAATGTTTTCATAGCCCCGGAATTGAGAAAGAATATTAGACTTATTCTCAGCAATTTTAAGATTTCTCAAACAGGCATCCACAACGGTATTTCCAGTTATAATGACATTTTTAGGATTAATGCCTTCAACAATCAAATTTACGGCAGATTCTTCGGTAGGAACATAGTAAAGAAGGGAACAAACATCGGCTGCCATCCGATTTATCTCTTCAGGCATGGTTTTATCAAAAGATCTCAGTCCTGCTTCCACATGCCCCACCGGAATGTGTAATTTAGATGCAACAATGGCCCCCGCCAGAACAGCATTAGTATCACCTTGAACCATTACCAGATCTGGTTTTTCTTCAACAAAGACCTTTTCAATACCTTTCATCATTTCAGCAGTTTGTTCACCATGGGACCCTGAACCTACACCTATATTATAGTCGGGAGTGGGTAATTCCAGATCCAGAAAGAACTGGTCAGACATTTCATGATCATAATGCTGACCCGTGTGTATCAAAACATAATCAAGGTTTCTTTTCTTTATTTCATCAATTACTGGGGCCATTTTTATTATTTCTGGCCGGGTTCCTATTACAATGGCGATTTTCATAGCTTATCAACCGTTAAATTTTATAATTCTAAAGATTAAATAATAAATCAGGACAATAAACAAATTAAAAACATCATTCAAAAGGATCTCTTTTCCTCTTGGCCCGATATTCTTCAATTACATTCCACAATTTTTGTTTTTCCTCATCACTTTTTTTATCTTTAATTTTAATCTTCCATTTTTCAATCTCATTATTTAAATTTTCAGATTTCACCAGAGCGAAATCCTCAGTAAGATCAATATTTTCAGTTAAATCAATATTTATTTTTGAAGAAGATATCACTGGAATACTATTATTCTCTAAAACTTCTTTTGCTTGATGAGGCATTTTATCTGGAATAATTACCGCTTTTAAAGATAGATTAACTAACAATGAAGCTGTTTGAGAACCTCCACCCCTGGAACTGGAAAACATCACTACATCTCCTTTTTTTAAGTTCCATCGTTGAATGGCCTCTTGAATGCCTTCCCTGGTAAAAGACTTAATAATTTTAACCGGTACCATTTTATGAGAAATTTCAATAGTCTTAATTTTATCAACAGTCTTTAATTTTTCCTCTAATTCCTCTCTTAAAACTCTTTCCTGATTATATTTACCCTGCAACTTTTTAATAATATTTATTTTAGAAGCTACTTCTTTTTCCTGTAAAATTTCATTTTTATATTCCTGGTGAAGTTTTTCCAGTTTAAATTTGATTTTAGATGATTTTCTCTTTTCCCTCTGGATTTTATTTTTTAATAACTTGTTTTTGTCCCTTAAATTTTTAATAATAGCTTCCTGATTTTTAATTTGAGTTTCCTGGTGTTTTATTCGTGTTTTTAATTTTATTAATGTATCGTTAAAATCAGCCTGATGACTTATCCCCTGATCTTCAGGACTTAACAACTCATTTTGATTCGATTTTCCAGTTTTTGCTGAAGATTTAGAATCTATAACAATTTCCAGGGCCTTGGTTATGGGAGTTCCATTAATAAACAGATTTTTAACTTCTTCTGTTTCCTCAAATGATAAACCTTTCTCATATGCACGTTTATCAATTTGATTGAGTTTTTTTTCATAATTTTTATATGTTTTGATAGCCGCAGCTAGGGAATCGCGCTGGTGAGCATTATTCGGGGTAAAATTAGACGAAGTTTCCTTAATGTATTCCTCGACCATTTCATTTTTGGATTCGATGGTCATTACTTTAGGAGGGGAATAAATTTTTGCATTTAAAGAAGCTGCCAACTTTTTTACCATTTTAGGCGGAGGATAAACATCACTGGCAACTATAATGGCCCTTCCATGAGATATTATTTCAAGCACTATATCAGAATGAGAAGCCTCTTTAAAACTCTTCAAAGAAATAATATTGCCACTTAAATCAATAATGGCAATTCCAACTGTTAATCCCGGATCAAACCCCACAATAACCCATTTTTTATGGGTTTTTTCATTTTCAAGATGATTATGGTGGTTTATATTTTTAATATCATTTTTTTCATCAAAGCCAATATCTAAATGGTTTCCTGAAACATCTGTAAAATCCTTAAAAATAAAATTTGAAGAATGGTTTAAATAATAATTTAAATAAGATATTTTAAAATCAATTAAAGAATTATATGACGATTTAGATATTTTTGACGATTTATATATGTTATTTTTTGCAAATTTTTTATTTGATATATCTAAATCGTTTTTGGATTTGTCAGTTTTATTTTTTACAGAATTTTTGGAACGTAAGGTAATTCCTCCTTAAGAAATATGATTTCAAGGTTTAGGATTCAATTTCTGAAAACTGTAATGAACTTTTAAAGACAAATTTAATTTTTTAAACGTTTTTAAGTTTAATTAAGTTTTTAATGCTAATACTACTATGATTAAAATATTATTTATTATTTTTCTAATTATTCAAAATATAATATGATAAAAAATTTGAAAACATAGCTTAAAACATGTTAAAAGAGTACAACGGTAGTATATTAAGTTAAGTTATAATTAATTAGTTAATTATTAGATATTTTTAAGAATCTGAACTTTTTAAAGAATTTAAATCATTTATCATGGTTTTCTCTAAAAGAACATCTGATTCGTGTTTAAATAATTCGTCTCTTAAAGTAGACTGAAAGCGAGAACAGGCATAATCATCATAGCGAAAATTAAGATTTTTATAAGTTACATCCATTAAAATCAGATTTTCTGGGGCCATTGGTTTTAAAGGAATATTATTCTCAGGATTAAGTAATTCAATTATATCTGAAGGCATTATTTTCCCATTTCCTGCCTCTAAAATTGTTTTAACCATTTTTCGAACCATATTCCAAAGAAAACTCTCCCCAATGACATCAATAGTCACCATTTCACTATTTTTATTAACTTTAACCAGATCAATTTTTCTTACTGGATTTCTTTCACTTCTTTTAGAAAAATTAATAAAGTTATGGGTTCCTTCAAAATAAGAAGCCGCTTGCCTCATTTTTTCCAGGTCAAAACCTTTTTCTGACACATCCAGTTCCCAGGTCAAAGGGTATCTTTGAATATTTTCCAGTAGTATGTATTTATAATGACGTTTTAAAGCATATCTTGGCTTAAATCCATAGTGAACTGGGGCTTTTGCTAAAATTTGAATGTCTTTAGGTAAATTATCATTAATCTGATTAATTATAACATCTTTTTCGCTCATGAAAGATATTACATTACCCAGCGCGTGCACTCCCCTATCAGTACGCCCGGCAATAGAAAAATATGATTTTTTAGGATCATCAATTAATTCAGCTTTTTTTAAGGCATAAATTAACTCTCCTTCGACCGTACGATGTTCTGGCTGTCTTTGAAATCCATGGAAGTTATTTCCAAGATAGGCAACTTTTAGAGCGACTTTTTTCATTTAAAAAACACCATTTATGTTTATTACACCATTTATGTTAGTTATTAATATCAAAAAAATATCTTACTTAAACATTCTTCGTTCATGTTTATAGTTAGTTCATATTTAATAAATTTTAATATGATATTTATAACTAGAGGTAGTAGCATACTTTATTAATTAATTATAGTTTAAATGGAATAAACAAATTAAGAAAAAACCATAGTAATATTCAGGAGAAGGAGTATGAGACGAATCTGGGGATACTTAAGCGTAATAACGGCTACGCTGTTTTTTGGTATTTCAGCCACATTTGATAAAATCATGCTCCAGGAAATGGATCCTCTGGCCATTGCTGCTTTGACCTATACCATTGCCGGGATTTTTTTATTTTCCATCAGACAATCCCCTCTTAAAGAAAAAGTTTTAAACATTTTAAATAAAAAAAATAACTCGGAAAATTATATTAACCGAAGAGATTATGTAATTTTAATTATAACCGCCGTATCAAGCTCAGTTATTGCCCCCATACTATATTTAAATGGCCTAAACCAAACAACAGCGGTTAATGCCTCTCTTTTATTAAATATAGAAGTTCTGTTTATTATCAGTATGAGCTTGATTCTTTTTAAAGAAGTTCTTAGAAAAAAAGATTTGCTGGGTATGATTTTGCTGGTTGTAGGGGCTGTTTATCTGGCCACTAAAGGAGAAATCGTGGACATTCTATTTAAAGAAAGTTTTATAGGGAGTATCTTAATTATTGCAGCTTCATTTTTCTGGAGTGTTGATACCGTTTTGAGTAAATATTTAAGCAATAAAAGAGATTTAATATGGATAGCTGGTCTTAAAAGTTCCATTGGAGGAGTAATTCTTCTTTTATTAACATTATTTTTAGGAATAAATCTTAAAACTCCATGGGATATGCTTCCATTCCTTCTTTTCGTTTCAATTTTTAGTATTGGAAGTGCTTTTATCCTGATTTACTTTGCCATACGTGAAATAGGGGCCACTCGAGTAGGGGCTATATTTCCATTATCGTCTCTTTTTGGAGCTGTATTTGCATTTATAATATTAGGCGAACCTTTAACTTTAATGGAACTATCATTTGGATTATTAATGCTTATTGGAGTTTTTATACTTTACTGGAATCCAAAAGGTTCAACATGAATATTCACATGAACCAATTTAAATAAAGATTCAAAATAGGTTTTTATGTATTTCATCAAAATTATTTTTTCATAATAAATCAAATTTATTACATAATATTGAAATTTTGAATTAATTGAATGTTTTAAATATTAATCAAGAATTATAATAGGTATTATAAATTAAATACGCAAATCACAAACTATAAAATATTACATAAAGGTTACCTCAAAAACAATTGATTATTGAAAATATTCTAAGGTGTTAAAAATGTCATTTCCTGAAAATAAAATGTTAATTATTCCTGCAGTAGATATTAAAAATGGAAAATGCGTCCAGTTAGTGCAGGGAAAACCGGGTACAGAACAAGTAATTATTGAGAACCCAGCAGAGGTTGCAAAAAGCTGGGAAGATAAAAATGCCAGTACCATACACGTAATTGATCTAGATGGAGCTTTTGGTGAGAAAAAAAATATTAATGTTGTAAAAAAAATTCTGGATACAGTTTCAGTCCCCATACAAATGGGTGGGGGAATAAGAAGCAAGGAATATGCCAAAAAACTCCTTGATATGGGAATAGAAAGATTAATTTTAGGAACCATGGCCATCGAAAATCCATTATTAGTCCAGGAACTGGCTGATGAATACGGAAACGAAAGACTAATGGTTTCTCTGGATAGTAAAGACTCTAAAGTTGTAATAAAAGGATGGACAGAAAAAACTTCCAAAAATGCGCCAGAAATGGGACAAATTTTAGAAGATAATGGAGCTGGAGGAATACTATTCACCAATGTGGATGTTGAAGGGTTACTAAACGGTTTTTATGTTGAACCAGTTCTGGAATTAGTCAATGCAGTCAAAATACCAGTAGTATATTCTGGAGGAATAACTACCCTGAATGATCTTAAAAAATTGCAAGATACTGGTGTAAATGGGGTTGTTGTTGGTTCAGCTATTTATAAAGGAAATATAGACTTTGAAAATGCTTTGAAATATGAAAAACTCCCTTAAAAACTCAATTACTTATTGTATCTTTATTTCGAAATATTTACTAAAAAATACTGTCATTTACAGGTGAAACCATGAAAATAGTGATGGCGACCGGCACTTTTGACCTAATACATCCTGGTCACGGCTTATTCCTTGAAGAAGCCAAAAAATTAGGTGGGGATGGTGCTAAATTAGTTGTAGTGCTGGCTAGAGACTCCACAGTACGTTCTAAAAAGAGAATCCCTATTATAAACGAGGATCAGAGATTAGAAATGATAAAACTACTTAAACCAGTTGACGAAGCATATTTAGGCAGTGAAACGGACATGTTCGAAGTGGTGGAAAAAATAAAACCAGATATTATTGCCATCGGTCCCGACCAAAAATTTGATCTTGAAACACTAAAATCAGATCTATTAAATAGAGGATTAAACTGTGAAGTTAAAAGAGTTAATAAATACAAAAAATCAAATTTAGATAGCTCCTGTAAAATAATAAAGAAAATAAAAGAAATGGAATTTGATGAAAGTGCCTTTAAAAACTGTTAAATACATTTAAATAGGTTTTTAAAAGATATTTTTAAATAATTAGTCTAAACTTTTAAATTAAAATTAATCTAAATTACTAAACTACTATTAAATATTCTAAATTTATTTTAATTTTATAAAATATTCCAAATAATCTAAAATTTCTAATCTTGATATAAAAAAATAAAAAAAGAATTTAAAATGATATTTCAGAATAAACTCCGTGCATAGATGCTGTTGCTGTATTCCAGTTTTTAATTGACCCTAAGGTGTTACTGTAGCTTGTTGCGTCTGCGCTATACCATTTATCATTCACATACAACTGTGCCCAAACGTGACCATATGTATTTCCACTGTTAAAAGTACAATCGCCGTGAGCATATCTTGCCGGGATACCTGCTGCCCTGGAAAGTGCAACCACTAAATGAGCATGGTCCACACAGTTACCTACTTTGCCTTTCAATGTATTTACTGCACCATACTTGGTGTTGTAATAGAAAGAGTAGTCCAGATTGTCTCGTACCCAGTTAAAAATCCTCAAAGCTTTTTCATAAGTGCTATTAGTACCATTGGTTAATTTGTTTGCAAATGCAACGATAGTTGGGTCTGATACTTGACAGTTTTTAGTTACTTTTAAATATTCAGAAATATTTTTGTAACCTGTTTTTGCAACAGATTTATATTTTGTCTTATATACCCATTTATAGTATTTTTTGTACTTTTTGACATATTTATACTTGTAAACATACTTTGTACGGTATTTACCGTTCCAATAGTACCTCTTTTTTACTAAAACCTTGACTTTCACTTTGTAAGATTTGTAGTAAGCTACTTTGACTTTTGCCTTGTATGGAACTTTTACATAGTAAGTATAGCTGATTAATGTATCAGCAGTGCCTGATTTTGTAGATACTTGCTTTACTGTGGAATTCAATGTCGAATTTTGAGTAGAGTTCTGTTTAGTAGTGTTTTGAGTATTGATTGCAGTAGAACTTGATTGGGTCAAGTTTGAAGTTAAATTAGACGTTTGGTTGGCTGTATTAGGATCTACAGCATTAACATCGTCAATAGGCAGCACTAACGCTACGAATAGTAGCAAAAGAGCTACAATAAGCGAGTTTCGCTTAATTTTACCGCCTCCATGCCAAGAAAACCAGATTTATATAAGGATTATAAACACTCAATTCATAGTGAAATGAAATCATTTCTCTAAAAACCTATTGCAATCCTTTTAATTACAAATTAAGTCGCGATTATCTTGGACATGAGTTTTTCACTATAGCATAGCATATAAACTTTTTGATTTAAATCTCCAAAAAAAGGAGTATTAGAACTCTTTTTCTTAAATAAGGCTTACAAAACAATTATTGAATTGACTCAATCGCAATATCGTGTATCGTCCTCTTTTTTTAACAGTTAAGGGACAATTAATGCCCATTCATAAAAAATAAACACATTATAAGGGTCTTTTAAATCATCGCAAAAGTTCAATGCAATATAACGCGCCTTAATAAGAGTTTAATTCTAATTTAAAACTTTTTAAGCAATTATTATCATAAAAAACTAATTTTAAAGTTAATTATACCAATCAAGTGATTATAAAGACTTTTATTCAAAAAAACATTTTCTCGTCATTTATTATCATGATATTTTCAATAAATATACCAGTATAATTAATGTTGAATTGATAATAAAAATTATCTTTAAAAGTTATCTTAGGTTCTATTTGCTTTAATCAATTATAGATAATAAGAATAAAATAAAAACTAAATAATAATGTAATTGAATAATATTTCACAGTAATTATTTATTTAACTTACAACACAATCAAAAATGGTGAAAAATATGATAAAGGTAGGTATAGTAGGTGCCAGTGGATATACTGGGGGAGAATTACTCCGTTTTTTACATAATCACTCTAAAGTGGAAGTTTCAGCTATTACTTCGCGTCAGTATGCAGGAGAACCTGTTTACAAGGTGCACCCACACTTAAGAGATTCAAGTTTAGTTTTTCAAGATATTAATGCATCAAAAATAGATGCTGATCTCGTTTTTACAGCAACCCCCCATGGGGCCTCCATGAATATTGTTCCAGAGATTTTAGAAACCGGTACCCGAGTTATTGATTTAAGTGGAGACTATCGTTACGATGATGTTGAAACTTACGAAAAATGGTACGATCTTAAACACACTAACCCCCTGGAAGCAGTGTATGGACTTCCTGAATTTTACAGAGAAGAGATCAAAAAGGCCAATTTAGTGGCCAATCCTGGTTGTTATCCTACCGGAGCTATACTCGCATGTATGCCCTTGATAAAGGAAAAACTGGTTGAAACTGTAATTATAGATTCTAAAAGTGGCGTAAGTGGAACTGGAATAAAACCAACTCCTGCTACTCATTTTCCTAACTGTAGTGACAATATTATGCCTTACAATGTAACCACTCATCGACATATGAGCGAAATAGAGCAGGAGCTCAACAAAACAGGGCCAGTTAAGGTATGCTTTACTCCCCATCTTGTTCCAGTTATAAGAGGGATTTCTACCACAGTACATACCTTTTTAAAAGAAGAAGTGAAAGAAAATATGACTCCAGAATACCTGGAAGAGCTTTATGAAGGATTTTACAAAGGAGAGCCATTTGTTAGAATTTTAAAAGAAAGAGAAATGCCACGTTTAAGTGCAGTTAGAGGATCCAACTATGCCCATATCGGATGTTTCCAGATAGACCAGCACGGAAGGGTGGTAATTGTATCAGCCATAGATAATCTAGTAAAAGGCGCTTCAGGCCAAGCCATACATAATATGAATCTTATGTTGGGTTTTAATGAAAAAGAATCTCTAGATTTCATGGGTATGCACCCTTAATGCATAATACGGGACAAAACATTATTTAATATATTTTATTTTTTTAGATAGATTTTGAAATATAAAATAATGAAAATATCCTGATTACCCCAAAAAATTATAATTAAAAAATTCATATTATAAAATTAATAATTAAAAAATATTATAAAAACTATAATGTATCATAATTATGATCAATTCATTAATATAAATTATTGTTAATAATAGGTGTTTAAATGAAAACTATTGTTTTGTACTATTCCCGAAGTAGAAAAACTGCTACGGTAGCTGAAACCCTGGCAGAAGAATTATCAGCAGATATTCAGGAAATAAAAGATGTTAAAGAGCGTTCAGGATTTTTAAACTATGTGGGCGCTTCATTAGATGCCTTCCGGGAAAGCAAAACCAAAATTAGTCCAGATAATTTAAATCTGAACGATTATGGGATAATATACATTGGTTCTCCAACCTGGGCCGGAAAACCATCCCCAGCCATAATAACCTTTATTGATCAGGCTGATTTGAAAGGAAAAGACGTTATACTATTTTCAACCATGGGAAGTCAGGGCGCTAAAAATGTAATAAAAAGGATGAAAGAAAAAATTGAAGCAAGAGGCGCTAGAATGGTTAATTCATTTGGAATAAAAACCGGTGGCAAAGAATTAATCGAAATCAAAGAAGAGACCTGGAAAATAATAGAGGAATTAGATTTAAAAATTTACGGGGTCTGATTTTTTTAGATCTTCTTATTTTTCTTTAATTTAATAGAAATAATTTAAATTTCCAATTAAATTTTGTTCATCGAATAAAAACAATCATATCATATTCATATAATTGTCAAAAAATTGAATTAAGTATATTTATGATAATATAGTACATAATTAAAATTGAAGAATACTAATAAGATACTTATAATAAATAATAGATTTTATAAAAAATATGGAGATATCTCAAAATTAAAAATATCTGGATATATTGAATATATATTAAAAATTAGTTCTAAAGAATTTTAAATTTATTATTTATTAATCTATAATTTATTTATTCAAAAAAATAAATTCATGGAATAGTTTTTAATAAAAAATTGAAGTGGATCAGTTCAGATTAATTCTATAATTTTTCAGATACTCTTTAAAATGGTGATTCAATGTTGGAAAAACTAATAGAATCATATAAACCCTTGATTGCAATACCAGTAATCATCACATTATTATCCTTAATTTTACTGGCATCAAATGGTTTAAATGAAGGTATAGATCTTAAAGGAGGATCATTAGTAGTATTAAACTTAGAAAAGCCCATCAGCCAAAATGATTTAACGTTAGTGATTCAAGACGGGCTTAATACCAGCGATGTTGCAGTATTATCTGTGGACAACAATAAAGCAACGGTTCAGATAGGTAGTGCGGCGGATGTGGTTCAAGTAGCAGATGTAGTTAAAGGGACAGCTACTATAGTAAGTTATAGTTCTGTAGGGCCTGTTTTAAGTAAAGAATCACTGAATCAAGTTTATTGGGCTGTGGCTTTTGCCTTTCTGTTTATGTCTATAACTGTATTTATTGTATTTAGAGATTTTGTCCCTTCTATTGCAGTAATTATAGCAGCTTTGTCAGATATTATAATAGCACTGGGAGGAATGTCCTTATTTGGAATTCCCCTTTCATTAGCATCCGTCGGGGGAATTTTAATGTTAATTGGTTTCAGTGTAGACACAGACATACTTCTAACCACTAGATTGTTAAAAAGAAAAGAAGGTAGTATTACAGAAAGAGCTATCGATGCTATGAAAACTGGTCTAACCATGTCAGCTACAGCTATTGCAGCAATGAGCGCTTTATACTTAGTAACAATATTTTTTATTCCTCAAGCCATTGTTCTAAGTAGTATTGCAGCGGTCCTAATAATTGGTCTGGCAGCAGACATAATAGCAACCTGGCTCATGAACCTTGGAATTCTTAGATGGTATCTGGAGGCGAAAAAATGAAGCAAAAAGGATTTAAAGGTTTTATAAAAGACCGAAGAGTTTTATTGCTCATTGTTCTGACCATAGGAAGTCTACTGGCCATTTCAGCTTTTGGAATTCAACAAGGACTTGATTTAAAAGGAGGATCCCTTATCCAAATCCAGCTGGAAAAACCAGTGGATACAGATACCATGAACGTCGTTACCAGTGTTTTGGACAAGCGTCTGAACATATTTGGTGTAAAAGACGTTAAAGTAAGGGCCAGTGGTAATCAAAATGTCATAGTAGAGATTGCAGGAGTTCAACCCGATCAAGTAGCCAAGATAGTAGGTACACCTGGTAAATTCATTGCTAAAATTGGTAATGAGACTGTTTTAACGGGAGCAGATATTGTAAGTGTCGAAGCACCCATAATTACTGATAACCAGTATGCCGTTCCTTTCAAGGTAAGTGTGGCTGGAGCAGAGAATTTTGCTGAAATAGCTGAAGGAAAAACTGGTCAACCAGTAGATATGTATCTTGATGATCGTCTTATTACATCTCCAGAGGTTTCAGCAGAATTAGCATCAGGAAATCCATCTACTTCTGTACAGATTAGTGGTGGCGCAGATAGTAAAGAGGCCGCCGAAGCACAAGGAAAAGAAATACAAACTCTGCTTAAGTCAGGTGCACTTCCAGTTCAAGTTAAAATCATTGGAGTAAGTAGTGTTTCTCCAGAATTAGGTGATCAATTTACTCAAGGTGCTTTAATTGCAGGAATATTAGCCATATTAGCTATTTCTGCCATTATTATCATTAGATATCGAAGCCCCATTCTGGTTATCCCAATAATTTTCACCACACTGGCCGAACTAATACTTATTCTCGGTGTAGCATCCATTATACGTTGGAACATAGATCTTGCAGCTATAGCTGGTATTATTGCCGCCATAGGAACTGGGGTAGACGATCAGATAATCATTACAGACGAAGTCCTTAAAGGGAAAAGTCTTAAAGATCGGAGAAGTCGTCGGACACGATTTAAAATTAAAAACGCTTTCTTCATTATCTTTGCATCCGCAGGAACTCTTATTGCCGCCATGCTTCCATTAGCATATGTTGGATTCTCAAGAGGAGCTACTGGAATAGGTATTTTATCTGGTTTCGCATTTACAACCATTTTAGGTGTCCTAATCGGAATATTCATAACCCGACCAGTTTATGCTAAGTTCATTGAAGATCTTATGGATTAAAAACTTGTTAGATTTGATGGAAGTTATAATTTAGATGAATTATTTAAAGTTCCTCGAATCTTACAATTTCTTAATTATTAAATAAGTTATTTTTTTTGAAATTTTTTTTTAAATTATTTTGAATGTTTGGCATTTAGGTTTTTAAAGCTTTTAATTGAAACATATGATTTTAAGAATTGATTTTACAAATAGATATTTAAACTTAAATGTTTTAGTGGATCTGTGTTAGTGGATCTAATTTTGAATATATTATTCTGAAAAATATGGTTATTTCTTTGTTTATTTCTTACAAAAAAATTTATATTAAAAATTACACATTAATAGTCACTAAATTTAAAAAGGACATCATTATCTAAAAATTGCAGGTTGTTTCATGAAAAAGCCAAGAGAATTAAAGGTAAAGCCTATTAAAAATGGTACAGTAATTGATCATATCACAGCCAACAAGTCTTTAAATGTTTTAAATATTTTAGGACTGCCTAGCGAAAAAAGTAAGGTCACCATAGCCATGAATGTACAATCATCCCACATGGGAAGCAAAGATATTGTAAAAATTGAAAAAAGAGAACTGGCCTCAAGTGAAGTGGATCAAATAGCCCTAATTGCCCCCAAAGCAACTATAAACATTATAAGAGATTATGAAATAGTTGGAAAAGGAAAAGTAAGACTTTTGAATGAAATTAAAGGACTTTTGAAATGTCCAAATCCTAACTGCATCACCAATACCATAGAACCGGTAACTGGAAGGTTTTATGTAATAGCCAAAGAACCAGTTATCTTACGGTGCCACTACTGTGAGCGTTTGATGGAGGAGGAAGAAATTGAGTCTCAATTCTAAATTACTTAAAATCTCTAAATACTCATTTAACAATCTTAAATTTAAAAATATTTATCCAGATAACTTTAAAAAATTCTCATTAGTGTTTATTTTTCTTATAACTATTTTTTTAGTGTTGTCTCCAGTTTCGGCCAAGGTTTTTGTTACAGATTCGTCACATGGAATAATGACTGCACCCGCTGCTCATTATACCAATAGTCCGCTAATTTTAAGTTCTATAAATCCAGAAAAATCTGTTTTTAATTATTTGAGTGGGCAGAATGTCATTGTAATAGGTGATTTGCAAATAAGCGGAACAAAACTATCTGCCAGAACTTCTTCAATTGCTAAATACTGGTCCCAAAGCAATGTTGTGGTTTTAACAACAGGAAATGATATTTCAGCAGCTTATTTAGCAATTAAAAACAATGCCCCCTTATTAATAACAGGAAAAACAATTCCTTCTGCCACTAAAACCGAAATTACCCGGTTAAAACCTAAAAAAATAATAATATGTGGATCAACAACATCAATACCTGATTCTTCTTTAAGTTCTATAAAAAATGTTCAAAAAACCAGAATATGGTATGGAAATGATAATAGCACACTAAAAACCGTGCAGAAATCATATTCCAGTAATATTAAAATAACTGCTCCTAAATCACTTCTTCCAGTAGCCATGGTCACCTGGAAAAATGCCAGTTTTGAAATTTCTGATAAGGTAACAGTTAATGGAAATACCACCATCTGGTCTTCAAATACAGCCACTACCAGTATTGCTATTAACCGATACGCAAAAAATAATTTACCAAATATTTACCTCTCCTCTGACAGTATAACCGGAACATCTGCAGACAAAACATTAATGGAAAAAATTAAAAAGTCCATTTCTGGTTCAGCTAATGTTATAATTGATCCAAATTCCCCAAGATCTAATGAAGCAGTTCGGGCCATTAAAAATGCTCCTAATGGAACAGCAGCTTATATTGCTGCTGCTTGTCCCGGCACTATATACGATATTGTAACCGGAGTAAAAACAGGCTATCTTAAAAATGATGCTTCTGATTTAAATAAAATAGTTTTTATTAATTATGGAAGAACTAATCTGGCCAATACCAGTTATCTGCCCCGTTCCTGGGATGATAATTTTTCAAATGTATATTTTGCTGGAATTTACAGTCCAGCTAAATATATTCAATCATCAGGAATCGGATTAATTGAACCTCGCATCAATACAACTACCGAAGACCAGAGGGTAAATAAGATTGCATCCGGACTAATATATTACGCTTACTATTCTAATAAAGAGCATTTAAGTAGTAGTAATTCGTCTCTTACCAGTAGTATGATTGCTAAACATCAAATAGATCCTACTAAGTTATCGGGTGATGCTCAAAGAATTCTAAATGGACAATCAACAACCATGAGTCGTGCTAAATGGATTTATTTAACTTCCCAATACATAGCAGGACTCCCCATTACAAATAGCACCGTAACATTAAGTGATACCAGTTCTTCATCTTCAAGTACATTCTCTGGAACATTAAACCGAACAGAATACAAGGATGCAGCTAAAAGAGTATACGAATACATGAAAATTAATAAGAAAGTCCCATCTACAGTTAGTATTAAAGGAAAAACACTTAATATAAATGACTACTGTAAAATGTGCGCCCAAATCATCTACAAACACACCGAAAAGAAATATATGACATTCCCAGACACCGTGACAATAAATGGATCTATTCTGGATAGTACAATAAATTATATACAGAATTTAATTAGTTAAATTTCATTTTAAGATTAATGAAATTATTGTGAAATTTAGCTATCACTTTTTTCTTTTTTTAATAATTTTTTAAAATTAAATTAAATTTCATATTATTATGGATATTATTGGTTTTAATAGATATTTCAGTGCTAAATAATTGGAATGGTTTATCTCAACAATGAAAATAATCCTTAAAAAATTAAAAATAAAAAAAATTGAATAAATTAATTTATTCTAAAGAGCCCCTTCATATTTTAAAAAGGCCATCATCTGAGTATAGGATTTAGTTGTACTTCCATAAGCAAGAGTTCCATGGGCAGATTTAACCTCACAGGTCACTGCAGGTATTCGTGCCAAATTACAAACATCTTCTAATGCACCAGGATAAGATGCACCGGCCTTATATTCTGAAATTAAAGAGGAAGCCGTTTGTTTACTCACATATGATGCAATCCTATAACTTTCATATGTTGGATACTTAGTACAAAGGATACTGGTCTTTCCTGGGACTCCACCAGGCCTTGTAGAATGGAAATCGGCTAAAGCCTTTATTTTAAGCTGTTTAGACAGTGACAAAATTTTATTTGTTGGTGTACCTGCCTTATTGGCCACACTATTCAAATTTTGACCATTCCAGTATCGAGTGGACTTTGAAGTCGAATAGGGAGATACAAAAGGCACCACATATATTGTTCCTTTAATTGATTTTCCCTCGAGATAATTTATGAGCCTCATAGCTGCCACAGAAGCAGGTAACTCATTTCCATGGACACCCGCCACAATCATAACCTTAGGGCCATTTCCATTACCAAAAGTCACCATAGGGGTTCCTTTTTTCGCTGCTGCAATTACTTGACTGGTAAGTGTAGTTTTAGGAATATTATTATAAACCAATTTATTTTGAGTTATATCTCCCCCAGTTCCAGAATAAATAACTTGTACTTGAGCGGCCGAAACCGCGGAAACTGTAGAAAATACAACCAATACACCTAAAAAGCATACCAATGCTTTCATGGTTTTCTGATTCATGTTTTCACCTGTGTTTTACCTTGATGGTAAAAATCACTAATACTATTATTCATTAAATATCTTATTTATCAATTTAACAATGTTTTGTCAAATATTTTCCAAAAAAGGGCAAATAATGACTAATTCTAAATTTAATATGTGTTTTATATAAATCTTGTGAATATTAAAAACATCCCAAAATATCGGAAATGATTATTAAATGCATTAAAATATCTAAAACTTTAAAAAACAATTCAAAAAGATGCAAATACTTAAAAAAGAAGTTATTTTGTTGCCTATTAATCCATCAAAACATTATAAAATAAAATTTTTTAATAAATCGAAAAAAATAAAAATAAATATTTAATTTATAGGCTTATAGCCCTTAATTATCTGTATTTAGAAATAATATGTTTGGAAAGTCTTTTAGAAAGAGCCATTATAGTTAATATTGGTGGGGCACCAGGAGCAGTGGGCAAAACACTCGCATCAGCCACATAAAGGCCACTTATAGAAGTTTCCAGATTATTATTAACTATTGAACCTATAGGGGCGGTTCCTCCGGGGTGTGCACCTCTAGGATGAGTAGAAACAATTGTATCAGGATTAACTCCTGCTTTAACTAAAATAGAACCTGCTACCGCAGCACCTTCAGCTAAAAATCTAACATCACGTAGAGTATTGTTTTTAACAACCTCATTTAAATCAACATAGCCCGATAACTCGTCTTTAATTTTAATCATAAAACCCAAAATATCTTTGTCCTTAGCTCCTTTATTTCGGAGTTCCTGAGACAAGAAAGTAGAAAAATGAGGGGATAAAATAAAATTTTCCATGACAATCAGTGCATTCATCTGAACTTCATCTTTAAATCCCACATTTTTCAGAATACCACCCACCGTGATAAATGTATCCATGAAAAAAGTTTTTCCGGCTTTAATTCCTGCTTTTTGAAGCAAACGTGGGGTTTCAATCGCTCCTGGAGCCAATATAACCATATCTGATTGGAAATCAATTTCTTCACAGTTCTTAACAACTTTAACCCCTGAAATTTTACCATCCTTAATCAAAAGATCATTTACTTCAGCTTCAGATATTAATTCCGCGCCTAATTCAACAGCCTCTTCAATAAAATCTGATGCAGACCATTTAGCATTTTTAGGACATCCAAAAGAACATTTTCCACAAGGTTTACAATCTGCGCTTCTAATAAATTTAGGCATTTTTTGCACAGGAATTCCTAATGATTTAGCGGATTCCATGAGAAGTTTAGTGCCTTTACCAAAGTGAGAGTCAGGCATGGGGCCTACTTGCAAATAATCTTCAATTTCATCAAGTTCTAGGGAGATATCCACACCTATTTCTTTTAATTCATTTTCCAAAACCCTTACTCCATTTCCAGCAGCTACTAAAGTAGAACCACCTACACAAGTCGTTTTTAAAAGATCCATTCCTTCTTCTGAAGAATCATAATATTCGTAAGCTTTTTTGGGTTTTATTAAAGGGCCTTTTTCTATAATTTTTACTGGAATACCGGCCCTGGCTAATTCAAGTGCTATTATAGCCCCTCCAGCTCCAGATCCCACTACTATAACCATGAAAACCACCTAATTAATTATTAATTTAATCTTAATTTCATTATATCATTTAATTGATATAATAATTTTAATTAGATTTTAAAAATTTTTATAAAAAGAATGTGAAAAATTTAATTTTAAAAAAATAATGAAATTTAGAATATTACTACAAATTACTAAATTTCATTCCATGAGACTGATGGCCTTAGTAGGGCAGGAATTAATGCAAAATCCACAACCAATACAATTTTGATTGTCAATTTCCACACCCCAATCATTCTCAATGCAAATGGCCTTCACAGGGCATAAAGAAACACAAGCTCCACAATCCACGCATTTTTCTGAGTCTTTTTTAACAACATTCATTATGGGAGTGACTTCAATACCTTGCTCTTCCATATACTGAATACTCTCATTTTCCTGAGGCCCACTGATATTTACCAGCATTTTACCCCCTCTTGGAGTTATATGGGCTCTTAAAATGTTAAAATCAATGTCGTAAATCTTGATAGCATCTGACATGATAGCTTTGTTAACAATACTGGGTAAAAATCTTAACCATGCTTTCATATTGACTCTCCCCCATTCTCATTTTTTAAATTTTCTCCAATTAATCGGGAAATGTCCTCAGCAGTAATCATTCCCTTAACTATATTTTCTTTATCTACAATAGGCAATCCAGAAATGTTATGTTTATCAATTCTACGGGCAATAATATCCACAGATTCGTCTTCACGAGCTATGATAACTTTTCTAGTCATTAATTCATCCAGTTGAGATTTTTCTTTGGCTACCCCATCAGCAATGTCCCAGGAAGTTACAATACCTTTTAATTTACCCTGGTTATCCACCACAGGCAAATGGTTTATATTGTTTTCCACGAGCTTTTTAGCCACATCATTAATTTTATCACCAGGATAAGCCATAATGACCGGTTTACTTTCTATATCTCTGACTAGAACTGAAGGTTTACTTATTTCCAGCGGATTTACTACGTGACCCTTGTTTGGTAGAGTTTTAACTGGATTTGTAAGCAGGAAATCTCCTTTTTCTATCCAATCTTTTAATTCTTCAGCCACCATTTTGGCCCGTTTATAAGACGAAAGAGGAGATGTAGGAATTTCAACCCCGTCAATCTCAATTTTTCCAGTTTTTAATTCCTTGTAATTAGTTTCTCTTACAACTGGCCTGCTTCGGCGAGGGACTCCATAATCTATGATTTTACAGATAATTTGTTCATCAGATATGGCCGTTCTGGCGGCAATATCTTCATTTAAAATGGGTATAGGAATTCCAGCACCAACGTATAATGTTGGACCATATTTAGGCATGGTAGCGCCCCTTACATAGTTGGCATCCATTTTCTTCATATCGCCCTGGAGCATTAATGTTCCTGCAGCACCCACAGGAATTCCGTTTCTTCTTTCTGCATCAGTGGAGTGTTGAGTACCTTCTGAAACAATATATCCCTCTGCACCACAGAGGAAAATTTTAGTACCCATCCCAATTGTCTGGAAATAAGGATCATTAATAAGAGGAGAAAGTGTTCCTGCGCTGGAATAAGTTATATTCCCCATATTAGGGAGTAAGGTACCCATATAAGTATAAATCGTTTCATCCGTGGAGTTTATTGCTACTGCATAATTCTGATAACAATTTCGTGGATTAATCATTGTTGCCTGGTTGATTTTATCAAGTGTTATAGAGGTTTCCACTCGTTTTAGAGGGTAACAATCTGTACCATAAGCATCTGCAATCAATTCAACCTCTTTTCCCCGAATAAGATCTTCAATAACATGAGATCCACCATAATCAAGGCCAATTTCCGGGTTTTGGCTGGGTTGGGTTGCACCTAAATAAGCATCAACCGCCGCCAGACCAGAATAAGCCTCTACCCCATTAAGAAAAGTTTTACTCATTTTTATAGGTGGATCAGAGTGTCCAAAGTTTAGGAACGCACCAGAAGAGCACATAGCACCAAATGTACCAGTAGTTACCACATCAATTTCTTCTGCTGCCTTTTGGGTCCCTTTCTGGGCTACGATGCTAGTCATTTCATCGGCTGTTACCACAACTGCATCGCCGTTCTTTATTTTCTGGTTTATCTCCTGAATTGTTTTCAAATTACCACCTGGTGCTTTAATATTAAGTAAATAAAAGAAATAATATAAACTCTAAATTATAAATATAAACTTTAATATTTAAGAGTTCATAATAAATATATTTTGCTTAAAGTTTTTATATGTTTTATTAAAAATTTTCCATATAAATCATATGATAAAATCTTTTTATAATTAAATGTAATCTATTAAAATCTGTTATTAAATCTGTAATCTAAAATATATTTACCCGTTAAGTTTTATTATTAATTTTTATAATCAATATTTTATTATCATAAAGACATAATAACATTATATAACATTATTAGAAATTTTAATTTAGATTTAACTAATATAATTTTATAAATCATCAAGGATAAGTGGGAGATATAATGAAAAATACTCTTGATTTAGATTCATTTGAAAAAATAATTCGCAATTTAGAAAATAAAGCCGATTATGTAGATATTAGAGCAGGTAATGGAAACAGTACTTCTGTTTTAATGAAAGATGGAAAAGTTCAGGAAATAAAATCTGGCTTTGACAATGGCGGCAGAGTTAGAGTGCTTAATGGAGGGGCCTGGGGATTTGCATTTACAACTGACCTTTCAAAATTGAATGAAATGGGAGAATACGCCCTGAAACTTTCAAAATCTCTCAAAAGTGATGTTGAATTAACTCCATCACATGCAGTTACGGATAAGGTAAAATCTTCTGCGAAAATACACCCTTCAGATGTTTCAACTGAAGAAAAGAAAGATATTATCAAAGAAGCCAATCAAGCAGCCACCTTGGATAAAGTGGTCAGTACCACTGTAAATTATGTTGATAGTGAAATTAATAGCGTTTTTTTAAGTTCAGAAGGATCAACCATATCCATGGAAGAAACCAGGGTTGGAATGTTCTTAAATGCCGTGGCATCTGATGGTGAGATGATCCAATTCGGCCATGGCAGCCTGGGTGGTTCCAAAGGATTTGAAGTTTTAAAAAATGCTGATATTGAAAAATTCGGTAGAAAAATTGGAGAAAAAGCTGTAAGACTACTTTCTGCAGAAAAAGCCCCATCTGGAAAATTTTCAGTAGTAACTGATTGTGAATTAACTGGAGTGTTTATTCACGAAGCACTGGGACATGCAGCAGAAGCCGATTTAATTTTGCAGAACGACTCTATATTAAAAGATAAAATGGGGACTAAAATCGGTTCAGATATGGTAACTATAATTGATGATGCCAGTATGGATGCTTTTGGTTATTATGCCTATGATGCGGAAGGAACAAAAACAAAAGAAAACGTGCTGGTGGAAAATGGAGTTCTTAAATCTCTTTTAAGTTCCAGAGAAACCGCCTCAAAATTAAATATCGAATCTTCAGGAAATGCCAGATCCATAATTAGTGAACAACCCATAGTTCGTATGAGTAATACTTATCTTAAACCCGGTGAATTAAAATTTGATGAGCTCATAGAAGATATAAGTGATGGTATTTATCTTAAAGGGTCCCGTGGCGGACAAGTGGATACTGGAAAAGGAATATTCCAATTTAATGCTGCTGAATCATTTAAAATTGAAAATGGAGAAGTAAAAACACCATTAAGAGATGTATCATTATCAGGAGACATTATGGAAACCCTGACAAAAGTTAATGGGGTTGGTTCTGATTTTAAAATGAGTATGGGATTCTGTGGTAAATCAGGACAAACCGCACCAGTGGGAGATGGCGGTCCTCATGTAAGAATCATTGATGCAATGGTAGGAGGTGCCATGTAAATGATTTCCGAAGAAGATGGAAAATTTTTACTTGAATTAGCTAGAGAATCAATTATTACCTATCTTAAAGAAAAGAAAATTTTATCACCACCATTAGAAACTCCCGAATCTTTAAAAGAAACTATGGGAGCATTTGTTACACTGAATAAAAGGGGAAAAATTAGAGGCAAAAGTGAATTGAGAGGTTGCATTGGATATAGTGAGCCTATAAAACCACTGGTAAATGCAGTTATCGAAGTTGCTATCTCTGCAGCTACTTCAGATCCACGATTTCCACCAGTTAAATTGTCAGAAATGGACAAAATAAACCTTGAAATTAGCGTATTAAGTAAACCAGAACTGGTGAAAGTTAAAAATCCATCAGAATATTTAGAAAAGATTAAAGTAGGATTAGACGGTTTAATTGTAGAAAATAGTTTTAATAAAGGCCTTCTTCTCCCCCAGGTCCCTGTTGAATGGGAGTGGGATGAAGAAGAATTTCTCTGCAACACTTGCATGAAAGCAGGCCTACCAGCAGACTGTTGGTATGATCTAGATACTAAGATATACAGTTTCCAGGCACAGATATTCCAAGAAATGATTTAAAAGTTAATTTTGTTGTATTTTATTCTTTAACTTTAATTTCATTTCTTTAACTATTAAAATAAATTATTTTATTTTCTATTATTGAAACTAATTTGTATCTTAGTACATTCCAGACTCCTAGACCAAATGATTAATATAGTTAATTATTCTAATTTATATAATAATTTAAGCAATAGTTATACAAGGATTTATGATTTTTTTAAGAAAAATTTTATAACAATTCATATATTTTATAAATTCACTTACTTGCCTAATATTTTCATTAGCTGTTATTTATCTAATTTTATGTAAATTAATCTTAAATTAATCTAAAATTTAAATTTATATTAAAAATTTTAAGAATATAAAAAAATTATAAGTAATAGCTTCGGGTTAATCTGAATTTAACCAATGTAATCAACTTAAAATTATTGGATTCGAATAAATTGATAAACTAATTGATGAAATAAATAGGATTTAAAAAAATATTAGATGTGATTTTCATGATAATACCAACCGTTCCCACACCTGACGAACTTCTTGACACAGGTTTTAGAAGAGCAAAAAAGGCAGCTGCTAAGGTAAGAAGCTCTAAAATACCTCGAAATTTGAAATCTAAACGTATTGAGGAAACACGTGTTCAAACCGCTTGTCAAGTTATAAAAGATAGAATACAACTCATATTAGACCGTGTACCAGAGATTGAACAACTACCCGAGTTTTACCAGGACTACATAGATGTAGCAGTGGGTGTGGACCAAATGAAACAATCTTTAGGGGCTTTAAACTGGTCCATAGGCATAATAACTCAATTAGAAAAAGATTATACTTCACGTATAAGGAGATCAACCCCAGATAAATCATCCAGGCTTAGAAGCCAGGCCTTTGGTAGAATAGCATCCGTTGTAAAAAAAATAGAAGGAGACTTGGATTTTCTTGATTTTGCCAAAGCTAAACTAAGAAACATGCCTACAGTGGATTTCAATGCCACCACCGTGGTAATTGCAGGTTTTCCCAATGTTGGAAAGTCAACTCTCCTTCGAAGATTGACTACTGCTGAACCAAGAGTAGCCGATTATCCCTTCACTACCAAAGGTATTCAAATAGGTCATTTAGAGAGAAACTGGAATAAAATCCAGATAATTGACACTCCCGGACTATTAGATCGACCTATACTGGACATGAATGACATTGAATTAAGGGCCATGGTAGCACTGGAACATCTGGCCAATGTAATTTTATTTATATTTGACGCTTCAGAAACTTGTGGTTACCCCTTAGGAAGCCAATATCACCTTTACCAGGAAATTCAAAGAGTTTTCAAAACGCCAGTGATATGTCTTTTCAATAAAATGGATTTAGCAGAAAATGTTAAGTATTTGGAAGCATATATAAGCAAGGTTGATGAACCCCTTAAAATTTCTGCATTCCATGGAACTGGAGTAGAGGAAATAATAACAAGGTTGGAGGAGTTTGGTGAACGATAAAAGAAAATTGGAACGGAAAATTGACAAGCATAAGGATATGCTGGAAAAAAGAAAATCTTCAGCTGAGAAAATGATGGATGACATGGTCAAAAGCATTAAAGAAATGCAGAATGACCTGGAGAAAAAATTCTCAGAGTATACTGAAAATGTTCCTGTGAAGCCTACTATTGATATCATTGAATCCGACGAAAAAATTATGGTGAAAACAGATCTTCCAGGAGTTAATAAAGAGGATATTAACATAGAACTCACTGAAGATAAAATAACCATTAGTGCTAAATTCAAAGAAGAACTGGAATTTGAGGATGTAAACTACATTAAAAAAGAGCGTAAATATGGAGAAGCTATACGCAGCGTTAAGCTACCCGCAGCAGTGATTGTAGAAGAATCATCCGCTAAGTTCGAAAACGGCGTTTTAGAAGTGGAACTTCCCAAAGTAGAAGTCAAAAAGAAATTTAACGTGGAAATTCAATAATTCCAAAAATATCCGTTAAGAGGGGATTTTTCTATTTTCAACCCCTAGTATTATTATTATTATTATTATTCAATTTTGGAGTTTAATACAATTTATTGATAAATGTTTTTCAAATGAAATTTTAAATTATCTTAAACATATTATTTTCAGAAAATATTAAGGAAAAAAAAAGAATAATTATTTATTTAACTCAAATAATCAATACCGGACTTTTCCAATATGCCTGGTACTACCTGGATCTTCCCCATTGAAATGGGCCATATAATAAACAAACCATTCCAGAGGAACTACCAGTACAAAAGGAGACAATAAAGAATTAACATCAGCATAGTCTTTCATTCTGAATATTAAATTGTTAGCACCAATATTATCACAGAATTCAATTGCTCTTTCAGTTAATTCATCACCGGGATATCCTGCATCTAAAAATATAGTGGGTACATTTTTTTCCACCCGTTCAATAAGCCCATGTCTAAATTCAGCGGAATAAAGGGGACATGCGTGTTTTAAGGCCCCTTCCATAAACATAGTCATGGCCAGTTTGTAAGCCAACCCATAATTAGGACCTGCACCCATACAATAAAAAATATCCTCATGGGCAAATTTCTGAGCAATATCTTTATTATCCGCTTCAGTTGATTTAATAAGATTCTCTGTAATTTTCGGAAGATCTTTCAGCTGTTTTAGAACTTCTGGAGATTCTGGAGTGTCAAATGCATCAAAAATAATTTGATACAAGCACATTAACTGAGTAACATAAGTTTTAGTGCCCAATATTGCATTTTCCCTACCGCATCTAGTTAAAATAGAACTTGCAGCTTCTTTCATCATGCTACTTTCTTTTTCATTGGTTATAGAAACCGTTTTAATGCCCAGTTCATTAGCCCTTCTAAGTGCAGCAAGTGTATCGGCTGTTTCACCTGATTGAGAAGTTACTATCAGTCCTGCATTTTTATTATCGATTTTTTTATGGTAAAGAAACTCATAACCAGTGAATACATCTACAGGCGTATCATGGACCATTGCGATAGCATCTCTAGCCGAATAACAGGTTGATAAAGAGCTTCCACATCCCACCAGATATAAACGATCCACTTCTGAAATTTCACTTGAAATTTCGGACATGTGTAATTTTTCTGCATTTAAAGTATCTTTTAGTGATCTGGGCTGTTCTAAGAGCTCGTAATACATGTCATACTTCATTATGATCCCTCATATATGATAATTGTGAAATAGGATCCATTAAACTTACTTACGTAGTTTTAATATGGACCAGTAATATTAGGATATTATATGATATTAATTAATTGGATAATGTTAATTTAATTATTTATAATAGACTATTATCTTAATTAGACAATATTAATATTTAAATTGTGCTGATTTTATGGCCTTTGTATTCTTGATGAATAAAAAAATGTTTAAGAATAAAATAAGAATAAATTTTGATAAGGATTCATATTCATTTTAAGGCATTGAATAATTTAGCAATACAGACAGATGTTCTAGCAGCTTCTACTGCATCAGGAGCCAGTAAACATACAATTGGTTCCTTACCCCACGCTCCTAAATGGTAAATAACATCTGGAACTTCTCCGATTTTTTTTACTGCCTCATTAACTCCCCATGGAATGGTTCCGCCTTCTTTATTTTTCACATCTTCAGGTTCCATATTACGGTCGTATGACGAGACTTTAAGGCCTAATTTAATACAAATATCAATTATTTTTGGATTATACTTAAGGTCTATGGCACTTCTCTTATTAATGTCAAATTTTCGAACATTTAAAACCATACGCGCCATATGAGAGGATACCCCAAACTCAGGTTCTCTACAAGCAAAAGCTTTACCATTAGCCGTGGTTATCCTTCCAGGTATTCCTGCAACATCTTCTTCAGTTTTAGCATCTATCCTGGCCATAACCAGGTTTGTTCTAACTTCGGGAACAATAGAAGCAAAATCCTCAGATGAGGATAATATCTCAAGAGCCTCTTTAAGATTTTCAATTTCCATAATATCAAATATTTATTTGATTAAATATAATCGTATTGATATATGGGGTCCATTAATTTGACTAAATAATGTTGTATCTAGGGCAATTAGAAATAGTTTGAATTATTTAAAAATAAATTAAGGAATTAAAATGTCGAAAGAGTATTCAGAAGAAAATAAACAGGATAATAAAAATTTAGATGATTTAAATTCACTGCATATAAAAAAAGGGCAATTGTACGAGACCATTGTTACTACAAAAACCACTATTGATGCAGATTCAGTCAATACTAACGGTAAAATCAAAACAAATAATGCAGCCCCTATTGGAGTTTTATGCAAAAATCCAAATCAAATTGTTTTGTATCTTTATGAAGGAACCCATACCATTAAAAACATTCATGAAAATGGCGAATTTATTGTTAATATAACTCAAGATCCACTAATTTTTACTAAATCTACTTTAGGAGACGTTGGTGAAGATTATTTTGCAAATTATAAAGGAATTCCCTACTTTAAAGATACTGATGCTTTTTTTGTAGCTAGAGTTAAAGATATAAAAGAAATAACCCGAAAAAATGGTTTTGGATCTTCGAAAATGTCAATTGTAACAGCCAATGTTGAAGAAATAGTGCAATTAAAAGACCAGATTATACCTTTAAATAGAGGGATTTATACGGTTATTGAATCATTAATACATTACACCAGATTCGGGCTGGCTGATGAACAAACAAAATCCATTTACTGGCAACGCATAAAAGAAATGAATCGAGTGGCTCAAAAAGTAGGAGGTCCTCAAGAAAAAAAGGCACTTAAAGAAATAATAAAAAATATTAAAGAGAATTTTAAAGATTTAGATTAATAGATGATTAATGATAATAATATTAAAGATCTGAAAAAGTATAATGGGATTAGTAATATGAATAATAATCTGATTAATTGATAATTTTCTTAATGACATCCACAAATTCAAATTTAGAAACATCAAATAGTCCTTTATCACTGATTTTAAGTTGAGGGATTACCAGGAGAGCTAAGAAAGACATAGTCATGAAAGGAGATTTTAATAAACATCCCATCTCTCTTGCCATTAAATGAAGTTCTTCTAATTCAGATGCAATTATTTCTGCATTTTCTGCTGCCATTAAACCAGCTATTGGCAATTTCAACGATTTTTGATTGTTTTTAGAAACGGCTGCCAAACCTCCTTTATTTTCAATTAAAATATTGACTGCTCGAGCCATATAGTCACTGTCAGTACCTATCACAATTACATTATGAGAATCATGGGCCACACTAGAAGCAAATGCCCCTTCTTTAATTCCAAAACCTCTGACAAAAGCCATAGACATGTTTTTTCTTTTATAATCTATTTTTTTCCCATTTTCAACTAAAACATTTATTTCGTTGTTTTTGATGTTATTGATTTTTTTAATATGATTGCTGTTTTTAACATAGTTGTTATTTTTGCTAATGGATTTCCCATATCTTTCTATAACTGCAATTTTGAGAACATCCCGAGCAATATCAGCAATAATTTCATTATCAATTATCTGCAGTCGTGCCTCGGACTCAGAGGTTATTAATTGCTCATCTAAAACATCAATAGTTCTTACAATTACTTTATTTCCTGAGAGCGAAATAGCAAAATCGGAAGGCCTTGTTTTTTTAAGGACAATTGTGTTCCTGGAGAGTATATGCTTAGGATAGAATAGCGCAGTTTTATCTTCAGCCACAAGTTTACCAGCTATAAAAACCTTTTTAACATTAAAATTCTTCAGATTATCCACGATAGCAAAATTTGCCTCTCTTCCAGGACTAATAGAACCCATATTCAGAGAATAATGTTTAGAAGGATTAATAGTGGCCATTTTTATAGCTTTAATAGGATCCATACCATATTTTATAGCCTTTTTAATAATATGGTCCATATGGCCATTTGAAAGATCACCAGGGTGTTTATCATCAGAAACTAAAAATTCTCCCCTGGCATTGATTAAATCTTTTAAATTTTTTGCCGAAGAACCCTCCCGAACCATTATTTTCATCCCGAGTTCTTTTTTTTCAGTTGCTTCTGCCAAAGAACTGCATTCATGGTCGGTGGAAATGCCTTTAGAAACATATTTACAAAGTTCTTCACCAGATAAAAGAGGAGCATGTCCATCCACTGGTTTTTTATGAGAGTGAGCACTGGAAATTTTAGCAATTACTTGAGAATCTTCATTTATAACGCCCGGGAAATTCATCATTTCTCCCAGGGCCACTATCTCTTCTTTTTCCATTAAAATATCAATTTCATCTGGTCCGATTGTGGCCCCAGAAGTTTCAAAAGATGTAGCTGGAACACAGGATGGTGCTGTGAAAAATATGCGGAGGGGAACGCTTTTAGCATCCTTTAACATGAAATTGATTCCGTCAAGACCCATTACATTAGCGATTTCGTGAGGATCAGCCACCACAGCGGTTGTACCATGGGGAACTACCGCCTGTGCAAAAAAAGAAGGTGTGAGCATGGAGCTTTCAATGTGTATGTGTGCATCTATTAGCCCCGGGACTATAATTCCCTCAAAATTCCCTTTTATCTTTTTTACACATTTTATGATGCCTTTTTCTATTTCAATTTCGGCAGGATAAATTTCATCAGTAAAAACATTTAAAATATTTCCCCTTATCATCAAATATCCCCTAACAATATCCACTTAAAGTCCAGAAATATGTATTCTAATGATTATAAATATATTTTGGAATTTGATTCTAATTTTCGTCTTAAAAAATTTAAAAAAAATGAGAATAGGTTTGAAATTTTTTTATTTTCAAAAATTATTCCAATGACTTCAGCTCGTCAAATAATATAGGTAAAAAAGCACCTACGTCAGTAACAATACTTACAACTTGAGCACTTCCCCTATCTGAAAGTTTAGTGACTGTTGCCGGGTTAATATCAACACATATGCTCTTAACTTTTGAAGGTAGGATGTTTCCTGTGGCTATAGAGTGTAGCATGGTGGCTATCATGATTACCATATCTACATCCTGGGCATAGATTCTCATGGCATCCTGGGCCTCAATTACATCAGTTATAACATCAGGTAGAGGTCCATCATCACGAATAGAACCTGCTAGGACAAACGGAACGTTATTTTTAGTACATTCATACATTATACCTTTTTTTAAGACACCATCGACCACCGCGTCTTTTATAGATCCTGCTTTGTTAATTTCATTGATAGCATTGATGTGATGGCGGTGACCACGGGTAACTGCTTCTCCGCTGCGTACGCAAATTCCCAGAGAAGTCCCATACAATGCATTTTCAATGTCATGAGTTGCCAGAGCATTTCCACCAAATATAACATCAATATATCCTTCGCGAATCATTTGCGCAATAATAGGTGCAGAACCAGTATGTACAATGGCCGGGCCACCCACAATACCAATTTTTCCACCCCTATCTTTGATTTCCTTAATTTCAGACGCAATTTTTTTAATTAGAGACATCAGTGGTTTTTCAGAGGATACATCACTTCCCATGAACTCAAATACACCCTGTTTACCCCTTGGTCTTTCAGGAGGGGTCACTTTTATACCTTCACGCCCCACTACAACTAAATCACCTTTTTCAACACGGCCTATTGGTTTGCAGAATGCCTTTTTATCCCGAGGCTCAATTATAATCATACAATCCATTTCTATTTCTTCTACCTCAATCCATTCATTTCGGTAATAAACAAAAGTAGGATGATTAGTAGTAGAATAAAAATCAGAAGGTAAAACTTTATCTTTTTCTGATGCTAACAACTTAACTTCTTTAATTTCGGCTATAGAAGCTCCAATTTCACTTAATTCATCCAATATTTCATTTAAGTGTTCTGGAGTTTCAGAAGAAACCAAAATTCGCGCATAACTGGTATCAGTTTTCTTTTTTCCAATTTCAAATTCCAGTATTTTAAAGTCTCCACCCATATCCATAATTATGTCCATTGTTTTTGGAAGGATAAGACTGTCTATAATGTGACCAGAAAGCTCTACTTCTCGCATGTTCATTCTATGACCTCTAAAATCTCAATAGAATAATGATATTATTATTTTAAACTATAATCAACTTATATTCAAATTTCTTAATGATTATTTAATTTAATGGTATATGTATTTTAAAAGAAGTATTTATTTATCTTTTTTATTTCATGAATTAAAAAAAATTATTATGAATAAAATAATTAATGAAAAAAATAAATTAGTTTTATTTAATATAATCAGGTTTAAATACAATGCAACCATTTAATCATTCAAACAAAGAAAATCATAAATAATTTTGGCCCCATTAATTGATGTAATGTCACCTATCTCCTTAGAAGCAATTTCAACTAAATCCAAACCTACCACTTCTTTTTGTGACAGAATTTCCATGAATTTTTCAATTTGAAATGAATTCAACCCACAAGGTGTAGGATTACCAACACTAGGAGCACTAGTAGGATCTAAAACATCCATATCTATAGAAATATAAATTGGACCTTTAATTTCATTTAAAATAGATTCTAATTGTTCCATGCTACTATTAATATCTGAAGAAGTATAATAATCAATTTTTTCGGAATTTTTGTCCACAAAAACTTTTTCTTCCAACGATGATGAACGGACACCCATCTGGATAATTTTTTTGGGATTTAAATCAAAAATTCTACGCATAACCGTGGCATGGGAGTATTTTTCACCCATATACTCAGGGATAATATCCATATGAGCGTCCATATGAACTATTGTAACATCATCAAGACCTTTGTACTCTTTTAAGGCAGATAAAACTCCTAAACTTATGCTGTGTTCTCCACCAATAATTATTGGGACAATTTGAGCATTGTAAAGTTCTAATACCGTTTCTTTAAGTTTTTCACAGGTCTTTAAAACATTTCCATGCACAACTTCTAAATCACCAAAATCAAAAAAAATAGCGTTTAAGCTTTTATCAAAGGTTAAATTATAATTTTCAAAATTATAAGAAGCTTCACGGACAGCTGCCGGGCCAAAACGAGCTCCTGGACGATATGTAGTAGTACTGTCAAAAGGAACTCCAACTAAACCGAAAACAAGTTTATCTTCTTTATTTTCAGAAAATGAAGATGAAAAAGAGTCAATTTCTGATTTTTCCCTGGAAAAAGCAAATTTTGAAGGGTTATGGGTAAAAAATAACATTGAATCTCATTTCCCATATTTTTAATAGTTTAAATTTTAATATTAGATTTTAATAGTTTAAATCTAATTTGTGTTTTCAAATATTGAGCTAATAAATTAATCAATTGAAGATATATAGACAATACCCAGGTAAAATCTAAAAATACTATCAAAATGATTAATTATGTATTTAATTAAATTTAAATGATTAATTAAATTAGCTCCTGAACTTTAAAGGTAATTATGGTTATCCTTTAGTTCTCATGAGTTTTTTGTTGCCCATGGCCATAATATACTCTACTTCTACCCCTTCAATGAGCTGATCACGGAGTTCATCTGGAATAGGAGTTTCAAAGGTTTCATAGGTTTCCAGATCCATTAATTGAACTTCACTACCCATAAGAGCCAGCACCTGACCGGTTCTTTTATCAATAATTGGTATGTCTATTTTGGTATCTACTGGTTTGACTATGCTTCTTTTCTGATTGTCAAAAATACCCACAGCTTCCACACGAGCTTTTGCAGAACCGTGTTTACCAGGAGATGATGTTGAAATACTGGTGATTTTGGATGCTTCACCGCCTAAAATTACATATTTACCGACTTTTAAAGTTTTAACTTCTACAACTTTCTTTGACATTATTTTACCTCCATAATGTGAGAAAACATCAACCTGACTTAAACTGCTGAATAAATCCATCAAATAGCAAAAAAGCTTATAATAGCCAGCAATTTAATATCAATTTGATATATGACACTGGTATATTAATTCAGACTTGTTTATCAATAAACAAATTTCATAGTATAACCAGGTGAAAAATTGATTTAAATTCTAATCTAATTATTAACCAGAACATGATTATTTAAAATCATTTAAAATGGTAACTAAACTAGATGTTATCAATATATCTTACTATCTATTTATATTAAACATCTTTTTAAGATTACTATATTCTAATTAACTAATTAGTTATGTCCATATATTAGTTTATTTAATGATATAAATGATTTACAAATTTCCATCGATATGAATAAAAACATCTTAGAAACACATTAGACTAATGTAAGGTCAATTAATTCTTTAAATTCTATTTAATAATATCTGATGGCTACTAATAATTTAAATATCTAATAAAATCATAAATTTCTAAAAATAAATCATCATAGTGATACTAATGAAAGTTGCAATAACCTCTGGAAAAGCAGAAGGACCAACAAAACTAAATGCATTTGATAATGCCCTTTTAGATGCTGGAATTGGAGATGTGAATTTAATCAAGGTTTCCAGTATAATACCAGCCAATACCCGGATCGTAGAACTTACCAAACTCACTCCTGGAGACATGATTAATTGTGTCCTCTCATATAAAAGTTCTAATAATCCTGGCGATCTTATTTCCGCAGCAATAGCCGTGGCCACGTCCTCTGATTTTGGATGCGTGGTGGAGCACGGGGGAATAAATCAAGACCCTGAAAAAATTAGAAAAGAAGCTATTTCCATGGCCAAATACATGATGGAAGTGAGAAACCTGGAAATAAAAGAATTGATTGTGGAAGAAATAAATCATGAAGTTATCGATTTAGGGGCAGTAGTGGCCTCTCTGGTTTATTTAGGTGATTAATAATGATAAAAAGACTTTAATATTAATTGATATACATTTATTTTTATTTAAAATTAAAAAAATTGTTTTTAAAATGCAACACTTTTACTATCAATTTATCTTTTTATAAATCAAAATATTAACAGTGAATCTTAAAATAGTATAATTAAATCTCACGAAAAATACAAGATTGGGAAATATTACAAGATGGGGAATAATTTAAAGGGGATGGTTAAATGGATGAATCAGATTTACAATTTTGGAGAAGTATTGCCATTAAAATGACCGAACAGGTCGAAAAAGCTGTTTCTCCATTAGTTGGTAAAAAAGAAGCCGGTGAAATAATTAAAATGGGAGCAGATGGTACTCCTTCCAAGCTCATAGATCTTGTTGCCGAAGATGAAGTAATTGAAGTTCTATTGAGATCACGCAGGCCAGTAATCTTAATCAGCGAAGAAATTGGGACAATTAAAATAAATTACAGTGCCGACGAATACATTGACATAGAAGCACTTAGAAATGCCCAAACCCAAAATTCAGAAACATCTGAAGATTTTTATAAATCATCTCCCGAGCCTCAGATTATTTTTGTTGTTGATCCTCTGGATGGAACCAGTAATGCCGTTAAAAAAATTCCTGCTTTTGGAATATCTGTAGCCGTGGCAGAATACATACCAGGAGTAAATTTGCCATCTTTAAATGATGTTAAAATGGGGTTTGTCAAAAATTTCGCTACTGGAGACTTTTACGAAGCTATTGAAGGACGAGAATCATCTTTAAATGGTGAAAGAGTTTTTCCATCAGTTCAGGATAATTTAAATCGCTCATCCATGGGTGCTTTTATTTATGGTACCAAATTCAGTCAAGTCAATAATATTTGTAAAATTATCCGTAGAATGCGAATATTAGGTTCTGTGGCCTTAGAGCTTTCCTATGTGGGAAATGGGGCATATGACGCTTTTATGGACCTTAGAGGAAATCTGAGAGTGGTTGATATTGCTGCAGCAAAATTAATTGTGGAAGAAGCTGGCGGGATTGTGACAGATCAAGAAGGAAAATCATTAAACGGCCTTTTAAATGTCAATGCCAGGACTTCAATAATTGCTGCAGGTAATAAAAACCTTCACCAAGAAATCATGCAAATTATGGAGGTCATCTAATGCATATTGGAATTGTGGCCCGATTAGACATTCCTAAATCTGTTGAATTAGTTAAAAAAATGGTTAAATTTCTTTTAAACAAAGAAATCCAGATTTCTATTGATAATGATTTAACTCAGGAAATACCTGAATTAAAAAAAATGGGTGTTGAGCTTCAAAATATGGAAGTAGATATGATAATTGCTATTGGTGGCGATGGCACTATATTAAGAACCCAAAGCTTTGTTAATGGTAAAAAAATACCTATTTTTGGGATAAATTTAGGTACTGTGGGATTTTTAACAGAAATAGATCCAGAAAACACATTTAGTGCATTAGAAGAGGTACTGGCTGGAAATTACTTTATAGAAGAACGAACTTTATTGAGAGTCTATCATGGACGGGAATTACCATCTGCGCTCAACGAAGTAGTTATGATGACCAAAAAACCCGCTAAAATGCTTCATATTGAAATATCTGTTGATGAAGAGGTTGTAGAAGAATTAAGAGCCGATGGGATTATAGTGGCCACCCCCAGTGGATCTACCGCATATTCTATGTCGGCAGGAGGGCCCATAGTAGACCCTAGAGTTGAAGCCTTCCTTATTGTTCCCATATGTCCATTTAAGCTTGGTGCACGGCCTATAGTAGTTCCCAATCAAAGTGAAATAAAAGTTAAATTATTAAGAGAAGGTAAAAAGGCCGTTGCTGTTATAGATGGTCAGTTTGAAGAAGAATTTAATTATCCAGAAGAACTGGTATTCAAAAAATCAGACACACACGCATATTTTGTGCGACTAAATAAAGACTTCTACAAAAAAGTGAGAGAAAAGCTTACGGAAGGCGGAATTAACTCTTAATTTAACCATGATAATTAAATTATTAAAATTCCGCTTTAGATCAGTTTTTATAAAAATTATTCTTTTTTTAATTATTAAATAAAAAAATTTATAAAAAATTTATATAATTTATGTTTTAGGTGAATATCCATGAATGCACTGGTAATAGATCTTACGCATGGGGGGTTGATAATTGCTATGGAACTGGCAAAATCAGGACACTTCAATGAGATATGGGCCTGGGATATTTATCAAACAACCATTCCAGAGCAAAAAGCTATTCTCCATAATGAAGGAATTAAATTAATAAATACTCAGCTTAAAGAAATTAAGGATTTTGTTGAAATTGATGATCTGAAGTTATTTATTAGCTCAAGTAATCCCGATTTTAATGTTAATAGTGATTTGAAGTTAATATCACCAGTACACTGCCCATTAGATATAAAACCATATTTTACTCATCACCAAGCAATTAAATTAATTTTAAAAGACTTTAAAAAATCAGGACATAATAATAATCAATCTAAAGAATTTTTATCCCCAAACTTGTCCAAAGAAAACATTGAAAATCTTATAATAGAGGTTACTGGAGTAAAAGGAAAAACCAGTTCTATGGGAATGCTTAAAAAGATTTTCGCACCATACCGACCATTAATATTAAGTAGCCTGGGTGCAGAAATTTTTGAGGATAGTGGCCTGAAAAAAGAATCAATTATTCTCCAAAAAAATATAAGTATAACTCCGGCCAGCATAATTGAAGCTGTAAAATTAGCAGAAAATTATGATTATGGGCCCTGCGTATTTGAAACCTCTTTAGGAGCTACAGGAATGGCCGATGTAGGATTGATAACCAATGTTGTTGAAGATTATTCCATTGCCCAAAATAAAAGCAAGGCCAGTATAGCTAAAGAACAAATATTCCAAAGCAAAATGGTCTGCTGCGAATATGACACTTTTTTTGAATATTATAGTCATTTAAAAGATAATTTAAAAGATAAAATCAATCTTTTCAGTTTCGATTATTCAACTAAATCCAATTTATATATTCCAAATATTAAATATGGTCTTAAAAATTCTTTTATTGAAATAAGAGCCCATAATTTGAAAACTATCCATGGAAAAGTTTTAAATTGTGAGTTTTCAATTGAAACATTTGCACCATCACCATATCAAGTCCAAAATGTACTTTCCGCAGTTTGTTGTGCTTTAACAGCAGGTTTAAGTCCTCCAATTATTAAAAAAGGATTGGAAAATTTTTCTGGATTGGAAGGTAGAAGTTCCCTGAAAATAATGGGAGAAACAACAATTATAGAAGAAATAAACCCTGGAATTAATGTTTCAGCCATAGAAAATGCCATAAATATGGTAATTAATCAGGAAAAGTCCATGGTGATTTTAGGGGGTCAATACGGAATAACTTGCGAAGAAATTGACGAATTTAAAACAGCAAAACTTCTGGAAAAATTATTCTATAATGCAGAAAATTCTGTAACCCCTGAAAAAGAACCAGTTTTAATATTAACCCACGAGCTGGGAAAGGGAATAAAAAATAAAATGAAAAGCGATGTGGATTATGTTTTTGATCCCCAGGAAGCATTAAATTTGGCAATTAAAAATGGTGCAAAAAACGTGATTTTTATTTACCGCTCAAATTACGCTAATATTGAGCTTCGCTGATATAAGGAATAAAAATATCAGAATAGAAATTTTTTAAGTGATCATAATTATTGATATTTCTTTTGTGACAATGGATTTTTATGAAAGTTTTATAATAATGAAAATCTAAATTCATGTTGTTATACCTAATGTCTCAATAGATCATGAATAAAGTTAAATAATTATTTTGGTATTTAAGAATTATTTAGGTATAAATTTATAAAATAAAGAATTTATATAATTATTTAAAATAACTAAAATTTTAAAATAATTAAAAATAAAAAAGTCCTCCTTTATAAGTTCGGAGATGATTAGTTGATTGTTGGAACTCGCGGAAGCATGTTAGCTACTGTACAAACTGAATATATTATAAAAGAGCTTTCAAAAATAACCGATGAAAAAATCGAAACTCACATTATTAAAACCATGGGTGACAAGATAACCACTTCCCAACTCTACAATATGGATTCAAGAGGACTTTTCACTAAAGAATTGGATCGGGCTGTTTTGGACGAAGAAGTAGATTTTGCTGTCCACAGTTTAAAAGATGTCCCTACCGACCTTAACGAGGATCTGATAATTGCTGCAGTTCCAGTTAGGGAGTCCCCTCACGAAGTTCTTGTTTCCAAAAAGAAATGGGATGATCTTTCTCCAGGTTCGAGATTGGGAACAAGTAGTTTAAGAAGAGAAGCATTTTGTAATTATCACCAAAAGAATTTTAAGTTAGAGCCAATAAGAGGGAATATAGAAACCAGAATTAGAAAAGTGATGGAAGGCGAGTGTGAAGCCACTTTAATGGCAGAGGCAGGTTTAATTCGCCTGGGTTTAACTGAACACATCAAAGACAGGTTCTCCCTGAAATATTTAACTCCACCTGCAGGTCAGGGTGCTCTGGCAGTAATTACTAGAAAAGATAGTTCTAAAAGAAATATTATTGAAAAATTAAATCATTACATTTCCTTTCAAGAGGTACTTGCAGAAAAAACCGTGCTTGAAAAATTAGGTGTTGGATGCCAATGGCCATTAGGAGCCATTGCTCGGGAAAATGAAGGTAACTTAGACCTTTATGCTATTCTTCTAACTAAAGAAGGGAAAATTCTTTCACAAATCAATTTAAATGGATCAATTAAAGAAGCCAAAGAGTTAGGCGAAAAGGCTGCAAATCAAATGGAGGATTATATGTGAATAAAGTTAATGTAGGAGTAATCGGCGTAGGTGCAATGGGTTATAATCATGCAAGAGTTTACTATCGCCTTGAAGAAGCCAATTTAATGGCTATTTCTGATATAACCAAAGGAACCCTGGCTAAAGTTTCAAAAAAATATGATACACAGGGATTTGTGGATTACGAAAATATTCTGGAAATGCCAGAAATAGAAGTAGTAAGTGTATGTGTCCCTACTACTCATCATTACAACGTTGTAATGGATGCTATAGAACATGGAAAGCACGTTTTAGTGGAAAAACCAATTGCTTTTACACTTGACGAAGCTAAAGAAATGGTTAAAGCTGCCAAGAAAAAAGGCGTTAAATTAGGTACTGGACATGTGGAAAGATTTAATCCAGCAGTGCAAAAGGCAAAAGAGCTCATTGAAAATGACGTTATTGGAGATGTGGTTTCTGCCTCTGCTAAAAGAGTAGGCCCATTCCCTCCAAGAATTAAGGACGTGGGAGTCACCATTGATTTGGCCATCCACGACCTCGATGTAATGTACTATTTATTCAGCGAACCTGTTGCTGAGGTTTATGCTACCATGGGAAGTATACTGGAAAAATGCGAGTTTGAAGATCATGCAGAAATTATGACCAAATTTGACAGCGGAATAACTGGTATTTTAGAAGTAAACTGGCTCACACCTTATAAAAGGCGGGAACTGGAAATTACCGGGACTGATGGTATAATATCTATTGATTATATCGATCAAAGCATTGATGTTTATGGAAAATTTGCCCAGGACGTTCAAATAAATCATGAAGAACCTTTAAAAGAAGAAATAAAGTCTTTTTTAGCGTCAATTGTTAATGATGAAGAACCAGAAATTACTGGAGACGATGGTATTTACGCTCTTAGAACGGTTCTAGCAGCCATGAAATCCTCAAGAGAACACAGACCAGTTAAACTAAATGGTGATTGAAGCTCACGGAATTGATAAACTGAATTTATTAAAACTATAAAACTTTAATTTAAAACAATGATTTTTTAATATTAGAAATAATTAAAATTTTAATATTTTTAATATTTTAATAATTTAAATCTAAAAAGGACCATAGGTGTGGTGTAAATGAACCAGGAACTTATTAAAAAAGCTCATGAACTGAGAAGCAGAGGTTTTACTACAGGAGAAATCGCAGACGAACTGAATGTTTCTAAAGACACCGCCAGATGGCTCACCTTACAAACTACTGGTAAGAAAGTGGAAGAAGATGCAGAAAAAGCACCTATAGATTTTGCAATTAACTGGAAAAGCCTGGGAGGCAGCTCAGCTCGTTTAAGATATGTATCTGCAGCTATGGCAGATATGGCCTTAAAATATGGGACTGCCGATGTAGTAGTAGGTATTGCAGTTAGTGGAGTTCCATTTGCTACTATGATGGCTGATGTAATGGATGTAGAATCTGGGTTGGAAACTTCAATTGCTGTTTTTCACCCCATAAAACACCGTAAAGGGGAAGACGCAGAGGGTGCTATTAGCAGTAATTTTGCTTCAGTAACTGGCAAAAGAGTAGTAATAGTTGATGATGTTATTACCAGTGGCCGAACCATTAAAGAAGTGATAAAAGTCCTTAAAAATCATGGGGCCGTTCCAACTGCTGTTATTGTATTGATTGACAAAAAGGGAATTTCAGAAGTTGAAGATGTCCCAGTCGAATCATTGATCCAGGTCAGCAGACTTGGATAAATCTATTTTTGTTAATAAAACCCAGACATTATTTATTATTAATTATTATTTAAATCCTATTTTTCCAATGTAAAAAAACCACATATTTATCCTACTTTAAGAAAATAAATGATTATTATATTATTAATAAATAAAAAACTATTTTTCCTATCTAAATTAAATATTTAATAATGCCACCAGAAAGTCCAGTTGTCCATAGAGACAGGGCTTTTATAATACTGTCTCCAAAAAAAGTCTTAACTTATTTTTTTAGCCTAGCTGATTTTGTAAAAAAACTGTTTATATATGGGGGTTATTTGCCTGCGTTGTGGGGGCCTTCATTGAATTTAACTGTTTGTTTTATTTTAAATATTCCTTTAGATTTTCGAATACTTTTAATTTCTTTTTTACTTCCATTAATTGTTTATAGCCACGATTATCACGAAGACATCGAAAAAGATGCCAAAACCAACCCTGAAAGAGCGAATTTTCTAAATAAAAAAAGAAGTAAGCAGTTAACAATGATCTATCTCACTTTAATGGTGAGTTTGTTAATTTGGGTTTTTAATTTTGCCATTATCATATTCGTCATTACCTTATTTGTAATGGGAATCCTCTATACGGGAGTTTTAAAAGGAGTAACCGAAAAAATTATTGCCTTTAAAAATTTTTACATAGCATTAATTTGGGGATCATGGGGAACGTTCCTCATAGCACTTTACCAAAAATCAGCTCTTAATCCCAGCTTTATTTTTTTATTCCTATTCATTTATGCCAAAGTAATCGTAAATACTATATATTTTGATCTTAAAGACACAAGATCAGACAAAAAAGCTGGTTTAAAAACCATGCCCGCAGTTTTAGGAATTAAAAATACAATTTCTTTTCTAAAAGGACTAAATATAGTAACATCATCTATTTTGTTATTAGGAGTATTATTAAATATTTTACCCCCATTGGCCCTATTTTTAACCCTTTTTTATGTATACACTTCACATTATTTGCAAGTGGGTTATACAAATCAAGGAGAATTATCAAACAAATCTTTTATCGCTGATATAGAGGCTATTCTTTATCCTGTGTTATTATTTGCAATGAAATTGTTGGGAGGTTAATGATATAATCCATATATTATACTCCATTAGTTCCAAATAATTAAAATAAAAATAATTTTTAATAAATAATAATAATAATAATAATAATACTACTATGAAAATAGAAAATAGTGGAATTAAGGAATTATAGTCTGTATCTTAGAATAGCACCTATTCCACCAAAAGCACGTAAAAGTTGCATTCCTTCTTCAGTTTCCGTGGATACTATCTCCACTTCAGAACCTACTTCCTCAGACATTTCCACAAAATCATTGATAACGTCTTTAGTTTCAGTAATTTTCATTTTTTCATTACAGGCATTGCATACTTCTTCCGAATCCGATTCTGAATTTTTGGAAGTGTATTCCGAAGTATGGCCACACACCGAACATTCATAGGTTAATCTTTGAGAATTCATGTCCTCAGATAATAAAAGGATTTCAACAGCACCCATTTGAAGATTATGTCTCACTTCTTTTTCACCATAGGAAGCCAGACCATCATCACTAACCAGTTCATGTAAAAACCTTTGAACAAGTTTTTTTTCTCGCATTACGTCAATTTCGTTCAAAACATCCATTGACTTGTCAATAACCTCCCTAATACCAAATTCACCAGTGTAAGAAGTATCAACAGTTGTAACTACTTTTTTCTTTATTTCGTGATTAAGATAATCTCCTTTAAGGAATTCTTCCTTAGTATGGCCAGGCCCACCTAATATTACGCCTTCTAAGTCAGGCAATGGAAGGAGTGCATCATTGATGTGTTCCCCTATTCTTTTCAAAAATTCGTGGGCGGCCAGTTCAATAACCCGATCAAACCTTCGCTGAGATTGACCTCCTGCTTTATGCTTTCCCGGTACTCCACTGGTTAAGGTTTTTACAATGTCAATCCTTTTTCCTCGTAAAATAGCAATAGTAGCTTCTTTTCTATCTAGAACAGCAAGACCATAAACATCCTTATCGCCCAGCATTTCCTGAAGTGGTTCCAGGAAAAACTCAGAGTTACAATGATAGGTATATGTTTGAATAGGTTCTGGAGGTTCAAACACGTAAGTCTCCATTTTTTCTGTTCCAGGTCCTCCCCGGGGTATCATACCTACAAAAAGAACCAGACCTCTCTCTGGTGGCTTTGGAAATAGTTTTATTCTCTGTACAATAACTTCAATAGCAGATTGAACATTCTTTTTGGTTGATTTACTTTTAATGTTGGCACTCTGACTAAGCTCTTCTCTCATGTGTTTTGCAACATCACTGAGCTGTTTGTCTGGTGGGATGTAAACCGATACCAGTTCTGTTCCTCTGCCTTTTTTATCCGCGAGCTCTTGTAAAGTTCTTTTAAACTCGTAAAGATCTGTTGATGATATTTCAGTCAATATTAATCACTCCTAATGTGAAACTTTAATATTAATCTATTTGATTATAATCACTATGAATTTAATGTGAATGGAATTTTGAATGCTTTATTCATCTAAAACTAATTCTAAACTAGGAAGAATTAAATTGTTAGATAATTTAGGATTTATTAATAAAACACAGTTAATTAATGAAATATGTTAATAATGCAATTCAAATTTATTTATATCATTTTCTATAATATTTGAAATTAACAAATATAAACTATGTTATTTAAGTTATAAAAGTTATAGTTTAATTGAATCTGATGTTGAAATAATGCTAAATCAGGCTATGAGTAAAAATAATTTAATAAAAAATATTTAATTTAGTATTATTGATAATTCATTAAATTGAGAAATTTGCATTACCATTTATATATAAAAATCCATATTTAATAAATAAAAAAATCAGGGCTGAATGTCCTCAATTGATTTTGATTAAATAGTTTATTCAACTAGATATATTATTAAAATTTTAATATTTAAAAATATTTGAATATTTTAAAAATTTTGAAATTAGAATTAATTATTAAATTAATTTAAAATGGCTTTAATAACAGTTTGAAAATTAAAATTGCAATTAATGGCCAGGTGATCATTATGAGAATTGTAGTAACTATCGGCGGATCAATTATAATAAAAGAATATGACCACCAGAAATTTGAAGATTACGCGAAAATTTTAGGTTCCTTAAAGGGTGAGCATGAAATATTTGTAGTTGTAGGTGGTGGTCAACCTGCCCGAGACTACATTAAAATAGCAAGAGACCTGCATGGCGGAGAGGCACATTGTGATGATATTGGCATAGATGTTACCCGGTTGAATGCCAAGCTATTTATTATGGCACTTGGACGTAATGCTTATCCTTTAGTTCCTGAGAATTTCCACCAGGCACTAGAGTATTCTACCAGCAATCGAATAGTTGTAATGGGTGGTACTGAACCGGCCCATAGCACCGATGCAGTAGGAGCAATTCTGGCAGAATTTGTTAAAGCAGATCTTTTGATAAATTTGACATCAGTAGACGGTCTTTATAATAAGGATCCAAATAAATACGATGATGCCCAACTTTATGAAAATGTTACTGCTACTAAGATGATGGAATTTTTGGCTGACAAAGAAGTTAAAGCAGGAACCTACGAATTCTTTGACATGACCGCCATTCAAATGATAAAAAGGTCAGGTATTAAAACAGTTATTGCCAATGGGAATTACCCTGAAAACCTTTTAAATGCTTTAAATGGAAATGTAGGTACCATAATAATTCCAGAGTAATGCCAATTTATTATATATTAATAATAATAATTTTACTTTGAATTTAGGTAAATTTTCATTTAACCATTAAATACTAAAATTTCAATTAAGATTGAATTAGAGGTGTAAAAATGACTAAACCACACAGACACTGCGCAGTTTGCAGCACTCCCATACCCCTAGAAGAAAGAACTTGTTCAGATAAATGTCAGAAAATACTTGTGGAAAACCAAAAAAAGGTTAAAAAAACAAAAACCATATTATACGTCGTATTTGGTGCATTTATCCTTGTTTGGTTAGGATTGACATTATTAGGTAAGATGTAACTTAAGAAACTTTAAATTTACAATTTCCCTACAATTTATTTAATAATCTAACTTTTATTTAATTAATCAGTAGCCAAATTTCTTATTGAACTTTTTTAAGCGTTTTTAAATATTATTAAACCTTTTTGAATAAATAATATTATTTTTTATATTTCAAAATTTTCAAAAAGAGCCCTGCTTAAATTATAAAAAATGCTAGAAAAATGATATAAATGATTTAACTATTATTCAGGGATAAATAACCATACGCAACCATTGCCAAACCAATTACAATCCCTAAATAAATAGGATTGATAATTCCAATGCCCATGAGAACGTAAACTAGTCCCAAAACAATTAAAATAAATTTAAGATCATCTTTTAATTTATTATTGTTATCTGAATAAAAAATGAGCGCTCCAGAAATTCCCAACAATATTCCAACTATTAAAAGCCATATTTGAGAAATAAAAGCATATAAAAACATTTGAAGCATCAAAGAAACTCCAGATAATAGTGCTAATATTGCTACCAACAGCCATAATATATTTTTATTGCGGCTATTGCGTTCATTTAAAGATTTCTCTTTAAATTCACTGAAAAAGATTAAAAGAAACAGACCCAGCAGCATCAGGCCAGAAATTTTACTTAGTGTTTCTTGCCCTAAATATGGATAAATAATGATAATAATACCGACTATTATGGATGCATAAGCAACATTATCATTATCTGGCATTCAAAATCACTCCTAATATACATATACCTATTTTACATATACCAATTTACTTTTTAAATTTAATGGTTTTATAACAAATACTAAATTAATTTGTAATAGCTTCCGTTTAAATCTCCTTTAATTACAATGACAATATTAATAAATTTAAATATTCAAAAAAGAAAAAATATATTAAGTATAGTTAAATATCAACCTTAATACAGTTATTAAAATAATAGAGATGAAAAAATGCTAATTTTAACCACTCCCAATATTGAAGGCAAAAATATTTCTGATTATCACGGCTTAGTAAGTGGTGAAGCACTATTAGGGGCCAATGTCTATAAAGACATGTTTTCCGGAGTAAGAGATGTCGTGGGAGGCAGAACCTCCGCTTATGAAGAAGAACTGCAAAAAGCCAGAGATATTGCTTTAAAGAGTATTGAAGAAAAAGCCAAAAAAGTCGGGGCCAATGCAGTAATAGGGGTTAGAATAGTATATCATAATTTGGGCGGAACCATGGGAAATACCATATTAGTTAGTATTTCTGGAACTGCAGTTTCATTTGAATAATATACTAACTAAACTCCCAGTAGAAACATTCTATTTTCAAATAAGCTTAAGTTTGATATTTTATTCACAGAGGCATCCATGTCAGAGGAACTGATTATTTCAAGAATAAAAAATTTTTTAATTAATAAACGATGGGGAATTGTGGCCATACTTATTGGTGCCGCAGCCGGGCTTTTATCAGCATTTATTTGTGTTAAAGGCAATATTGCCCTATTTGGGTTCAATATATCATTTATAATATCTCCGTTAATAGCAGGTTATGTGGAAACGTATGTTTCTCAAAAGAAGTATGGAAAAACAACTGGAGCCATAAGCGCCATCCTAATATTCTTCTTAATCAACATTGTAGCTTGGGTTTTCCCAGCCGAACCTATAACCCTAAATTTATTGACTTTAGGAGGTTTAGGCCTCTTTGTTCAAGCAGCATTTCCTATTTTTATTAATTATCTTCTTTTTGTGGTTTTTTTAGGTACTTTGACCTATGTAATTGGGTATTTAGGAACAATTATCTCTAAAGCCACATTCAAAATTACGGGAAATGAAAAATATTCTGACAAATCATTAGATAATCTAGGAGAACTGGAATCAATTGATCTAGAAAAATTCAATGTTATAGCCACTACCACTTCAATTATCCCTGGAAAAAATATTTCTGAGAATTTTGGAACAATAGAAAGTTTTCACATTTTTAAACCGTATACAAAAGATATATTTAAAAGAAAATCAGATTTAGAAAATCTTAAAATATTCCACCAGATGGAATTTGCTCGGAAAATTGCACTGGCCCGTATAATGGAAGCAACAAACGAAAAAGGAGCAAATGGAGTTGTGGATGTTGAAATTGATTACACTGATATTGGTGGCATAAAAGGAAATGAAATTCTGGTTACCATTAGTGGAACGGCAATTAAATTTGAATAAAAATTTTTACCATTTTTATTCTAATTTTTCTATCATTTTCTTTCTAACAATAAACAACATTAAATTAGTTGATCATTTTTCTGTTGTATTAGGATTATAAAGGAATTCGAAAAAATTCAAAAAACCCTAACATCTTTAAAGCAATATAAATCAAAATAGCTGAGAATAAATATCTTAAATAATTTTCAGGCAATTTTTGAGCCATATTGGCCCCTAATCTAGCCATTGGTATGCTAAATCCAGCGAGAACCGCAAACTGCAGTAAATTAATATATCCGACCGAATATTCAGGCAATCCAGAAACACCCATTCCATTTAAAGAATAAGCTATTATTCCACCTAATGAGGTCAAAATTATAACCGCCGTGGAAGTTCCGACGGCTTCAATCATACTAAATCCAGTAATATAACCATTATGGGGACTAAAACTATTCCCCCACCTATTCCCAGCAGGCCCGAACATATACCTGCCAAGAAACCATAAAAGAAAAGATGATAAATATCTAAAATCTTTTTTCCAGCTCCTTTTGGATTATTATACTTTAAAAATTGGATAACAACGAAAAATATCAAAATTCCAAAGAGAATTCTTAAAATATCCCCTGGTGTATGTGTAGCAATGTAACCACCGAATATTCCACCAAAGAATCCAGCTACTCCCAAATAAATAGCAGGTTTAACAAGCACACAACTATTTCTATGATGAGTATAAGCCCCACTAATAGCCGTAGGGAGCATTACTGCCAGACTAGTACCGAATGCCACCCTAATAGCAGTATCTGTGTCAACACCTAAAGATTGAAGTAAGAAAAACTGTACCGGGGCCAGAATAAATCCACCACCAACACCTAGAAGTCCTGTGGCAAATCCCACCCCAATTCCAGTTAAAGCTAAAATAAAAATATAAATAAAGTTAATCTCCATGATAATATTCTAAACTAAGCATATATAATACTTCTTTGCAGTCATAATGAAAGATAAGATTGTATATTAATCTGCATTTTTGAATTGCAGTAATAAGATTAACAGTAATAGATTAAAATTAATAAGACTAAAATTCTTGAATAATCAAGTATTTAAATAAAAAATAATAAAACGAATTTAACAAGAATTAACTATAATTTAATTATTTTTATGTGGTGTAAACAACTTGAAACTTAATAAATTCCTCAAATTCATCTATAAAAACAAAATTAGCATTATAGGCCTTATATTAATATTTTTAGGAGTTTTTATCCTGAAATATGATGCTTTAGATGCCTATATCAGACCATTCACCCAAATTTTCTTAATGGGGTCTTCTGAAGGAAAAGATGTTTTGTTTTTCTTGTTAATGGGAAGTATGCTTTTCTTAAGTCCTTTATTTGGCAGCAATGGATTTTTACGTCAAAAATTGTCTTATTTCAACTATTTTAAAGAGTGGAAAGGGAACGATTTTCTTAGAATAGTAATAATATTAGTCCTATTTACATATACTTTGGGAATTATCCTTGAAATATGGCTCAGGATGCAATTCGGTGTTTCTCTACTTACTGCATTTGTTTCGCTAATTCCCAGCCCTACATCTAGCAGTATTCTCCACAGCCACATTTTTAAAGCTGTGATAGGACCCTATGTTTCTTCAATGGTTATGGTTCCTACTGGTGTCCACACAGGAACTTCTCTGTTACATTATGTGCCTCCCATAGGATTTTTAATAGTTTTAGTGTTTCCTTTAGTTTATTTATTGGGTCTATTTTCAATTGGAGAAAGAAGAGATTATCATAAAGTAATTGTGATGTTTGCAATTTCCACTACTTTAATTGGACTTATAGATGGGGGTTTATTCTCTACACCAGCCATGGTTGGGCTTTCTGGAATTTTAGGAATGTATTCACTAAAAATGCCATTCTCCCCACGGAATTTAATAACCCCCACCTTAATTATAGCTAGTCTAATAATAATTAGGGTTATTTTCGGACTTTTTGGATCAAATACAGATTACTATGAAGTAACAGTCATCGGAGCTCCAGAGAATATTGATTTAAGCAATTATGATGTTTTATCTGTTGAAAAAAATGATGATAAAACTATTATCCACATTTCTCCAAAATACAATGAAATGGTTCTTCTAAATGATCTTTCCAGGTCTCTGGAAGGAAAATGCAGCGGATTTTTCATATCCTGGAATTTCTTCTCATATTTTGGCAATTCTAAAACTTGACTCTTTTTAGTTATATCTATATTTTTAAACAGTAATTAGAGTAAAATATATGGTTAAAATAAATTATATTTGCCATTTTAGGGTTTACCATTTTAGGTTTACATTAACCAAAGTAATAAGATTGAAATTAAATAAAATAGTAGAAATTATATTGGAATAGAATTCCTAGATGAATTCATAAATCATAGAGAATTCTTAAGAATAAAATTCTTAAATCATATTGTAATAACACATTGAGATGTATTAAAATGACAAAAATCAGCATTATAATTCCTACATTCAATGAAGAGGAATATTTACCACAGCTTTTAGACAGTATAAAAGATCAGAAATACACCGATTATGAGATAATAATTGCTGATGCCCAATCTCAAGACAAAACTCGAGAAATTGCCGAATCTTATGGGTGCATAGTAGTTGAAGGAGGTCTTCCAGCATTAGGAAGAAATAATGGTGCTGCAAAAGCCCAAGGAGAACTTCTTTTGTTTCTAGATTCGGATTTAATATTAACTGACGATTATTTACAGGAAGCCATAGAGGAGTTTGAAAACCAGAATTTGGGAATAGCTATTACTCAAATGATTCCCCTTTCTGATAAAAAAACAGATAAGGTACTTCACGAATTTGCAAACAGATTTATGATTATGGTTGAATCAATCAAACCCCATGGCGCTGGTTGCTATGGAATAATTGCACGTAGGGATCTTCACAATGAAGTGAAAGGTTTTGATGAATCTCTGGACTTTGGAGAAGATACTGATTACATCGAGAGAATTGCAAAAATAAGTTCTTTTAAAGTGCTTAGAAAGCCTCGTGTTTTAGTATCAATACGTCGTTTAGAAAAAGAAGGACTTAAAAGTCTTGCATACAAATATACAAAGAGTACAGTTTATGACTTTATGGGAAAGAAAATTTCAGCCGATGAGCTGGACTATACCTTTGGCTATGAAAAACAAAACTTAGATGAATATCCCCCTAAAAATGAAGATGAAAATACGTCCTTGAAATTTTCTACATCTAAAAAATCTTTAGATTCAGACCATACCTACAAAAATAGTTCAGAAATTGATTCTAAATACAATTCTAAAGCTGCAAAAAAAAGAATTATATATTCTGTCTGTGGAGAAGGCCTGGGCCATGCTATCCGCAGCGGTGTAATTCTTGAAGAACTTAATAAAAAATATGACATCCTTATTTTTGCCAGTGACCGGGCTTATAACTACCTTTCTCAAAAATTTGATAATGTGCATGAAATTTACGGTTTTAATACGGTTTATGAAGATAATACAGTAAAAAACAAAAAAACATTTGTAAAAGCAATGAAAGCATTGCCCCGCGATTTAAAAGCTAGTTTAGGACTTCTTTATAAATTGGCCCGGGATTTTAAACCAGATATAATTGTCTCTGATTTTGAGTTTTATGCCAGTCTTTTAAGCAATTTACTTAGAATACCACTTATAAGCATTGATAATATGCACGTAATAACCCGATGCGAAATCGATTATCCTGATAAATACAAAAAAGAGAAGCTTAAAGCCGAAGGCGTGGTAAGGTCATTTATTGTGAGGCCAGAGCGTTACATAATTATCAGTTATTTCTATCCTGAAATAAAAAATCCTGAAAAAACAGTGATTTTTCCCCCTGTTTTAAGAAAAGAGATTATGGATCTAAAACCATCTTACGAAGATCATATTTTAGTTTATCAAACCAGTAAATCCAATATAAAATTAATAAATACTCTAAAAAAGTTTAAAGATAATTTTATAATTTATGGATTTGATAAAAACGAAAACGATGGAAATTTAGAGTTTAAATCCTTCAATGAAGATCAATTTTTTGATGACTTAAAAAATGCAAGAGCTGTAATAACTAACGGTGGATTTACACTCATCAGTGAATCATTATTCTTAAAAAAACCAATATATAGTATTCCCGTTAAAGGCCAGTTCGAACAGATACTCAATGCGGTTTATCTTGATAGTTTAGGTTATGGTGAATTTCATGAAGAAATTGATGAGAAAAATCTAAAAAACTTCTTTAAAAAACTGCCAGAATACAGGGAAAACCTGAAAAAATATGATGGCGGTGACAATAAGGCCTTAATAAAAGAATTAGGGGATTCAATTGAAAAATATGCTAAATAATTTGTATAAAAGATTAATTAGAGATAGAATAAGTACAAGCGATCAAGATTCAATCTAAAATATCGATAATATTCTATTATTTTTAATTCTATTTATTTTAAACATTTATTTAAATAAAATCGATTATTATTTTTAAAATTAATAGGTAACGAATAGATAATATAACAAAAAATATGAAAAAATAATTAATTTAGGGTGAAATTATAAAGTTACACCCATATCCAGTTGCTCAGTGAGTTCTTTGTACCTATTACGTATAGTTACTTCTGTAACTCCTGCAATGTCGGCCACGTCTCTTTGAGTCTTTCTTTCACCTAAAAGAACTGAAGCTATGTATAAAGCAGCTGCTGCCACTCCAGTAGGGCCCCTACCAGAGGTAAGTCCTTTTTCCATGGCTTTTTCGATAATTTCAATGGCCTTGGATTGTACTTCTCCAGATAATCCCAGTTCACTGGCAAAACGAGGTACATAATCCACCGGAGAAGTTGGAGGAAGTTTTATTCCCAATTCTCTAGTTAAGAACCTGTAAGTCCTACCTACTTCTTTTTTACTTACTCTAGAAACCTCAGCAATCTCATCTAAGGTACGTGGCACGTTACAACGCCTACAAGCAGCATATAACGATGCAGCAACTACACCTTCAATACTTCTTCCTCTGATAAGCTTATTTTCCACCGCACTTCTGTATACCACAGATGCAGCTTCTCTAACACTTCTAGGAAGTCCCAATCGAGAAGAATCCCTGTCCAACTCACTTAATGCAAAAGCCAGGTTTCTCTCAGTGGCACCAGAAATTCTGATCTTTCTCTGCCATTTTCTCAAACGATACCATTGAGCCCGATTTCTGGCAGGAATATCTCTACCATAGATATCTTTGTTTCTCCAATCAATCATGGTAGAAAGACCTTTATCGTGGATGGTGTAAGTAATAGGTGCTCCTACCCGAGTACGTTTATCTCTTTGTTCGTGATCAAATGCTCTCCATTCAGGACCCATATCTACAAGATTATCATCGATAACAAGTCCGCAACCACCACAGACTATTTCTGCTCTTTCGTAATCTCCAATTAGATCTTCAGAGCCGCATTCTGGGCATTTTGTTTCCTTTTCTACTTCAGAAACATCACTTTTCATTTTTTCTTTCGTTTTTTACGCCCCCATTTTTTCACAGGTTTTGATGAAATATACAAAACTGCTCCAACACGGTTATCCAAATGATTTTTGTTATCAACTTGCTTTCTAGAATCTTTACTACGGAATGGTTTAATAGTAATGTAAGGTTCTTTAGTAGGACCAAAAACATCGTGTACTTTACCAATTCGCGTTTTATCATCAGTAAAAACAGTTAATCCAAGAGCAGGTGTACTGCTGGACCTTGCAATAATATTTCCCTTGTTGGAGATATGCGAAATAGTTCCCAAAATCTTCATAATTTAAAACCGAAAATTTTATATATATTTATATCTATTCCTTTCGCTTCAAGTCATATATAAATGTTTCGATAGGAATATATAAGAAGGTTTTTGATATTAAAAGTAGTTTTCCCTTTAAAAACCTTGTGGTTAATGATTAAAAGATTTAATATCATTAATACACCCCAAAGTTAATATGATTTAAAATAAAGCACTATAAATACATTACTCAACAGATTTGGGTTTCTTTTCACTAACAATAATTTTACCATAATAAAATGCTGCAAATGCTCCAATAATCGTAGGAATGATGTAACTTCCCAGCCGGTCAATAATACTGGCCGCGACAACGAAGTCAGCAGAAATTCCAGCCACCGCAAAAAGTCCCACCAGAGTAGCTTCCCGAATACCTAATGATCCCGGAATAAGTGGAAGCAGAGAAATCAAAATTCCCACAGTATAAATAATCACCAGAGGAAGTAAAGGTGGTTGAATTCCTATCGCCAAAAAACAAATGTAAAAACGAATAATATCCAGGCCCCACATACCAAAGGAAAGTACAAATCCTATTAAAAGTACTTTTCTATCTTTCAAGGCCATAGCAAAGCCTGTAGTAAATCGATTAATATAAAATATTAGTTTTTCACTTACCTCTGCAAAGCTAACTTCTTTACGGGTTAGCTTCAATGCAAAAGGAAATACTGAACGTGCCACAGACAAGGCAACCCTTTGAGCAATATCCCGGTTTATTCCAGCATATATAACAACGCTGAAAAACACTATGCATAAAACTATTAATATCGTAACAAATGTTCGAGTCCATATGGAAATATTCCAGGTTAAAATAAGTACTGCTGCAAGAATCGAAATAATGACAAAAGGTAAAAATTCAAAAACTCTATCTGCTGTAGAAGATGCGAAACCTATTTCAAAAGGCGTTCCTTTGATTTCCCTTAGTATATAAGCCCTTAAAGGCTCTCCTCCAGCAGCTCCCGGAGTTATATTATTTCCAAATAAACTGGCAAACAGCATTAACAATAGGCTGGTGAATTTGGGTGATTCGTCGATTAAATCCAGTATCATCTTCCATCTTAAAGTCCATACTAAAAGTATAGCAGCTTCCAAAACAAAACTAAGTGCTAGTAACCAGTAATTAGTTTTTTCAAGAACATTTATTATGTCTTCTAATCCTGCCAGGAACATAACAATAAAGACTATGACCGCACCAATCAAGAAGGTAAGGATGATTGTCTTTTTATTTTCCCGAATAAAATCCAGTACATCCTCTTTTTCTACTTCATTTTCAATGGAAGACATTACAGCACCTTGTAATAAATGATTATATTGATAGTTAAATTTCTAATATCCAAAAATCAATTGAATAAAATTCATTGATTAATAATTTATATATTTGATTAATCATCCATCCATGTTTAAAATCTCTAAAAGAGACTTTCCTTCAGCTATTTTATCAATTATATCATTTTCAGAAGTTTTAATTTCCCATAAAACATTCATTATATCCTCAAAAATATTTTGAGGAATTATAACAACACCACTTTCATCACCCAAGATATAATCTCCAGGATTAACTATAATTCCATCTAAATTAATTTTAGGATTAATTTGACCTTCTAAAAGAGGTTTTCCAGCATTTGGGACCGTATTTATTGAGAAAACAGGATAATCCATTTTTTTAAGGGCATCTAAATCTCTGCATGCACCATGAATAATTGTACCAGAAATTCCTTTCATCTGAGCAGTTTTGGAGGTTAACTCTCCCCAAACAGCATTTTCATTTCCATCGACAAAAATAAAAATCACTTGTCCCTTTGAAGCAGAGTCAATAGCCTTTACTGATGTACCCCAATCAAGTTCGTGTGTTGTAGCTGTTACTACTTTTCCAAACACTTTTTGTCCGTTTACTGGTTTTAATAAGGTTATAACTCCATTAGATCCCGTTAATTTTTGTAATGCATCTGAAAGTTGAGGAGTTGAAAGGAGGTCAACGTTTTCAGCTAAATTCGTTTCTTCAACGGATTTTTTTACCTTATCTAAAAAATCATCAAAAACAGGGTTTTCTTGATTAGAATCACTTTTAGAATCAAAAGCTACAGCTTCAGAATCAAATTCCTGGCCAATTGGCTCTTTAGTTTCTTTTTTAGATGAAAATTTCTTTAATAAAGAACCAGGCGACAATTTTTCAGATTTGCCTTTTTTTTCTTTTAAAGACATTAAAAATCAATCCTGAGGTGTAGTAACCTCTTCAACCATTGTTTTGCCGGCAACAACCTCGTCCACACTGTGAATGGATCCACCATAATCTTCAATAGCATTGGATATTTCTTCAAAATTAAGATCATTTCCCTGAATGGTAACCTTAATATTCTCCGTTTCCTTATCAATTTCCATTAAAGTGATATTAACACCTTCTACACCACCCAATTCACTTAAATATTTTGCATAATAAGGAATGATTGGATCATGAGGTTTCAATATGTCTAAAACAATTCTAATTAGGCCTTTTGCCACTTATAGTTCCTCCAAATAATTTTTTTAATATTATAATTATATTATTATATATTATTATAATTCTATTTAATTACTCCCTAATATTTAATTAACTGTTAATAAAGTACTCTAATAATTATTTAATAAAAAATTATTAAAATTTTACTTTATTATTTTTGCTTATATAGTTAATGCCCAAAATATCCAGTTCAACATTATTATTATCATTATTATTATATTCAGGATTTTGTGTATCCGAATAACATCAAATATGGAGAATAAGTATTATATTTTAATGATAAATTTTATTAAAAATTTTTTTATAATGAATACAAATCTTGGAAAAGTCCAGATAATTAATTAAAGAATATTAAAGCCCATTTAAGTTAAAAACGTCCCTAAATCTTTTTTTTATGTTTTGTTAACACATCTACAATTTTATATATGAGTTTAGGCATAATATTTGATAGATACTATTACAGTCATCAAAAGGATTTACTTAATATGAGTTTTAGGAAATTATTACGTTTAAATGAAGAACTCGAGGAACTAAAATATTATGGTGAACAAGGAGTACCGATTTTAATTGAGGGTAAAAAGGACGAAAAAGCCCTTAGAGAACTGGGAATTGAAGCTGATTTCATGAAAGTTTCTGGATCTCCCCTAAATCTCTTTGAAATTGCCGAAATAGCGGCAGAATCATCACAAAAGGTAATTATTCTTACCGATTTTGATAAAAAAGGAAATCAACTAGCTAAAAGATTGTCACAAGATATTCAAAGTTTGGGTTCGTATCCAGATATGCAAATAAGACGTAAAATCATGGGAATGACCCGTAGATATATCAAAGACATCCAGAGTCTTCCTAAACATATTAATAAGCTGGAACTTGAGGTTTATCCTTATAGGTGCTGTTGGTGATCACTGTTATCCATCTGTAATGGTTTTCTAGTATCAAACTTTACAGATCATCTATAATTGATAACTAAATTATCCCTGCAAGTATCTAAGTAATTAGGGAGGCTTAACATGGGAAAAGCAGAAGAAATAAGTACAACTAAGTATCTCATTCACGCTCAAATTAACGCTAACGGAATCGTGGAAAAGCCCGACGTGGTTGGTGCCATATTTGGCCAAACCGAAGGGCTTTTAAGTAACGATCTTGATCTCAGAGAACTCCAGAAAACTGGAAGAATAGGCCGGATTAAAGTAAATATTACCTCCCGGGGGGGTCGATCCAAAGGAGAGATAGTTATACCATCCAGCCTGGATCGGGTGGAAACAGCCATTCTAGCTGCATCTTTGGAGACCATAAACCGGGTAGGGCCCTGTGAGGCTTATATTCAAGTTTCTAAAGTAGAAGATGTACGTGCGGTTAAAAGGAAAAAAGTAGTGGATCGGGCAAAAGAAATATATGCTGGAATGATGGACGAAGTCACTCCTGAAAGTCTAAAAATGATTGAAGAAGTGAAAGAAGCCATGCGCATCCACGAAATCACCGATTTCGGTGATGAAAAGCTTCCTGCCGGTCCAAACGTTCATACTTCAGACGCTATTCTGGTAGTAGAAGGTCGTTCTGATGTTCTAAACCTTTTAAAACACGGAATTAAAAATGCCATCGCTGTGGAAGGAGTAAGTGTTCCTAAAACAGTGGCTGAACTAACCCGTAAAAAAACTGTTACTGCATTTGTTGACGGTGATAGAGGCGGAGAGCTTATTCTTAAAGAGCTTCTTCAAGTAGGAGAAATAGATTATGTTACTAGGGCTCCTAAAGGTAAAGAAGTGGAAGATTTGGGTAAAGACGAGATTATGGTTGCTCTTAGAGATAAAATGCCAATAGAGCAAATGTTCCATGATTTAGGCATTAAAGTAGAACCTAAGAGTGAAGATAAAATGGTGGTTCTCAAAAACATTCTGACTGAACTGGAAGGTTCTGGGAATGCCGAAATATTAGATGATGCTTTAAACATCTTAAAAGAAGTTAAAGTTGAAAATCTCTACGATGAATTAAAGAGAATTAACAACCACCCTTATGCCGTAGTTTTTGACGGAGTAGTGAGTCAAAGACTTCTTGACATCGCCCATGAAAAAGGCATAAAACATATTGTTGCTATTCGAACCGGCGAAATAGTCAAAAGGCCCGAAAAAGTGAAATTAATTACACGTTAATGAATTCCTTCAAATAAGAGTATTATATTCTTATAAGGATTATTCACTTGAAATTATATTACATAAACTAAAATTACATAAAATTCAAAATGGAAGAGATTCTTCCATTTTTTTCTTCTTTTATTTTTTTTATTAGGATTATTAAAATTAGATTTTATATAAAATATAATAATATTTGTCCAAATTCTTATTTGTACAAAATAATGAATAATTATTTCGTTTACAAGAATAATATACAAATATAACAATTATAAAGTTAAAATTTGAACAACATATTCTTGTTGTATAGATAAAAATAGATAAATTGTACCAAATGCATAAAAGAAGGCATTAAAATGTACATCAATATCAAAAACGGATTAGAAAATATTGAAACAACAAAAGATATTCTCATTCCTAAAGATCCTCTGGAAAGGGTAATTGGACACGAAGATATCATTCAATCTGTTAAAATTGCAGCAAAGCAAAGAAGAAATCTTTTACTGGTGGGTCCTCCTGGAATTGGAAAATCTCTCATTGCTCAGGCTATTTCATTCCATTTACCCCAACCATCAGAGGAAATAAGTGCTGTACACAACCCCGAAAGACCAGAACGTCCTTTTGTTGAAATTAAAACGCGTAAAGAAATCGCTGCAGAAATGCTTGACCTTGAAAAAGCTGAAGGAGAATTATTAGATCCTCAAAATGTTCCAGATGCTGTTTCTGAGAGATTAGGTTTTAAATGCGTGCATTGTGGGAATTATAATAGTGCTTACGAAAGTATATGTCCCAACTGTGGCGGAGATAAATTTTCACATATAAATGCCCGTAGAAAGCATCTGGGAGATCTTTTAGGAATGTTCGAGATGAGTTCGGGCCCAATAAATATTCCTCAAGACCGGGTGACCACCACCAGAATAAATAGTGGTCGGGAAGAAGTGGTTATTTATGAGAGAATTGGGGGAGACCGGATTAAAGTCCTGGATCAGAAAGCGCTGGAAAAAAGAAGGGCCATTGTAGAAGAAAAACCAATGCATGTGGTGGTGCCTCTTAAAAGAAAATTCTTTATTCAGGCCACTGGAGCCAGTGAAACCGAATTATTAGGGGATGTAAGGCACGATCCCTATGGAGGCCACCCAGATCTAGGCACCCAACCATTTGAAAGAGTAGTTCCTGGAGCTATTCATGAAGCCCACGAGGGAGTATTATTTATTGATGAAGTAGTCCATATTTCACATTTGCAGAGGTTTATTCTTAGTGCCATGCAAGATAAGGTTTTTCCGATTGTTGGAAGAAATCCACAAAGCGCCGGAAGCTCGGTTAAACTAGAAAATGTTCCTTGTGATTTTATTTTTGTTGGTGCTTGTAATATAGCCGATTTGAAATACATCCTTCCCCCTCTAAGATCACGTATTCAGGGCGAGGGGTACGAAATTCTAATGAATACCACCATGCCCATCAATGATAAAAATGAGGCCAAATTAGCCCAATTTGTCGCTCAAGAAATTGAGCTTGATGGTAAAATCCCCCATGCCACACTGGACGCCGTGGAGGTTCTGATTAAAGAAGCCTGTAAACGAGCAAAAATTATCGACAATAAAAACGATTCTTTTACTCTTAGACTTAGAGATCTGGGAGGAGTAATTAGAATGGCTGGAGATTTGGCCGTTATGGATAAAAGCCATTATATTACTAAAAATCACATGAAGCTAGCCACTAAAAAGGCAATATCTATCGAGGATCAGATTATTCAAAGATATCAAACTTATGAAAATGCATTACAAAAAGATTTGTCCAGTTCACAAAGATCAGTTAATCCTCACCAAGAATATCAAAATGAAAACGTTGACCGCAGTTACATGTAGAGTTACTTGTAAAAAATAAAGGCAAAGATATTTATAAAAAATAATATAAAGACCTATTATAACTACAATAGTCCATTAATATACTTCTTTATTAAAACATTCCAAAAGAAATAGTTTTGGAATTTTCTTTGAAATTTTGATTGTTATAATATCAATATTTGAAATAAGATTCCTGGATATTGTAAGTACACTAAAATGTCTGATATAATGAACCCTCCTTATTCTCAACAAATTGGAAGAACATCTGATCCAGATTCCGGAAGTTTTCATGGAAATTTCCCAGCCGAGTCTGAAAATGGAGAAAGAAAAACAGTTTTAGAGGTTTTTGATTTTCCAGATATGATTGAAGAGTACCTTATAGAGCTTGAAATCAGAAATTATTCTCGTAACACTATTAAAACTTATAAATCTATTGTTAATAATTTTTACCAGTTTTTATCAACAGAAAAGGATCTTTATGATGATAGAAGAGTCCTTAGATCCTTCAAAAGATACATACAGTACCTTAAACGTGAAAAAAATGTTTCTCAAAATTATATTTATCTGGTAACTGTAGTGGTAAAGAAATTCTTAGAATTTAATGATATTGATTTTTTAAAGGATGTTAAAACACCTAAAAGAACCAAATCACTTCCAAAATCTCTCAATGAAACAGAAGTAATCAAGTTGATAAATGCCATTAACTGTGATGGCCCAAAAGAGGGAGATTCACCTCTCCAAACCAGTAATAAACTTAGAAACAGACTTATTCTAGCACTACTTTATTCTTCAGGCCTTAGGGTGTCTGAACTTGTTTCTTTAAAACTTGATGACATTGATTTGGATGATAGAACTCTTAGAATACGTGGAAAAGGAGAAAAAGATCGAATCGTACTTTTCGATGAAGAAACCCGAACATTAATTGAAAACTACATTGAAGTTAGATTTCACCAGGGGGACTACTTGTTCTTAAATCGTTTTGGAAATCCCCTAACTCCCCGCTATATCCAAATGATGATAAAAAACTATGCCACCATGGCCGGGATAAAAAAGAAAGTTACCCCACACATTCTTCGCCATTCCTTTGCCACCCATCTTTTAAAGAACGGTGTAGATATTAGAGCTATTCAACAATTACTTGGCCATTCTAACCTTTCTACAACCCAGATTTACACTAGTGTAGATATGGAAACCCTTAGAAATGTATATGACCGGGCTAAACTCCTTTAAAATATTATTACAATGAAAATATCGATTCAAAAGATTCGAATTTTTTATTTAAAGTTTTCTTATTATTTTTTAAATCATTTATTCTTAAAATAAATTAATAAAGTTAAATAAATAGAAAAATGGAAAAAAGAGAATATATTTGATAATCTTAAATAACCTGAAAAAAGCTTAAAAATTATTTTAATGAATTATAATTAATTTTTTCCTCTGGAATCTACTTTTATTCTTTCTGCATATCTCAGTTCTTCAAATTGTATTTGATAAGAAGTTCCCTCAGTTCCATCAAACTCCACATTACCACCCAATTGTTTAATAAGGGTATTAACCATTCTAAATCCAAAAGATCCTTTATAAGGGAATTCAACACCTTCGGGAATTCCAATACCATTATCACTTATTGAAAGAACATATCGACCTCTCTGGTTAGAACGAAGCTCCACTCGTATCTCACCCTTGTTTATATCAGACAGATCATCTGAAAAAGCGTGTTTTAAGGAATTACTAAGGATTTCATTAATTATTAAACCACAAGGAATCGCAGTTTCTACATTAAGAAAAATATCATCAGAGTTAATTAATATTTCAATGTTCGGGTCTTTTTTGTAAGAACTTGAAAGCTGAGAAGCTAAACCCACCAAATAATGATTGAAATCAATGCTGGCTAAATCATCAGATTGATAAACTCTTTCGTGTATCATTGACATTGATTTAAGCTGATTAACATAATCTTTAAAGAAATCATGGACCCTTTCATCTTCAAAATACTTAGATTGTAAGGATAATAGGCTAATTATTATTTGGAGGTTATTATTCACCCTGTGATGAATTTCACGCATCAAAGTCTCTTTTTCTTTTAAAGATTTTTCCAGGTATTTATTTACTGCTTTTTGCTGTAAAAGTTGAAGGCGGCTTTTTCGTGCTTCGTGTTTATATAAAGCCATTTCAATATTAATCTGAAGATCTCTCTCTTTGAAAGGCTTTAAAATGTAACCATATGGCTCTGTCTTTTTGGCCCGATGTAATATCTCCTGATTACTGTAAGCCGTCAGATAAACCACAGGAATATCATATCTTTCAGATATCTTCTGGGCAGTTTCAATCCCATCCATTTCTCCTTCCAGCATAATGTCCATTAATACAGAATCTGGACAATATTCTTCTATTTTTAGGAGTGCTTCTTCTCCAGAGGGAGTAATAGCCGGGACATGATAACCCAGGCCTTCCAGAATCAGTTTTATATCCTGGGCAACCAGTTCTTCATCTTCCACAATTATAATTTTCTCATTCGCCATCTGGTAATCTTCCCCTGTAATTTAACTCCTGGAAGCTAATTTCAAAGCGAGTTCCATGAGATCTGTCAATGTCAATTTCACCATTAATCCGTTTGCTGAGATGGTGGACCAGTTCCAGACCAAATGTTTCAATTTTATCAAGATTTAGTTGAGAAGGCAATCCTGGACCATTATCCGCGACAACCAGCACAATTTTATTGTTTTCCTCATCCCTGCTAAGACCAACATATATTTCCCCATTCTCTGTGGAATTAAATGCGTGTTTGAGAGAGTTAGTTAATAATTCATTCACTATAAGGCCACAAGAAATTGCGGTTTCAATATTAAGTTTAACGTAATCTAATTCCAGTTTTAATTTTATTTTACTGGCATCTGTTGGGAAAAAGTGGAATAGATCTCCTGTTAAACTTTTTAGATAGTCTGCAAAATCAATACACCCACGATCCTGGGATTGATATAGTTTTTCGTGGACCAGTGCTATAGAGCTAACCCGGTTCTGGCTTTCTCTAAAAATTTCTAAAGCCTCTGGATCGTTAATATGATAAGATTGCAGTCTTAGCAAACTAGAAATAACCTGTAGATTATTTTTTACCCTGTGGTGTATTTCCTGTAGAAGTAATTCTTTCTCTTTTAAAGATTGTTTCAGTTTATCTTCTGCAATTTTACGGCGAGTAATATCTTGTTCAGTTCCAATAACTCTTAAAACTTCCCCATTATCGCCATGAATTACTTCCCCATGTGAAGAAACAAATCTTACATCCCCATTAGGCCTAACTATCCTGTAATCCACAGAAAAACGTTTCAAATTGTCCAGAGATGCATTAATATTTTCCGAAACTGCTTCTCTGTCCTCACTGTGAATTCTACTCATGAAAGAATTATAATTAGCAATGAAATTTTCTTTATCTATTCCAGAAATTCTATAAAATTCATCAGAACAATCCATAACATCAGAGTGGATATCCCATTCCCAGCTTCCAATATGACCAATTTTCTGAGCTTCCCTTAACTGCCAGTGACTTTTTATAAGTGCTTCTTCAGCCTTTTTACGTTTTTGTTGTTCTTTAACCTCTTCTAAAGCCCTTTTAATCGCAGGAACAACTTTAGAAAGATTACTTTTTAGAACATAGTCTTTTGCTCCGTTTTTAAGGGCATCAACTGCAAATTCCTCACCTATAGTTCCACTTACAAAAATAAATGGCACGTCGGGACACTCTTTTTTTGCAATTTCCATGGCTGAAAGACCGTCAAAATGAGGCAGAGAATGGTCAGCTAAAATTAAATCTGGTTTAAATTCTTTTATTTCTCGTAAAAAGTCCTCTTCAATTTCTACTGTACGAGATGAAAAATTTATGCCTGATTTTTTTATTTCACGCTCCATTAACTCCACATCAAATGGAACATCTTCCAGGATCAAAATGTTATAAATTTTCATGTTCTCGGATTTCTATATATATTCTCATTTAAATGTCTATCTAAAATGATCGAATCCCTACTTAAACAGTATGATTAAGCCAAAGATACATTATCCATCATTATTATTACTATTATTAAATTAGTTATAATACGCCAATTAATTTGAATAACTTGATTTAACTTTTAATTATTTTTATTAATAATTAAATATCAAATCTAACAAAAATATTAGTAAGAATTCATGAAGGCGTTATTTTGAGAGAATATCAAAAACCTAATATTGTAGTTAGTAAATGCATAGAGTTCGAATCATGCCGTTATAATGGCCTTATAATTGCTAGTCCTCTGGTAAAAACTCTTAAAGAATACGTTAATTTTAAACCCGTATGCCCTGAAGTAGAAATAGGTTTAGGAATACCACGAGACCCCATAAGGCTAGTCAATATGGAAAATAAAATTAATCTCCTACAGCCATCCACAGATCGAAATTTAACGAGTGAAATGAATAATTTTTCCGAAAAATTTTTAAGTTCGCTGGAGAACATAGACGGGTTTATTTTAAAGAATAAGTCACCATCTTGTGGTGTTAAAGCTGTTAGAGTATATCCCCCTGGAAATTCCAGGCCAAGAACTGATGGAATTGGTCTTTTTGCTGAATCAGTATTTAATAAATTCCCATACACTCCAGTGGAAGATGAGGGAAGACTAAGAAACTTACAAATTAGAGAAGACTTTTTAACCGCCATATATACTTTGTCTGACTTCCGTAATGTACAAAAAAGTCAAAAATTAAGTGAATTAATTGAATTCCATTCCAAAAATAAATATTTACTTATGGCTTATAACCAAAATCTGCTAAAACAGATGGGAAAGTTAATAGGAGAGCAAAATAATTATTCCGAGAATCAATTATTTGAAAAATATCAGCATCTACTTGGTATAACTCTTAAAAACCCTCCACAAGCACCATCAAATATTAATATGTTAATGCATGTTTTTGGACATTTTTCAAACAATTTAACCCATGAAGAAAAGTCATTTTTCCTGGATTCTATGGAAAGTTACCGGCAAGGAGTAATGCCCCTTCTAGTATGCCTTAATATATTAAAATCCTGGGTAATCAGGTTTGATGAAGAATATTTAAATCAACAAACTTTTTTTCAACCTTATCCATCCGAATTACTGCCAGTTACCACAATTGAGCGCTGAAGAATAAATTTATTTGGTTTAAATCATTGAATGATTTTCAAAGGAAGATTGGTATTTCAATATCCTGATCTTAATACCATTTAAAAAATAACTAAATTAATTTTTTATTTAAATATTTAATTCACTAAATTCAAAATTAATTTCTTGAATTTTTTTATTATGATAAAGCGGTAAAAGATAAAGTAAAAGGTGAAAATATTGATTCAAAAAGAAAGAATACGAAATCTAAATCTTCAAAAATCCCAAAAAGGAGATTACGTTCTTTACTGGATGCAAGCATCACCAAGAAGCCATTGGAATCATGCTTTAGAATATGCCATTTCAAAGGCGAACAAACTTCAAAAGCCTTTAGTTGCTTTTTTTGGAATCACTGGAAATTTTCCCAATTCTAATTCCCGCCATTATCATTTTTTACTTCAGGGCTTAAAAGAAACTTCATCAGATTTAGAAAAAAAGAATATAAATATGGTTATATGGAAAAAAAATCCAGTGCAAGGAGTTATTGAATTATCCCAGGATGCTATATTAACTGTTACCGACATGGGCTATCTAGAAATTCAAAGGGAATGGAGAAAAGAAGCAGCTGAACTGATTAAGTGTCCTTTAATCCAAGTAGAAACTAATGTGATAGTTCCAGTAGAGACTACATCTCCCAAAGAAGAATATTCCGCAGGAACCATCCGTCGTAAGATTCAAAAGGAACTGGATTATTTTATGGTGCCCTTAGAGGAAAATTTACCTGAAAAAAGCTCTTTAGAATTAGATTTTGAAAAATTCAATCTAAAAGATAATGATAAATCAGTTAAAAGACTTAAATTGAATGAAACTGTTAGTCCGGGCATTTTTAAAGGTGGAACAACAAATGCATTAAAATTATTCCAGTTCTTTATGGAAAATAAACTGGATAAATTTGCTGATTTAAGAAATGACCCTTCTGAAGATTATCTATCAAATATGAGCCCATATCTACATTTTGGACAGATCTCACCACTTTTTCTGGCTCTAGAGGTTTCAAAAACAAATAGTCCCGGGAAAGATGCATATCTAGAAGAATTAATAATAAGGAGGGAACTGAGCATGAATCTGGCCCATTACAACAAAAATTACAATAAATTTGAGTGCTTGCCAGATTGGGCTAAAAAAACTCTCCTGGAACACCGTAACGACCCACGCGAATATAATTACACCCTGAAAGAACTAGAAAATGCAAAAACACACGACCCCTACTGGAATGCATCGCAAAAAGAGATGATGATTACCGGGAAAATGCACGGTTACATGAGAATGTACTGGGGGAAAAAAATTCTGGAATGGGCTGATGATCCTAGAAATGCCTATGACATTGCCATTTATCTAAATGACAAATACGAAATTGATGGAAGGGACCCCAATGGATACACCGGAGTGGCCTGGTGTTTTGGAAAGCATGATCGGGCATGGAAAGAACGAGAAATCTTTGGAAAAGTCCGCTACATGAATGACAAGGGATTAAAAAGGAAATTTAAAATAGATAACTACGTAAATCGTGTGAATCAGCTCGAATAAACTTTAATGAAGACTGAAGAAAGTAAAAGAAGAGCGAAAATTAATAAATAATATTGTGATAATGTATTAGAATAATTATATATAAAATCCATATAATAAATCAAAATATTTTAATTTTTTAAATAAATTAACATTTTTAAAATTGGTTCTACAAAAACTTTTTAAATATTGATGCCCTAATTAGTTAGAGAAGAATTTTCCTGATTTTAAATATCTTGAATAATTTTTGAAAATCATAGATTAAATGATTGAATTTGGCTTGGAATCAAGCATCCAAGATTTTTGGAGGATTTAAATTGAATGTAACTTTAAATAACTATTATAAAAAACGTTTTGACTTGTTTAAATGGAGAAGTCAACAATCCATGGCTTACAAAACTGTTATGGCTCTACTTATGGCCTGTATAACAGGGATAATGGCCCAAATCATAATACCATTACCCTGGACACCAGTCCCAATTACAGCTCAAACATTCGCGGTTTTAATTGCCGGTATACTGCTAGGAAGATACTGGGGTGGGTTAAGCCAGGTTATTTATATTGCCATTGGATTAATAGGTGTTCCCTGGTTTGCTGGAATGACTGGAGGCTTTGGAATTGCATTAGGAGCTACTGGAGGATATTTATTAGGATTTGTTTTAGCTTCCCTATTCCTGGGCCATTTTGCAGATAAGTACATCAAAGCCCGAAGTTTTACTCCTATGTTCGGATTAATGCTTTTTGCCAGTTTTGTTTTAATTTATGTGCCAGGTTTAATTGGACTGGGACTATGGATATCTGAAACTACCGGTAGTTTCCCAGGTGTCTGGGAATTACTGGCTATGGGATTAATTCCATTCATTGTAGGGGATCTCATAAAAATTGCTGGAGCTTCTGCTTTTACCAAAGCAGTAATGCCTAAAGAACCATTTTAGGAGAAGAATTATTGAATAACCATAAAAATGAAGATTTTGATACAATTCGTATCAGAGCACATCATCTCCTCTGCATTCAGGGATTTCAAGGAAAAGGATACAGCGCACAATTTGTGGAAAATATGCGTCAAAAAATTGATTTCTTAAACAATAATCCTTCTTCTAAAAAGATACAAGTAATTGATGAAGGGGACGATATATGTGCAAGTTGTCCCCATTTAGAAGAAAATATTTGTTCCGAGTCGTCTAGTGCGGAAAACAGAATTAAAAGCATGGACATCATGACCATGAATGTTTTAGGTCTTGAATGTGGTCAAGAATACTTATTTGAGGATATTCTTGGCAGAATACGTGAAAAAATAAGTTTAAGTAATTTAAACAAAATTTGCGGCCCTTGTTCTTGGAAAAATGCTTGTTTACTTTATTTGAACTTGAAATAATTCTCTTTTTAATTCTCTTTTTTAACTTATATTACCTATTTTTATTCCAATTATTCTCTAAAAATTCTCTAAAAAATTTATACCTAAAATTAAAAAAATAATTTTAAATATTAAAATTAGCTTATTTTAATCGTTTTAATAGTAACTATAATTCATTATCAACTAAAAATTTAAGAATAATTTAGTAGAGAAATGATTTTTGAGACGATTTTTAGATAATTTTAAAGTGATTCATATTATTAAATGAATTAAAGGATTTGGAGATAAGATAATATTAAAGATTAATTACGGGGAAAAATAATGCTTTATCGTAAATTAGGTAAAACAAATGAAAATGTGTCTATTTTAGGTATGGGAGCCATGCGCTTACCAGTAAAAAACGAAAATTATGCTGATATTGACCAAGTAAGTTCATTTGAAATGTTAAAATATGCTCTGGATAATGGAATAAATTACATTGATACTGCTTATCCCTATCACAATGGAGAAAGTGAAAAACTCCTGGGAAGCTTTTTTGAAAAATATCCTCAATACAGGGAAGACACATTTATTGCATCAAAAATGCCCAGCTGGTTAATTGAAAGTCAAAAAGACATGGATTACTATTTAGAGCAGCAATTAAATTCATTGAAGATGAATCAGATCGATTTTTATCTTTTACATTCCTTAAAACCAGATTACTGGGAAAACCTGATTAAAAATAATGTTTTCGAATTTTTAGACACTGCTATTGAAGAAGGAAAAATAAAATATACTGGATTCTCCTTCCACGGCGAAATAGATCTTTTTTTTGAAGTAATTGATTCATATAATTGGGATGTCTGTCAAATTCAATTAAATTACATGGACGAAAACCATCAAGCGGGAGTTGAAGGCCTTAAATATGCTAAGAGCCAGAATTTAGGAACAATAATAATGGAACCATTGAGGGGAGGCTGTTTAACTCGAAATATACCAGAAGATGTTCAGGAAATTTGGGATCTGGCAGACGAGCCTAAAAGTCCTGCAGAATGGGGTTTTAAATATTTATGGAACTATGAAGAAGTAGATGTTATTTTAAGTGGCATGTCCAACCTGGAACAAATTAAGGAGAATATAAGGTTTGCTGAAAAGGGCTTGGCTCATTCATTTACCAAAAATGATAAGGAAATTATTAAAGAGGTTAAAATGGCCTATCGTGATAAAGTAGCAGTGAACTGTACTTCCTGTGGCTATTGCATGCCCTGCCCGGAAGGAGTGGATATTCCCAAGAATTTAAACATTTTAAATAATGCGTACATGTTCAATGACCCCAATGGCCTTCGAATGCAATATATGTCACTTTTAACTGAAAAACAAAGGGCTTCTGCTTGTAAAATGTGTGGAGAATGCCAAAAAATGTGTCCCCAATTAATCCCTATAACAGAAAAATTGAAAGAAGCCGTAGAAACCTTTGAAAATGAAAATTGACTTATAATTTTATTCAAAAAATTATACCTAATTAATTAACTCAGTTAACTTCTTGGTAGTTTATTTTAAATATCATACCAAATATGGCTACAACATTCAGCTATGATGTGATCAAATACAAAAAACACGAGAAATTTATTAGAAATTTATCAAATAACTTATAACTTAAATTCACCATATAGAATGTTTGAAGTAAATAAAAAATTATATAAAAAAATTAATTCAGGGGCGATACAATGGATATACAAATTTTCCCATATCGAATATTAAGTGCTGATACTACTGAAAACTTACTCAGAGAACTTGATGAAATTGAAGGTATCCATAGAATGGTTTTACAAGGCGAGCGCCTGCCTCCAAAAGAAGTAGGGCATCCAGATCGCAGAGTAATCACTGTTAAGGGTGAAGAAGTAGATTTACAGGTTAAAACCGGCCGTATTTTAATGGAAATATCAGATGAATCTGTAATTGAAAAAGTTAAAGAAATAAGTGAACCTCATCTTCCTTTTGGATTCGATATTTATGCTGGAACATTTATAAGGAAGGAAAAAACCGTTAGTGATAAATTAAAATACGGGGAAAAACTGGATGAAATTCCAGAGGAAATGGTTGGTTTAACTGATCAAACTGCTCATTTGACCAAAAGAGCCACTATTTTAAAGAAAAAACCTTCTAATTAAATTAAAATCGATATAATTTATATTTTAATAAATATTTTTTTTCTTCTATTTTGATTAATATATTCCTAAAAGGGATATAAATGTCAGGGCGTTTGAAATACTCATTAAAAACTGGCCTATTACTGGCCGTTCTAGGTGGATTAGTTTTTTTCATTTGGGGAATGATAAACAATGAGTTTATCCCATCTGATGTTGTTTATTCTTCATTAACCGCATTTGCAGCCTTTGGAATATTGGGTTTCGTATTGGGCCTTTTAATTTATGGATTAGAACCATGAATATTATTTTTAATTATTTATAACTAAAAATCTTAAATTATATTATTTAAATAGAATCGAATTTTAAGAGATTTATTATTCGTTATAGGCCAGTTTAGCGAAGCTTAAATTTTAAACTAAAATTGAGTCTGCAATCACAAGGAAGTCACAGGTAAAAAAAGATTCCACTAACTGATAGCTTCTTCAGTAACCAAGACTTAAAGAAGTGAGTTCTGGAAGCTTGCCCGCAACGAGGACAGCATTAATGGTGTTGAATTAAGGCTATTCGGACCCCATTTGGATCTTCTAAAAAAGCAAGGATCCCCACAGTTATTGGGGTCGGTTCCATGGTGATTTTGGCACCTTTAGATTTAAGTTCTTTAATTGTATTGTTTAAGTCTTCAACATCCATTCCTATTGAAAATAGTCCAGGTTCATCTACCGGATTTTTAATGATTTCTATCATAGCATCCCCTTCACCTTTCAATAGTGTTATTGCTCCTGCTGGTCCAAGATCGTATTTACTATCTATTTCAAATCCCATAACTTCTGTATAGAATTTAATTGACTCGTCCATATCCTTAACTATCATGGTAGTGTATTTAATTTTCATTTTATCACCCACCTCCGCTAATTCTAATTTCATTTCATTCTTTATAAAATGAAAAGGCTTATAATTATAATGTAACTTTAATAGTGAAATATGACAAGTATATACATTGCTAACTTGTACTTTCCGCGGTCTAATCTCTAAAATCCATCTTCTTAAAAGCCAAAAAATAATACTTAGTATCAATAATTAAGCTATTTTCTATTAGTTAAATGAGGTCCTTAATTGAAAGAACAAACCGAATGCGGCAAAACATTTTCTTCACGAATTTCGGAAATCCCAGGCCAAATATCAGATGAGGGGTTAACTTTAAAAGAATTTTTAGATATTATTGGAGAAGGAGGGCAATTATTTTCCTGTATTATCTTAACCGGGCCTTTTTTATTACCAGTATCTATTCCAGGCAGTAGCATACCATTTGGCCTGGCCATATTCTTGATTTGTTTGAGTATTATCTTCAACAGCCACCTTTTGCTTCCAGGAAGGATCACCAAATATAGAATTTCTAAAAAAAATCTTGAAAAAATTTTAAATGGAATTATCCCTATTATGAGGCGGATAGAAAAATATATCAATCCTCGGTGCCTGGTTTTAAGTAGCGGGGCAAATATAGACAAAATAAATGCAATAGGCATCGCATTCTGCTCACTTTTACTGACATTACCTCTTCCCGTGCCCTTAACAGATTTTTTACCAGCTTACAGCATATTATTCTTGGCCCTGGGTTCATTAGAATGCGATGGATATCTCATATTGACGGGCTATGGTCTTTTGGTCATTACTGCATTATATTTCGCTTTAACAGGATTATTAGGATTAGAAGTTATTTTATCAGTTTTTTCATTTGTAACTTAATGCTTGATAACGGCTTATTTTAAGATTCTGAGAATAATAAAAGACAAAAATAATAATAATAATAATAATAATAATAAACGAATATATTATCTAAACCCAAGAATTAGTGCAATTATTCCAATTATTGCACAGAAACAACCTGCAATGTATCCCGAAGTTCTTCTACCTTTCGGGAGTTTATTTGAAGTATATAAAAGAAGTGCTGCTACAATCAAAAGTGCTACACCACCAATAGCAAAAAATATGTCCATTATGATGCCTCCTTAGTTAAATCATATACTCTTTTTAATTAGACATTATATAAAATAATTGAAATTTTCCATATATTCTTAAAGTACTTTTTTTAGATAGTTTTTAAAAGTTGATTCTAATGATTATAATAAAATAAAATATCTTTAGATAAGTTAAAAATAATACTCAAATTGATTATAGAGACCCATATTCAATTTATATCAATATTAAATCCATATATTTGACCTAATAATCAAATAAATAATTTTAAAGGCTTTAAATAAATATTACACATGTAAATCATTTTATTCATAGGCCCGAACCGATAAGTATAAATAGGAAGTCCATTAAACATTGAACTTGCCTCATTAACAGGCAGTTTTTACCAAAAACCTGTATAGTCCCGTAGGGTAGTGGTAATCCTTCTGGTCTTTGGAACCGGAGACGGCGGTTCGACTCCGCTCGGGACTATCCCTATTTTAACTTATTTAAATTAATATAATATTTAATTTTAAAAAATAGTTTTTACAAATTAAGTCTCTGTTTTTAATTATTTATTTCTTGATAATCTAAATTTTAATCGTTTTATCATCTGAAATAAAAATTAACTTAAAATAATATAAATTAGTATAAATGCAGGTATATATTTGATAATTAAATATCTACGAATACGATATTTTTTTAAAATTTTAAGAGTTAATGAATTCCAATTTATCAAAGAATTAATTAATAGAAATCAAATATTAACATATTATAAATTTTTAAATAATTTTTAGACCAAACCTGCAGGTTATTATTATGGAAAATTTACTAATTGTAGGAATTAATACCAGACCACTGGCAAAGTCTGCTTACCATCTAGGTTACAAGATATATTCTGCAAGTTATTTTTGCACATCAGATTTTGATTCTTACCACCATAAAAAGTGTATCTTGAAACAAAAACCTCATTATTCTTGTGGATTCTTTAAAGAATCATATAGGCCACAAGAACTAGAAGAATTATGTTCAGAATGGATAGATGAAATGGACCATATTATACCATATACTGGAGTTTCACCACAAAACTTTCCTTCATCCAAGGTTTTAGGAAATAAAAATGTCGCATCAATAGAAAACAAATTTAAACTTTATAAAACACTCAAAAAAAGATTTAAAGTGCCAGAAACATTTTTATTATCATCCTTAAAAGAGGCTTGTGAAATACAATATCAGAATCCAGAAAAAGAATATCTGGTTAAGCCAGTATATGGGTCTGGAGGTTATGGAGTTTTTAATTTAAAGTCTAAAATTAAATTTAATTCATTTAAATCTGTTAAAAATAATGTTGTAGATAGAAATAATTATTTAGAATCATTCCTATCTGAAAATTTTATATTACAGGAATATTTGCCTGGAGAAAGTGTCAGTGCTTCAGTTATCTCTACTAAAACAGAAGCCAAATCCTTGCTAAGTAGTTCACAAATTACATGTGCTGAAGAACTAGATGAAAAATTTATTTATTGTGGAAATCTTACACCCCTGCCTGGAAATGATTTGGAAATAAAAAAAACTGCTGAAGATATAATAAATCATCTCCATTTAATTGGATCTAATGGAGTGGACATGATAATAAATGAAGGTAGAATTAATGTAATTGAAGTCAATCCTCGTTTCCAGGGAACTTTTGAGTGTGCAGAATCATCGCTGGGCATCAATATGGTAGATGCTCATATAAAAGCTTGCCATGGAGAGTTAATCGAAACTCCCCTTATGCAGAAATACTGTGTAAAAAAGATAATTTATGCTCCAGAGAGATCTTTAATCGGGAAAATAACTATTCCAGGAGTATATGACATTCCCCTGAAAAATACAGTAATTGAAAAGGGAGAACCAGTAGTAACTGTGCTTGGTTCTGGGAAAACCCCCCAGGAAGCTTTTTTTAAGGCCAATAATAATATTGAAAAAGTTAAAAAACTAATGACACCATATAACGTGTAATTTCAATTAAATTATGTGTAAAAGACGTAAGATAAATACAATTGTTCCAATCACTATCAAAATAGTAGTCAAAATCATAGCTCCTGTTATGAAAAGGAAATATTTTGCTCTTTTATCTGGATCTTTAAGATATTCTTTTATTGGGTCTTTGCTCACTGTAATCAACTCACTGAAAATACTGTTTTAATTTAAAGGATTAATAAAAAGTCATGATTCAATATTGTCAATAATCAAAAACATGTTTTATTGGTACTTTTATTATTGTGGTACTTTTAATTGATTAAATATATTTATTTTTAGTTTTTACTTATGAAAATTTTAGATAAGTAGAGCATATTATCTATACAATATTAAAAAATTGATTTATCTAACTAAAAACATGTATTGAGTAGTAGTTGGAAATTTTTTTCTTAAAATCTGAATTTCAGGTCGATAAATGAACATTTCGCCGATTTCATCTTCTTTCCCGAGAATTAAACTTACTATTTTGGTTTCCAAGCTACCTGAAATTCTTGCACCAGAGGTCATAGATTCAATTTCAATATAAATAGGTAATTTTAATTTTTCATGGTCTTCCACAGGAATAATATTTGACAGTTCTTTTAATTCAGCCCTCTTAAATCTATGTCGGTTTCCATCAGCCCCCACCACATGAGGCCGTTCTTCTTTTAGTAGCATCTCAAGATTCTTTCTTTGTCGCGGTATGTGTCTGTTCAAGCTAAAAATTTGTTTTTTCAGCAGTCTATCTGATCTATCAAACTCAGGACTCATGGATTATAATATGTTTAATGAGATTAATTAATTTTATATGTCATTAAAACTAAATCCTATGCATGGTGGTACTGTGGAAATTGACATAGAACAGTGCAGGGAGAATGACAAGATTAAAAAAATAATTAGCACTAGTAATCTCCCTATAAAACATATGAAACTTCTTTTAAGACTTTCTGATTCTATATATTTGAATGCCTTAAATTACAATGTCATAATTGAAAAAGAAAAGGTTTTAATAATATTAATATCCTCAAAACCACAAAATAAAATCGGAAACTTCAACACAAGTTCTCTTACCAATGTTTTATACAAATTAAGAGAAATTGAAAGGGAAAATGAAGAAATAAAAACCAAATGTGAAGTTAAAAATGAATTATTGTATCTTATGATTAATATTGATATTTAAGTATATTATGATTGAATATTTGTTAATTGGCCCATATAGTTCAATTTAGTTGTTACTATTTACTTACTGAAATTATTGGACTTATTGTAGGATTTCAAATTCAAAATAACTATAATATAATTATTATAACGTTTATTGGGGGATTTTATGGATATTGATGATTATCAAAATATTATCACTGATTTAATAGATTTTGAAATAGAAATGTCTTCTATTGCCGAGTCAAGAAAAACACTTTTAAAACTTCAAGAAAAGAGAGAAATTTTATTGAAGATGCAAAAGCAGGTTAATAAAGATATACGTTCGGTTGAAGTTAATTATTTAAGCCTGCGAACTTCTATTAGACATGAATTTTCTCCAGAAAATGTAGATACTTCTCGAAGAAAGAAATTTCTTAAAGGAAATAATTCTCCTGCTAGAATGAGAGCAAAAGCTATGAAAAAGCTTGAATCTGAAAGAAAAGGCAAAATTGAAACTTATAACGATATGAAAGTAACTATTGAGGATCTTGTGGAACAAATAGAAGAAGTTATGGTAGACGTATATGGAGCCATGAAATCTTTTCTGGGAAACACAGAATAATAAATATATTATTTATTTTATTATTATTATTATTATTTGTTTAAATTGTAAAAGTAAATGTATAATTATATAAATTAATTAATGATTATTTAATTATTTATTTTAAGTATTATTTTATTTTTATTCTATTATAATATAATATCAAATAAAATTTATTAATGATAATTTTTTAATAAATAATTAAAAATTTAATCATTAAAAAAAGCATTGATTTTGAAAAAAAACAAAAAGGAGACTTAAGGAGAAGGATGGGTTAATTCCACCGGTAAAAGAATAATTACTCCTATAAGATCATCCTTTTGTATAGATCCATCTACTGCGGCAACAAACATTGCATGATCAACATGCCGATCCATGCTTATGGGTAGAGGAGTTTCCTCACCAACTGCCAGAGCATGTCCCTGTCGATTAGAGGCATAGGCCGAAAGGAAAAAGATATAATTGGCAGGAATGTGAATCTTCTTTATTTTCACAGGTACGGATTCACCTGCTTTAAAGTCGACATCGTCATCTGCAATAATGGCTCTTAAATCTCCAGAGATATTGCCGATTTTGAAATCTACCAATTCATCATGATATTCCTTCATTTCTTTTTTAACCTCGCCTAAACGGGTTAGTATTCTGACCATTACTCCATCTCCATGGATTTTTTAATCATTTTCAATCGAACGAAGTTTTCCCTTTCCATCTCTTCAAGTCTCATTTCAATGTATTTAACTGTGTTTTTAAGTCGTGGAATAATAATGTGTTCCAGCGCATTAACACGGCGTTTAGTAGACTCGATCTCACCGGCCAGAAGAATAATAGTTTTTTCAATTTCTCCCAGTTCAATGATGAGGGCAATGGACTCTTCGAACTTTTTAGCAGCTTCATCAAGTTTAACTGATGTGTCCACGAAGCCGTATCCTCTCTCCACCACAGTTCGCTCAGGAGAGGTAGTAGAATCTACAACAGGAACTACTACTCCCATAATACTTCGGGAATCAATATCTACTTCAATGGACTCTTTTACAGATAGTGCTGCTTTATTAACTGATAAATCACCCATAATAACTTGAGCTGCAGTTAAATCTTCAAAAGCTTCTTTCAGCTTTTCTTCCACATTTTCACGGGATCCTTTTACCCGTTCTAATATGTTAAAGAACTCCATAATAAGGGCATTTCGCTTTTCTTTTAAAAGACTGTATCCTTTAACAGCTAGCTTTTCCCTTTCTTTAAGCTTAAGGAGCTCCATACGGGTTGGGTTAATCCCTTCAATCATTTCTTGTGCCATTTTATCCCTCTAAAAAAATAGGAAAGGGGTTATTCGTTATCAGGAAGGTACTTAGGTATGTGTTCTTCCCGAACCCTTTTAAGTTCTGCACGAGGCAATAGACTTAGAAGTGCCCATCCTAAATCAAGAGTTTCCTGAATTGAACGGTCTTCATCCCTGGTCTGAGTGATGAATTGTTTTTCAAATTCATCAGCAAATTTCAGGAACTTCTGATCTCTTTCGGTTAAAGCTTCTTCCCCGACTACTGCCATTAAATCTCTTAAATCTCGACCTTCTGCATAAGCAGAGTAAAGCTGGTCAGAAACCCCACTGTGATCTTCACGAGTTTGGCCGTCACCAATACCCCCACTCATCAATCGAGATAGGGATGGAAGTACATCTACAGGAGGGTAAATACCTTTCCTGTGGAGTTCTCTGGAGAGTACTATCTGACCTTCAGTAATATAACCAGTTAAGTCAGGAATAGGGTGAGTAATATCGTCTTGAGGCATTACCAAAATAGGCATTTGAGTAATGGAACCTTCTTTACCAACTATTCGACCTGCTCTTTCATATAAACTGGATAAATCAGTGTACATGTAACCAGGGTATCCTCTTCGTCCAGGTACTTCTTCACGAGCAGCTGAAATTTCCCGTAATGCTTCGCAGTAGTTGGTTAAGTCAGTTAAAATAACCAGTACGTGCATATCATGCTCAAAAGCAAGATATTCAGCTGTGGTTAAAGCCATACGCGGAGTAATAATTCTTTCAATAGCAGGGTCGTCTGCTAAGTTCATGAAAACAGTTACTCTTTCTAATGCACCGGTTTGTTCGAAATCCCTCATGAAGTAGTTTGCTTCTTCGTGAGTGATACCCATTGCAGCAAATATTACGGCGAAATCACTGCCTTCAGCTTCCTTGGACAATACCTTAGCTTGCCTGGCGATTTGAGCAGCCAGTGCATTGTGAGGTAAACCAGATCCAGAGAAGATAGGTAATTTTTGTCCTCTTACCAGAGTGTTCATTCCATCAATGGTGGATATACCGGTTTCAATAAATTCTGCAGGGAATTCCCTGGCAGAAGGATTCATCGGACTACCATTAATGTCCAGTTCTTTTTCAGGTATAATTTCTGGTCCGCCATCAATTGGTTTACCAGTACCGTCAAAAATACGGCCCATCATATCCAGAGAAACTCCGATTTTAGCAGTTTCACCAGTAAATCTGATTTTAGTAGTAGAAGTGTTGAGGTCACTGGTACCTTCAAAAACCTGAACAACAGCCAGATCTTCTCTAACTTCCAGAACCTGGCCTCTCCTGTGTTCACCATTTGGTGTTTCAATTTCCACGATTTCACTGTAAGCTACGCCTTCTACACCTTCAACTATCATTAAAGGACCGGCCACTTCAGTTACTGTGGTGTATTCCCTTGTTTTGATGTTTACGTTCATTTTTACACCTCAGCACATTGTTTGACAATTTCATCCTGAATTCCCTTTACTGCAGCTTCAAATTCAGCTTCGGCTATATACTTCATACGACCGATATCCTCTTTAACTGGTAAATTAATGAGGTCTGCAGAAGGTGCACCTCTTTCCAAAGCAGCAGTAGCTAGGTTCTGGAACATGACAATTGTTTTGAGCATTTGGAATTGTTTTGCAGGAGAACAGTAAGTGTCCACTTCGTGGTAAGCGTTCTGCTGCAAGAAATCTTCCCGAATCATACGGCTAGTTTCTAAAGTAATTCTTTCCCTGTCAGGTAATGCATCTGGACCAACCAGTTGTACAATTTCCTGAAGTTCAGATTCTTTCTGAAGCAAAATCATAGCTTGATCCCGGGTAGCTCTCCATTCAGCATCCACACCAGCCCACCAACCTTGTACACTGTCCACATAAAGGGAGTAACTTTGTAACCAGTCAATGGAAGGGAAGTGACGTTTATCTGCTAGTGATGCGTCCAGCGCCCAGAATACTTTACATATACGTAGGGTGTTTTGAGTAACTGGTTCAGAAAGGTCCCCACCAGGAGGAGATACTGCACCAACTACAGAAACAGAGGAAGTTTTGTCTTCAGTTCCTACAGTAGTTACTCTTCCAGCTCGCTCATAGAATTGAGCTAATCTTGAAGCCAAGTAAGCAGGATATCCTTCTTCACCAGGCATTTCTTCTAGTCGTCCAGAAATCTCCCTCATAGCTTCTGCCCATCGGGATGTTGAATCCGCCATTAGAGCTACATCGTAACCTTGATCACGGAAGTATTCTGCAATAGTGATTCCAGTGTATACACATGCTTCCCTTGCAGCCACAGGCATGTTAGAAGTGTTAGCGATTAGAACAGTTCGGTCCATAAGTGGTTTACCAGTTTTTGGATCTTCCAATTCTGGGAACTCTTTAAGTACCTCAGTCATCTCATTACCACGTTCACCGCATCCTACATAAACAACTATGTCTGCGTCGGCCCATTTAGCTAGTTGCTGCTGGGTAACTGTTTTACCAGACCCAAATGGACCTGGAATAGCTGCAGTTCCACCCTTAGCCACGGGGAAAAAGGTATCTTGTGCTCTTTGACCAGTTACCAGAGGTATATCCGGGTCGAGTTTGGATTTGTATGGCCGTCCTTTTCTTACAGGCCATTTTTGCATCATTTGGACTTTTTCAGTTCCTTTAGAAGTTTCTACTTCTGCAATGTCTTCCACTACAGTGTATTCTCCTTCAGCAACAATGCTTTTTAAAGTTCCAGCCATAGTTGGAGGAACTAAAATCTTTTGAACCACAGCAGAGGTTTCCTGTACTTCTCCCAGGACATCTCCACCTAGAACTTCCTGACCAGCTTTGGCCAGTGGTTTAAAGGTCCATTTTTTGTCCTTTGGTAATGATGGAACATCTACTCCTCTTTCGATGTAATCTCCAGTGAGAGCTTTAATAGTTTCTAGAGGTCTTTGGATACCATCAAAAATAGATCCAATAATACCTGGACCTAATTCTACAGATAAAGGCCCCCCAGTACTTTCCACCATTTCACCAGGCTTTAGGCCGGCAGTTTCTTCGTAAACCTGAATGGTTGCAGTGTCACCTTCAAGCTCAATGATTTCTCCAATAAGCTTGTCGTTACCCACTTTAACCATTTCATACATTTGGGTTCCTCTCATCCCGTCTGCGACGATAACAGGACCCGCAATTTTAATAATTTTTCCTTCAGTAATCATTTTACCATCTCAACCCCAATAACTCGTTTAATCAGATCCCTCATCGGGTCGACGGCCCTATCAGACGGGCCAGATTTATCTGGAATTTCTATTATCATAGGTAATGCACTTGATTTAGTAAATCTTTCAATGAAATCTCTAATTTCATCACCAATTTTTTCAGTTATTATGATAATGGAAACTTTTTTTCCTTTTATGAGATTTTCCAGAGTTTCTTCTGCTTCTTGTGATGTTTCAACAACGTAACCTTCTTTAACGCCTCCTAATTTGAAGCCAGTTACGGTATCTGCGTCTGCAACCACAGCAATGGACGATTTCATATTAACATCTCCTTAATCATAGAAACTGGAAAGTTCTCTTCCCGTTTACCACGGGCAATAACTTTTAGATTCCTCACTTCATTCTCTTTTCGATTTAAGAATCCAATCATTGGACCTGCACCAAATGGCTTTTTCACTGCAAAGTTTCTTGCCATTTTAGTAAGGTAAGCGTCTAAATCTTTTTCGAAAGCGGATATGGAACCAGTCTGGTCATATTTATTTAGGGCTTCAGAAAGGATAGGTGAATAATCCGTACCTTCCATGGAGCTTACAACCGCAGCTACATCTTCAGCTTCCATTAAGTCTTTTAGTTTCCAATCTCTGATTTGATAACCATTAGAAATCATATAAGGACTGATATCATCGTATTTTAAACCATCGACTTTTGCCCTTAAAATTATCTTTAAATTGGTAGCATCAACTTGAGATCCAATATAGGTATGAATTAAGCTGCTGTTATCATCAGCTGGATTAGCAGAAGCAGTTAATAAATTTTCAAGATAATATTTATCAAGAGCAGCTTCTAATGGAAGAACCATTTGAGAACTTTCATAAGCTGGAAGAGCGTCTTCCAAAATTTGAGCGTAATCAGTGCCTTCCAGTCCAGTAATAATATCAGTAATATTATTTACGTCAGATAATCTTCCTAAATCTTCTTTTAAATCTCCAAAGGGAATTAATAATTCCATAGTCTTTTCAGAGTCTAATCCAACTTCCTTAGCAGTAATCAAACTTTTAATGTTTCGGATATCCCATTTTTTTAGTAATGCTCGGAACACATCCCGGATATCACCAGGTGCGATTCTAGCAACTAAATCATAAGTTTCTGCCAGTTGGGCATCCAGTGCCTTTTCCAGAGGATATTGATCCACGTATTTAGCATATTCTGGGAATCCCCGAAGGTAGTTTTGAACTTCATCCACATTATCAGATTCTATTATTTCAGTTATCTGCTTTTCAGAGAATAATCGTCCAACTCGGGCCCTAACTCTGGCATTGGGATAAGCATATGGAAACATATCCAGGAGAGGCCTAATAGTAGCTATAACAACTATAGCTCCGATAATAGCCCCTGCAAGGAGTAGTAGAGCAATAAATGATTCTACGGAGGGGAAACCTAGTGCAGTTACAATTGCAGTTATGCTTTCAGCCATACTGTATCTCCCCTAATTAATTAAATAGAACTTTGGCAACCTCTGAACGTAGAGATTTCTTAAACCTTGACAATCTGGACTCTATTGTATTATTAACCTCAATTTCTCCATTTTTGGTTTTAACAACAGCCCCCCCAATGGTACTAATATTCTCTCCGATTTCTAGAGTGGTTTTAATACCAGTTTGGGTTTCAACGTCCTTAGCAATAGTTTCTATTGAGTCCTTTATTTTATCAACATCTTCAGCTTTAAGATGCAAAACCACTTCACCGCCACCAACTTCTAAAGTTGCTTCTTTGACGATTTCAACAAGTGAATTTTTGTATTCTTCAGAAGAAGAAAATGCAATTTTTTTGAGTTCTTCTTCTGCAGTTTTAAATGCATCTTCAATTACTTCTTCTCTTGCCTCCAATTCTGCCCGACGAGCATTCATTTTTGCTTCTGAGATTAATTGCTGATATTTCATGTTGGACTGCTTATTAGCATCGTCCAACATTCTTTCCTTTTCAGCCTGGGCCTTTTTCTGGCCGTCTTCTAGAATCACTTCAGATTCTTTCTGGGCTTCCTGGATAACAACATCAGCTTTACTCTGAGCGTCGGACAATATACTGGAGACAATCTTATCTGCCCCGGAGCTCATTTTAATTGTCCTCCTATCCTAAGATTCCGCCGAATACCATAAGCAGGATAGCAATCAAGAACCCGTAAATAGCCTGAGTTTCTGGTAGAGCTGAGAAAATAATACCACGAGCAAACATGTCTTCGTCTTCAACCACAGCACCAACAGATGATGCGGCAGTGATACCTTGACCCATACCTGATCCAAGACCAGCAAATCCTATAGCTGCACCTGCACCAATGGCCACTAAACCAGCGGTAACGGTTAGTGGTTCTCCTCCACCTAATAATCCTGAAAATACCAGTAACAAAATAGCAATCAAAAACCCGTAAATAGCCTGAGTTTCTGGTAATGCAGAGAAAATAATACCACGAGCAAACATGTCATTATCTTCGGCAACTGCACCTACACTTCCTGCTGCTGCTATACCTTGTCCTAATCCTGATCCTAAACCAGCAAATCCTACGGCCACACCGGCACCGATTGCTGCTAAAGCTGTTCCTAAAGCTACTTCAACCATATTTTTTACCTCCTTATTTTCGTGAAACTTCTTTCAGCGCGAAAAGCTTCAAATTTGTTTTTACCACCCAAATAGAATTGGGAAAAGAATTCTACATAATGTAAACGCAATGAATTAATAAATGCACCTAAACTTTGGAAAGCAAGGTTTGCTATGTGTCCTCCTATGAATACTATTGGAGCCAGTATGATTCCAATTACGGGTAACATTTCATAGCTTAATCCAGTTAAAATGTTAACTGTAAAAGCTATTCCACCTGTGGATAGACACAGTGCCAGGAGACGAGCATAAGATAATACTGTACCCAAAAACCCGGAAATATCCAGTAATCCGAAGAGGCCATTGAAGTAGATAAGCATTATTAATGCTAATACGATTAATGGTGCTCCTATAAGGCCTCCTAATACATACAAAACAATACCTGCTTCTAAAATAATCCATACTATCTGGTTTCCCAGAGCTTCTTTGACATCACCCATTCTTATGTTATTTATGGCACCAATAATCAGACCCATATTGATATGTATAAGCCCTACAATTAAGGCAAATATCAGAATGTTCTGCGGATTAACAAATGCATCAATGGCTGCTATAGTAGTAGGGAGCGGTGCACCATCCAGGAACCATCTTGGGAATAAATCTCCCATGAAACCATTGGTAACCATTCCCAGAATAAATGCCCATACACCACATGCAATTAAAATGATTCCAAAGTTTTTCATAAATGGATTAACCTTACCCAGTCCTCGGTAAAGTACCAATCCAAGTAAAGCATCTATAATACCATAAGCGGCATCTGTAAGACAAAATCCAAAGAAAAATGGGAATATTATGGCCATCAATATAGTGGGATCAATTTCATTGTATTTTAAAGGAGAATACATCTCCACAAAAGTCTCGTAAGGTTTGGCAAAACGAGGGTTATCTTGCTTAACAGGTACCTCTTCAGCATCAGGTTCTTCTGATTCAACCACAACATGGCCTTCAGTTGATTTTTCAATTGATTCTAATGCTTTTTCCTGTTGTTTTTCTGTAACCCATGCTTCAAACATTACAGTTTTATCTGTCTGTCCAAAAGCGGCAAAAACTTCATTTCTTTGTTTTTCAATTTCCAGCTCTTCCTTTAGCACTAAAAGATCATCTTCCCATTTAGAGGCCACTTCCTGCAATTCAGCAGTGGCAGATCCTCTTTCCTGAGAAATAGATTCTAATCTTGATTTAGAACCACTTATAACATCTTTAGGTTTACCAGATAAGCCAGATATTTCGAATTTTTCAAATTCTGCCCTTCTTAAAATTCCAGATAGCTCTTCAGCATATTTTTTTAAGGTAATTATAATAAGAGTTTTCTCTGTTTTGGCATCTTCATCTGCTTCTAAAATAACCAATTCATCAGTAACATTAGCAGATTCTTCCTGGAGTTTAGTATAGTTTTCCAGAGAAATTTTACCTGCCATTACAGAAATATATTCAGAACTTTGCAGTTCTGAAAAATCCACATCAAAATTAATTAGTTTTTCAGAAACATTTAGTGCCGCTTCGATCTCATTTTTTTCAGTATCAAGAGCAGCGAGCTTATTTTCTATGACCTTAGTAAGCGACTCTACCTGGCTTAAAACGGATTCTGCTTTGGAAATAATTCCTTCTGAATCCAGTTCTTCAACTTCTCTCTTATCAAAAATAGTAGGATTAATAAATCCTTTAACGGTTTCTAGCATACTTTTTTCAGGAGCAACTGTTCCTAAAAAGTCAGCGAGACCCGTTGTTTTCATTAAAAGAGAGGCTATTTTACCAGTTTGAGGGGTTGCTTTAGAAGGTTTTAGAATTTGAGCCCATTCTGCGTCTTGCTGAATACGTTCCGATATATCATGAATCTGTACGATTCCTTCCTCGTGCAATGAACGCACTGTGGAATCAGCGTACTGATCCAATGTTATTATTTTTAATTTACGCATCCTTGCTGGCAAGAACATGGTACTCACACACTACAAAACACTTTTAACAATAATATTTGCCGCCTCGGCAACCTTGCCTGCAGACTGTGTTTTAATATTTTGCACGTCTGTTTGGGCCCGGTTAGATATGTGGACGGCTTCTTTTTTAGCATTTGTTTCTGCTTCAGAAATAATAGTCTCAGATTGGCTCTGAGCTTCTTTTTTAGCCGTTTCCATCATTTCCATGGATTTTGCCTTGGCTTCATCGATCATTTCAGATGATTTTATTTTTGAATCTTCTATTAGCTTATCAGCATCGTTTTCAGCTTTCTTTATCGTAGTAATAGCTTCCGATATCGTTATCATTTGAACCACCATGGTATAGCAAAGTCTATTTGCAGATATATTTATCTTTTACTATTTAATTTTTCTATAATACTTCAATTCGTGTAATGGAATTATCTCAATTGTTCTTTCTATCACTTCTTGGAATTTTTTTATTAATATCGAATATGAAATTAACATATTAAAATTAAATATGAACTAGTTAAGGTAAATATGAACTGATTATAGGAAGATTAACCTTCAATTAATATATGGAATAGTATAAGGGGAAGTATATGAGGATAAATTAAAAATTATTAAGTATCAATAAGATTTAATGATTTTAACAGTTTATTGTCTTCTATTAGTTTTATATGATGAAAATAATGGTGAACGAAGTTAGAATAATTACTAATCCATAGTTCTTTTTAAATCATGTATATAAGAAACCTTCCGTTCTTCCATCCCATCGTAATATATTTCTTCTATATCAAAGAATTTTCTAAAATCAGGTTCTCGTACTTTTTCTTCATAAACATGAGATATTAATCCAGGAAGTCTGCCTATCATAAATATTCCAGTGCCAGTTCTCCAATCAAAACCCATATCAGAAAGTATACCTGCATTGGCCCCATCAATATTCATCTTAATGTCTTTCATTTCTAAAAGTATTTCCTGAACTGCTAGGGCCAGTCTGGTGTGTGGACCAATACATCCGTGCTTTTTAGCCATTTCAATAAGTCGAGCAGCACGAGGATCTTCACTGTGATATCTGTGGCCAAAACCTGGTATTTTAGAACCTTTCTTTAAATAATCATCCACAAAGTTTTTGGCATTAGTGAAAATATCTTCTTCCGTGTTGGATCTTTGAATAAATTCTTGAAATGCTTTCATGGATCTTTCAATGGCCCCTGCATGATTTTTTCCAAATGCTAAAAGACCGCCTGCAATACATGCCTGAACTGGAGACCCTGCAGAAGCAATCATTCTTGCAGCTTGAGTACTGGGTGGAGTAACTCCATGATCACAGAATGAAACTAATACCGAACCCAACATTTTAGATTCTTTTTTAGATGGCATTTCACCTTTTATAAGCAAATAAACCATCTCAGAAAAAGATACATTGCCAATTAAATCTTCCTGGGAATATCCCCGGGTTATTATGGAATTAGGTTCTACCTTAGTTATGGAAGTTCTCCATTTGGGATTACTAATCTTGAAAACGTTCTCTAGTGACTCTCTTCCTATTGCCATGATTACCACTCACCTGTGGCGAATATCGTTATAATCCGCGTATTTTTTGGTCTTTTTGAAAGTTAATGATGATAATACGTTGATACTGATTATATCACTAAATGGATCAATGCCAAAAATATGAAATATCTTAATTTTTTTTAAATAGATTAAGGCCATTTGTCCTAAATCAATTATTTATTATGAGGTAAATAGCTCTTAATATTAAATGAAATTATATTTTATCTTAAATTTCTATTAGCGCCCTTCTAGGTTCTACACAACAACAAGGACGCATGGAAACAATTCTAACTCCACTGGCCCTTTGCGGGCCTATTTTTACAAAAGACCCTAAAGCCGTGGAACTTCCCCCCAAACTTAGAGGACCTACCATTTCCTTATTAATAGAATATGTAATATGTGTTTCAAGTTCAGACTGTTTATTTAAATCTCCATAAGCCATCGCTTTAATCATTAAGGAAGTAGCTTCAAAATGAGTCCTACCAATACCCACTGCTGGAATACATGGAGTGCACCCCAACATTGGAACCTCTGATTTGAACCATGTTACAACTTCCTCAAATACTTTTCTATTATCGCGCTTATGGAAAACTCTATAAGTACTGGCTCTTATTTCTGGCCCACCACCCAGCATCAAAATATGAATTTTAGTGCTTTTTCCAGGGATAGAGTCCAGTAAAAAGCCCGGAGCAACCAGCTTACCTGGATCTTCAAAAAGTCCATGGCTCTGTTCAATACGTTCTATATCATTTCCTTTTACTGCCATGGGTCTGGCTGGTAACTCTTGCAGGCCCAGTTCAATTCCGGATTTAATATCCTTAAAAAAACCGGCGGGAATGGTTGTATCATCACCAATTTCTATCAAAACGTGAGGTATTCCAGTATCGTCACATAAAGGCCTTTTTTCTTTTTTAGCAATTTCTGCATTTTCCATAAGAATATTTAAAACCCAGGCCGCATTTTCATTGGTTTCTTGAGAAAGGGCTCTTTTATAAGCGTCAATCTGATCTTTTCGGTAAGTAGTACTGGCTTCAATGACTGCTTCTTTCACTTTTTTAATCAATTCCATGTGATCGTTCCTTAAAAGTATTTAAAATAGTGATAGTTTGATTTAGGTTATTTAAATTTAGTTGTGATTTAGTTTATTAGATTAGTTTTGATTATAGTTTAATGAAATTAATTAAAATTTAATTAATTATGATTTATTTACTTTAAAACAGGAATGGCAAGATCTGAGGGGCCTTTGCCAGACATTATAGCTTCAGGATAATATCTTAAAATCATAGATTGCACCAGAAACACTTGTCTAATCCTTTCACGGGCCTGGGCCTCAGTAGTATCCCATCCATGATGGCCAGCCACTGCACCTCCAGTTTTAAGATATACTGGTGCCACAGATCGAATAATTTCTGGAGCTTCGTAGTGACGTATAAAGCCTCCAGAAGATTTGGGGTTTTCCGTGTGAACATCAATAGAAATATTTATAGCCTCTCGCAGTGATGCCAGCATTGGAATTTGAAGATCCCTGACCGGATTAAAAGAATCAGCCCCAATTTCTTCTAAAAGTCGGGCCGACGCAGGATTACCATGACCAGTATGCGCCGATATCTTAAAATGAACATCACGTGGAATTTCTCCCTCTTTTCTCATTTGATTTAGAGCCCATAGAAGCCCCTCATCATAAACTACAATTCCCCTTACCCCCAGAGCAATAGCTCGTTTAACATCTTCAATGGCATATAAAAGGTTATTATATCCTCTTAATCTATATCCAATTCTTGCCCCTTCTTTGGTCTGGGCTGAAGCACTGGTATCATATGCCGCGCGAGGACCAACACTTAAAAAAAGCTCAATTTTGGCTTCCCGAGCAAGATCAGTCATTTCATCAATTTCAGAATCAGTTAAAAGCATTATTCCTTTGGTCTGAGTCACTCTATGAACCAGAACGTCAAATTCTTCCATAGCCTCAATTAATGATCCCATGGCCCCTGGTTTTTGAATTCCTGGAACTTCAAAACGGTACTGGGCACCGTCTGCAAATCGTTTTTTAGATTGATAATTATTATCAATACATCCCTTTATGTTCAGTTTTTCTAAAAAATTCTTGGTATCCTTCATCTGTCCACCTCCATCCTTTTTATGCCCAATTAGTGTGAAAATAATTATATATTATGATTATGAGGAAATTTAAATTTCTTTTTTAATATTTGAATAGAAACCGGGCTGGGAATAGAATTTTAAATTAATTTTTGTTAAATTGTATATTAATCTTTATAAGTAGGAAATTGGATTTTTAATTATATATTATATAAAATATTTGGTTGTAATAATCCTCATAATGGTTCTATTAAGTATTTTGAAATGATAAAAATCCATTTAAAAATTTAATTCTAATTTAAAATAATTTAAAGCGTTATTATAAAAATTAGTCAAAATTTAACAAATTAATAATTACGATCTCTTCATAAATACCTTCATAAAACTATTTATTTTTTGAAACTCCATTTCATCAATTAAATCTAAATTAAAAGAATCAAAATCAGGGTTTAAAGAATAAAATTTATTAAAAATTTCTTTTTGGGTAAAGGGATTTTCTGGCTCTCCTTTGGGTAGAAAAGTAAGGCTTTCAAATGTTTTTAGGGCATTAGAATCCTTTAATTCAACAACAACATTTGATGGCCTTTTTTGAGGTTGAAGACAATCCAAATCTTCATCAATCTCAATCTTAACCTTCTTTGCTGTTTCCAATATCTCTGTTTTAAATTGGGAATTATTTTCAAATTCTGCAATATTTTCCAGATTGAGTTCTCCTTTATTTAAAGCAATGGCCAGACTAATGGGTAAGCTCTGGCGAACAGATTCCATGGTAGATGGGCAGTAATTATCATGTTCGGCCGCCGTTTTATAAGTTTTAACTGTTATTTTTTCTATTTTATAGTTTTTAAGAGATTCCATATTAATTTCATTCAAAATATCCATAGCTGAATCAATGGTGGAATGTAAATGTCTACATACTGGATATTTTTTTAAATAAACATCCCTGATGTGAAATTTACCTAAATCCAATTTAACTTGATTCCATAACGATTCAGACACCAATTCACATGTTAGTCCAGTTGATTTTCCAATATCATCCCCACACATGGCCTTAAAAAAGCCTTCTTTACCTTCAAAGATACTTGAGGCCCCAGTGAATCCTTTTAGAGCCAGCAGCGCTGAAACTATTCCAGATTGAACTGCTCTACCTGCATGAAGATGTTTGCCCATGGTACCTGCATGATCTGATTCTAGAAGGCCCGCAGCCTGGGTTCCTGCCAGTCCCAGAGCATTTATAATTTCTTTTTCGTTTAAATTAATGATTTTGCATGCTGCGGCGGTTGCAGCAACCGTTCCAATAGTTCCTGTGCTGTGAAATCCTTGATTACGGTGTGAAGGGTTTATCAGTTTTCCCAGTACAATAGCCACTTCATAACCAGCGATAACCGCCTCAAAAAATTCTTTTCCAGTCTTATGATACTTTTCAGCCAGGACCAAAGCCGCAGGAATCACCACACATCCTGGATGAAGCTGGGCTATCCTGTGTCCATCATCAAGATCCAGGCAGTGGGCAGAAATCCCATTTAAAAATCCAGCATTAAATAAGTCACCACAACCATGACCAATAATAGTAGATTGGACCTCATCTAGCCCTCCAGAATTATCAGAACTAGTATTTGAAATGAATGAATCAGAATGAGAAGAAATAGAAGAAATAGATGAACTAAATACATCAAAAGCTAACAAACTGCTTTTTTCTTTAGATCCTCTTAAAGAAACACCTAAAAAATCTAAAAAACAAATCTTGGCCTTTTCTATAGCCGAATCAGGGATATCTTCATATTTTAATGAGACAACGAAATGCGCTAGTTCTTGAGTAATCATTAGAAGTAAAATCGTTGTCTGATAAGATAAAATTTTTGTTTTTGCTTATTCTCTATTTTAATTATTTTACTATCATAATGAATAAAAATAATTAAAAAAATTGAATAAAAAAAGAATATTAGAAAAAATAAATCTTAAATTAAGTTCGCTCCATCCTAACTAACTGTTTTGATAAATGACGCCTGGCAGAAGGAGGAACTTCATAAAAACCTTTTTTAATATCTCTTAGAATTTCTATATTAATTTTTTGGCCATCTCTCAATTTAGAACCACACTGGACACATTTAAATCCTTTATTCTGGCCAGCAGATTTCATTCTCTTTCCACAACCACATAGGGGATTTTCCTGTTTAAAAAGAGTTGCCAGTTCCATTATTCGAATTTTTTCAATGTTCAAAGTACCTTGAGCACCAATTCCACCGTAAATTTCAACCTTATCCCCGGGTATTAATTTTTTTATTATGTTTCTAAACCCTTTAGTCGGTTCATAGGCCGCACACTCAATTTCACCAGATGAATCTTCCAATGTGAAAAAGATATGGCCCCCCTCAATGACGCGATAAGTGTCTTTTACGATACCATTAACAATATAACACCCAAATTGTTTCATATCAGAAATTTTACTAATTTTTTGAAGATGAATGTCGGTATGCTGATTGGTTTCGTAAATAATATATCCTTCAATGGGTTCCAGTGATTCAACTAAATTATGGGCCTCCAGTACTGCCTCCGGAGTTTCTCCCCTAATTCCATATAAAATAGGGCAGGGAGTGTGTGGTTCAATAGCCATGTAGCCTTCATCGAGATTATCAAAGGTTTGGGGGTATGTTATTTCATTCATATGTACTACCGACTCTGAATTAATCTTTCTGGTACTACCATAATTTTCAGGTATTCGATAGGCCAGTAATTCAAAAGTACTATCCCTGAGATAACACCCTATGGCCGCCAGAGCTCCAATAATTCCTCTGCCTTTTTTAAACTGATGAATTTCAGCATTAACATCTTTAGCCAGTTTTTCAGCTTCTTTAATAGTTAAAATTTCTTTTATTGCTCGAATAGCAAATACTGGAAGGCGATTATCCATTACAATTTGTCCATTAATACTTTTCCCCTCGTAAAATACCACACCAGGATTTGTATTTTCATTATCCATTTCTGATAGGTTTTTAACAGCATCTAAAATTATTTTTTTGGCTTCATCTTTTTTAGCAATAGAATCCACAATTAATTTAAATGAAACTGCACCATTACCCCTAGTTTTAAATCTGGCAAATGGATTAAGTCTAATTAATCTGGGATAATCTGCAATCTCAAAACCAAAATATTTAAGTTCATTGATAATTACAAAAGTTATATAAGTAGTGCACATTCCTTCTGGGGAATCTGTATCGTCTATACCAACATATAATTCATTCATCGATTTCACCGGTGATTTTATGACTAATGTAAAACGGGGCCACGTCCTTCAAGAAATTAACGAACTTCTAGCCAATAATGGATTTGAAACTTCTCATATATATGAGCGAAGTTGCTTTGACATGGTTGCTCGAAGAAAGTTATTGCTCTTACTATTAAAAGTTTTAGTTAATATAGATGGGATAAATGGAGTCCAGGCCCAGGAAATAAGAAAAATATCCCATACTTTTATGGCTTCCCCTTTGATTGTAGGCCTTAAATCGAAAAGTGAGTTCTTAGAAGAAGATGTAGTATATGAAAGACACGGCATACCAGTAATTGGCCTGGATACATTAAAAAATATGATTATTGAGGGAGAATATCCTGAGATTCTAGCTGACCGTGGTGGATATTACATCCAGATAAATGGGGAAGTTTTAAAGGAAGTTCGTGAAGAACACAATCTTTCTCTGAAAGATCTAGCAGATTTAGCCCATGTATCAAGAGAAACTATCTATAAATATGAACACGGCATTGTACGAGCCTGTCCTGAAACCGCTATGATGCTGGAGGACATTTTAAATCTTAAAATCACACTTTCAATTGATTTATTTAAGGCCCCCGATTCATTAAAAGAGTTAGATATGGCCAAATTGAGTGAAAATAATTTAGGCGATAGTAAAATAAATATAGATGAAGTTCAACGTCAGAAACTTGTCGAATTAGGTTTTGGAGTTATCCCCACCCAAAAAACCCCGTTCGATGCTTTAGCCAAACTGGATATTAACAAACATATTTCTGCAGGAAATTCAGAAAATCCACTTATTGCCAATTTAGAGAAAAATAGAAACCAGAGAACTCTTAAAAAAATGGCCATAACCTTGAAAGATCTTTCACTTATTACCGGTTCAAGTTCAGTGTTTATACTGGATAATGAAAAGATTAAAGAATCACTAGACGGAATTCCCGTTGTCCATGGATGGGAAATGGGAGAAATGGAAACTCCTGCCGAGTTTTTAAAAATAATCAAAGAAAGAAAAGAATGTAATTAAATCTCTGAATTTATTATTTTTAAATTTTCTTATTAAATAATTATTTATTTTTTTATAAATATTATTAAATATTATTAGATTAAGTTTTAATCTTATTATTAATGAAAAAACAATAAAGGATTATTAAAAATATTATTTTAAGATATTTTAGATAAATTCATCAAATTCAGGAGCAAGTTTCACCATTCCTTTGATATCATCTAAAGATCCTGGAATAAGTTCATAGACCATAAAAGCCTCATCAGGAACTGGAAATGGTGCTTCTAAACCTTTTTCTCGTGCCGAAGAAAACCCAAATCGTGGATAATACTCTGGATGACCAACAACGACAATTGCTTTATATCCTAACAATTTACAAGCTTTAATTCCTTCTTTAACTAGACCAGAACCGATTCCTTGTCGTTGCAAATCTGGCTTAACGGCCAGAGGTGCTAGGGAAAGAGCAACAAAATCACCCTTTGGGGATTCTATAGTTAATTTAGTGAATAATATATGCCCCACAACTTCCCCATCTTTCTCAGCAACCATAGAAAGTCCATTTACGTAGCTTTCAGAATCTCTGAGCATATCAACCAGACGAGCCTCATTATCTTCAGGGAATGCTAGTAAATTAATTTCAAAAATTGCAGAATGGTCCTTATCTTTTTCTGGACGATATTTTATCATTTATAACACCTTAAAATGTAATATCTAGTTTAATAATTTTTTCTTAATTTGTTGTATAAGTTTCTTATCTTAGAAATAAATTTATAAAATACTGTGAACATTATTCTCCACAATTATTTGTTAAAAAGTAAATTAAATGTTTCTTCAGCTTCTTTCTCTGAGGCAACACCCAATGTAACCATATCCACATAATCCAAAGTTTTAAGGAAATCCATCGCCTCTTCAGGATTTAAAATTCCAACTGCCAGGATTTTATTGGCTATGATTACTTTATTCAATTGTTTAAGTAAATCAGCAAGTTCATCACGCTCTTTCTGCATGAAGACCGGATAATCCATCATATAGCCCAATTTGTTAACTGGGACCATATAAAAATCGAACAATTCCTTAACATCAGTATCAATGAGTTTAGGTGTGGTTTCCTTAGGCAGAGCAGTTATGAGTCCAGATAAAGCATTTTCATCATTTATTTTATTTAGTGAATCTTTAATAAATTCCATATCTGACTTATCAGTCACCCATTCATCTAAAAGCATCATACTAGCTTCCAGGCTTGATAAAAGGAGAATATCCGCATCCAGATTATCTTTTCTGACTGTTCCCCAAATATCAAATTCTATTCCCTCATCGTGGGCTAGATTCAAAGCTTTAACCACTGGTTCTTCTGGAATCAATTGCAGGGCCTTAACACCCATCTCATGAGATTTTTTCATAACTTTTAGAATGTTCTCCGGACTATTAGAAAAGTCCAACTGATACAAACGGGATCTATGGCCAAAATAAGGCATTCCAATGAAAGGAGCGGTTCCCAAAGAAGTTTGAGGTATTTTTTTATCTTTTATTCCAATATAATCGTTAAACATGTTTTTGCCATTATTAATTGATTTTAAGACTTTTAAAATTTAAATTAAATGATTAGATTATTTAAGATTTATAAAAGTAGTTAAAATGAGTTTAAAGTATTTAAATCCAAAAAAAGTACATTTTATTTCTTTTTGGCAATAACTGCGGTCCCATAGGCCAGAATTTCCTGCATAACATTAGAAATCTCGTCAGAATCAAAACGGACACTGATTACTGCATTAGCTCCTAATTCTTCAGCATGGGCAATCATACGATTCAGAGCCTCATTTCGTGATTCTTCCATCATCTTAACATATTCTTTTATCTCTCCACCAAACATAGACCTGATTCCAGCACCTACCTGGCCACCCAAACCTCTACTTCTGACTGTAAGGCCATATACAAATCCTTTAGTTTCTAAAATCTCAAAACCTGGCACGTGATTGGCACTGGATATTATGAATTCCTCTGTTCTCAATATGATTCCTCCATTATTCACTTAATCTAATTAATAATTAATTCAATATATGCATAATCCAATTATAGCATATTTAATCTATGATATATTTTATAATTGATTATTTTATTATAATTTTCCTTTAAATTTTTATAATTACCATAATACTACTTAAAAAATAGATTTTATGTATAATTTTCTTAAAAAGAGATTGATATTTACTAAAAGCTTCTTTTATTATAATTTAGATAATATTTTTTAAAATAGAGAATTATTAATCTAAAAAATTAATAGGAATTAACTTAAAAAATGATTCTAAATCATAGCACCACTGGATCAATGCGGGCATATCAATTCATGATTGTATCATCAGTCACCATATTTAAATGCAGTCTAAACCATACCAAATAATAAGAGAATTAACATGGTGAAATTATGGACCAAATGAAGGTAATCGTTGCTGATTCAATTAATGAAAAAGGAATTTCTGATCTTGAGGAAGTTGCTGAAGTGTTAGTTGATACCAGTATTACGCCAGAAGAACTGGTTAAAGTTATTAAAGATTTTAACGCTATTGTAGTAAGAAGTAGAACTAAGGTAACCCGTGAGGTAATTGAAAATGCCCCTAAGCTTAAGATAATTGCTCGAGCAGGAGTGGGGGTAGATAATGTGGATGTAGAAGCCGCCACTGAAAAGGGAATCATGGTAGTAAATGCTCCAGAATCCACATCAATTACCGTGGCTGAACAGACCATGGGATTGATGCTAGCGCTTTCCCGAAAGATTTCCATTGCCGATAAGTCTGTTAAAGAGGGCAAATGGGAAAAAAGTCGATTTATGGGATTGGAACTCAACAACAAAACACTGGGAATTATTGGTATGGGTAGAATAGGATCTCAAGTAGTTATAAGATCCAAAGCGTTTGGTATGAACGCCATAGTCTATGATCCATACATCAGTGAAGAAGTGGCCAAAGATCTGGGCGTTGACGTGGTAGATCTGGAAACTGTATTTAAAGAATCTGATGTAATAACCATTCACGTACCACTAACACCGGAAACCAAACATATAGTTTCTACCCAGGCCTTTGAAATGATGAAAGATAGTGCTTTCATAATTAACTGCGCTCGTGGTGGAATAATTGATGAAGAAGCCCTTTACATCGCATTAAGTGAAAATAAAATTGGTGGTGCAGCCCTGGACGTATTTGAAAATGAACCTCCAGAAGGCAGTCCATTATTAGACCTGGATAACATCGTTGTTACTCCACATATTGGAGCATCCACCGCCGAAGCCCAAAGAGACGCAGCATTGATTGTGGCTAATGAAATTATAACTGTTTTTAAAGGTGGATCACCTAGAAACGTCTTAAACATGCCAGTTTTGGATTCTAAGACTTACACTGGTATGAAACCCTACTTGAATTTGGCTGAAAAACTGGGAAGTTTTGTGGTACAGGCTGCTCCTGGAACCATACAGGAAATGAATGTCACTTACTGTGGTGAACTGGCAGATATCCCTAAAAAGGACATTTTAACCAGAACCATACTTCAGGGAATTTTAAATCCGATTTTAAATGAACCAGTGAACATGATTAATGCCCCTTCCATTGCTAAAAGAAGAGGATTGGTAATTACTGAAGGAAAAAGGTCTGAATCTGAAGGATACAAATGCATCATTGTGCTAAATGTTAAAACAGATATGGGCGAATTTAGCGTAGAAGGAACTTACGTGGATGAACCTAAAATCATTAAAATTAACAATTACTGGGTAGATGTAAAACCAGAAGGCACCATGTTCATTGCTAAATATCAGGATTTACCTGGCACTATTGGGGCCATTGGAACCAAACTGGGTGAACACGAAATAAACATAGCTACCATGCAGGTGGGCCGTAGAGAAGCTGGTGGGGAAGCTGTTATGGTACTTAAAGTGGACCAGAATGTTCCTGAAGAAATAATAGCCGAAGTTATAAAACTGGATAATGTAGAAGACGCAGTTTCACTGAATCTTTAAACATTTCCTTTTCTTTATTTTTTTCTCTTTCTAATTTTTTATTTCAATTAATAAATTGCATTTTCATGTTTTAAATTAGATATTTATGATTAATTTAGAAATTTAATAATATATTCATATACCATTATTAGAAATCATTTAATATTTTTTAATATTACCTGAATTATTTATATTTATGTTCTAAATTTATTTTATGTTCTATATATTATTCTAAAAAAAGTAGTTATAGGCAATTAAATAACATTAAAGCCTATTTCCTCGCCAAAAGCATTGAAAGAAGCAATACTATCCAGGTTATAGGGCTCAGCAATAATCATGTGGAAAAGGCCATTTTTTGCAAAGAACTGATAATCTGCTTGAGATGGATGGTTGCTGTAACCAGGGTGGGAATGAACTGAACCAACTGATCCAGACATGGGAGGAAGCATGAATACTTTCATTACAGCCCCTTCAGAAGATGTTTCTCCCGGAAGGAAGATCAAACCATCTATATGTAGAATTGAATCTCTTATTTTTCCCTGCAATAGAGCTACGAATTCATTGGGATAGGATTCCTTTGAAATTTCCATTATTTCATCTAGAACTTCATGGTCAATATGAACTTCTTCGAATTTTTGCCTATCATTACCCAGCAAGTAACTTAAAAATTTATCAATTCTACTCATATTTACCTCTTAAATAAATGGATAACAATCAAAATCTAATTAATCTAATCTAAAATATTATCAAAAAATTCAGCACTGAATCTTGGAAGATTCCAGTCAGTAAATATTACTTTCCTGAAAGATTCAACCTCTTTTTGAGAAAGAGGATTATAACCTTTCACTTTTTTATCCACTTTGTAGAGTGCCACTCCTCTTCTCTGCCAGGTCGGGACTTCCCCAATATTTATGCCCCTTTCAAAAAGAATATCATGAATTTTATCTGATTTAAGGCCGTTTAATATTTTCATGGATTCTTCTTTACCCATTTCCTTTCGCAGAGTCCAGTAAGCATATCCATTAATACAATTTCGCCAAGCCTCATCCTGACGTTCTTTAAAGTATTCAAAGACCATTTCCGAGGATAATGGAATTACACGGCAATCAAAAGAAATAGTTTTAATAATTTTAAATATGTCCCGGAATAGATCTTCAGATTCTTTCACATTATCATTTTCATCATTTCGGCCCATGATTTTAGCTTTGATTAAATTTTTGAAAAATGAATTGGAAGTAAAACTGGCAAAAACGGAATCCAGCTTTTCTACTCTGCCAGAAAATGGAATATTTGCCAATAAAATGTTTATTTCATCAGAAAATGTGTAAATAAATGCGGGGCTAAATTCACTAAAGATTTCGACAGCTGAATTAACCATAGCCTTAACAAAGAGTTCATCATAAGGTTTTTCAAGATCAATCTGCTCTGATAGTTTGTAGAATCCTCGCCCATCTAGCCTGAGCAGTATTTTAGAACCACATGGCACCTTTAAACTGGAGAACATTTCGCATTCCCTCATAATAACATCCTTCCGTTTTTTTAATAGTTTTTCAAGAATTTAGAGCAATTTGATTAATTAGTTTAATTTTAATGATAACTGGCAAATATTTTTATAAAATATTAATATTGAATAAAAATTATTGATAGTAATAATAATTGTCAGATAATAAAATTATAGGAAGCTTAAATAGATGAATAAATCTTATCTAAACCGTTATCCATCTATTTTTAATATATTTAAGTACCAACAATAAAATTTTCATTTAAGCTTTTAAGTAATTTAATGGCTGAATAAGCAGCTAAAACACTGGTTTTTGGATTTACCGCACATCTCACATTTTTGGTCGTGGTCTGGAATTCTCCAAAGTCTCCTTCAACCAAAACTTCATGGACATTTCGATCAACGTCAGGATCAGCGATTATTTCCACATCCACATCCATTCCACAGGCAATACTGAGTGCAGCAGCCACATTAATGTTAACTGGAAATTTTTTAACGGCTTCAGATGCCTTGCCTTTATAAAGAGTTTCTTTTTCAGATATATCAATGCCCAATGATTTTGGAGGTTTCCGGGTGGTTAAAGTTGCTTTTCTTATGGTTCCAATAGATGCGGCCTTAATTCCATCCAGGCCAACAATGGCCCCTGAAGGAGCAAATATGCGAACATTATTCTCTTTGGCCAGGTTTACAAGATTTTCTTTTACATCAGAATCCATTAAAGCCCCTATACTCATTATAATAACATTTTTACCTTTTTTTAGAATAGGGGGAACCACTTCGGCCACTGCAGGAGGGGCCGCTGCTTCAATAACCACATCTACGTGGTCCAGCATATCCTCTATTTTTAGAACAGCCCTTCCTTCCAATTGAGAAGCTAGATTTTCGGCCCTTTCCACGTCTCGATCATAAAAATATTTTAAATCGACACCAAGTTTTCCTTCCAAAGCATAATTAGTAATTATATTTGCGATGGCTCCACATCCTACAATTCCCACTATCATTGAATAACCCTGTTTGAATAACTTCATTAATAATTGAATACTTAAGCTTAATATTTATTCTTAATATTGTTAAAATTTTGAACTCTCCGCCTAAAAAATTTATGTTAAATTTTCTAAATTGGACTGAATTTGAATACAAAAAAAGATAGCGAATTTTCTAATAGTTCTTAGAAATATTTAAAAATAAATAAAAATATTATTGAGTAATTGGAGCTTTTTCAGCAGGCAAATCTGGAGTTATGATTAGTATATCCCCTACTGCTTGAACCCGGTCATAAGCAATGTCCATTACTCCTTCCTCTTTAAGAGGCCTGATTTCATCAGCTTCTGGAACCATCCTTATACTGGTTTTTATAACTTCTTTAAGCCCTACATTCTTTTTATCTGGGCTCATGGCTCTAACTTTAAGATTGGATACTCTGCCCTTTTTAATGTTGAGAACCACATCTTGAACTCTTCCCACGTAATTTCCCCTAATTGTATATATGTCTAGACCATAAAGATTGGACAATTCGACCATTTTTCCACCGCCAGATTTTTAAATTCACTTTAACTTTAATAATAAAGGCTGTTCAATGTTAAATTTCTAATTATAAGATATTTTATCATTTAATAACTTAAATACTTTAGTACTAAAAGAGCAAAATTTACCAATAAATAAGCAATTAATGACTATTTATTAATAGTTCAACAATATATTGAATATTAAAGTCTTGAATATTAAAATCATTGAATCTGGAAATATTTGATATATTTCTAAATGTTTTAATTTAATTAATTGAGAGTTTTTATAACCATTTATAGCAAGAGTGATATTATGTGGGATACCAGCAAAGATTACCGATTATTAGTCGCAGAAAAATCAATTGATCTATTTTTAAGAGCCATAGAAGGCAAAAATTTCAAAGGGCACTGGAAAAAAAGGCCAGCTATGGATACTGCTAAGGAAATGGGTAGGGAACTACAGGCCCTTGCTTATTCATACATGGAACCTCAAGATCTGCTAATATCTCCTCAAATAGCAGAGATTAAGGAAAATACCATTAAAGTTCAGGAGTTTTTAGGTGGAGAGGACTGGAATAAAAAGTTTTTAGACCTGGCCAACCGAGATGAGAAAGAAAAACTGGAAGAAAACATCGCAAAAGTCAGATTTTTCCTGAATACTTTTTTTGGGCTGGAAAAAAGGATTTCATTAGGCCCTATTAGTGATCCAATTATAGGAATCGATATTATTGTTGGAGAGATTATGAGTGTTGGTAAACATAGCAAAGCTGATAATTTAGTTATCTGCAATGTAAATGTTGGTGAAAGGGCCATTACCGTGGTTACCAATGACCTGGAAGTTAAAGAGGGAAATCACGTGGCCATTTCCATGCTTCCTCCCAGCACATTCATGGGAATAACCAGCGAAGGGATGTTTTTAGGTGCTGGAGAAGGCGTTTTAAAAGATGTTCAGGGAGAATTAGGACAAATGCCTCATGGAATACCTCTTGAAGCTTTAAATGAATCTCGAAATTTAATTGAATCTTTTTTAAAGGGATAAGGAAAAAAATAATTGGAAACTACACTAGTATCTCCATAATCAAATATTATATTTCTTATATTTTTTTTAAGTTAATTTCTATAATTTTAAAAATAATAAATAAATTAAGCTCACAAATTCAACTATATTATTTTTGCTATTTTAAAAAAACATAGAATAAGAAAAAAAATTAAAATGAAAAAATAAAATTAAAATGATTAAAATATGACCATATCATCTGGTATTCAAAATAGCCAGTTTAGTGCGAGTCATATCCTCTACTGCATATTTAACGCCTTCTTTCCCCATTCCACTCATTTTAAAACCACCAAATGGCATATTATCAGTGCGGAAAGTTGATTGTTTATTTACCATCACTGAACCGGCTTCAATCTCTTGAACAGCTTTAAGAGCGTTATGAATATTTTCAGTGAATATACTAGCCTGTAAACCATATCGAGTATCATTAGCCACTTTTATAGCTTCTTCAACACCATTAACCCGAATAATTGGAGAAATAGGTCCAAAAGTCTCGTCTTGAACCACTTTCATTCCCGAATTAACCTTGTCCAGCACAGTAGGTTCAAAGAAATTTCCATTTCTTTCCCCGCCCTGCAATAACTCAGCACCTTCATCTAACGCCTTAGATACAATTTTTTCAACCACTATTGCAGCATTTTCATTAATTAAAGGCCCCACATCCGTTTTAGTGCTTAAAGGATCTCCCATTCTTAGTTTTTTAGTTTCTTTAATTAGCATTTGCACAAAATCGTCGGCCACTTCCTCATCCACAATTAATCGCTTAACCGCAATACAGACCTGGCCAGTGTACAGATAGGACCCCCTTATAGCGCCTTCAACTGCTTTTTTAAGATCTGCATCTTCTAATACGATTAAAGGATCGTTTCCACCCAGTTCCAAAGTAATCTTTTTCATTGCCGCTTTTTGGGAGATTATTCTTCCAGTTGCCACGCTTCCGGTGAATGAAATTTTATCAATTTTTTCACTGTTAACCATTTCATTACCAATTATGCTTCCTTTTCCAGTTACTACATTCATCACACCATCTGGAAAATTAGAATTTATAATTTTTGCCATTTTCAAAGCAGTTAATGGAGCTAAAACAGAAGGTTTTAATATTACCGTGTTTTTGGCAGCCAGTGCCGGGGCAACCTTGTGTACCGCCAAATTAAGAGGGTAATTAAAGGGAGTTATAGCTCCTACTACACCCAGTGGAATTTTTAAGGTGAATGCCATGAATCCTTTACCACCAATTCCTGCGTCTAGAGGCACTGTTTCCCCATATATACGTTTAGACTCTTCTGAAGATAATTTAATGGTATCAACAGATCTTTTAACCTCGTCACGAGCAGCGTTGATAGGTTTTCCAGTTTCTAAAGTAATTAAAGTCGCAAATTCTTCTAAATTATCAGAAAGGTCTTCGGCACATCTAGCTAAAGATTCTGAGACTTTTCTAGCTGAAAAATCCTGGAGTTCATTTTTTGCATCATACGCAGAATTAATAGCTTTTTTAACATCTTCAGGCGTTCCAGATGGAACATGATCAATTATTTCATTGTTAAATGGATTTATAACATGGATTTTTTCTTTAGAGTCAATAAATTCCCCATTAATTAACATTCGCATGTTTGATTCCCCACAATATCAAAATAAAATCAAAAATTATCCCTTAAATTAAATTCAAGTTTGTAAAATTAAAATATAAAAATAAAAATAAATTAAAATTTATTATTAAGACTTTTTATAGAGTTGGTAAGATTATTAAGATCCGTGCCATTGATACTTTCACCCAGATCACTTAGATAATTCTTGTAATAAACTGCCGCCACAATGGCTATTACAATTATCCCACCAAAGAGCAATATCATTTCTGCAGATCCCTGTGCCTTTTCATCATTAATAATTTTCATTTTTACACCTTAAGTTCCCACAATAAGATATGCAAATTTTCCCACTATGTAAAATATTCCATAAGCCGCAATAGCAAGAGGTATAGCAAATTTAATACCTTTACGGGCACTTCCATACATAATAATACCAATTAATAATCCCGCGATTATGGAGTGAATAATAATGTATCCTGTTGAAGCAATTATAGAGGCACCTAAAAGAGGATTGGTTTTTCCCAGCGATTCAATGAAACTGGAATAAACAGTTATCATACCTAAAGCAAATGGAGCAGCTACAATAGCAGCAATAATTAAAAACATGACAGACATCATTACATTTGCCTTTCTTTCTCTTTTAAGTGCTAAAACGGCCCTTAAATCTTCGGCAACTGTTTCAATAACATCAGATAAACTACCACCGGCCTTTCTACCCTCCAATATCATTCGAAAAGTTCTATCTAAATTTTTAGACTTGAGTCTCTCACCCATAGAGAGAATAGCGTCATCAAAAGTACGTCCAATTTTAATTTCAATTACCGCCCTTTTAAGTTCACTATTAAGTGGCCCTCCTCCGTGTTTAGAAACATCCTCTAAAGCAGTTTCTAATCCAACACCTGCCCTCAGTAAAGATGCAATTTGTCTCAAAAAATCAGGAGTGGTCTGTTCAATGGCATCTACCCGACGCTCCATCATTATAAATATATAACCGCCCATTAATAATGGTGGAACCAAAAATCCAGCTATACCAAAAATAAGAGGATCAACACCTATTAAAACAGCAGAACCAAAAGCTATTACACCTAAAAGTATACTGGCCATAGCTGCCAGGGTGATCATGTCAGAAGCTTTAACATACATTCCACTTCTAATTAAAATTTCTTGAATTCTAATTTGAAATTTGTCAGGAACTATGCTGTCAACAATATTAGAAACTGGTGATAATGCTTCGGGAATAATAGCCAATATATACACCTTTAAAGTTATAATTAAATTATCAATAATTATTAAAATTACATGATTTTGTGATTGTAATTAAATGCAATTTATCTACACTTTTTAAACTTATATCTTAATTAAACCAATAATATATTTAAATTTATTATAATTATCTTTTTTGATAACATGATATTTATAATCAGTGTTTATTTCAGATTTTATGTCAATTAATAACGACTACTGAATGAATTTATAAATTAATATTATTTAAAAGATGATTTTGTTGTAAAGATGAATTGATTATAAATAATTAATTTATAAATTAATTTTCATTTGAAGCTTAATCATTGAAGTTAAATTTTCCAGGCAATTTGGTCAATACCTCAGATTTATTCTTCACCAGAACCATATCTTCAATTCTAACTCCAAATTGGCCTTCAAGATATATTCCTGGCTCAACAGTCATCACCATATTTTTTTCAAGCTTTATATCTCCCTTTGCAGATAAAGAAGGTTCTTCATGAACTTCTAAGCCAACACCATGCCCCGTGGAATGTATAAAGTTTTTTTCGTAACCATACTCAGAAATAACGTCCCTCACTACTTTATCCACCTCAGAAGCAAGAATTCCAGGACGAATGGCACCAATACCCGCCTTTTGAGCTTCCAAAACTATTTCACGAATTTCTTCTTGTTTTTCTGTTTCAACACGAGTTCGGGTGGAATCAGAACAATAACCATTCCACCGGGCGCCCCAATCAATTAAAACATGCTCTTCCACTTTATTTTCCGAAACTTCTGCATGAGGAAGACTGGACCTTGATCCAGAAGCAACAATAGTATCAAAGGCCTCTTTTGGAGAACCATTAAGTTTCATCTCATGGTTAAGCTGATCAGCTATTTCCCATTCTTTTCCCTGAATTTTTAACGATTTGATAGATTTTTCAGCGATTTCAATGGCCTTTTCAATATTTTTTATTTCCCCCGCAGTCTTAATCATCCTTTGCTTATCAACAATATCACTAAGAGTTATTTTCCAATCCCCTCTTAGTTGTTTACAAATACCTAAGGAAAGACTGCTTTCCAAACCGATTTTTTTCGGGTCAGATTTTTGAAGTAATCCTTTTATTCCTTTAAAAGACTTGAATTCTTCCACAGGAATTTTAGAAATGTGATTAGCTTCTTCTAAATCCATTTTTGAAGCAAGAAGAATGGGTTCTTCCTTAAAAATTACCATAGAAAAACTAGATGGTTTGAACCCCGATAAGTAGGCAATATTCTCATTTTTAAAGAATAGAGATATTTGAATATTATCTGCATCCATTTTGCCTTTAATAACATTAAAATCCATTTTAACATGCTCCCAATATTAAATTTAAAGATTAGAATATAAAATTTTTTATTATGACTTTTAACAGGTAATCAAATAAGGGTTATTATTTTAGAGAGTATATTTCCATTTGCGATTTAATTAATTTATATAACTCCGTCATAATCACTGCAGGTATTTCCCTAGTAACTGGTCGAGGTATGTGGCCAAAATCAGGGTCATCAAACATAATCCCATTATACTTGACCGGTTCCTTGTATCGAGGGATGAAATGCCAGTGGATTTCAGGTTTAGGGTTTTCAGAGCGAAATGCAGCGTTTTTAAAACAGCTCCAGTTAAATAATGATGGTTTGAATATATCCGATAGTGCTTTTTCCATAATTTTTACTATTTTTCCAAATTCTTCCCATTCTTCCCCATTTAATTCCATTAAATCTCTGCACTGCCTTTTAAGCGCCACTACACATGTACCCAAATATCTTTGACTGGGAGCTAAAAATATTATCCAGTGCTCTGTTTCCTGGATTTTTTGACCGTAAAAGCCTTCAATTGAGCAATATTCGCATCTCTTCGTTGGAAATCCTCCTTAAAATTATATTTATCTTATTTATCTTAAATTATGAGTCTTAAATTATATTTATATTATTATTTTTTAATGATAAATTTAATGATAATTATTACTATAAGTTTTAATAATGTAATCAATCAATATAATTCTAATTAATTAATCTTTTGTAATTTAATAAACATAAATAATCTTATAAGTCCGGTAGTGATTAAATGTGTCCTCAGTTAGAACTCAGGAAATTTGTAACACCAGAATTTATTTTCGGAGATGGAGCACGCCTTTTTGCTAGCAGATACGCCGAAAATTTGGCTGCCCGAAAAATATTAATTGTTACAGACCCTGGAATTAAAAAAACGGGCCTGGTAGATGAACTTTGTGTCACTTTGAATGATAAAAATTTAGAATATGAAATATTTTCAAATGTTACACCTAATCCTCGAGATAAAGAGGTTATGGAAGGAGCCCAAGTGTTTTCCAGTGAAGAATGTAATTTAATCATTGCCCTGGGCGGTGGAAGTCCCATGGACTGTGCCAAAGGAATAGGTATAGTAAGTTCTAATAAAAAACATATCCTTGATTTTAAGGGTGTTGACCAAGTTCCAGCCCCATCACCACCATTAATTTGTATTCCCACTACCGCAGGATCGTCTGCAGATGTTTCACAGTTTGCAATTATTTTAGATGCTCAAAAGAAATTGAAAATCGCCATTATTAGTAAAGCGCTTGTTCCGGATGTTGCTTTAATTGATCCTTCTACTACTTTAACCATGGATCAGTACTTAACTGCAAGCAGTGGGTTAGATGCATTAGTACACTCCATAGAAGCTTATACTTCTAATGCCAGCTCCCAAATAACTGATTTGCATGCCATCGACTCTATAAGATTAATAAGTAATAGTTTAGAGCCTTTGCTTAATGACCTGCAGAATCTATATCTCAGAAGCGATATGATGATGGGTAGTTTGGAAGCAGGTTTAGCATTTTCTAATGCTAGTTTAGGCCTAATTCATGCTATGGCCCATAGCATAGGAGGATTGCTTGATTTATCTCACGGAGAATGTAATGCCCTGCTTTTAGAACACGTAATTGATTTTAACTTTCCAAGCCAACCAGATAAGTATATTAAAATGGGTGAAGTAATGGGAATAGATTTTACTGGTTTAAATGTTGATGGAAAAAGAGAAGCCTTCTTAAATCATCTGAAAGAATTAAAAAAGGCCTGTGGAATGGATATTAATCTTAATGTGAACATCAGCGAAAAAGAACTTGCAGAACTTGCAAAAAAGGCCCTGAAAGACCCCTGTATTGTTACCAATCCCAGAATGCCTTCTGTTGAAAATATTGTGGAGATTTTTAAAAATGCCATCTGATGCTCCAGAAGAATGGTTGGCTCTCCGAGAGAAAATTATTGGTTTAGGTGAAAAATCAATAAAAAAAAGTTACTATCCAGAACTACAAGAACATCTTAACGAATTAGAAAGGTTTAGAACACTTTTAGATCAAACAAATGATGCTATTTTTTTAGTTGAAGTTGCATCGCGCTCATTGACCGATTATAACAAATCTGCCTGCGATCAATTAGGATATTTACCAGAGGAATTAATTAAAAAATCCATGTTTGATCTGGTGGATTCTGAAAGTCAAGAAAATTTTAGGAAAATTTTTTCAGAAATGCCAGATCAAAAAAAATGGAAATTTGAAGCTTATTTTATTAAAAAAAGTAATAAAAAGGTTCCCATGGAAGTCAGCACCAGAATGGTTAATTTTAGTGGAGTCTTGTATTCGGTGATGGTTGCAAGGGACATAGAAGATAGGTTAGCTGCGCAAAAAGCTTTGAAAGAGTCAGAAGAGTATTACCGGACAATATTCGAAAATACAGGATCGGCATCCCTCATCTTAGAAAAAGATACCACCATATCCATGGTAAATACTGGATTTGAAAACCTGACCAAGTACTCTCGAGAAGAAGTGGAAGGCAAAAAAAGCTTTAAAGATTTCATACATCCTAAAGAACTATCCAGAACCTTAAAATATCATCAAATGCGACGAAACAACATTGAACTAGCTCCAAAAGAATACGAAATCGTGGGATTTGATAAATATGGGGATTTGAAATACTTGGTAGCCACAGTGGCCCTGATACCTGGAACAGAAAAAAGTTTAGTGTCATTACTGGATATTACAGCTCGGAAAGCTGCCGAAGAACAATTAATAAGTTCTCTTGATGAAAAAAAAGTTTTATTAAAGGAAATTCATCACAGAGTTAAAAATAATCTTCAAATTATATCCAGTCTTCTTAATTTACAGTCTTATCACGTTCGTGACCCCCAGGATCTAGAGATTTTTAAAGAAAGTCAGGGACGGATAAAATCCATGGCCATTATTCACGAACAACTATATCAATCCAAAAATTTAGCCAGTATAAATTTTGCCGATTACATCCAGAATATAATGACCCATTTATTCCATTCTTATTCTTCTCCAGAAAAGGAAATAATTTTAGAAAGGGATTTAGACGTTATAAAACTGGAAATAGACACAGCTATTCCCTGCGGACTCATAATAAATGAAATAGCAAGTAATAGTTTAAAACACGCTTTTAAAGGTAGAAAAAAAGGAGTAGTGAACATATCACTTAAAAAATCAGAAGAATACATTGAACTTGTGATTTCAGATGATGGAATAGGTTTTGAACCTGAAGAAATACATAATAGTAATTCACTGGGTCTTAAACTGGTCCAAACATTAGTAGAACAGTTAGATGGGTCTTTAGAAATTAAAAGTGATAACGGAAGCTGTTTTTTAATTGAATTTAAAGAACTAGTTTATAAAAAAAGAATTTGATTAATATGCCCATATTTCTTATTGGCTATTTTAAAATCCTTAATTTTTAAAAAATAAGTCTTATTCATCTTAAAGTTTGATTTAAGCATTTTTGATAAATTTTATTTTGAAATAATTATTACAATAGAAATTATTATATGCTTAAAATTAGGCTTTATAATTATGGTAAAATTTAGTTCAAGGGAAATAAGAGATATTCTAATTTCCATGCTCGTAATAGCCGGATTATTTGCATACATATTAGCCGGAAAAAACATCAATTCCACAATTGCATATGTACCCATTACTTTAATTGCAGTAGGACTTGGTTTCGTGCTCCATGAACTGGCCCACAAATTATTAGCTATACGTTACGGATTTTGGGCCGAGTACAAATTATGGAAGGAAGGACTTATACTGGCCATAGGTTTATCTATTATAACTAATTTTATATTTGCCGCCCCAGGAGCAGTGTATATTCACGGAGAATATATCTCCGAAGAACAAAACGGAAAAATATCTTTGGCCGGGCCTTTAACCAATATTGTCCTGGCCCTGATTTTCTTAGGACTGACCCCTTATTTAGCATTTTCCCCATATTTATTAGCAATAGGAACCATAGGATTTACTATTAACAGTTTCCTGGCCCTTTTCAATCTAATTCCATTTAGTGTACTGGATGGAGCCAAAATATTCCGTTGGAATCCTATTATTTGGGGATTAACTGCAGCCGTGGCATTTTTAATGACCTTTAATCAATTTGTATCACAATTAATATTCTAAATATAAATAAAAACCAGTGATCTTTTATGTTCTCAGATGTACCTGTAAAGTATTTTAGCTGCACTCATCGTGCTATAAACCCTTCTAAAACCATTGAAAAGGTAGAAAGTAAATTGAAGCTAGCAGGAGTTACCCGTGTGACTGAAATCACTCATCTGGATCGTGTGGGAATACCTGTCTTCTCGGCCATCAGACCCACTGCCCAGGACGGTGCAGTGAGTATTTATGCCGGTAAAGGAGCTACCACAGAACAGGCAAAAGCTTCAGCTATGATGGAAGCATTTGAAAGATACTCTGCAGAAAAACAGAAAGTTGATGATGAAAAGTTTATTCAGGGAACTTATAAAGAGCTGGAAAATGCCTTAGAACCTTCTTCACTTATTTTACCCCGAAGATTGCAAAGCAATCCCCATCACACCAAACTGGAATGGGTGGAAGCTGTGAATATTAAGACTGATGAAAAAGTTTTAATTCCAGCAAATGCAGCATATCACCCTTATAGATCTAAAACTACTTCTAGTATCTTTAAATCAAATACAAATGGACTTGCCTCAGGAAATCTTATAGAAGAGGCCGTTTTCCATGGTATGACTGAAGTAATTGAAAGAGATGCCTGGAGTATTTTCGAATCCCATAAAGATAAAGTGGAAATTGACGCTTCAAACAGTGAAAATCCCATAATTATTGATCTTTTAAACAAATTTAAAGAAGCTGGAATTGGTATAAAACTCATTGACCTGACTGCAGACGTTAAAGTTCCTACTGTGGCTGCATCAGCTGATGATGATGTTTTAAAAGACCCTGCACTTTTAACCATGGGAGTAGGAACACATTTAGATCCAGAAATTGCCGTAATAAGGGCCCTTACGGAAGTAGCTCAAAGTAGAGCCACCCAAATTCATGGTACCAGAGAAGATACCTCTCGTGCAGTTATCATGCGCAAAGCAGGGTATGAAAGGATGAAAAAGATCAATAGACACTGGTTTGAAGATTCTGAAAAGATCATAAATCTGGAAGATGTTAAAAACAGGTGCTCCACTTCATTTAAAGAAGACATCGAAACTACCATGAAACAGTTGAACAAATGCAAAATTAAAGATGCTTTTTTTGTGGATTTGACCAGAAAAGAATTAGATATACCTGTTGTAAGAGTAGTTATACCAGGAATGGAAGTGTTTTCAGTAGATCCCGAAAGAGCCGGTGCTCGGGTCTGTAAAATTATTTAATTTATTAAATTTTTTAATAGGTAATCCATTATCTTTTTATTTTAAATTTAAGTATAATTAATTAAAGTATAATACATTAATTTTATTTTTAAATTTAAGTTAAATAATGCATAATTTAAAATTTAGATTTTGTAAATTAATGTAATTTATATTAACTAAAATTTGCAAACTATTTTTATTAAATAATTTATTAAATTAACTAATTAATCAAATAAATAATTAGGGAAAAAATGACTGCTTCAAAAAAGAAAATAATAATTTTTACCGGCCCATCACTGAGTATTGAAGAAGCTTCACAAATTCTGGAAGCAGATTATAGAGGGCCCATTAAAAGGGGAGATATTTTAGAAGCTATTAAAGATTCACCAGATATTATTGGAATAATTGACGGCGTATTTCACCAGCAGCCTGCAGTATCACACCGGGAAATATTAGAAGCCCTTAATAAAGGAATAATGGTGGTGGGAGGTTCCAGTATGGGTGCTTTAAGAGCATCTGAACTGGACGAGTTAGGAATGGTTGGAATCGGTTACGTTTATCAGCAGTACAAAACCGGTGCCATTGAGTCTGATGACGATGTGGCAATAATTTTAAATCCCCTAACCCACGAACAGCTTTCAGACTCGCTGGTAAGTATAGAATATAATTTTAAAAAAGCCCGGGATTTCGGAATCCTATCTGATGAAGAATTAGAAGATATTTTAGCTGTTTCCAAGTCAATATTTTATCCTAAGAGAACTTATGAAAAGATTTTTAAAGAATCTGATCTTGATGATAATTTGATTAATAAGCTAAAAAAGTTTATTCAAGATTACGGCTGCGATGTTAAGAGAAATGACGCCATATCTGTTTTAAATTACATAAAAAATAATTCTTGAATATTAAACTATTAAAATTAATATGATTTATAAATATATTTATATTTAATCCCTAATGAATGAATATATCGGATCTCATTTGATTTTAAATGGATCAGAGAGCTATTAATGCCAATAAGCATGATTAAACAGGTGTTCCCATGGAAATGGAAAAAAAAATTGAGGAAGTTAAAAAAGAACTTGAAAATCAAAAAATGATTATTGCATTTTCAGGAGGATCTGACAGTACTCTTCTGGCCAATATCGCCTCACAGGTTAATGGGGAATTCCTTTTAATTACTGTTGACAATGGATTAATGCCTAAAGAATGCATAAACCGCGCCCGAAAAATTGCAGATGAAATTGGGCTTCCTCACAAAATTTTAAAAGAAAATTTCATGGAAGACCCTAACTTTAAAGAAAATAATCCAAATAGATGTTTTATATGCAAAAATAAAATGTATAGTGAATTAGAAAACATTGCCAAAGAAGAAAATTTTCCTTTAATAGCCGATGGGACCAATATAAGTGATTTATTGGAAGACCGTCCTGGTTTGATGGTTAATTATCAGAAAAATATTGTTAGCCCTTTGGTAAATGCAGGAATAACTCAGGAAGACGTTCTAGGATATTTAAAAGAAAATGAGATTAATTATGCTACCTCTACCACTTGCATGGCTACTAGGATACTTACGGGAGAGGAAATAACCACTAAAAAAATTAATAGAATTTCTTATGCCGAATCTCTGGTAAAAACCCTATCTAAAAACGAGGGGGTAAGGGTAAGGGATCATAAAGGAATGGCCCAGATAGAAGTCGTTAATATTGATCCTCTTTTAAATTCTAACGTTTTAAAACATCTGGATGCTGAATTAAAAGCCGTGGGCTTTGAAAAAGTTACCCTGGATATTGGAAGTTCCCAGAAGGTAAAAAAAGACCTGGTAGTTTACAAACCATGCAAGGATGAAAAAAATAAGATAATGTTTGAAACCGAACTGCCGTACAAAGTTGATATTAAAAATACATGTAAAGAAATGGAGAGTCTTGGTAAATTAAAGTGTTCAGAATCCATGGGCATCGCCATGTGCGAAATTGAGGGGCAAAATGTGACTGTTTTTAAAAATGGAAAAATAGTAGCCCGCAAAGTTCAGGGCCAGGAAGACGCTGAAAAACTTCTGATAAAAGTTTTACCCCAAATTAGAAGACTTTTATGAATACAATAAAATTAATTCAATAATTCGATTCTATTTGGATAGATTACGAGGATAACTGAAAATCCAAAAAAATAAATCATTTTATTTTACAAAGAAGTATCTTAAAATAAGAGAAAATGGTGTAAAAGATATAATTATAGGCTCTTTCTTACATTTTCTTGAATCTTTCTTCTGAAACTGGTTAACTTGGAGAAGGCACCTCTATCATCCAGTCCTTCTAAAAGCAAAATGTCTCCAATAAGGTCTACTTCTATTTTATCCGCTGAAATCTCATTGAAAGTTATAACCACCAGAGAAGATTTTTCCAGAAGATCATTGGTTTCAATATTATAATCAATTAAAAGTTCCTGGTGAGGTAAAACATCATAAATGACTCTTTTAATAGCTGTTTCAAATAGTTCCAAAAATGTTTCCACCGCAGGAAGTCCATTCCACCAGCAGTAACCCCAAAAAAGTTTTAATTGTATGTCTTTTATGGAAACTTCCCCTTGATTTTTGGCCGCGATTTTTATGACACTATGGGAAGCAGTTATTCTCAAAGTAGGTTTATTATCCATATTAATCAGTTAAGGCCTTAATCAAATCAGTAGCTCTTACCAGACCAACCAATTCACCTTCCACATTGGTTACTGGTATCTGTTCAATGTTTTTCTGTTTCATTTTCAATGCGCAGTCCGTTACAGAAGTCCTGGTATTGGCACGAACCACATCTGAAGTGGCTACATCTTTAACTGACTTATCAGAAAATTTAAGATGGTTTTTAATGACATAAAGCACACTTTTACTGTCCCATGACCATTTATCCCCTTCTGTACCCACAGAAGTATTATGAACAGTTCTTTCAGAGACGACTTCACTTTCATTTATAAAATCAGTTTCTGTTAGTACTCCCGCTAGTTTTCCATCTTTATTTAAAGAAAGGAGAACTTTTAGATTAAAAAACCGCATAATTTCAAAAGCGATATTTAAGGGGGTCATTTCCCAGGTAGTGGGAATGGTTTTTACCATGTAATTCTCCACAGGTTCTTTAATTTCTAGCTGGGAGAGAGCATGGGCAATTAAATCATATGCAGTGATGATACCTACAAGTTCATCGTTATCTATTACAGGAACTCTTCTAATATTATTTTCAATCATTTTAGAAGCAACTTCTCTTACATTTTCTTCAGGAGAAGTAGTAACCGGATCTCTTGACATTATAAGAGCTATTTGTTCCTCATCTGGATTTCCAACCAGATCAGATCGAGTTACTATACCAACAAGCGTTTTAGTTCCCTCTTTAACGACAGGCACCCCAGATACATTGGTCTTTCTCATAAGACTCATTGCATTGGTACGATTACCTGGAACTTTTACATAGTGAATCTCATCAGACATAATGTCTTTTACCAGCATCATTACACCAACTACATTTTATTATGAATTAAATAAATTTATTAAAAAAATCGGAATTTTTCATTAATGAACAACTAAAACCGGGCAAATAGCTGACCTGACAACATTTTCGGCCACACTTCCCAGCAGGAATCTGTCGAGTCCGTGCTTACCAGAAGTTCCCACAACCACCAGATCAATTCCCTCTTCTTTAATTGTTTTTAAAACAACATCTGCAGGAGAGCCTTCTTCAGTTTTTAAAGTGATTTTCAGTTCTTTATCCTCTTTTTGCATGACTTCAGCCACATTTTCTAATGATTTGGTGGCTTCTTCCTGAAGCATTTCTTTAATACGTACAATTACATCATCTAAAGGAAGTCCTATTAAAGAAGAAGTATCAGTCACACTTAAAGCAATAATTTCAGCGCCACTAGCCTTAGCAATCCATAGCGCATGTTCTGCAGCTTTGTTAGCATATTCAGAACCATCAGTAGGCAATAGAATTTTTTTATACATTGGCTCACCTCATATATACTATCTTACCTTTTCTAATTAAACATATTATATTTTTCGATTCAGTCCGATTAATAATTGAAAGCCAAGGGTTTTTAGATAACTGTTTAACCACCATGATATCTGCTAAGCAACCTTCCTGAATAATACCTGATTTCAGGTTCAGTGCCTGTGAAGAATTGGTGTTGGCCATTTTAAGTATTTCTAAAGGTGAAAAATATTCTTTACTATATCCTCGAGCTATTTTAAGTGCATATTCCATTTCTCGAAACATGTTGGGTGAATTAAACATTAAATTATCCGTTCCCAACATCATATTAATTTTATTTCCTAAAATATCAGTTATAGGTGGAATTCCAACTGAAAGAGTACCATTAGATCTAGGACAGCATACAACTGATGCTTGAGCAGATGAAATTGCCATATAATCTCTTTTTTGGGGATAGGTTAAATGAACCAGGAGCTTAAATCCACTTTCAACTGCCCTTTCAACTTCACTCTTTTTGGTTTGATTAACAGAATCAATTTGAACTTTTTCATGTTCAGCCACATGAATAGAAGCTATTTTACCCTGTTTTTCACATTCTTGAGTAATTATCCTGGCTGTTTTATCACTTATTTCCCCAAAACCACTGGGAGCAATCCCATCACAGTGTTTTAAAAGATTTTTGACCTTTGAGCGAATTTCATTCTCATCTGCTTCAGAATCAAAAATTACCGGATCTCTTCCCAAAACAATTTTATTTATAGGAATTCCTTTAGAGGCCTCATCTAAAAGTTTTACTCCTTCCAACCCCCCTTCACGATAATCAACGAAGGTAGTGGTCCCCGTATCCAGCATTTCCCACATAGCAATTTTCATTGATTGAATTAAATCCTGAGGAGATGTTTCATCAAGTATTTTGTGTTTTAGGCCATGGGGAGGCTTTACTATTTCATCAATGGACTTCCCATCACCCACATCCATGGCCACCGCATCCCCAATATGGGTATGAGCATTTATTAAAGACGGTAGGACAATACATCCTTTAGCATCGATTTTATTATCTGATAAAACTTTTTTAGAAGTAATTTCTTGTATTAGGCCTTCATCAATTACCAGGTTCAATTTTTCAGGATTTAAATTTCTTCCAGTGAGTACCAGGCCATTTTCTATCACTAACATTAAAAATCCAACCATTACAAGAATTAATATGTGTATTAAATTATGATTAAATTAAATGATTTAGAGATATTATGTATTCTTCTTACTTAAAATAATTGAATAAATGGTTTTAAAAAATTAAAAAAGTAATTTCAAAATATGGATATAAATGAGAATTATTAATTTTAAAAATTTAAATCCTTAAATAGTAAGAAAAAAAGTAAAAAAATTTTAAAATAAAATATAAAAAGCTTAGAAGCTTTTTACATTATTGGTTTCAGAACTTTCAGAAACCTTGTTATAGTAGTCAACTTTCACATTTCCATGGCTATATTTGTACTTGGTAAATTTCAAGACTTTAGAAGCACCAGGGTTTAATGAACTGACATAAATATTTTTGTAATTATATCCTGATGCTTTACCATACCATAAACGGACATATGAACCTGGAGATGCTACACTACCCTGATTTTTGACTTTAACGTAGATATTAGTCCCTGATTTGGCAATGGCTGATATTATCAGATCTGGTTTAGGTGGAGTGCCTACTGTAATGGATTTAGATGTTGTGAAAGCTTTTCCATGACTATCAGTTACTTTTAATTTTACTTTGTAAGTACCATTTTTAGCATAGCTATGGGTTGCTGTTTTTTCAGTAGCAGTGGCCCCATCACCAAAGTTCCAGGCATAGTTCAAGTTAGTATCTCCATCTGGATCAGAAGCAGTACCAGTAAATGTTACCATAGTTCCCGTTTTAATTCCAGATCCTGGATTGTAAGATAAACTAGCAGTAGGAGCTTTTGAATTGTACCAGGCCGTTGCAGCAGCTGAATCATAAGCTGTGGTTGATTCTGGACTGGCTAATGTCCCAGACCAGTTACCCATAAATGCTACAGACTATCATCGCTTCTCCATACATGTTAGCATCTGTGTAATAATAAGGATTAGTAAGTTTTTCTCCAGATAGAATCCAGTTTATTATTTGCATCTGTAAAGCTGGTAGCACCATCTAAGAATTTCTTTGATTATTTCTCCACCATAAATACGCAGAAGCATAATAATTGGCACCAGCCCCGTAAACATTGACGCAAAATTATATATGGTTGGAACTGGATTAGCAACTTGTGTTCCACCCACATCACCGGTAGAGAAACATGCATGGAATAAAAATACTGGAATATTAGCTTTTAAAGGAGCAGTAAATACATCTCCATTCCATCCTTGCCTCATATTATCTCCAATACCCCAGATAAACTCATTTCAGAATTATCATCAGATGGAGCATACCCAACTAAGAGAATAGGGAGGAGTTGCTGTTCCACCATTCTTATTATAATGACCATACTGATATCCACCATGACCAATGTAAATGACCGCATCAGCATTGTACATTGCCTTTATAATGTTAGCTGAGGTTGCATCTTTACCATAAAGCTCTATCAGTTTATTTCCCGTGTATCCTTTGGCCTTAAGCATGGCAGCTATACTCTTGGCATCAGTAAGATAATCGCTAGGTAAAGTATTCACCAGTAGCGTAAGGATCCAATAATAACTATTTGGGCCTGAGCAGAAGGCACAATACCCATGCTAAAGATGAAAATAGATGCCAGGAGAGTTAAGGAAAGTAGCGAACCTTTTATTTTTTTTCCTTTTCCATTCATAATAATACCTCTCTGACTTTTATTAATTTTAATTTCCTTAATTTTAATTTCCGTAAATTGGAATTCAATAACTCAGAATTCATTAACTCCATATTTTTAAACTCATGATTTATAAACCTATAGTCATTTTTTTAGTTTCACTATTATAATATGTTTTAAAACTTTACCGTGACCATATTCACAAAATAAAGCAATATGCATTATTATCAATATTCTCATGAAAAATAATAAAAAAGAATTAATTTATTAAGAGTCCAAACAGGGCAAAATAAAAGTAAAATAAAAAATTAAGAACCATGGTATTCATTCAATGATCTAACCACGATTTTACCATTTTTTACTTCTTCAATAGCATTTAAAGCCGCCCGGGCCCCGGCCAGTGTAGTCACATAAGGTATTCCCAACTCCACCGCCATTCTACGAATAAGATAACCATCATCGGCAGATTGTTTACCAGACGGAGTGTTAATTATAAGGCCAATCTCCTTATTTAAAATAGATTCCCTTATATTAGGAGATCCCTGGCTTACTTTTCTTATAACTTCAATATCAGCCACTTCTTCCACTGCCCTGGCAGTTCCCCTGGTAGCAACAACTTTAAAGCCCAGTTCATCTGCTTTTTTAACAATATCCTGAATTTTATCCTTATCTGCATCTCTTACACTAATAAAGACTTTTCCCTCAGTTAAAAGATCCATGCTGGCAGAAAGCTGAGACTTATAATAAGCCAACCCAAAGTTCTCGTCGATTCCCATACTCTCACCGGTGGATTTCATTTCCGGGCCTAAAATCGAATCAGATTCGGGCAATTTTATGAAAGGGAAGACAGATTCCTTAACTGCCACATGGTTTATTTTTATTTCATCAGTGAGACCCAAATCTGCCAGTTTTTTACCAATCATGAGTAGTGCAGCAATTTTAGCCAGCGGAACACCCACAGCTTTACTGACAAAAGGCACGGTACGGCTGGCTCGAGGATTAGCTTCCAGAATATAAACCTTCGGTTCATTATCCACGTCCATTTTTACAGCATATTGAATATTCATTAATCCTACTACCCCTAATTCCAGGGCAAGATTATGAGTATGCTCTTTGATAGTGTTTAAAATGTCTTCGGGAATACTTTGAGGTGGAATTACACAAGCAGAGTCTCCAGAATGGACACCTGCTTCTTCAATGTGTTCCATGATTCCCCCGATGAATACATCGTCTCCATCACAGAGAGCATCTACATCCACTTCAATTGCATCTTCTAAAAATTTATCCACGAGTATAGGATGTTTGGGAGATATTTTAACGGCTTCCTTCATGTATTCTCGAAGTTCGTCATCATCATAGACAATTTGCATGGCCCGACCACCCAGTACATAAGATGGTCTCACCAGAACTGGAAACCCTATCCTTTCAGCAACTTTAGTGGCATCTTCAAAGGATTTAGCAATCCCATAAGGTGCCTGAGGTATGTCCAGCTTTTCCAATACGTGAGTAAATTGCTCCCGGTCTTCCACCCGGTCAATACTCTCGTGAGGAGTTCCCATGATTTTAACGCCTTCTTCGGCTAGTGGTACTGCCAGATTAATAGAGGTCTGGCCTCCAAACTGCACCACTACCCCTTCTGGTTTTTCCTTGTCCATTATGCCCATGACATCTTCTAATGTCAGTGGTTCAAAATAGAGCTTGCTAGAGATATCATAATCCGTACTAACTGTTTCAGGATTGTTGTTAATGACTATAGTTTCTATTCCTTCATCTTTAAGGGCTAAAGAGGCATGTACACAGCAATAATCAAATTCAATACCTTGTCCAATCCTTATAGGACCCGCACCAATAATAGCAATTTTTCGCTCGTTGGAAACTGGCACCTCGTCTTCCATATCATAAGTACCATAATAATAAGGAGTTTTAGCTTCAAATTCTGCAGCACATGTGTCTACCATTTTATAGGTAGGTATGATTCCAGCATCTTTTCGCAGTTTTCTAATTTCTGATTCTTCCAAACCAGTTATCGCAGCCAGTTCAGCATCAGCAAAACCTATTTTCTTGGCCTTATGCATTAATTTAGGATCTTGAATAGAATCAGCATTTAATTGCTTTTCAAAATTAATAATATTCAATATTTTATATAGGAAAAATTTGTCAATTTGGGTAATATGATGAATTTCATTTACACTGGTTCCCTGCTTTAGGGCGGTGTAAACCTGAAACATTCTCTCATCAGTAGGGTTGGCCAGATCATCCCTGGTAAATGAAACTTCTTCAAAACCGTATCGACCAATATCCAGAGAACGGATGGCTTTGTGCAGAGATTGTTCAATAGTTCGTCCAATGGCCATTACTTCACCGGTGGACTTCATCTGCACCCCAATTTTTTTGCTTATGCCTTTGAACTTGTCAAAGGGCCAGCGCGGTATTTTGGCCACCACATAATCCAGTGTGGGCTCAAACGAAGCTGGAGTTTCTTTAGTAATGTCGTTTTGAATTTCATCCAGGGTCATTCCAATAGCGATTTTAGCAGATATCTTGGCTATGGGGTAACCCGTTGCTTTAGAGGCCAGAGCACTGCTTCGGCTAACACGAGGGTTTACTTCAATTACTTTGTAATCCCCTGTTTCTGGATGAACGGCAAATTGTATATTACATCCACCCTGAATTTTCAAGGCTCTTATAATTTTTATTGATGCGTTTCTCAACCTCTGGTTGTCCACATCACTCAGAGTCTGGGAAGGAGCCACCACTATACTTTCCCCGGTGTGAATTCCCATGGGATCAATGTTTTCCATGTTACAGATAATAACACAGGTGTCATTTTTATCCCGCATCACCTCATATTCAAACTCTTTCCAACCCATAACTGATTGATCAATGAGTACCTGGTTGATAAAACTCATGTCCAGACCACGGGTGGCTATTTCTATGAGTTCCTCCTCATTGTGGGCCACTCCTCCACCGGTACCTCCCAGAGTGAATGCTGGTCGCACAATAACAGGGTAACCAATCTCTTCTACCGCTTTTTTTGCTTCATCAAGTGATTTAACAGCTTTAGCTTTAGGCACTGGCTCATTGAGTTCTTTCATGAAACGGTCAAATAAGTCCCGGTCTTCCACATTGCGTATGGTCTCTACGGTAGAGCCAATAACTTTGACTCCTTCCAGAGCATTGATTTCTTCCAGCCCGGTAGCAACATTAAGTCCCGTTTGTCCACCCATAGTAGGCAAAACTGCATCTGGTTTTTCCTTCTCAATGATTTTAGCCACAATTTCTGGTGTTAATGGTTCCACATAAACGCTGTCCGCCATGTCTATGTCAGTCATGATGGTAGCAGGGTTACTGTTTACCAGAACCGTTTCAATACCTTCTTCTTGTAATGATTTACACGCTTGAGAGCCAGAATAATCAAACTCAGCAGCCTGACCTATCTGAATGGGCCCCGAACCTATTATGAGTACTTTTTTTATTTTTTGATCCTTCGGCATTCCTGATCCCCGTTTTTTATAATTTTTATCAGCTATTTTAAATTGATTTAATTTAAATTTTGAAATATTTTAATTGTTATTAATAAAATTTAGAATTCATTGAATTAGGTTATAAATGGTAATTAATTTTCAATTAGATTTTTTGAATCCTAGTAATCCCTCATTGATTTAACAAACCTGTCAAAGGCATAATCTGTATCATGCGGACCGGGTCCAGCTTCAGGATGGTATTGCACACTACTTACAGGTAATTCTTCGTGCTCTATTCCCTCTACAGTACCGTCGTTTAAGTTAATTTGGGTGACATTTATTGGTTTATCTGTTATAGAATCTGGATCTACAGAAAAACCATGGTTTTGAGAAGTTATAGATACTTTTCCCGTTTTTAGATCTTTAACTGGCTGGTTAGTTCCCCGATGACCAAATTTCATTTTATAAATTTTAGCTCCAAATGCCAGAGAAATTAATTGTTGGCCTAGACAAATTCCAAAGACAGGTAATCTTTCGGAAAGCTTAGGAATAACATTTATCGCTTCTTTTACTCGAGTAGGATCTCCTGGACCGCTGGAGATAAGTACTGCATCTGGATCGTAGTCCAGTATGTCTTTAAAATCTGTGTGGTATGGTAAAACCGTTACTCCAACTTCTCTTTTTAATAGAGCATTTATACTGTTATTCTTTATCCCACAATCTACAATAACCACTCTTTCAGAGAATTCTTCTCCCAGAATTTTTGGTTCCTTAACACAAACCTTATCTACCAGATCTACTTCCGTGATATCCTTTTGAGAAATAGCCATTTCTAATAATTCGTCGTCAGAAACTTCGGTGGTTGCTAAGGCCCCTTTCATAGTTCCTCTTTCTCTTATTTTTATGGTTAAGGCCCTGGTATCAATTCCGCCAATACCTGGAATTTTAAATTCACTTAAAAAATCAGATAAACCTTTCTGGGAAAGGCTGTGAGAAGGATGAATACATTCTTCTCTTACAATGAATCCTTCAGCCTTAATACCTTCAGACTGGTACCATTCAGGACTTATACCATAATTACCCTGTAATGGATAAGTTGTCATCAATATTTGGCCTTTATAGGAAGGATCTGTAAGGGATTCAACATACCCGGTCATTCCTGTGGCAAATACCACTTCTCCTGTTTTTATTGTTTCATAACCAAAACTTTCTCCTGTGAGAATAGTTCCGTCCTCTAAAGCAAGTTTTGCCTCTTTTACCATTTAATCACCATAATTTAGAACATAAGTAAATAATTTTTTCAAATTGACTGTTCTATTAACCTTAATTTGTTCTTATTAATTTTATTTTTATTTTGATAATTTTATTTTTTTATTGATTATTAATGAATTGGAATATTAGAAATATTATAATTAAATTATAATTAAATTCTGATAATTCATATTAAATTCAATAAATTTGAATTCAATAATTGATTATAGAATCTCAATAATTATAGATAAAATATTGAATACTTGTTGATACTTCCTAAGGAATTATAAGGATCTTTTTTCTATTCCAGTGGCAGGTTCATTACCACTGCATCCTGACCATCCTCATAGTAACCAGGCATTATTTTCTCTTCATGAAAACCCATGGTTTTGTAAAATTTTATGGCCCCTTTATTTTCAGATCTTACTTCTAATTTAATGTTTTTCATTTTGAACTTTTGGAACATTTGTATGGCCATACCCAAAAGTTTTTTTCCCACACTATTACGGCGGTGTTTTTTATCCACTGCCAGAGATATTATATGGCCCTCATCTTCAAATCTAATCCAAAAGATAATATACCCTAATATTATATTATCTTGCTGAGCCACTAAAAATCCTGCCCCTAGATTGAAAACATCTTTCAAAATACTTGGCGGATATGGCTCATCAAAAGACATTTCCTCGATCTCTACGACCCTTTTGAGGTCTGAAAGTCTAAACTCCCTTATAATCATTTCTATCTCCGGTGATAGCATGTGGAAAGACCTTGCAACATATATTATAAACCATTGCACTCCCTCTGATAAAGTAGTTGAAGTGGGGGCAGGCAAATTTTTAGAAGTTGCCAATAACTTGCAAAAACATTCTAAAATAAATATTATTTTAACTGATATTAAACCTTCCCATGAAGGAATAATTCAAGACGACATAAACCATCCCAACTTAACAATTTATGATGGTGCTCATATAATTTATTCCATCAGACCACCTATGGAACTGCATCAGGCAATTATGGACCTGGCCAATACCATAAACGCCACTTTGATTATTAAACCTTTAAGTGGAGACGATATAAACACAAGACAAATGATGAGACTAGTAAATTATAAAAGAGCCGTTTTTTATGTTTATCCTTGAAATTATTTATGCTTAATTGTATAAAGTTTATAGATTCTATTTCTTCCATATTCCTATTATTCTATTCTAAAATATAAATCTCAAATATTTAATATAAATAAATATAAAAAATATAAATAATACAAACTAGTACAAAAATATTATTAACATTAAAAAACATTATCAATTAGGTATATAAACATTATAAGTAAATTAAGAAATCTATTAGAATAAAAATCTAGAAATCATTGTAAATATTTTTTTATAGTAATAATTATCAAATTTATCCCCAATTAAAGAGTGTTAATTATGAAATGGGAAAAAAAGAACATTGAAGAAACATTAAAAGAACTTAATACCACAAGAAACGGTTTAAGTTCAACTGAGGCTCAAAAAAGGACCCAGCAATATGGGCCTAACGAACTGGTAGAAGAAAAAAAAGATGGGCCTGTGAAAAAGTTCCTGATGCAATTTAAGGACATACTTATCATTTTATTAATAATAGCTGCTATAGCCGCCTACTTTGTGGGGGATGCTATTGACGCCGCAGTCATATTATTTGTAGTTATTTTAAATGCCTCCGTAGGATTTTTGCAGGAGAACAAAGCAGAAAAGGCCATGGAAAAGCTTAAAGGACTTATATCAAGTGAAGCCATGGTTATCCGTGACGGCAAAACAGAAAAAGTCCCTGCTTCCCAGCTTACAAGAGGAGATGTGGTAATTGTAGAAGAAGGAGATAATGTACCAGCGGATATTCGTTTAATTGAAAGTTATGATCTTCGAATAGATGAATCATCACTCACTGGTGAATCTTTACCTGTTTCTAAAACCCATGATGAAGAAAAGGCCGAAAATGAAAGGGAAACCATTGCCTATATGGATTCAGATGTTATATCTGGACGGGGAATCGGTGCCGTGGTAGAAATAGGAATGCAAACTTCTATTGGAAAAATTGCAGAAATGTTACAGGGTGAAGATACTGCCACACCCCTTCAAGAAAAGATTTCTGGCCTGGGAAAAATGCTGGGACTCATTGCTGTAGTGGTGTGTGTGGGAGTATTCATTCTACAACTTGCCAAAGGAATTCCACTGGTTGAAACTTTTTTAACCGCAGTATCTCTAGCTGTGGCTGCAGTTCCAGAAGGGCTGCCTGCCATTTTAACTCTTACCCTGGCCCTGGGAATGCAAAGAATGGCCAAAGTCAATGCAGTGGTCAGAAAACTACTGGCAGTGGAGACTCTGGGTTCTTGTACAGTAATCTGTACTGATAAAACCGGGACTTTAACCTTAAACAAAATGTCTGTAAGAGATGCTCGTTTAACTTCATCAGAAAGGGCCCTGGAAGTATGTGCACTGTGTAACAATTCCAGTTTATCCAATGGAAAAGTTATTGGAGACCCTACTGATGGTGCTTTATTATTATATGCTGAAGAGGAAGATTACTCACGAGAAGAGCTGGAAAAAACTTATCCCCGAATAATGGAAATTCCTCTGGACAGTACCCGTAAAAGAATGACCACTCTTAACCAAAAAGGGGAAGAAGTATATCTTTACACTAAAGGAGCACCGGAAATAGTTCTAAATATGTGTAAGTATATCGAAGAGGATGGAGTGGCCAGGGAATTAACTGAAGATGATAAAGAAAATTTCATGAACAGTCTTAAAGAAATGACTGGAGAAGCCTTACGGGTTCTGGGACTGGCTTATCGGAAGGTAGCACCTGACGAAGATTTAGAAGATAAGGAAACCTTGGAAAGTAATCTTATCTATGTGGGACTGGCCGGAATGATGGACCCTCCACGTAAAGAAGCTGCTGAAGCTGTGGCCACTTGTAAAAAAGCCGGTATTAAAGTGGTAATGATTACTGGAGACCACAGAGACACTGCTGCTGCTATTGCCAGAGAAATAGGCGTTTTAAAAGAGGGGAAAGTTCTAACTGGAAACGACCTTGAAAAGCTTTCTGATGATGAATTTGCAGAAATTGTGGAAGATGTGGAAGTCTATGCCCGAGTATTCCCTGAACAAAAAGTTCGTATTGTAGAAGCCCTTCAAAACAAAGACAACGTTGTTTCCATGACTGGTGACGGTGTTAATGATGCACCAGCGCTTAAAAAAGCATCAATTGGTGTTTCCATGGGAATCACCGGAACAGATGTGGCCAAGGAATCTTCGGACATGATCCTGCAGGACGATAACTTCGCCACCATCGTCCACGCCATCGAAGAAGGTAGAACTATATTTGACAATATACGTCGTTTTGTGAAATTCCAGCTTTCCACCAACGTAGGTGCCATAATAACTATCGTATCTGCATCAATCATGAGTTTACCCATACCCTTTAATCCCATACAAATATTATGGATCAACATAATAATGGATGGACCTCCCGCCCAATCATTAGGTGTGGAACCTGCTGAAAAAGGTATTATGTTGAGAAAACCTGAAAAAGAAAACATTATACCTCGCAAGAACCTCATAAGAATCGTATTAACCGGGATAGTCATGGCCATAGGAACCCTGGCCCTCTATATATATGAACTGTCAATGGGAGTAAGCACCATTAAGGCCACCACCATTGCCTTTACTGTATTTGTAATGTTCCAGATTTTCAACGTATTTAACTGCAAGTCCAAAACTGGATTTTCCAACAGGTTCCTGTTAATTGCCGTGGCTTCATCATTCCTTCTACAATTACTGGTAATTTATGTTCCATTCCTGCAGGAAATATTTAAAACAACTGCTATTGGTGCAATTGATTGGATTCTAATATTTTTGGTAGCTAGCATAATCCTTATCAGTGAGAAGATCATGGCGAGGTTAGATAGATGAATATTCTGGTGATGGCCGGTACTAAGGACGCAGTTAAAATCATAGAAAAGCTTTCTGAAAATAAAGAAAGTTGTTCTGCTGATTGTTTTGCGGATTTTAGTAATAAAATTTCTTTAAATATCCTGGCCACCACTACAACTAACTACGGTGCAGATCTAGCCAAAAAAGCTGGAGCCCATGAAGTAATATCTAAACCGCTCTCCACTGGTGAACTGGTGGATTTGATTGAAAAAAAAAAGGTGGATCTTTTAATAGATGCCACCCACCCTTTTGCTGTTCAGGCCACTATTAATGCCATTAGCTCTGCAAAGGAAACTTCCATTAAATACATGAGATATGAACGACCTCCCCTTGACTATTCTCATATTAAAGAAATTCATCAGGTAAAATCGTTTGAAGAAGCTGGGAAAATAGCTTCTGAAATCTTAAAAGATTTAAAAGATATTGAAAAAAAATGTGTTATTGGAAAAGAGTGTGGGGAAAGTGAAAAAAAGGTTCTGCATCTGGCTGGTGTTTCTACCATAAAGCCAATTCTAGAAAGTGTCTCCCCGGATCAATTAGTGGTTCGTGTCCTTCCAAACACCACTTCTATTGGCCAATGCCAGGAAATAGGATTGTCTGGTGAAAATATAGTTGCCATGCAGGGTGTTTTCTCAAAAGAATTCAATAAGGCTTTAATGAAAGAGTATAATGCCCTGGCCATTATCAGCAAGGAAAGTGGTCAGACAGGTGGAGTTCCAGATAAAATAGAAGCCGCTTTGGATCTGGGTCTGAAAGTTATACTGGTAGTTCGGCCTGAAATAAAAGAATTAGAACAAAAGTCTGTAGTTAACAATCTTGAAGAATTTGAAAAAAAGTTTAAATTGTTAATTAAGTCTTATTTATGATTTAAAATTTCTAGCGCCATTACTACAAATTTTTTACTTATTTTCATTTTTTTTATTCTTATTTCAAATTTTCAAATCCCAAATGGGCATTTAAACCCAATTTTAAGTTTATTTAATTATGTATTTATGAAAATAGCATTTATTAAATTTCTCAATAAAAAAAATATAATTTAGAAAGTAATTTAAAAAATATTGATTAAATATTGATTATATGCTATCAAACAAGGTAACTTCTACTTCAATCCCTTCAGTAAGAATTTCCACGTTTTTAGGAATCTTAATATAACCATGGGCCTCAGCTAGTGCAGTTATGGCACCAGAATCCTTTAAAATGGGATGAACTTTTCCATTGATTATTTTTACTAGCGCATAATGTAACCGGCCACGGGAAGAGTAAAATCTCCCTTCCAAAGGATATTTTTCAGTTTTAATAGAAATTTTAGATTCTATATATCCTAACTGACGAATATATGGTGCTAAAAATATCTGAAATATCATTAAGGCTGCCACAGGATATCCTGGAAGGCCCACCACAATTTTTTCACCAATTTTTCCAACTAGGGTAGGTTTACCGGGTTTAACTGATATTCCATGAACTAAAACCTCACCCATATCTTCAATAACCTGTTTTAAAACATCCCCAGTTCCTGCAGAAGTACTGCCAGATGTTAAAACAATATTACATTCTTTAATAGCCTCTTCTATGGCTCCAGCCAATCCTTCATAATTATCTGGAACAACACCCATCCATCGTGGTTGGGCACCGCAAGAAAGTACTGCGCTTTGTAAAGAATAGGAATTTACATCAAATATCTGACCATATTCCAGATTTTCGCCAGAATTAACCAGCTCTTTACCGGTGGAAATAATCGCAACATTTATTTTCTCCCATACCGGAATTTTATCCAGCCCCATGGCACTTAAAACTCCCATCTTGTCGGAGCTAATGAAAGTACCTTTGGATAGAAGAAGTTCACCATCTTTAATATCAGTCCCCTGCTTGGTTATGAACTGGTCCTGAGGAGCCGGACGGTAGATATAAACTTTGTCGCCCTCAATTTCTGTGTATTCCACCATTACCACAGCACTGGCCCCTTCTGGTAAAGGCGCCCCTGTGTTTATTGCAGAACAAAAACCCGGTTTGATCTTTTTTTGAGGTTTCTGTCCGGCTTCAATTACTTCCAGCAAATTCAAAACCTTGGGGTTTTCCTCGCTGGCCCCGAAAGTATCTGCTGCGAGTACAGCATAGCCATCTTTAGATGCACGATCAAAGGGAGGCAAATCTAAAGTAGCATAAATGTCTTCAGCCAGCACCCGGTGATGTGAATTTTCTAAATTAACATATTCTACTTTCTGAATGGAATGAATATCATTAAAGAGACTTCTTAATATTTTTTCAACTTGGGGGACTTCCATTATCTTTAAAAATTCATTTACCATATAAACATCCTTCATTTGATAATTTTAAATTAATTTTTTTAATTAAAAATATTATGATATACGATTATAGTGCGATATACTGATAATTAATCAGACATTCTATGTAATGGGATTATTTATAATTTATTTCAATAAATATTTTAATTAAAATTAAATAATTACCCAATCATTAAATGTAAATCAATACAAATTATAATCTATACAAATTCTTGAGTGATAGAATTTATAAATCATTATATAAAGGTTGACACCTTATAATTAATTATATTAAATTAAATCTTAATAAATCTGATTCTAGAAGATTTTATTAAATTTTTAAAAATAACAAATTAAATTTCATTTAGGAGGAGAGTATTTGAGTAGAGGATATGAACCACAAGAAGTTAGAAGAGTAAGAACTCCACGTAGAGGCGAAATTCCAGCAGTAGTAGAACAAATTTTAGGTCACGGTAAATTACGGGTCCGATGCACAGATGGTAAAGTTAGACTGGGAAGAATTCCAGGAAAAATGAAAAAACGAATCTGGATTCGAGAAGGAGACGTGGTCCTAATAAAGCCTTGGGAATTCCAGAGTGATGAAAAAGCTGATATTGTGTGGAGATATACTCGAACTGAGGCTAACTGGCTTGAAAAACGAGGTTATTTAAACCTTTAATTAAGGAATATTACTATGGAATTTAGGGAGACCCCTAAACCCATTATATCCTAATTAAAAACTAAATCAAATAAATCTAAATATTAATTTACTAATTTTAATCATAATTTAAATAGTTAGGACAATTATTTTATGCTATTAGTTTAATGTTATTTCTATATCTATAATTTATTTTAAATTCGGACCAATATATGACAAGAATAACTAAAGATGATTTAATGGATCCTAAAGTTTCCAGGGCTGATGCCAATCTACAGAAAATGCTTGCAGAAAAGCGAATTAAAAGCGTAGAAGATCGAAGAGTAGGTAGTGAGGTTTTTGATCAGAAAACACTGGAAACATTATATAAATTAGCCAATAGTAATTATCTTAATATCTTGAATGGAGCTATAAGCACCGGTAAAGAGGCCAATGTGTTTAAAGGAATTCATGAAGATGGACATATTGTGGCGGTTAAAATATACCGTATTTCCACCTCTGATTTTAAGAAAATGCAGTATTATATCCAGGGGGACCCACGGTTCAGAGTAAGGACTACTAATAAAAGGCAACTGGTACATGCCTGGGTGAATAAAGAATTTAGAAATCTTAACAGATGTTTGGAAGCAAAAATGGACGTTCCAAACCCAATTATTGCTAAGAATAATGTTTTGTTAATGGAATTCATTGGGGATGATGATGGAAATCCTGCTCCTACTTTAAGAGACCAGGGCCCTCAGGACCCGGAAAAAATGCTGGAAGAACTAATTGAAAGCATGAAAAAAATGTATCAAGATGCCAAATTAGTTCATGGAGATCTTTCCATATTTAATATTCTAAATAACAATGAAAAACCGGTGATTATTGATGTTTCCCAGTCTGTGGTGGTTGATCATCCCATATCTATGGAACTCCTTAATAGAGATATAGAAACTTTATTAAAAGACTTCAGTAAATTTGGAGCTTCAGCATCATTTGAAGACGTTAAAAAGGAAATCACCGGTTAAATTTTTAAAAATAATCTTAATAAATAAATTATTTTATTATTAACCCTTATTTTAGACTTATTATAAATTATCAAATTTTTATATTAGATTTTACATATTTAAAAAAAATAAGATTCATAACAATTAGAAAACTTTATAAAAGATTTATTTAAATAATAATTTCGGTCACAACATTTTGAAATTTGTAAAATAGTACTAAAATGACCTTAATTAATTATTAAGAATATTTCTACAATAATTTTAATAAAATAAGACTTAAAACCCCATAAACAAAACGAGGTGAAATTATGCCCACCACTGAATATCTCAAAATACCCCGAGAGAGAGTAGGAGTCTTAATTGGGAAAAAAGGAGAAGTAAAACAACATATAGAAAAATTAACTCAGACCAAACTGGACATAGATAGCGAAGCCGGAACAGTGACCATAAATCCCCAAGAAGAAGACCTAGAAGACCCATTATTACCTTGGAAAACTCGTAGTATAGTGAAGGCTATTGGAAGAGGATTTAATCCGGAAATTTCCCTGAGATTGCTGGACGATGATGTGGCTTTGGACATAATAAAGCTCACTGAATATGTGGGGAAATCAAAAAAGGCTTTGGCCAGACAGAAAGGTCGTATTATTGGTCGAGACGGCATAACCAGACAAATTATACACGAAATGACTGGTGTAGACATGTCCGTTTATGGTAAGACTGTTTCTATCATTGGAGACCTTGAAAACTTATTAATTGCTAAAGAAGCCGTTGAAATGATCTTAAACGGCGCCCGGCATAAGTCAGTCTATGGTTTTTTGGAAAAGAAAAAACAAGACATGAAACTTAAACATTTTAATGAAACCATTAATTTAAAATAAATTAATTGTGAATTGGCTGATTTAATTCCCTAAATCTGCCATAATTTTATTTATATATAGTAAATTTATTAAGTTTTAAACCATTTGGTATATATGTAACAAATGGGATATTATACAACATACATTTTAATGAATGACTTTTTGAGATATTTACTTAAGATAGAATATGATTTATGCGTTAAATATTAATACTAAAAAATTACTAAAAAGTTATATTTGTTCATGTTGAATTTGTTTGAGTCATTAATAAACTTGTTTGAGTATTATAAACTATGCTAAATGACGTGAATAGTCATAAATCCAATTATTAAATATCTTAAAATAAGTATCTAAAAAATTCTAATATAAATCATTTATAAGGAGGGTAATTTTGGAGAGACAAGCTGGAGAACTCTTTGAAGAGTTTCAAGAACTAACTGCATCTGAATTTTTCCGAAAAAATAAGCAGATGCTTGGATTTTCTGGTAAGATAAGATCGCTTACCATCGTTTTTCACGAATTAATAACCAACAGTTTTGATGCTGCGGAAGAAGCAGGAATACTCCCTGAAATAAAAATTGACCTTAAAAGGTTGGACAAAGACCATTATATTCTAAGACACACTGATAATGGTCCCGGAATACCTGAAAACTTCGTTACCAAAGTATTCTGTACCATGTTCGCTGGTTCTAAGTTTAGAAACATCCAATCCCGTGGTCAGCAAGGTTTGGGTTGTAGTGGATGTGTTTTACTGTCCCAGATGACAACAGGAAAACCTGCACGAATCATTTCAGGTTATAGGGAAAAAGGTGAACTCAAAGGAGTTCAGATGACCCTTAAGATGGACGTGAAGAAAAATCAGGGGCTTATACTGGATAAAAAGAAGGTAGAAGTTAAAAATACTGGTGTTTGTTTGGAACTCCATTTTAAAGATGTTTCTTATTCTTTATCAGAACAGGGGGCTTTTGAATACATAAGAAGGACCATGATTGCCAACCCGCACGCGAAAATTATATTTAGAGATCCTACTGGACATAAATATATATTTAACCGGGCATCTGATGTTATTCCTCCATTACCTAAAGAAGTTCTTCCCCACCCCAAAGGTGTAACAGCCGACGATTTAATCTTCATGGCCAAACACACCGACAAGCGCCGGTTCAGAAGTTTACTTACCAGCTCACTCTCTAGAATGTCCACCAAACGAGTAAATGATATTCAGGAAATAACTGGTATTGACCTAAATAAAAGACCTAAAGACATGAAATGGGAGGAAGCCGAACAAATAGTGGATTTATTTACTAAAATGGACTTTATGGCACCACCAACTTCTGGTTTAATACCAATTGGTCAGGAACAAATTGAAAAAGGCGTTGTAGAAATTCTAAATCCAGAATTTGTATCAGCAGTCAGTAGAAAACCTGTAACTTACCGGGGCGGAGTGGCCTTTATTATAGAAGCAGGAATTGCCTATGGTGGAGACTCTGGAAGAATGGTCGGAGATCAGAGAAAGGCCGAGATTATGCGTTTTGCTAACAGAGTACCTCTAACATTTGATCAGGGCAGTTGTGCTATAACCGAAGGTTTAAAGAGTATTGACTGGAAACGATACGGAATAAGGGATATGGAAAGCGCCCCTATAACCATATTTGTGAATATTATTTCTACCCAAGTGCCTTATCTCTCCACTGGTAAACAAAGTGTGGCCCCGGAACCAGAAATATTACATGAGGTTCGCCAAACAGCCATGACTGTAGCCAGAAAACTGCAAAAATATCTAAGAGCTAAAAAAGCAGAAAAAGAAGAGGCCATGCGGTCCAAGATCTTTGAAGAATATGTGCCAGTAATTTTAAAAGAAGCAGCTTTATTAGCAGAAACTGAAGTACCAGAATATCAGCCAGTTCTTGCTAAAGTTACACGCCGTGCACTGGCAGAATTATTGGGGGAACCCATAGATGACGACTAGAAAAGAAATCACCATTAACAAACTTAAAGGTTTGGGGCAAACTATTGTGGAAGATGTGGCTCAAAACAAAGTCCCATCTATTAGAGTACCATCTAGAGGTACATCTAACATAGTTTACGATGAAAACAAAAGACACTACGTTCTGGGAGACCGTTTTGGTAATCGTTCTCTGGGAAATGTGAAGCAGATCAAAAAAATTGGACAAATGGTTTACATGGCCAATTTCTGCAAACAATTAGTGGAAAGAGAAAAAACTGCTACTCTGAGGGAGCTATATTACGTTTCTGAAGGATGGGATGTTGAATTTGGAACTCAGGACGAATCTAACATTGTAGGTGAGGATCTGGAAGTGACCTTGGGAATGACCAGAGAAGATTTAGGATTAATGCCTGAAGAAGATGGAGCATCTGTTTATGGAAATTTAACTATAAAAGAAGACGATCTTGAAATTAACGCCCTTAGATCTGGAAAATCAGGTTATACCATTTCTCCCACCATAAATGAAGTAGAATTTGTTGATCACGATGTGAAAAGGGTCATTGCCGTGGAAACCATGGGGATGTTCCACCGGATGGTTCAGGAAAACGCTTACAAAAAATTCGATACATTGATTGTAGGATTAAAGGGTCAAGCCGCCAGAGCAACCAGAAGATTCCTTAAAAGAGTAAATGATGAATTAAATCTACCAGTTTACATTTGTAACGACGGAGACCCATGGGGATTCCACATTGCCCAGGTTATTATCTCTGGAAGTGCTAAATTAGCCCACGTAAACCATGACCTGGCTACACCAGATGCCAAGTTCCTGGGAGTTACTGCAAGTGACATTATTAACTACGACCTTCCTACAGATCCCTTAAAAGACATAGATGTTCTACGTTTAAAAGAGCTTCTTAAAGATCCGAGATACCGGGATGAAACCTGGAAAACGGAAATTAAGAAAATGCTTAAAATCGGGAAAAAAGCAGAACAGCAGTCTTTCTCCAAATATGGATTGGAATACGTAGTAGATACTTATTTCCCAGAAAAATTGGAACAGTTGGAATAATTCAGTGATTTATTATTTGTTTTGGCCTTAAATGGCCCCCATATTCTTTTTTTATATACGTTCTACTTTATTTGTATTTTCTAGAATTCATTAAAAATTCTGAAAAATTTAAGAAAATTTTGTTTGGACTAATTTTAATATTTAAACTAGCTTTTTTAAAAAATCCACTTTCAATTAAAAAAGTTTATAAAAAGTTACAACCAAGATACTCTTATACTAAACTTATTAAAACAAAACCAACTTATTATGTATCTTTTTTAGCTTGAAAGTTAAATTGTGCAACACCATTCAATGGTTTTTCAGCAAAATAAGGTGCAGAATACATGAGAATCCAAATTTGATTCCATTGAATATAAGTAAAATTTAATTTAATTTAGAGGGAGGTAGATTAAATGAAATCTGTTGCAGTGAATGGATATGGAACCATTGGAAAAAGAGTTGCTGATGCAGTTTCTGCTCAGGACGACATGAAAATTGTAGGTGTCTCCAAAACAAAACCTGACTTTGAGGCCCGGATGGCCGTGGAAAAGGGATACAATCTTTACATCAGTATCCCTGAAAGAGAAAAACTCTTCCAGGAAGCAGGAATAGAAATAAGTGGTACTGTGGATGAAATGCTGGATGAAACAGACATTGTAGTTGATTGTACACCAGAAGGTATTGGAGCAAAAAATCTGGAAAAATACAAAGAATTAGGATTAAAAGCTATCTTCCAGGGTGGAGAAAAACACGACAACATTGGATTATCGTTCAATTCTTTTGCTAATTACTCTGACTCATTTGGTAAGGATTATACCCGAGTAGTTTCCTGCAATACTACTGGACTTACCAGAACTTTAAAACCAATTAATGATCTTTGTGGAATTAAAAAGGTTCGAGCCGTAATGGTTCGCCGGGGCGGAGATCCTTCTCAAATTAATAAAGGACCAATAAACGCTGTAGTTCCTAATCCTCCCACAGTACCTTCCCACCACGGCCCTGACCTTAAAACCGTAATGTATGGCGTTAATATTAACACAGTGGCCTTACTGGTACCTACCACCTTAATGCACCAGCACAACCTCATGGTAGAGCTGGAAAATCCAGTTGAAGTGGAAGAAATAATTGCTAAGCTGGAAGCCACACCTAGAGTACTTCTAGTTAAAGCCAGTGAAGGTATTGGATCCACCGCCGAAGTAATGGAATACGCTAAGGAATTAGGCCGATCCAGAAATGATTTATTTGAAATTCCAGTCTGGCAAGAGTCCCTGAATGTGGTTGATGGAGAATTATATTACATGCAGGCCGTTCACCAGGAATCCGATGTTGTTCCTGAAAATGTGGATGCAATAAGGGCCATGCTAGAAATGGAAGAAAATAACAATAAATCCATTGAAAAAACCAATAAAGCAATGGGTATTCTCTAATTTAACCCATATTTTATTTTTTTTTGTCTTGAATTTAATTTAATTATTTGATATTTAATATGTTTTTTAAGGGAAAAGTGTTAAATTGGTCCTCAGAGTAAATATTGAAGAATATTTATCTTCTTATGAGCCTAAAATATCAAAATTAGCTCTTAATATCAGAAATAAAATATTAGATATAAATAAAGACATTGATGAAAATATAAAATGGAAAAATCTAGTTTATGAAAAAAATGGCTATCTATTTGCTATTTTAATCCATAAAAATCATGTGAATTTAGAATTTTGGCGTGGTGTCGAGCTTGATGACCCTAAAAATCTAATTGAAGGTACCGGGGAAAGAATGAGACATGTTAAAATTAAAGATAATAATGATTTCAATTCTGATGTGGAGCTATTAATAAAACAAGCCATCAGTTTAAATTCAAAGGATGTTTAAAGGTTTTAAACATATAATTTTTAACTGAATATTGTTTACATTTAATAAATATTAAAATTAAATTTTTACTAAGTTCTTAAATTCATTATAAATTCGAGTGAAAAAATGAGTGAAAAAATCATATTTGGCCCTGCAGGAAATCCAATAGGTTTTAAGGGAAAAAGTACTCATGCTTGCAGCTATATTGCTCAAGAGGGACTGGATGCCTATGAATATCAGGCCACTTACGGGGTGCGCATAGGTGAAAATTCAGCAAAAGAGCTAAGGAAGAATTCTGAGGAAAATAAAATACGGGTCTCCATGCATGCCCCTTATTACATCAACTTATCCTCCCAGGACCCAGAAGTAATCGAAAGATCCATTGATCGGCTGGTACAATCGGCCAGGGCCGCTGAATGGATGGGAGCTTATCGAATAGTTTTTCATCCAGGTTTTTACACCAAATACACACCAGATGAAGCCATGGATATCTGTAAAAAGGCCATTGAGGATATTTTAGAAAAACTGGATGGATTGGGAATAAAAAAATTCACCTTTGCCCCAGAAACCACAGGTAAAAAGTCTCAACTGGGAAATCTGGAAGAAATTGTGGAGATATGTCAGAGTTTTGATCATTTTGCCCCTACTATAGATTTTGCTCACATTCACGCCCGTGGTCAAGGTAGTATTAAAAATTCTGATGATTACCGTCAAATACTGAACTATTTAGAGGAAGAACTGTCCATAGAAAGACTACACTGCCATTTCACCAGGATTGAGTACACTCATGCCGGGGAGAGAAAACACCACACCCTGGAAGAAAAAGAATACGGGCCTCCAGTTAAACCACTTTTAGAAACATTAAATGAAGCTGGATGGAATTCCACCATCATCTGTGAGACTCCATTAATAGACCAGGACGCTTTACGGTTGAAATCATGTTTTAATAATATTTTATAGTTTTATTAATTTTTTTATCATTTTGTACACCGAGTTTATTTTACGTGAAATTCATATTTTCTTCATATTTTCTCTAAAAATCTAGAATAATCATAAAACGCAAATTATAGTTTGAATAGCTGTGCTCATGTCTTCAGGGCGAATTATATTTTTTCCATTTCTCTCGGCTTCTCTGGAAGCTTCTTCTGCCACCATATGGCCTAGATCATCGAGAAATTCTTGAAGATTTTCAACAGCCGTCCGATTAGTTTTGGCCACACGTTCCCGATTTAAAATACTTAATTCCATGTTAGCATGCGTTTTTACAATTTTTACAATCGGGGTGAATGGTATATCCATTTTTTTGTAGTTTACGTCATTCATTGTTCCACCAATATCAGACCATAGATTAAATTTAGGTTTACCTAAACTTTCTTTAATTGAAATAGATACTAACCATATATAAAAGTTTAGGTTTGCCTAAAAATTATTTAGGTTAACAAAAAATGGAAGAATAATTAGAAAAAAGTATCGTCAGCTGAGTTCTATTATAAAAAAATTGGTTTAATGTAAAATTTTATTGTAAATAAGTATTTTTATTTTAAAAAATGATTATTCCAAAAGAATATATGTATTTAAGACCATAATGATTTTATTAAAGTTCAATAACCATAATCAATTCAAAATAATAAAAAATTAAATTTTTTAAGAATTATTTTTACCAATTTTTTTTAAATTAAGGTGATGTAAGTGAAATTTAACAATATAGTTTATGATTCACATATAATAGAAAATAAGTTACCAATTTCCTCTAATGAGCCTAAAAAAGAGGCCAAAGTGGTTGTATTACAACCAGTAGGATATCCATTCATTTGTAATTTAGTAGAAACTCCTAAAATAGAAGTATTTGATAAAGAACTCTTTGAATTATATGCCCAGGAACAGTGGGAAGGATTTACTGCTAAAGAAGGTTCTTACCTTTTTGATCAGAAATTACTTCCAGATTATGCATTTAAAGTAATAAAAGCACATCCCGATGAGTCAAAAATAACTCAAAATACTTCGATACTTTTGGTTGAAGTTCTAAAAGAATCAGAAGAAATCCATAAGATTGAAACAGAACTAAAAATTGACGACGTGGTAGGGCAGGAACAGGCCAAAACCAAATGTAAAATCATTATGAAGTACCTCCAGGACCCGGAAAAATTCAAAGAATGGGCCCCCAGAAACATCCTATTTTATGGAACACCAGGTACCGGTAAGACTATGCTGGCCAAATCTCTATCCAATGAACTCCAAGTTCCATTGTATCTTATAAAAGCAACCACCCTCATTGGAGACCATGTAGGAGATGGTGCCAGGCAAATACACGAATTATATGATCTTGCATCAAAAACTTCCCCGTCAGTGATATTTATTGATGAAATTGATGCCGTGGGATTAGATAGAAAATACCAATCCCTTAGAGGAGATGTTTCTGAAGTGGTAAATGCCCTTTTAACAGAAATGGACGGAATAAAACAGAATTACGGCGTGGTTACCATAGGAGCCACTAATAATCCATCACTCCTGGATTACGCAATTAGAAGCCGTTTCGAAGAAGAAATAGAATTTAAAATACCTGAAGAAGCTGAAAGGAAGGAAATAATAAAAAATAATATTAAATCCATGCCCCTGGAAGTAAAGGTTTCTGTGGAAAGACTGTCTCAATTATCCAAAGGTATGTCTGGAAGAGATATAAAAGAGAAGCTACTGAAAAATGCTCTTCATAAAGCCATATCAGACGATGAAGATGTGGTAGAGATGAAGCACGTCGAATACGCTCTTAAAAATTATCAAACTGAGAAAAACGAACCTAAGGGAATGTTTGCTTAAAAAAAACCATTATTTTAGGTTTTTATTTATTTTATTTTTAATTTTTTCTATTTTAATTAAATTTTAGATTGTCAAGCTCAGTAAATATTTATAATTAATAGTATCTAATACGCGAATTTTTTTAATTTTAATGGGTTTAATGATTATTTGCTAAATAATTTGCATTACCATGAAAAATATTTTATAGTCTAGAAAATATCTAAAAGTAATGCTCATTAAAGAATTATTTTTAGAAGCCAGCAAATTTGCTGCATCAGATTGGAAAAAATTTATTTATTTAGGGATAATATTAGTTGCCATAGATCTTTTAGACCATCAAACAGCTGAAACACTGATGCCAGACTATATCTGGTATTTATTATTAATTTTAATAATTGTCTTATTTTTCATTTCAACCGGTTATTTATTCAGAATAATTGAAACATCTGTAGATGGCTCGGATCAATTACCCTCATTTAATAACTTAATGCAATTATTTAAACACGGCGTCAAAGATTCTGCAGTAGTTTTCATTTACATGTTTATTCCTTTAGCGATACTATTAATTTCCACAGGTTTAATTTTACTCTATTTTGGAAATGATGTTTCCCTAACATTTCCGCTGGAAATTATCATCATTTCCATAATGCTGGGAATTTTTCTTTTTATACTTTTACAGGCTGCAGTTTTGAATATGGCCCATAATAATGGAAAATTTAAAGCAGCATTTGATTTTAAAAGTCTTATAAAAAAAATTAGAGCTGTTGGCCTTAAAAAGTTTCTAATAGTATGTTTTTTAACTTCTCTAGTATTTTTAATTGTGGAACCATTCATAATGGAAAGTATACATGGATCTATGGATTTTGTTGGTGGTACTATACTTGAAATGATAGTAGCACCTTATTTAGCCATTTTAACCAGTCGTTTCCTGGGGATAATGGGAAGATGCCCTTAAATTCCTAATATCCAATAATTTAGGAAAATAGAAATTAAAAAAATTAGAATATGAATAAATAAACAAAATCAGTATTTAACTCATTAAGAAATTTTATACTAAAAATATGTCAAGAATAGATGGATAAAAAAAGATCTTAAACGAATAATGTAAAATAATATCCTAAAATTAAATGTTTCTCTTAAAAATAGTTTCACAAGCCTTTATAACATCTTTATCCTGATTTTCAGCGGCTTCTTTAATATTACAAACCACATCGTAGAAAATTTTATCAACCACAGATTTTGTGAGATTTTCCACTACTCTTTCTTTGCCATTGAGTTCCCCTAACATGTTAATGGCCTTTTGAGTTTCATTTACTCTAATTAACTCCATTTCGCGTCGTATTTGTGAAATCAATGGTTCAACTTCAATGTGTTTAAGTGATTTTTCCAGAAGGATTAATTCTTCCTGAACTATTTTTTCAGCTTCTTTAGCTTCTTCTTCCCGCATTTTACGATTTTCATCTGCGATACCACGTAAATTATCTATATTAAATACTTTAACTCCTAAATCAGCTACTTTATCTTCGATATCACGGGGATTAGCAATATCAACCATTACCAAAGATTTCCTTCTTTCAGCAGGTACAGCGTCCTTTACTTTTTCATAAGTTAAAATAGCATGAGGAGCACCAGTAGCACTAATAATAACATCTGCATCAGCCATGGATTCCATCAAACGGTCAAAATGAATGGCATAACCACCTAATTCTTTAGCCAGCTCCACCGCCCTATCATGAGTCCTGTTGGCCACTACAATGGCTTTTAGGTGTTTTTCAACCAGAGCCTTGGCCACGAGAGTTCCCATCTTGCCTGCCCCTACAACCAGGACTTTTTTGCATTTTAAATCACCATGAACCTTTTCCGCTAGTTCTACAGCGGCAGAACCAATTGAAACAGACCCTCTATTGATATTGGTTTTCTTACGAACTGCCTGGCCGACATGAATGGCCTTGGTAAAAATAGTATCCAAAAATAGACCCGCAGACCCTTCCTTTTTTCCTTTTCTAAGAGCGTCCCTAATCTGGCCTAGAATCTGGTCTTCACCAATAATCATGGACTCTAATCCAGAAGACAATCTCAAAAGATGTTCCAGAGCATGATCATCTTTTTCAATTACCAACCCTTCTTTGAGTATTGGTCCAGATTTTAAGTCATCAGGTAAAATATTATAAAATGAATTTTTACCGAACGAATCATCAATTATAATATAATATTCGGCCCGGTTACAAGTTTTAATAGAAATAAACTCCTTAACAGAGTAATTTGAATTTAAATAATAAAATAAAACATCAAGAGAAGATATGGAACTTTCCATAGTTTGAATATCAGCTGTTTTATGATCAACCCTAATATTTAAAATCAGAAAGACTCCTCCTTTCGATTTTCAGACATCCCATCATTTATAATCCCATCATATTCCATATTGCTATTTTCATGTTTGGATTTATTTTTGGAATTTGAACACTCAATGTTATTAATAAAAGAATTTACCTGAGCAATTGCATCATCCCACCGGTCTTCACTCAAACATCTTTTAATTTCAGGGTCCTGTGATATTTGATAAAGGTAATCCCGCCTTAATTTCTGATTTTCAATACAAGATTTAATTTTTAAGCGTGCATAGTCCTGTAATTCAATTTGTAAAATATCTTCAGGAGTTATGGCAGACTGAATTTTCTTTCTTAACATGCGAGCCATTAAAGGACTTTTACCACCGGTGAAAATGGATATCTGGGCCTCACCCACTGAAAAAGTTGTGGGAACGATGACATTCCCTTCAAAAGGGTCATCTGCACGGTTGAGCAACTTTTCCCCTGCTAGTTTGGCCACATGGTTGTTCATTTCTTCATCCCCACTGGCTATAACTACCAGTTCAGCCCACTCAACCAGTTCTTCTATTTTTTCCAGAGGTTTAGAAATGGCCCCCATATTTTGAAGATTACTGGAAACAGTTCCGCCAGTTAAAATTACCTCGGCACCTGCCTGGATAAATCTAGATGCCCTTCTCTCCCCGACTTCTCCAGCACCCAGTATAAGAACCTTCATTTTATCCGTTTTAATGAAAAGGGGAGTCCAGGCCATGAAATATCTCCAGATTATATAAATAAAATTGTATAAAAATTATTAATTCAATCTGTTAAATTATTATATCAGTTTAATATTCTTAGTTTATTAAAAATTTAAAATTTGAAATATAAGATTATTCCACATTTTTCATTCTAAGAAGTTTCATTGCATTTCTGAGATCATTGCCACAATCTTGAAGGACTTTTAAAGCTTCTTCTTCAGAAACATTGAATGTGTCAGCCAGTGCTTTTACACCATCCTCATCCAAAAATTCAGATTTTCCAACAAGTTCTTCTGAAAGCTGCTTTTTTAAGTCCAGGAATTCTTCTGTACTCATGTCAATACGCCGCATAACCATGTCTCTTAGGGGACAAGGTTTAGAAGGCTTGCAACACCATACTAATGAACCAAAACAGGTTCCTTCACCTTCTCCTAATCTTGTTTTCTTTCCAAATTGTTCTTTAATTTCAATATAATCTTGAGGTGTAATACCGGCATCTTCTAGCGCATATAAGATGGGACACGGCTTTACTGGCGGGCAACAAAAACTTAGCGCCCTTTTGTCGCCTCCTCTACAAACGTGTGATGGTGCATCATCCCATACCATGTTAATATCCTCCAAAGTATTTTTATTAACTATTTTTAATTTAATTTATTAAAGTGATTTAAAATTCATTTAAAATTCAAATATAATTTATAGTGAATTAATTTGCAATTTTAATCAATATTTGACTTATTTTTTTCTATTAACTAATATTTAGGTTACATCTTATGAAAAAAAGTTTGTAGTATTCCAATAAAGAATTAGTTTAAGAGGAATAAATATTTAATCCTCATTAAGCATGTTCTCTTTTTCATGGGGAGTTAATTCTTCAACAATTGATTTAGGATCACCAACTTGAAGTATTTTACCGCCTCTCATTAAAGCTGCTCGGTCACAAACATCCAGAACGAATTCCATGTCGTGAGAAATTATTAAAAAGGTCTGATTAAGTTCTTCACGAGCATTTATAATTGAATCTGTAACCTGTACCCGTGTAATAGGATCCATAGTACCAGTAGGCTCGTCTAAAATTACCACATTAGGTTCTTTAATTAAAACCTGGGCCAGTGCCACCCGGTGTCTTTCCCCACCACTTAACTCATCAGGATTTTTATTCATTATAGTCATAGCATAATCTTCATCAAATCCACATGCATTTAGAACATATGCTGCTTTCATTTTGGCAAATTCCGCCGGTAATTCTAAACTGATTGCTTCTGTAAGATTTCCCAATATATTCCGATGAGGATAAAGGCTGTATTCCTGGTGGAGTATTCCTAAATAAGGCATGACTCTTCCTCTGCCCAGAGGGCCTTTTTGAGTCATGTCAATCCAGTTTTCCCCTAGCTTAACCATTATTTCCCCGCTACTGGGCTCAGTTAATCCAAATAATATTCTAGAAAGTGTTGTTTTTCCAGCACCACTTAGTCCCACGACACCAAATATTTCTCCTTCATCAACTTCTAGATCAATGCCATCAACCGCTTTTACTACTCCTCTTTCAATAGAGTAGTAATGTTTTTTGACATTTTTCATCTCAATTATAGGGCCTCCAACCTGGAATTCCTCAGCTTTCTCAGGTAGAGGAACCTGGGCCATGAATTTAGCCACTACTTCATCCGGAGAACCTTCTTCAATGATTTGACCTTTTTCAAGCCAAATAACATAATCAGAAAGCTTTCTCATAACTTCTGGCCAGTGAGAAGTGATTACCATGGTAATTCCTTTTTCCTTCACTCCTTCAACCAGTGCTTCGTGAATTAACTCTGCCGTTTTAGGATCCAGAGTTCCGGTAGGCTCATCTGCCAGGAATAACATGGGTTTTTTGGCCATTTGCCTAGCCAGAACTACTCTCTGTTTTTCTCCACCACTTAAATCACGGGCAATATGAGTAATCCGGTGAGTCATTTGAGTCATTTCAAGGAGTTCCAGAGCCATATAAGTACTTTCTTCGTAATCATCACTAACTATGGATTTCATTACGTTATCTATAACAGTATCATCTTCATATAACGCAAAAGTTCTCTGAAGCATGATTGATATTCGTCTTTTAATTGCTAAGAAGAATTTTCGATCACAGTTCCAAAAATCAACACTTTCCAATTTTAGGATTCCACCACAGGCACAATTTTCGGCTGCAAATGAAGGTGGTTCAACCCGTAAACAATCAGGACAGATAGCCACATTATAAATTATTCTTCCTTCATCCGGTTTGTAATCCTTCATTCCCCTGAGCATATTAATGAGAACAGATTTACCTGAACCACTTCGACCTAAAATACCCAGAACACTACCCTCATTTATGGTCATGTTTAAGTTTTTTAAAACATCGACGTCATTGAACGTTTTTGTAACGTTTTCCAGCACTATAAAAGACATACGACCACCTTTTTAATAATAGTAATAAATAATTTAAGTAATTCTCATAATTACATCATTCATTATTCCAAATAAATTCAATTATTTAATTTTTATATATTCAATTATTTAATTTTAGTCCATCTATTTAAATATACTTTTTATTAATTAATTATCGAAATTAATAAATTATGAATTAATTTTTCGAAATTTGTATTCTTAACTTAAGAAATAGCTATTTGATAAATTATTTTAGAATTAAACTTCTAAAAGCAAATTTAAGTTTAAATTTTAGACAAATCGAATCCTATTTGCCCACCCATTGCTGCTCGGGCAATAGATATACCATTTGCTCCCGCATTTAGCATTTTTTGGGCGGATTCGATATTAATAATAGAATTATTTCCAATTATAAACGTTTCAACTTTCTGGCTTATTTTACTAACAATATCCAAATCGGCGTGATTAAAACCTGGTTTCATAGCATCAACATGAATAAAATCACTGCCAGAAGATTCAATTATACTAACTATTTCTAAATCATCAACATTGGTAACATTAGCCCTGAATTTAACTGAAACCTTTGCTGAAGATTTTTTAACCACTTCCTTGATAAAATTCTCCAGAAGTTCCGGGTTGAGCAGCATGGCCTGTCCACAACCCAAGTCCGTGAGTTCTTTTTGGCGGCAGTGGGCATTTATTTCCACCACATCAATTTCTTTAATCTTCGAAATCTCAATAATGGGATCTGGAGTAATAGAACGTAAATTTACAGAAACAATACCACCCCAATTTTCTTTAAGTTGAGTGGCCTGCTCCTTAATAACTTCAAAATAAGTATCTTCTTTTATTTCAAATTCGGGCCTTCCTCTTTGAAGGATTTTTTCACCGGCAGCTATAGTGGCATTATCAACATTGTAACCACCTAATGTTACCATTTCAAAACCAAAAGGAATTAATTTAAGACAGAATTTTGCATCAGTAATTCCTGCCATAGGAGCCAGTACTTTAATAGGATCCACCATCTTTATTTTTTTTATTGAAAATTTAAAATTCAATATTCTAAATAATGAGATTAATATGATAATTTCATTAATAAGATGCCCTGCTTGAATATATTTGAACTTTATTTTATAATTAGCTTTTAATTATAGTGAGATTTGCAATGATGAATTAATGAGATATTGTGATAAAATAACAATTAATAGCTCCCTAAATAAGAATTTAGTGAAATAAATTTCTATTATTTGAGCAATTAATTGTTTTAAACCAATTACTCATTCATGACATGAACCAAATCAGTGAATCCACCACGTATTTCTTCTAATGCCAAATCAGCGAGATTAGCTGCTTTTTCTGCAGTAGGTGCTTTTCCCACACCTGCTTTTAAAGCAACATTTATTTCTTCTTCAATTTCTTTAATTATAGTCAGTAATCCTTCTGGTTCCAGGCCATTGCAGGGTGACATAAAGTTGTCTCCACCAATAAAGAAAAGAAGAGATCCTTTTTCAATCAATTTTTTCATTAAGAAGTGTTGAACTCTGTTTACAATAAAAGAAGTATCATAAGCAGGGATAATGTCCGTTAAAGAATCAGTGATTCCATTAATATCTATATGAGCTATCTGCACAAAGCTATCTTCCTTGTTGGCCAGTCCATCTATGGCCAATACTTCCTTTCTTTCTTCAGACTGAGCTCCACCGTAGTTTTGAAGCGCTTTGGTAGCATTACGTTGAGCATCGTAAGGAGTTTCTGCCGCACCAACACCCATACTAATGGTTACAGGATATCGGTTACCAATAGATTTTTGAATGCGTAGATGATCCTCCACATCAACGTTGTTGGTAATAGCAAGCATGTTGTCAAAGCGGGTGAAAAAAACCAGCCCTTGCTTGGCGGCAAACTGTCTTTGCAAATCAGCATATAGTTCTGATTGCAAAATCTGAAGATCTGCCTCGGCTCTGGGAGTTGGAGTAACTGTCCAAGGGCCGTAGTTGTCAATTTGAATTAGAGTCATTTGTATCATAATATTCCACCCAATACTGTTCTGGCTAACATCACTTTATCCCCAATGTTTCTCATCTTGGTGTTTGTTATCGTGACCTCTTTTATTAGTTTTTCTATTTCTTTCTCTAAAAGTGCATCCTCTTGGTCAATAACAAACCTGTCTAAAAAGTCTGAATAAATGGAACAAACACCCTCTGCTGAAACAGGAAGGTTTGCTGCTTCCATAAATTTAGCTGCCGGACCACTTACAGGCAAATTTCCTATTATAGGAGATATTGCCACCACATAAACATTTTTAAGTGCTTTTTTAACGCCTTTCATGGATATGATGGGTCCAATAGATGTTATAGGATTAGAAGGCCCAATGATAACCATTTCAGAATTTTCAATGGATTCAGTTAATCCCGGGGCAGGATCAACCTTGTTATAAAGCACTTCTATCACATCTGGCTCACTTTTTTCTTCAATGAGGAATTGGTGAAAACTCATATCTCCTTGAGGAGTTAAAATTTTTATCTCAGACTGTTGATCACTCATAGGACGAACCATTGATTTAATTTTTAGGGCTTTCCTTTGAATATCAACTGTCTGGGAGAGAGAATGGTTTTGCATAAGCATTGTTTTTTGTATTTTCAAGGCTCGATCCTGATCTCCGATTTTTAGAAGTTCAGAAGCTCCCAATTCCTTTAATTTATCATGAGTAATGAATGTATCACCGTTCAAGCCGTACCATGTTTCCTGGTTTATTAAATTGGCCAGAGTATAAAGCACGGTGTCAATATCTGGAGCCACATACACTCCTGAAAAATAATCGTTTTCCACTGTATTTACAATTATATTAATCAGTGCAGGATCCATAACTTCTTTTATTCCTTGAATAAGTTTAGGAGTTCCAGTGCCGCCAGATAAAACTGTGATCATTATATCTACTCATTAGATTGAATATTAAAGTTAATATTAGAACTTAATTGATAAATTGAATCATATTAATTAGTTATAAATAATTATAAATTATTTAAATAAAATCAATTCAATATACCGTAAAGAATTGTATATTCTATAACAATTGAATTCAATATATAAGTTATTGCTTTTATTCATTTTTCAAATTATGAATACATAATTAATTCTAAAAATTTAATAGAATTACCGAAATTCAATAATTGAATTATTAATTAGATAAATAAAGTTTATTCATGGTTCATTTATGACATTAATTCAGATCTTATCGAAATGCATCAAATTCTTTGGGCCTTATTAGAGATTTAGCACCAGTTTTAGTATTTCTAAGAATATTGAATCCAGTATACCCTCGAATAATCACTACAGGTATGCCTTCATCTGCTTGACCCATAATTAACGATGCTGCTGCAGCTAATTCATCTGCAACAGCTATTTGAGTAGTCTGTAATTCCCTACCATATAAATCAATTTCTCCCTGGCGATTCCAGACTGAATTTATACCTGATGCACCAATAGAAACACCTACCGCACCTTCCCTAAATGGACGGCCCTGAGTGTCTGAAATAATTATTGCTATCTCTTTTTCAGTGTTATTTTCAAGTTTATTTCTTAATTGGAGAGCACTATTATCTGGATCAGCAGGCATAGGCGTTGCTTTTCCATTTTCCACATTTGATTCATCAATACCAGCATTGGCACAAATAAATCCATGTTTAGTTTCAGAAACAATGAAGTCCGGGCCTACCCTTACAATTTCTCTAGATTGGTTAATAATAGCTTCAACCAGTTTAGGATCTTTACCTGTTTTTTTAGCCATTTCGATAGCTTCTTTACTTGGAGTGATAGCATCTAAATCAATGAAGTTTCCTTCTGCCTTGGAAATCAATGTCTCAGCAACTACCAGAATATCCCCATTTTCCAGAGTTATTTGCTGTATTTCTGCCGATTTAAGAATTAAATCACTTAAATCATCCCCTTCACTTACCAGAGGAATTTCAGTGAGACCTATTAATTGAATTTGCATTAAAACACCATTAAAAAAAATTATATTTTCAACTTAAAAACAATTCCTGCATATCTATCTTTCAAAGTGAAATTAGGAAATAAATAATAAAATATTAAAATAATTTAATATAATCACTAAGAATAATTATTTTTAGAATGCCTGTTAAATCGAGCTCAATTCCCACTTATCTCCAGCAAAAGCCGCAGCAGATGTTACCGGGTTGGTAAATTCCTCGAATTTGCCTTTATTCATTATGAATTGGGCAGCTTCTTGAGAGTTTTCTGCAGTAAATTCAACTTTATCTGGTTTAGTGTGTTCATAAGTAGAAATATAAAAGGACTGGCCTTCTGGAACTTTCTCCACAATCACATTTTCATGAGTAACAATTCCAATATATGCTTCACCGCCTTTAGTAACCGCTCCAGCTATTCTTGGAGTATTAAAATCATCTTTCTCATAATCCATGGCTATCAAAGACAAAGCAATGGCATCCCTAATATTCATGCCCACTGCGATCTTGTCGGCAATTACATCAGTATGAGAACCATTGGAAACTACTGCTACATCACCAACAATTCGAATACAATTATAAGCAATGTAGGGGCTTACAAAAACATCCTTTTCATGCCCTTCTTTGGGAATAATAGCCACCCTATCTTCAAAAGATTTGGCCATTCTATTTGGAAAAGACCTGCTTGAAACGCGGTAAGCCACATATGAACCATTATCATTATTTCCTACTGATAAAATTCTGCCAAGATACATTTTTTTCACCATTTTTAGTTGAAATTAAAATAATGCAATCTACAATATTAAATTATATTTTAATTATTAATCCAGATAATTATTTCTTTCGGTATTCTTATCAGATATTAACTAATTAAGATTTAAATAATCAATTATATGGAATTTGGAGATTTTACTGCCTCATTCACTGACATACCAGTAGGTGTAGTAATGATAATCATTTTATTTTTAGGCTTTATCACAATCTCCCCCTCATCAATTACTTGAGTATGGACTGCAATCGCACTATTCTTAATTAAACTGGACATGTCAACCCCATTTACCGTAACTTTTTCTAAACCAGCTACAGGGATCAAATAATATTCAGAAGGGCCCATGCTTTCAGCTTGCTGTGGTTTACCAGACGCAGAAGTGTCTGCTGCCTGAAAACTACTGGTAACTATTACAAATATCAAAATTGTAAAAAGAATATCAATAAAAGGTACCATGTTAAAGCGCGGAGTGTTACCTTTTAATTTTTTCCGATACTTGTCAACATCCATAGCCATTATTATACCTCTTTATTCAATAAAATTATAATTGCATTTATATAACACATATCTAAACTCCGGGGAAGTATAAATTCATTCTAATAATCTTTCAGTCTAATAATCTCATTATGTATGATTTTGCCTGTTTGATTAAATTACTGTTTTAATTTACTTTCCACAATTTCGGCACTGGTATTGCATTTTTCCAGAATAATGTTGTTAATACTCTTTTCCAACATACTTGGTTTAAAAGCGACCCATATATTTGATTCAGGTTCATTAATTTCTTTAACATTAACAATACCTTCAGAATCCCGGAGAGCATCTACAACACAGGGAATATCTGCATCAACTCTTAATTTCATGGTAGCATATCCCCAGTTTGTCATTTTCTTTGCTAGCTCGATTTTATCCATTTCTTTTTCAATTAATCCTGTGATATGTGAATAAAGTGGCAATAAAACTATAGCAACTGCTAAACCTGCTATGGTAGTAATTAAAGCAATGTAAATTCCCTCAGCCATACCTGCAGCATTGCCTCCAATCCCCATAGCTTTGAAGGTATACCAGATACCTATTACCGTACCAATAAGACCTAAAAGCGGAGCAACCTCAATTATAGTTCGTAACATGCTCAAATTTTTGGTCATGGTACTCATTTCTACAATGAAAACCCGTTCCATGGCATCTTCCACTTCTGCTTTATTTCTGTAGCCTATTTTAAGTGCTTCAGAAATAATTCGTGAAACAGGGTTTTGATAATGGCCAATAGATTTCAGTGCTTCCAGTGATCCCCCTTTTTTCATGGCATTATTGACAGTATTAATAATTTGGGGGGTGCTAACTTTGGAAATTTTTCGCAAATAATGGATCTTCTCAAATGAAGTTATTAGACCATAAATTCCAATTATGGCAATTATATAAGTTATAATCCCTCCATTCTTGAACATCTCTAAAATAGTGGAAAAAGTAGTGGTAAAAAAGTCGAATATCATGATATCTCCCTTAAACTTAATTGATTTAATGATTCAATTCATAAATTATTTTTAAGATATGTAATTGTTTTTGTTAAATTGTTTTTTTATTTATAACTATCAAATAAGGTCTTTAAAACTCTAAGTAGTCTTTAAAACCTTAAGTAAATTTTTTAGGCCCTAAATTTATTCAAAAAAGTATTTTCCAAAGCTTTTTTTAATTAAATTTTTTTGCTAATTTTTTGGCCTAAAAAATTTGCTTAAATTCATATTAAATGATGCTAATCAATTAGTATTTAAAAATAGTGTTTTGAAGATGTAATAAATTCTTTCATAAAACCTTTAATTTTAATTTTTAAAGGTTAGGAAATTTTAAAAAAATTAAAAATAAATGAATAAGAGATTTTTTCAAAAATTATGAGACATAATGCCTATTTTTTATCTTTAAGCTTTTCTACAGTGGCCCACGATTTTCTAACGAAGTCCGGTAATTCATGGTACTCAAATTTCTCTAAAAAAGCCTTAGTTCGTGGGTCGCTGGGATATCCAGAACCCATACCACCTATTTTCTTATATTGGCGACTTAGTTTTTCGATTTCCATATCTCTTTCGACCTTAGCCACAATAGATGCAGCAGCTACGGGTATATGGTTATCATCCGCTCTGTGTTCGGCTTTGACTTCCATATCATCACCCACAACTTCTTTTATTTGGCGGGTTAGTCTGGCAGGGTCCACATCTACAGAATCAATGATAACCGAATCTGCATCTGCCATGTTAATGATCTTCATCATGGCAATCTTTTCGATTTCATTTAAATTCACGTCTTTTGCCCGGAGATTATCTATGTCCTGTGCGGTGATTTTCACCACATGGCACTCGGCCATCTTTCTTATCTTTCGGGCCAATACATTTCGGCGAGCAGGAGTTAATTTTTTTGAATCCTTGATCCCCATTCTCTCCAGAATAATAATTTTGTCTTGAGGTATAACAGCCCCACAAACAACTAAAGGGCCCAAAACTGGCCCTCTTCCTGCTTCATCAATTCCTAGAATCTTCATTTTTACATCTACTCTTCTTAAATATTAATATTGAATCTAATCCCTGCTTAAAATAAATTATTTTTTATTTTTTCCAGTTTAATAAGAATTACAATCAATTAAACAATTAATTAATAATTTTCTAGAATATCAAATTATATTATTAAATTATATTACTTAATTAGATTTTACCCTTAATAACCTGAATGTTCAGATTTGGAAATAATGCAACTTAAAATAATAATAATAATAATAATAATAATAAACTTCGATATTTGTATTTTAAGTTTATATTATAATTAAAGAAAAAATTATTGAGAAAATAAAATTTGAAAATATGAAATAAAATTAAAGTGATTTTAAAATGAATTAAAATCATTATCCATTAATAGTTATTAGGCTTTATTTAGGCCAAAAATTGTTAATAAATTATTAAAAATATTAATAATTTAATTAATTTTAAATTTATTTCATGGCCTTTAATCTGACTTCAGGCTCTAATGCACGAGGTTCCGCAGCAACAATGGCCGCACCTTTGGCCACTACAGTCATAGGGTCATTGGAAATTTCCACAGGAATTCCTACTTCTTCGAATATTCGCTCTTTTAGACCTTTCAATTGAGAAGTTCCGCCTACAACCACTGTTTTGTTGTAAACACCAGAAATTAACTCAGGAGATAATCTTTCAAGTACTACACCTAAAGATTCTATAATTTTAACCACAATTGGTTCAGCAGCATTGGCCACCATAGTAGAGTCTATTTCCACTTCTTTAGGCTTGTTAGTTTTCATGCACTTACCAATCAAGTGAGTTTTTTCTATTTCCATATCCACATTGGAGTGAACCATTCCCACTTCTATTTTAGCTTTTTCTGCTTCGTGGATACCAATTTCAACTTCGTATTTTTGTTTTACCTGTTCTACGATGTTATCGTCCACGTCATCTCCACCAAATCGTATGGTCTGAATATCAGTGATTCCACCTAATGATATGACAACTAGATCACTGGATCCAGCTCCAATATCTATTACCATGGTTCCAGCGGCTTCAGCAATAGGTAAACCTGCTCCAATAGCAGCAGCTAGTCCTTCACTGATTACCAGTACATAGCTGGCCCCTGCTTTTCGGCCGATTTCTTCTACTGCGTTTCTTTCCACTTCAGAAGCGTCACCAGGAATACCAATAACAATTCTGTCAATACTGGCAGTATCTTCCGCAGATCCCATTTCCATGGCATAAACTAAAAGTGCTTCTGCTTGAGCTACACTTTCAATGACACCTTTTCTTAAGGGCCTAACTGCAATAATATCCTCGGGAGTTCTTCCCAGCATAGATTTTGCTTCTTCACCCACTGCAAGCACGTAAGAAGGATCATCTTTTTTAACTGCTACTACTGAAGGTATTTTATATAAATCAAATTTATCACCAGATGGTTTAGCAACCACTGTGTTAAGGGTACCTAAATCAATACCCAAAGTACTGGTCAGGCCTTGCTTTCTATCTTCTTGCTCTTCCTTCTTTTTTCCAAATGAAAACATATTATTCCTCCTCTATAATCTCATTAAATTCTACCACGAAAACTTTGTTAGATTCAGCCACTTCTTTGATTTTCTGAATATTTTCTTCCTCTACAGATAGGAGAATTGTAGATAGAACCACGTCACTCATTTTAAATAGTGGATCCACAATATCCCTGACAATTTGAGGTAAGTGGTCAGTTAAATAAACATCAGTTTCTATGAAACCCGTGGTGGTATCTTCTAAAATGAAAGAAAATGGTATTTGGCCTTTTTCTGCATCACCAGCAAATTTTTTAATGGCGCTGTCTGGTGCTACAAGTAAAAGGAGATTTGATTCATTTTTAACGTAATATGGAGCTATTTTAAGATATGCGCCACCATTTTCTTTACAAATCAAACTTAGCTCTCTTATTTTATCAGTATCACCATATAACATTATAAAATCAAATTTTTTTCTTACAAATGACTCTTTTAAATTCACATGTTCTCTGAATAGAATTTTAACCCTTTCTTTTGAAGAAATAGCAGAATATGCTACATTATTAACCATTTCTTCATTTCCGGCAATAACACACCATATTTTATCAGAACTCTGTGTGGTGGAAACCTGTGCTGCTTTTCTGAGAACTTTTATTTTACTTTCTATCATTACTACCACGTCTTATGGTTCATGGTAATCAATAAATTTATTATCAGGTATCATAATTTATCGGTTATCACAATTGACCAAACATTATCTAAATTATTCTTTATAATCATTACAGTTTTTTACAGTTTTACAAAAATAATTAGAATAAAAAACGTCTGGAAAATGTCTTTTCAATCAAATACAAATCATTGATACATTTATTCTAATTTATCATCTGATTTATGAAAATGTGTTTTAATTTATAGTTAAATCTATTATAATTAATCTATAATAAATCGTTTAATTCAGATTTATTTTATAATCAATTTTATTCAATTAATAGATTTCCACAGAACCGTGTATTTTTATTTTATATTATTTTAATGTTTGATTATTATTCAATGTATAATTATATATACTTTAATGTAATAGCATATTATTTAATTGTATTTAATAACAGGACTATAGACCTTAAAAAATATTTTTATAGTTTTATATAGAACAATTGTCACCAAAATTTCTGCGATTCTGTTCAAAAGATATACTGTTATTATTTACTACAAATATGACTAATGAAATTGAATTAATTAAATAAATTAGACTTCATTTTAAAAATAAAAACATTTCAAATTAAATTATATCAAAAATCTTATTATTATATTAAATTCTAATAATTTGTTTCAATAATCCACAAACTCCAAAAAACAGATATTAAATAAATCAATTTTCATAAATATAATTAATATAAAATAGATATCGGAAATATTTGATTATTGAATTTATTAATACTCAAGAATCTTCACGTTTATCGGTGATACATAATGTTCGTTAAAGGAACTCTTAAAAAAGCAAGTATTCTACTTACAATTTCTGTTTTACCCTTTCTATTAGGGTATGTCTTCATTACTTTCATCCTATTTTCTATTATTGCATTCTTCATGCAGTTTTTCAGGGACCCCAATAGAAAAACACCATCTGGCGAGGGCCTTGTTGTAGCTCCAGCAGACGGAAAGATTATAACTGGGAAAATAGACCGTATTGAAACTGTAAGTTATGATGATCCACTAATGGATGAGTTACTGGAAAAAGACGAAAAAGGAATTCTTATCAGCACATTCATGTCACCATTTGATGTACATGTGAACAGGGCCCCTATTTCTGGAAAAGTAGTAAAAACAAAATATTGTCCAGGAAAATTTAAAATAGCCAGAAACAGTGTTTTAACAGAAAATGAGAAGAATTTGATTGTTATTGACACTGAACATGGAAAAGTTGGAGTAATTCAAATCGCAGGGTTTGTAGCCAGAAGAATTGTTCAATACGTAAATGTGGGAGATAATATCAAAATTGGAAGTAAATTAGGCATGATAAAATTTGGATCACGTGTTGATCTAATCTTACCAGCAAAGAACTTTGAAGTAATGGTAAAAGTAGGTGGGCGGCCAAAAGCAGGTGAAACTATAATGGCCAAGCTGATTAGTTCTAAAGATAAAATTGATAAATAATAATCCTTAATCAAATTAACTTAACTAATAATTAAATAATTAAAATTAATAATTAGATAGTAAATTGATTTGAGTAATAAAATTCCTTATTCTTTTTCATTTAAAATTTTAATTTTCAGAGATTATCTATTTAAACTAGACTTGATTAAAATAGACTTTAAGGATAGTTTAATTTATAATATAATATTAAAATAAATATTAATTAAAAATATTCATAATTTTTAAAAATAAATAACTATCGTCATTAAATATTGAATAAGATATAATATTTATATATAAAAAGATGAGGCAAGAAAAATGAGTTTAGATACTACTCGAATGAGAGATTATGTGTCTCTTCCAGATATTTTTTCCCTCCTGAATGCCTCTTTTGGTTTTTTATCTATAATTCTAGCTATTAATGGAGAATTAATAATCGCGGCACAGTTTATATTGCTTGCAGTAATTTTTGATTCACTTGATGGTTGGGTAGCAAGAAAAACAAATAGAGATGATGAGTGTGGATTTGGAAAAAATATTGATTCATTATGTGATGTAATATCCTTTGGTGTTGCGCCGGGAATATTTTTGTATTCTGCCACTTTAACCAGTGATATACGATACATTAATATATTAGTAAGTCTCCTAATAGTATTATGTGGTATTTTGAGGCTCTCTAGGTTCAACGTGATTTCAAATATTGGAACCACAGGAGATAAATTTGTGGGACTGCCCATACCAGCAACTGCATTGGTGTTGTCATCATTTTATCTCAGCGGCCTTTTTACAACAGACATTGGCTTAATAATCATGACCATATCATCATTATTGATGATAAGTACTATTGAATATTTCAAGCCAACAAGCGTAAAAACCGCGGGAATAATTTTGATTTTAATACTATCAGTTTGCATGCCTCAAAACATTCAAATTTACCTGATGAACATCCCCGCAAAGGTGTTATTCATCTTAAGTTTGATATACATCATATTTATGCCGTTTATGGCCTTATTCACAAATCTAAAAAGTGGTCCACATGTTAGATAAGCTGAAAGGTAACAAGAACAATAGTAAGGATAGTCCTCCAGATCTGAGGAAGCCCGACGAAAAAGAGTCGGCTGACGTGGGAGGCAAAATCAAAGATCTGGTTGGGAAAATGTCTGGAAAAAATGGTGAGAAAAAGGAAGCGGCAGAGCCAAGTAGAGGCCCCAAGAAAATGCCTCGACCAATGCCCAAACCCAAAATAAAGCCTAAGGCAGATAGTAAGCCGAAACTAAAGCCTAAGGCAGCACCCAAGAAATCTGGTGGTTCATCATCAGGTCTCGCAGCGGGTGGTTTTGGTCGGAGAATACCTGACGACGATCAGAAGACTCTTATTGGTGCGGTTGTTTTTGCAGTTATTTTAATTGTTTTAATAGGTTCGCTGTATTATTTCCTAGTTTATCAACCATATCAACAAACGCTCCAGGGCGCGAAAGATGTTAAATTTGGTGAAGTTGAGGCTTATTTCAAAGGTCCTTTAGCAACTGATCCACAAAAGCAATCTCTTTTAGCACAAATAAATGGTGCAACAACACCAGAAGAGGTTTTAGCTGTAGATGTGCTTGGTCCGGCTACGAAGTCGTGGCAAACATATCAGACGCAGCAGATAAAGACTAAAAAAGATAAATTTGGAAGAGTTATGGTTGTTTATTCCACTGATGCCAGCCAATCCGTGACTGGTAATCAAACCGCTGCTCCGCAAACTTCTGCACAGAAAGATATCATAATGAAGGTATCTGATGCACAGACCTTTGTTAACCAGGCTGATGCAACTGTACTGGCCAATATGGTAATCGAAACTCCGGACACTGTTGCGGTGCCCATTTTGATTTCCAGATTACAAGCTGCCGGTGGGTTAATTAGTGTTGGAAACATGGTGGATGTTTATGTGAAAACATCTGGAGAAGCAGCAGCAGCCAACAACACTACTAATGCAACTAACCAAACAACTGCAGAACCTTCAAACACTCCTAAAATAAGTGGAGCAACTGTTTTAGCAATCCTAAGGGCTAAAGACAGTGGTACAATAGATGCTAGTTTGTTAAATAGTCAGTCACTGAGTATAAATGACATTACTTCTACTAGTGAAAGTCAGCAAACATCATCTACTGATGTGGAACAGTTACTAAGAGCAGCTGCTTCTGGTGGATTTAACCAGGCTCAAACTGCAGCACTACTTCAAAACTACGGAATAAAACTTTCGGACTATGAAAGATCATCTAATTTAGGTGAGCTAGATACAACATATCTGGTTCTTCTGGAAGTGCCTAGAGAAGATGTTCTGTTCTTAATACAAAGTTCAGATAGTATTGTTCTCACAGTTCCAACCCAGCAAGCACCTACCTGGATGATTAAAGAGTTGCAAACAATCTATGGTTAAATAGTTAAAATCTGGTTGAAATGGGGAGGTTTCAACCTAAATTATTATTTTTTTTAAAATTTTCTCAAAAAACCAAAACCTATTTATTTTTTTAAAGCATATTATTAATACTAAAGATTATTAAAGGGGTCATGAAAATGAATCTAGATAAAATTTCCATAATTTTAATAATATCGATTTTTGCTTTTTCAGGTATAATGTCATCAGAGGTAGCTTCTGGGGCCGAAACATGGGTTTCTGAAGATCCAAACGCTACCAGTTACAGAATTTCACATTTAACAGCTACTATAAAGGTTACTATTAAAAATACCAATGATCATGTGCAGTATTTCAAAATGAGTCAGGTTTATCAGGGTAGTCTAGCTGATAACAGTACTACTTAATGGTTATATTGATTGGACAAATCCACAAGCAGTTAAAATGGTTAAATCCAGATCTCCAGAGTTAGGGGGAGATTATGGATGGCCTATTAAAGCTGGGGAAACTAAAACCGTTTGTTTCAAGTTGAATGCTGTGGGACCAGATGGGAGAAATTCCATCATATATTATGAATGATAGACTCAACCAACAAGACCTACTGGCCATTAATCAATGAGCCGGGGTTAATGGGATCATGGTTTACTCCTAATGAACTAGAAGTATTAAACCCGACTCTGGATATCAAAAAATGGACTGGTACTTTCCATTTCCGTGTAACCAATGTAGATGATCAGAAGGTTTATGGAATTGTAAGAGCACCTATAGCACCAGTGAATTCCAAATTAACATCCAGTGATCCTGATGCATTCATAGACGATGAAACTGTGGTTAGCACCGGTATTGCCGCATGGAATGTGGTAATGGAACCAGATACATATAAAGATTTCTCATACACTTATGTATGGCCTAAAACCAGTAGTAGTTCTTCAACCGCTCAAGCCGGCTCACAAACACTAACCACCAGTACTGGATCAGATCCATCTGTACCAAGTAAAGAGACCGGTGTACCTTATGGATTATTCATTGTGGGTACTCTGGTTACTGTAGCAGGAGTTGCTTACGCTAGATTCATGCGTTAAAACTTCTCTCATTAATTTTTTATTTTTTATATTTTTTTATTCCACGGGTTTTCAGTTTATTTTAAATTAATTCCTGTCTAATTATAACTACAATAAATATAATAATAGTTCAAGCAGTTTTATAGACATTCAAAGTAAAATAAAACAGCGCACACTTTTTAAATTTTTGATTATAATGATTTTAAATAATAGAAAAATTAAATGATAATAACAATTCCAAATTATACTGTTCTAGGGAATATCAAATGAAAATATCAACTCTTTTTATCATAGCAGGGATGTTTATAATCTCCCTTTACTGTTTGATTGATGTGAGTTACTATGCATCACAAATAGAAGTGGAAAATAATTTAACCAGCGTGCCGGTTGTTTCCCTGCCCTCTCTTGATGTAAATCAAAAAATAAATAACAAATCTATATCTTATGGGGTATATCATGAACCCGCATCATTCAAGCCAGGAAATGGAACAGTGATTATATTTGGTCACCGAACACTGTATGGTTCGCCTTTTTATAGTTTAGATAAACTGAAGAAAGGTAATTCAGTGTTTCTGGATTGGCCCGGAATAGGTAGAGCAGAATATGTGGTAAATAAATCATTTATTGTATCTGCATCATATCGGATTTCTGTAGAACAGGGCGAAAAATTATTTTTAATCACCTGTCATCCAATTGGATCTGACAAGCAGCGATTAATCGTAGAAACTGATTTGAAACAAATATCTCCTTTCCAAAAAACCACCACTGCAGATAATCCCCAGAGTTATTATGGAATATTAATAATTCTCGGATTTTTAATAGGAGGCCTGGGTCTCACATATTTATATCCAGCAGAGGATGATAAAATAATTCTTTTAGTGGCCACCATAGGTTTAACTCTATTTTTAACAATGGGTTACCTGTTTCCAATCCCAGCAGACTTTATTTCATCTCAATTATCTAATATAAATAATATTTTTGGGATATAAGCTGAATAAATAATAATAATAATAATAATAATAATAATAAATAATTCATTCTAAAAATGAATTAATTAAATGAGTTAATAAATAGGTGATTAACATGGAAAATACTCCCCCAATCAATGTTGACAAAATATACTTTAGCAATATATCTTCCCGGGAAAGAGCAATATTTGAAGGGGGTATAAGTATGGGGGCCCTTTTTCATCAGTTTATAGGTACCCCCGTCAGTCCCAAAAGCGCCCAATCACTGGAAAAATCCATGGAGAATTCTCTGGAATTACAACCCTGTATAAAAAAAGTGAGTGTCCACATAGATTTAGAAAAATTAGAAGAAATGAATACGGAATTTGACTATGTTTCACTGGGTGGAGATATGTTAGATGTCAAAATTTTATCTGAATTTAATGGATTGCAGGCCCATATAAGAATGAAATATATAGAAGACCTGAAATACCCTCTTATGTATATCGAAGATATAATAGAACCATAATTCAATGAATAAAACTTGAAAATCTATTTTTTCTAAAATTTTTATTTTGAGTTAAAAAATTTTTTAAAGAAATTAGAAAGTAAAAATTATTTTTTATTTTCTGGGATTTTACACTGAATTTTTATATAAATTAATTCAAATTAATTTTATTGCTGCTATTTTAGCAGTAACTATTTCTTAAATAATTACAATATCATTTATTAAATATCAATAAATATCAAAATTTTAAAAAAATTATTTAAATTTGAAAATCTAATCTAATGTAACTGAAAAAATGAGAAAAGATTGGCATGATTAAATTAGACCCGAAATTATGCAAGGGATGCAGCATATGCACCGAATTTTGTCCTAAAAATGTTTATGAAAATTCAGAAACACTGGACAAACGAGGAATACGCATTCCTGTTCCTAAAAATCAAGAAAGATGTACTAAATGTAATTTATGTGCATTAATGTGCCCAGATCAGGCCATAAAGGTGGATGAAAAAGATGAGTGAACAATATTTCATTCAGGGAAATGAGGCCTGTGCCCGAGGAGCCATAAAAGCAGGCTGCCGATTTTTCGCAGGTTACCCCATAACTCCCTCAACAGAAATAGCAGAAGACATGGCATTGTTTCTCCCCAAGGAAGGTGGAGCTTTCATTCAAATGGAAGACGAAATAAGTGCTCTGGGAGCAGTTATTGGAGCAGTTTGGAGTGGCATTAAAGGAATGACTGCTACTTCCGGACCTGGTTTTTCCTTAATGCAAGAGCATATAGGATATGCTACCATGACCGAAACGCCACTGGTAATTATAAATGTACAGAGAGGTTCACCGTCCACCGGACAACCTACCATGGCTTCCCAGAGTGACATGATGCAGGCCCGATGGGGTTCTCATGGAGACTACGAAATAATTGCTTTATCACCTTCATCAGTCCAGGAATGCTTTGATTTTACTGTAGAAGCATTTAATTTAGCAGAAAAATATAGAGTCCCTGTTTTTGTTTTAGGGGACGAAATAGTGGGCCACATGCGGGAAAAAATTACTATTCCAGAAAAGGTGGATATAATACCTCGTGAAATACCTGAAGAAAAACCTGGCGAATTTTTACCTTACAAAGCAGAGGAAAACGGAACCTCTAAAATGGCACCCTTTGGAGAAGGTTACGATTTACACATAACCGGACTTACCCACGATGAAAGAGGTTATCCTGACGCTTCAAACCCTGCCGACCATTCCAAACTGGTCAATCGTCTCTGTAATAAAATATTAAAAAATAGAGACGATATTGTCCGGGTGCAAGAGGAATTTTGTGAAGATGCAGAGGTAATCTTAATTTCCTACGGCGCACCATCCCGATCGGTAGCTACCGCTGTGAAAAAGGCCCGGGAAGAAGGAATAAAAGCAGGTTACATGAAAATTGACACCCCTTGGCCATTCCCAGAAAAACATATAGAAAAGGCTGCTGAAACTGCCAAAAAACTAATTGTGGTAGAGATGAATCTGGGCCAGATGTTTTATGAGGTTCAGAGAGTTGCTGCGGGAAATGCTGAGGTAGAATTAATGCCCAAAATAGGTGGGGAAATTCATAAGCCTCTGGAAATTTTGTCTAAAATTGAAAAAAGCATGTAACTAGACGACACGGAATCCATAAACATTCTAAAAATGAAAATGAGGATTTAGAATTATAAATTTAGGATATACTTCTTAGAATATTTCTATAATTTATTATTAAAATTTAAATTAATTATAACTCAAATAAGGGAGTTGCTGAAATGGAAGAAAAAAAAGAAAGTCCTTTTATGAAATATTTAAGAAAGGATAGACTTCCACACATTTTTTGTGCCGGATGTGGTAATGGTATAGTTTTAAATACATTTTTTAATGGCATGGAAATGGCAGAAGTTGACTTTGACAGCATTGCTCTGGTTTCAGGGATCGGTTGTTCCTCCCGGATACCGGGATATGTGAAGTGCGATTCGCTGCACACCACCCATGGTAGGCCCATATCATTTGCCACTGGATTAAAATTGGGAAATCCTGATCTTAATGTGGTTTTATTCACTGGAGATGGAGATGCTGCTGCTATTGGTGGAAATCATCTGATTCATGGTGCCCGAAGAAATATTGACCTGACCGTTATCTGTATCAATAACAGCATATATGGAATGACCGGAGGGCAAATTAGTCCTACTTCCCCCCAGGGAAGTTATGGTAGTACCGCACCATATGGGGCATTTGAAAGACCTTTTAACCTTTCTGAACTGGTTACCGCAGCAGGAGCAACTTACGTGGCCCGATGGACTACTGCACATGCCCTTCAATTAAGCAATGCTATTAAAAAAGGCCTTTCCAATAAAGGTTTTTCATTTATTGAAGTAATTTCTCAGTGCCCGACTTATTTTGGTCGGAAAAACAAGCTGAGAACTCCAGTAGATATGATGCGCTGGATGACAGACAGCAGTGTAAACAAACGAAAAGCTGATAAAATGAGTGCTGAAGAGCTTGAAGGAAAAATAATAGTGGGAGAATTTGCAAATGAACCTCATCCAGAATTTTCCCATGAACTTTACACTTTAATTGAAGAAAAATATGGCAAAAAATCTCAAGCCTTGAAATCAGCTTACCGAGAGGATTAAATTGAGAAAAGAAATAAGAATAGCTGGATTTGGAGGTCAGGGAATTATACTGGCCGGAATAGTTATAGGGAAAGCTGCAGCACTGCACGATAATATACACGCTGTTCAAACCCAATCTTATGGTCCTGAAGCACGTGGTGGTGCTTCCCGAACAGAGGTTGTCATCAGTGATCAGGAAATAGATTATCCTAAAGTACAGAGCCCAGATATTATGGTGGCCATGTCTCATCAGGCTCTGATGGCCTATCTAGGTGATTTAAAGGACGGTGGGACTCTAATTGTTGATCCAGATATGATTATTGAAGAAGAAGTTCTTCCCTTTGTTAAAGAGCATAATATAAAATATTATAGAGCTCCGGTGACCCGTACCGCTGAAAAGGAAATAGGTCTCAGCATAGTGGCCAATATTGTAATGATAGGTGCTATAACAGAGATAACCAAAGTTATATCTGTGGATGCAGCCGAAAAGGCCATATCTGAAAGTGTACCTCCAGGTACAGAAGCTAAAAATCTGGCTGCTTTTGAGGCCGGGCTTTCTCTGGTGAAATGATAAAATTATTAATATTTATTTTTATTTATTTTTTTCATAAAAAATAGTATAAACTAATTCCTAGCTAAATTATGCTAAATTATTTAAAAAATATTTGATTTAATTATGAGGAATAATTAATTGAATATCAAATTTCAGCAATAGGATAAAATAAATGATAAAATAAATAATATTCAGATTTATATATTCAGTATTATATTATTAGAAATTAATTTAGATCATAATGAGCTATCTAAACTTAGAAATAATTTGATAAATTTCAATCTTCAATATTACAACTAAATAATCTAAAAAAACAGGACGATCCAAAATAATAGTATTTTTAGGAGTTTAAAAATGAAACTTTATGAATATAATGCCAAAGCTGTGTTTAAAAAAGAGGGAATACCAGTACCTGAGGGTTATATGGCTCAGGACAGTGTTAAGGCTCAAGAAATAGCTGAAAATATGAACCGGCCCGTGGCCATAAAGTCTCAAGTCCTGGTAGGGGGCCGTGGTAAAGCGGGTGGAATTAAATTCGCCGATACTCCCCAGGAAACATTTAATTGTGCAGAACAATTATTATCATCCACTATAAAAGATGAAAATGTAAAATACGTCCTGGTAGAAGAAAAAGCCAACATCAAAAAGGAGTTTTACCTTAGTGTGGCCGTGGATCGTTCCAATAAAAGGCCACTGATTATGGCCAGTGCCGAGGGCGGGGTGGATATTGAAGAACTGGCAGAAACAACCCCTGAAAAGATTATTAAATATCATGTGAATCCCCAGGAAGAATTTTTACCATACGAAGGTCGGGAAATAGCCCGTAAAATGGGAGTGGGAAGCTCTCTAGTGTCCCCAGTAGGGGGCATTATCTGGAAGTTATTCCAGCTTTTTAAGAAATATGATGCCCAATTAGCCGAAATTAATCCACTGGTGGTTACGGATAAGGGAGTAATTGCTGCCGATGCCAAACTCGAACTGGACGATGATTCCCTCTACCGACACCGTGAACTAATGGAATTGGAAGAATATGAATCAGAAGAATTTGCTTTTGTTAAATTAGATGGTGATATTGCGGTTATTGGAAATGGTGCTGGTTTGACACTTACTGGAATGGATATGATAAAACTAAATGGTGGTGAACCTGCAACTTTCCTGGATATTGGTGGTGGTTCATCTGCAGAGGCAATTAAAAAAGCTCTTGATTTAGTAATCAATTACTCTCCAGTTAAGGTAATATTTCTCAATGTTCTAGGAGGAATCACCCGGGCTGATGACGTGGCTAAAGGAGTTATCAATGCTTTAGAAGAGTCCCAAAGGAAGATTCCACTAGTTATCCGACTTACTGGAACCAATGAAGAAGAGGGTCAAAGATTGCTAACTGAAGCCGGAGTTTCTTTTGAAACCTCCATGGAAGACGCTGCTAAAAAAGCCGTGGAACTTCGAAATTCTCTTTAAACAATTAAATTTCTTTTAATAATCTTCTTCACTTTTTTTCGTTTCTTATTCTTTTTCTTATTATTTTTACACGGTTCTTTATTCTTTATTTTATTATAAATTAATTTTAAAAAATAAAATAATTAAATTAAATGTTAATATTGATAAAAAAATAGAATTAGTGGTTTAATTAATTAGAGGATTATTTTTCTATATACTTCGTTTCAGAGTTACTGAATGGGCCATTACTAATGCGGAAAGAAATATGTAAGCCAGAAGAGCCGATTCATTAAATGAACGATTGAAAATAAAAAGTCCCACTATACTTTGAGCTAAAAATGCTGCTAATGCTCCAATAAGCAGTGCTTCCCTTCCTAAAAATGTTCTACTTCCTTCTTTTCTTTTTGTTCTGTATTTTCGCAGTACTAAAAATCCAGTAACCGTAACCACCATGATCCATCCTAACAAAAAGATCAATCCGGCGTAACCTGCATCAAAAGCCACCGCAAATATTCCAGGTAGCATGTAATCTATATAATCCTTTTTAACCACCAGTACCCCATAAAAAAGATGATATGGTAATCCAAAAGATTGAATAAATGTCATAGGGAGAGTAATATACCCATCGCCCCCACCTAAACATTCAGTTTTCCAGTAGCAAGATCCCGGTACATGTCCCAGTAAGTTAGTGTTGGTTAAAACAGTTTTTAAGCTGGGAATCGAGTACTGTTCCAGTCTGGAAACCCGCAGCATAGGACTTAAAACGGCCTTATTAAGTACATTTGCTAAAACTTCCAGGACAATAAAACCACCGATACCTGCAGCTGTAAATCCTAAAACAGATTTGGTAGTAATCTTGGTACTCCTTTTAAAACTCTTGGACATTATAATGTAACCTAAGGCCCATCCCAAGAACCATAAAATGAGGAAAGACCTGTGCATTATTCCTCCAGCAACAGCTATAGTAAAGAAAAGTATTATGCTCAGGGTTTTAATTGAAGTGGATTTAATTCCAACTTCACTGAGTAAACTGGCTGCTGCAGCCACAGTAACCCATCCAAAGACGGCTAAAGGGCCAAATGGGTGAGTAAATTCGTGGTGAGATAAAAAGGGAAGTAGCAGGAATATAGCATCCACACTAAATAACATGGCAATTAAAAAAGTGAGTACAATCCCTAAAAATAAAACCATACTCAGAGGTAATGCCACCACATTAAAAAGCAGGAGAATACCCACGTGAATGATAAGTGCTACCTCTATTATTAGTTGCAAATTATTTTGAGCAATAAACATGATATCAAATTAGTCTTTAATAATCATTATAATATAAATTTATGTACTAAATTTGGTTTAGAGTTAAATGAAAAGAAAAATTTTGTTGATTTTTGTTACAATAAGTTAATTAATGGCCTTAAAAAATTTAAAAGATTTTAGAGGATTATTAAATAACTGTAACTGATTTAATACAAATTAGAAAATATTTAAAAATATGCGGATTTACCTAATGATAAATTATGCTAACTTGTTAATTTTTAAAAATAGATGATTAAAATAAAAAATAACAAAAATTGAGTTAGATTTGGTTATATTCTAAAAAATAACCGGTTTAAATCCTATCTAACTCTATTCTAAAATTCAATCCATTTAATTTAATTTAATTTAATTTAATTTAATTTAATTTATCAGACCTAAAATTTTATGTACAATTCTATTGCCCAGAAATAATTCCCTGAATAGAATTGAAAAGATTTTGCAAGAAAGCACTTATCTGTTCCAGGAACCCTGGATTAGAAACTTGTTGGCTAACACTTTGAAGCTGGTTTTGGAAATCAGTCAGATTTGCCTGGACTTTCTGGGAGTTGGCCACAGAATCAGCAATTTGCTGGGTCTGGTTATCAGTCAAATTAATATTCATCTGATTGGCCACATTTATCACAATAATTTTAATCTGGGCCGGATTCTGTAAGTTCTGACTTTCAGTCTGATTTTTCACATCACTGAAAAGCTGGGCCACTGTGTCTCCATTTTGACCAGTTTGATTAACCAGTTGAGTTTCCAGATAAAGTTCCTCTGTAGATGCTTGTTTTGCTTCCTCAGGAATAGGTTTGCCTACTGCAATTTCATATGATTTTAAAACACCAGCCAGCGCAGCTTCTCCAGATGCAGGAACTGGAGATGAAACCACCACATATCCCCGATCAATTCCAGAAGATTCCAGGGCATTGGCATACATCTGTGGAGTTACTACTCTAACTTTGCTTTTATCCACTATTACATTAATTCCATTATTGTAACTTAAATCAACCATGGCACAAGAAAATATTTTATTTGATGGATAAACCAAACCAGTGACATTTTTTGAAACATTGTTAACTTCTGAAGCGGTTATAATCTTTACTTCAGCACCAGTTATGTTTTTATCAGTTTTAGATTGAAAATAATTCATCATTGAGTTTTTATACGCTGCATTGTTATTGGTAGCTTCCCCAATAGTAATAGAAAAGCCTGAAACAGCATATAATGGAGCAATTAGCATTAATACTAAAAGAAAACATGCTATATACTTCTTCATAGCATCACCTCATTACTATAATTGAACAGCCACCATTAAATACTTTTTTATAGCAATGAGTATGTCTTATGAGGAAAAAACTAAAAATAATTTCTTTTTTAAAAATTACAGATGATGAAATGTTAAAAATTAATTTAAGGTCATGATTGAAGATTTAAAATATATATTAGGACAATTATATCATCCCAACAAAACCACTCGGCTTTCTGTGGCTTCATTTACAATTTCCATACCACATAATTCCCCAATATCCCGGGCAAAATCTTTAACCTCAGAAAACATGGGCATGTTATCCAGGGCCATTCTTTGACGTGAATAACCAACAAACATGTACGCTTTAACTTCTATAAAATCAGGTTGGGCTTTTTTAATTAAATCAGCATATCCTTGAGGGTTGAACATGTTTTTCTCTTGAACTGCGGTTATTCTAATAACTTTACGACAGTCAAAAGTGGAAAGTAACTCCAGGGAATCATTCAACTTTTCCCAGGCCCCTTCAATCTGGGGTTGGCACAACTTTTGATGAGTTTCCTTTTCTGGAGCATCCAGTGAAAGATAAAGCTGGGTGGGATCTTGAGGAAGATCTTTCAATTTAGCTGGGGTCAGACCATTGCTGACTAAGAAAGTGGTGAAATCCCGGCGATGAAATTCAGAAATTAACTCTCCTATTTCAGGATACAACATTGGTTCCCCGGCCAAAGAAATAGCAGCATTTTTTGGATCATTAGATTCCAGTAGCCTTCTTTTTATTGGCTTTTTCATTACCAAAGAATCCACACAGTAATTTTCTTTGGGCCTGAATACAGTCTTCAATTATCTCTTTGGGCTCATCATAAGGGCCTTCCCATTCAATATCCGTACTGGAAAGGTCTCTCCAGCAGAAAAAACATTTTTGTTGGCAAAAAGGAATACTGGGAGACATTTGAAGACACCTATGGCTTTCAATCCCATAGAACTTTTCTTTATAACATACTCCTTCGTCAAGAATGCTTTTTTTGGTCCAGTGACATATTTTTGCAGCAGCATGGTAATTATTTCCTGCAAAACGATAACCCATTTTTTCCAGCTTTTGCCGTTGTTCTGTTGTTAATATCATTTTAGATCCTTACTTACATTGAATTATGAGATTTAAATAATAAATTGGATTAGATAAAATTTTAATTCTATAAATTAAGTTAATAACTAATTAAGTAACTCATTTAAGAAACATTTGTTACAAACATTTAGTTTGATTTACTATTATAAACTTAAGTATAATTCAATAATTCAAACAATAATTCTAAAATAATTTTAATCCTATTAATTGATATGATATTATAATTATGATTTATAATGATTTTTTTACAAGATTTACTCTAAACAAATTTATTTTAATAAATACTATTTTTATAAAATAAATTTTGATTTATTAAAAAAACTCTATTAATAAATAAATCGGAAATTCAAATTCATGGCAAAAATTAATATTTGAAAACCCTGCACTTTGGTTCAAAAAGACTATCATTAAAATATACCTTTATTAAAACACTTTGAAATGGAGAAGAGTCTTCTATATTATTATACATTGAACCTCTAAAAAGCATATATGTTTTCTCCATAAGCAATACCAGTTATGCCAAATCATTATAAAGTGAAAAATTGGTGCTTTTTATGGGTCTTATGATTTGACTTCGAAACCCCACTTATCGCCAGAAAATACGCGATAATTAATTCATTTTACATTTTTCAATAGCATTTTTCAGTAGCAGAAACAGGGTAATAGATTAATTTATTCTAGATTATTTAAAATGTTAAATTTACAAAAAAATAAAACCGATTAAAAAAGTTTATTTAAAATTTAAAGGACTAAATGAAAATATTTTTGTTATTAAATTGACTTAAAAACATTTTTAGATGAGTTTAATAATTAAAATCCATTTAATAAAATTTTAGCCCTAAATATCCCAAAATAATGCTTTTTTCAGCTAAATAACACCTTTAATTTAGAATTTAACTATTGATGGCCAATATTTGATTTAATTGCTTTAAATGAAAAAATAAACCATATATAAGCTTTGTTGTCCTATCTTTCAACAAAACATTTATATAGTCTTCTAATGTGAATAATATCTATTGTTACCAAAGTCTAAAAGCCTTTTATTAGCATTTAGACGTGGAGGCGGTACAATTAAGCGACATTCGATATATGCACTACTAATTGCATTATGCATGGTAGTGAGCTTTTTGCCCTTTTCACAAGGTGCCATTGTAGGAGATACACAAAACTCAAAAACAACTTTGAAAGTGGATAACAGCGTTTCTGAAGTAAGCGCCGCTTACAAAAAGAAATACAAAAGTTATTCCAAGAAAAAGTACTACAAATACAAAAAAACCAGTTATTACAAGAAATACAAAAAATACAAAAAGACCTATTACAAAAAAAGCAAGAGCACAAGTTCCATTACTCCAGCCACAGCAGCAGAAAAAGAAGAACTTAATCATTTACAGGGAACAGCTGGATTAAATACGCTTAAAAAATACATTAATAAACACTTAAATCACAGATCTGGAGCAGCACACACCGCAGAAGGTGTTGAAAAAACCGGGTACGGAGACTGCTGGGGACTCTCAGATTGGACTGCAAAAAAGCTATCAAAGAACGGATATCAAGTTAAAGTGGTGCAAGGTGCAACATCAGCATCTTCCAGACACCGCTGGACACAGGTAAAAATTGGTGGAAAATGGACAACATTTGAACCATCACTAGTTACCAAAAAATATGGAAGTAAACATTACACCGCTACTTGCGGAAAAGTGAGTTCTGTAATAAAAACTTACAACTGTTAATGTTTACTCCCTTTTTTATTTTTTAATTTAATTTTAAGGATAGTTTAATTTAAGATAATTTAATAAATATTTTAAATGAAACCTACTTGTTATTTTTTAGAATTTTGAGTTAAATTAGTGCTATAAGAACTATTTTTAATTTTTATGATCATTTTAATATAGCCTATGTAAATTAACCATCATTTAACAGTTAAATTCGACAATGATCTCTTTTAATGTCCCCATACAAAAATAGTCCATTAAAAAAATTTAAGATATAAATTGATTCCAGAGAATCATAAATACGATTTTCCTGTTTAAGCCTTAATGATAATTTAATTCCGTGATTAAAAGATTATTGAGAAGTTAATAGATAATAAAAATAAAAAGGCACATTTAAGCAGATTTTCAAAGACAGAGTTATTTATAAAGACTCTTTCAAGATAAGAAACCTTATAAAAAGAGTTTTAAAGACTTTTTACAAAGCCCTTTAAAATGCTTTAAATCTGAAAAAAGACATTATTTAAGCCTTTTTGTCCATTTTGACAAAGAAACATTTATATATGATTATAAATTGAATACTACATGTTGTTACCAAAGTCTATAAAACGCCATTTTTAAGGCATTTAGACATGGAGGCGGTACAATTAAGCGACATTCGCGATATTCACTACTGATTGCATTATGCATGGTAGTGAGTTTTTTGCCCTTTTCACAAGGGGCTATTTTAGGAGATATCCAAACTTCAAAAACAACTTTAAAAATCGATGGAACAGTTTCACAGGTAAGCGCTGCCAGTACAATTACTAAAGCGACTGCAGCAGAGAAAGCACAGTTAAACAAATTGCAAGGAAAAGCTGGATTAAGTACTCTTGCAAAATACATCAACAAACACTTAAACCACAGATCCGGAGCATCACACACCGCATCAGGCGTTGAAAAAACCGGATACGGAGACTGCTGGGGACTCTCAGATTGGACTGCAAAGATACTCAAAAAAAATGGATACACTGTGAGAGTGGTACAGGGTGCAAATAAATATTCATCCAGACACCGCTGGACACAGGTAAAAATTGGTGGAAAATGGACAACATTTGAACCATCACTGGTTACCAAAAGATATGGAAGTAAACCTTACACATCTACATGTGCTAAAGCAAGCAAGGTAGTAGTAACCTATAATGCTAAATAGGTTTACTTTTTTTATTTTTTAATTTAAGATTTTTTAGATTTAAGATGATTATACAATAAATTTCTCAAGCATATTAACTAATGATTAATTAATTATTTTATTTACTAATTTTTCTTCTTTAGGAGTATATTGAGCTTATTTTTCTACAAATAATATTAAAGCCTTGAATTAAGATTTTTTTTAAACCAAATATTTTTATAATATATTAATTCCAAATAATAATATAAAAATAAATTTCTTATTGTATTTAGTCATTTGGAGGATTTTAATGAATCTAATTTCAAAAACTCCCATTGTAATATTGAATTTCAAGACCTACCTGGAATCAACTGGAAAAAATGCTTTAGAATTAGCTAAAGCATGTGAAAAAGTAGCAAAAGAAACTGGAGTGAATATTGCAGTAGCTCCCCAGCATATGGACCTTTACAATTGTCACAAGAAGTTGATATCCCGGTACTGGCCCAGCATATTGATCCCGATTACTGCAGGCGGCCACACGGGAAGTGTTTTCTTGGAGTGTGCTCAAGAAGCCGGAGCATCAGGTACTTTAATTAATCATTCTGAGAAAAGAATGAAACTGGCAGATATTGATGAGATTGTTAAAAGATCTGAAGCAGAAAAAATGCTCAGTGTAGTCTGTACTAATAATATTGAAACCAGTGCAGCAGTTGCTTCATTAGGCCCTAATTTTGTAGCTGTGGAACCTCCAGAACTTATAGGATCAGGAATACCTGTTTCCCAGGCCGAACCAGAAGTAGTTGAAGGAACAGTAGCTGCAGTGCAGAAGATTAATCCTTCAGTAAAGGTTCTGTGTGGTGCCGGTATCTCCACTGGAGATGATATGAAAGCAGCCCTGGACTTAGGATCAGAAGGTGTTCTATTAGCATCAGGAATTATTCTGGCTAAAAGTCCAGAAAAAGCACTTTTAGATTTGGTAAGTAAAATTTAAGTAATCTAGATTTAGTATAGATTCCTAACTACTATTTTATAATAGCTACTGGGTTCGGCAGCTTAAGGAGGATATGAATGTCACTTAAATTCAATACTATAGATGATTTTCAGTTTAACAACAAAACAGTTCTGGTCAGAGTGGATATAAATTCCCCAGTAGATCCTAATACCGGAATTATACTAGACGATACCAGAATGAAACTTCATGCAGAAACTATCAGTGAACTATCTGATAAAGGGGCTAAAACAGTAATTTTAGCCCATCAAAGTCGTCCCGGGAAAAAAGATTTTACCACCTTAGAACAACACGCCCATGTCTTATCCAAAATATTAGGTCGGCCCGTGATTTATGTGGAAGATATATTTGGATGTGCTGCCAGGGAAACAATTGCCCGCCTTAAAGCCAGGCGATATCCTTCTCCTGGAAAATGTTCGTTTTTACTCAGAAGAAGTTTTAAAACGAGAAGCTCACCTACAAGCCGAAACCCATATGGTGAAAAAACTTTCATCAGTTGCTGATTACTTTATTAACGATGCTTTTGCCACTGCCCATCGATCCCAGCCATCATTAGTTGGATTTGCCTTTGAATTACCATCTGCAGCAGGAAGATTAATGGAAAAAGAGCTTAAAATTCTTTATGGTGCCATTAGATAATGTTCAGAGGCCTTGCGTATATGTTTTAGGTGGGGTAAAAGTTGATGATTCCATTATGGTCATGGAAAATGTTCTGGAAAATGGAAGTGCTGATTTAATTCTGACTACTGGATTAGTGGCCAATATATTCCTTCTGGCATCAAAGGCCAAAATTGGTAAATGTAATAAAGAATTTATTGAGAAAAAAGGATATTCTGATTTTGTAAAGGTTGCGGAGAGGCTAATTAAAAAATTTAAGGACAAAATTTTAATACCAGTGGATGTGGCTATTTGTAAAGATGATAAAAGAATGGATGTTCCAGTTAATAAGATTCCAGATCTTCCAATATATGATATTGGGACAGAAACTATCAAATTATATGCTCAGAAGATACGTCAGGCCAAAACCATATTTGCCAATGGTCCAGCAGGAGTTTTTGAAAATCCAGAATTCAGTATTGGGACCGATGACATACTCAATGCCATTGCTTCTTCAGAAGGATTTTCTATTATTGGAGGAGGCCACCTCGCTGCTGCTGCAGTTCAAATGGGTTTTGAAGGTGAAATTGACCATATTAGTAGTGGTGGTGGAGCAAGTATAAGTCTTCTAGGTGGGTGAAGAACTTCCAGTGGTGAAAGTCTTGGAAGAAGTGGCTGTAATAAATAAATAATTAATTTAAACCCAGATGTGGATTTAATTAAATAATAATGATATTGTTATTCGATGATAAAATCATTATTAAAATTCCATTTACATTCTTAACTATATTTTAAATTTATTTCCTTATAATATTTTCTACTTGATTTTCGAATTTATTTTTAATCCTACATATAGTATTTATAAAGACTGTAGGAATGTTTAATTTTAAAGATTTAAATGCTTTTTTCAGAATTGAGGCAAATTAGGGATAAATTTAATAATAAATATAAATTCAAATATAATTAATAATAATCTCCAAATAGCAAACTATAAAAGCAATAACATCTAACTGATTTGTTACCTCGTTAAATATTAAGTATTAGATTAAAAAATACTTGAAATTAGACTTGAATAGTATAAGAAATATATTTAATATAAATAAAGGTCTTTATCTTACTAAGATACCGTTTAAGGCAATGTGGAAAATCAATAACCACAAAGTATTTAAGTAAATACTTCCTAAAATCAAAATGCCTCGGTAGCTCAGTCTGGTGGAGCGCGAGACTTGTAATCTCGTGGTCGCGGGTTCAATTCCCGTCCGGGGCTCTAAGTACGAGAAATAAACTTAGATTGATATAACTTAATTAAACAATGGGGACCATAGGGTAGCTTGGTCGATCCTTTGGGCTTTGGGAGCCTGAGACTCCGGTTCAAATCCGGGTGGTCCCATTCTTAAAATTCATACATTATATTCATGTATTAATTATCCAATAGATGAAAAATTTAAACATATACAATAATCAATCACCCGCCTTAGCTCAATTTGGCAGAGCATCGGACTGTAGATCCGAGGGTTGCTGGTTCAAGTCCGGCAGGCGGGACTTTTGATCTCAAAAGCGGTCGATATAATAGATACTATTATATATAATGCTTTATAAATTAGAATTTAATTAAGATCAGATTCATAGATGAAATAATAAAAAATGCCATCTAATTCTAATCTAATTGAGTTAATAATTTTTGAGAACAAAACTCAACCGTACTATTTAAATACTATAAAAATAATCAAAGATATATCTATATCTTAACATCCCTAATTAATCAGCGCTGTAGAATTAGTATGAATATATAGTACGAATACTCGCTTTAATAGAAAAGTATATAAGCAGGTAACCAAATACTTTAAAATGCTCTAATTCTGGAAACCTGCCCTGGTGGTGTAGGGGCTATCATGCGGGCCTGTCGAGCCCGCGACTCGGGTTCAATTCCCGGCCAGGGCGTTCCATTAGGGCCCGTAGCTCAGTCTGGCAGAGCGCTTGGCTTTTAACCAAGTGGCCGCGGGTTCAATTCCCGTCGGGCCCGTTTTCTGATTTTTTATTGGGATTTTTTTAACTGGAGGATATATTGTGAAGAAAGATATCTTAAAGCACGAACTAGTTCCCGATCATGTTATTTTGTCTGAATCTGAAGTTTCTAAAGTACTTAAAAAAATTGAAGCACATCCTGAACAATTCCCTAAAATAAAAACTGATGATCCTGTTGTTAAAGCTATTGGAGCTAAAGCAGGAGATGTACTTGAAATAACTCGTAAAAGCGCCACAGCAGGAAAATTTGTTACTTATAGGCTGGTGCATGATTAAATTGAGTGGTTCAATTTATTTAATTCTTATTTAATATTTTTTACTCTAATAACTCAAAAATCAACTTATAATCTAAACATTTCAACAGTATTAAACAAGTCTATTTGATTAAGTATGATTTGATTAGTGATTTAATAATGAGTATTAAAAATTAGACAAAACTATATTTTAAACTAATATTTTAGCTAAAAATTTTGTAGTATTTATTTTTTGGAGGAAGTCCATGAAAAAGAGTGCATGGGGATTGGTAGACGCATTTTTTGATGAACACAACCTGGTAGATCACCACGTTAAATCCTATAACGACTTTGTAAATCATCGAATACAGGACATAATTGATATAACTGAGCCTATTGACTTAGAACAAGGGGAATACTCTGTAGAAACAGGAAAACTGGAAATTAAAAAGCCATTTACTAAAGAAGCAGATGGTTCCAAGAGTCTTAATATTTCCAACAGAAGCCCGACTTAGAAATTTAACTTATTCTGCTCATATGTATCTGGAAATGCGTCTTTTAAAAGAAGGAGAAAGCGAACCAGATTTTGAAAAAGTTTACATTGGGGAACTACCTCTGATGCTTAAATCTGACATATGTCATCTAAATGGTTTAAATGAAGAAGAATTAGTGGCTAAAGGAGAAGATCCTCAAGATCCTGGTGGTTATTTCATTGTAAATGGTTCTGAAAGAGCTATTGTTACCATGGAAGAAATCGCTCCTAATAAAATCATTCTCGAAAGAATTGGGGAAAATGAAGACCTAAGCGTGCTAGAGCCATTGTTACATCTATAAAAAGTGGTTTCCGAGCAAGAATTTCTTTAGAATACCGAAAACCAAGAAAAACAGGAGTTTTCTTAAGAATTTCATTCCCTTACGTTCCTGGAGAAATACCACTGGTTGTTTTACTGCGAGCATTAGGATTATCTACTGATGAAGAAATTATCACCCATATTTCTGATGATTTCAATTATCAAATGATTATAGCTGACGATATACAGGTTTCTGATCAGGGCCTTAAATTAGAACCAAAAGAAATGGAAGAACTGTCTCAGGAAGAAGAAGACAATACTTACAAACCAGTGCCATTAAATACATTGGAAACAGAGTCGCTAAAGGTATGACTGAAGAATACCGGATTAGAAGGGCAGAAGACGTCATTGATCGATATCTATTACCACACATGGGTGTAGAATCAGAAACACGTGCTGAAAAAGCCACTTATCTGGCTGAAATGACTGAAATGTTACTTCAAGTTATTTCTGAAACACGTGAACCACATGACAAGGACCATTACACTAATAAAAGACTGAGAGTATCTGGAGATTTAATGGAAGATTTATTCCGTGTTGCATTCACCAGTTTAACCAGAGATATGAGTTATCAGCTAGAGAGAAGTCTGGCTAGAGGTAAAGAACCTTCTGTTAAACAAGCAGTACGTTCTGATGTATTAACTGAAAACATTAAACACGCCATAGCCACCGGAAACTGGGTAGGTGGACGAGCAGGTGTAAGCCAGCTTCTGGATAGAACCAGTTACATGGGTACTTTATCACACATGAGAAGGGTTGTTTCTCCATTAAGCAGAAGTCAACCTCACTTTGAAGCAAGGGATTTGCACCCAACCCAATTTGGTAAAATTTGTCCTAATGAAACCCCAGAAGGTCCAAATTGTGGTCTGGTAAAAAATCTGGCTCTTATGGCCAAGATATCTGAAGGCTCAGATCCTGCAGAAATTGAAAATATCATCAAAAAGATGGGTAGTTCTAGAACTAACTCCATTTTTTTTATAATTCTTTGATTTTTAATCGGGAGGCAATTTCGTGAGAAAAGCTAAAATTTATATAAACGGGAAACTCATCGGGACCTGTGACGATCCAGAAAACTTCGTAGATGAAATGAGGGCAAAACGAAGAACTGGAGAGATCTCTGATGAGATGAATATTACTTATTATTCTGAAACTGATGAAATTTATATATTTAATGATCCAGGTCGAGCTAGAAGGCCTTTAATCATTGTTAACGACGCAGCACCATTACTTCAAGAAGAACAAATCGCCGGAATGAAAGATGGAGAAATGAAATGGGACGATCTGGTTCAAGAAGGATGTTATTGAATACCTCGATGCTGAGGAAGAAGAAAACGCCTATATTTCCATGTCACTGGCCGAGTTAAATGAGTATCACACTCATTTAGAAATAGATCCATCAACCATGCTGGGTATTTGTGCCGGAATTATTCCTTTTGCCAACCACAATTCTTCACCAAGGAATACTATGGAAGCAGGAATGACCAAACAGGCACTGGGTCTATATGTTTCTAACTATGGTATGCGTACCGATACCAGAGCTCACCTTTTACACCATCCACAAACACCTATTGTTAAAACCAGGATCATTGATGCCACTGGATACGACAAACGTCCATCTGGACAGAACTTCGTGGTAGCAGTTATGTCTTATGAAGGTTACAACATGGAGGATGCTTTAATTCTAAATAAAGCTTCTATTGAACGTGGACTTTCCAGATCATCATTTTTCAGATCTTATGAAGCTTCTGAAAGGAGATATCCTGGAGGACAAGAAGATAATTTCGAAATACCTGAAAAAGGTGTTCGGGGATACCGATCTGAAGAAGCTTACCGTCACCTGGACGACGACGGTGTAGTAAATCCAGAATCTATTGTTTCATCTGGAGATGTTTTGATTGGTAAAACTTCACCACCAAGGTTTTTAGAAGAAATAGATGAATTTGGAACGGTGGCTGAGAGAAGAAGGGAAACTTCAGTTACAGTAAGGCACGGAGAAAAAGGAACTGTAGACGCTGTTTTGCTAACTGAAACCGTTGAAGGAAGCAGATTAGCAAAAATAAGAGTTCGGGACCAGAGACAACCTGAATTTGGTGATAAGTTCGCTTCCCGGCACGGGCAAAAAGGGGTGGTAGGACTCATAGTTTCTCAGGAAAACATGCCTTTCACTGAAAACGGTATTGTACCAGATTTAGTAGTTAATCCTCACGCTATTCCATCAAGGATGTCTATTGGACAGGTACTGGAAATGTTAGGTGGAAAAGCTGGATGTATGGAAGGAAGAAGAATCGACGGAACTCCATTCACTGGAGAACTGGAAGTTGACATTAAAGACGCCCTTAAATCAAATGGATATGAAACAGCAGGTGTAGAATCATTATACAATGGAATTACTGGTGAGAGAATAGAAGCAGAGATATTCGTTGGAGTTGCTTACTACCAGAAACTGCACCACATGACCACTGATAAAGTGTATGCACGATCCAGAGGACCAGTACAAGTACTGACCCGTCAACCTACCGAAGGTAGGGCCAGAGAGGGTGGTTTAAGGTTTGGAGAAATGGAAAGAGATTGTCTTATTGCTCACGGAGCTGCTTTAGCCCTTAAAGAACGATTATTAGATGAATCAGACAAATACGAAGCTATTGTATGCAGCGAATGTGGTATGGTAGCAGTTCACGACAGAGTAAGGGATAAAACATACTGTCCTATCTGTGGAGAATCAGAGTCATTCCCAGTGGAAATTTCATATGCATTCAAACTTTTACTGGACGAACTAAAGAGCCTATGTATATTCCCTAAACTGGTTCTGGAGGACAAGGCCTAATCATTTTTTTAAATGAATTTAATTTCATGATTTTTCAAAAAATGATTATAGATTAAAATAAGGGATTTATATTAGGAGAAATTTAAAGGAGATAAAACCTTGCAAGAGACTTCAAAAGAAGGAATTTTAAAGAAAATTTCCCAGATCAACTTCGGACTAATGTCTCCTGAAGACATAGGAAGTATGTCTGTTACTAAAATTGTAACACCAGACACCTACGACGAAGATGGATACCCTATTGAAAATGGGCTAATGGATCCACGTTTAGGAGTTATTGATCCAAGTTTAAAATGTAGAACCTGTGGTACTAAAGGTGGAGACTGTCAGGGTCACTTTGGAAATATAAATCTGGCCAGACCTGTAATTCACGTAGGATTCGCAGATACTATTCACAAAATACTAAGATCCACTTGTAATACTTGTGGTAGGATTCTATTAACCGATAGTGAGATATTTGATTATCAGAACAAATTCAAGACTTTAATCAAGAAACGAGGAAAGTTTAACCAAAATAATTAAAGAGGTTTATACTGTTGCTCGAAGGGATAA
>CAVZGI010000004.1:0-89011 GCA_963774795.1 uncultured Methanobacteriaceae archaeon
AATTAAATAGAAAATTTTATTCATACTCCTTCTTATTATTACATAGGATGTTTTAACATCTGTTTTTGGGGGGAATATGACTGATTTTTATCTTAGTTAGTTTTTCTCCCCTAAATCATTTAATAGCTCATTTAAGGCTGATAGGGCCTTGATTTGAGAGATTAAATTCAATTTTATAATCATTTAAAAGGAGGTGAAAACGTGAAAAAACAATTTATAATAATGGTTTTGATTACTCTGTTTGCATTAATCTCTGCCGGCGCAGTTTCGGCTGTGGACACCAATAACACTACGCTTCCGGATCCTTTAAACACCCGGACTAATATCAGTTACATCACTATTCAATCAGCTATTGACGATCCTTTAACCCTTAATGGAGACACTATTAATGTGGAACCAGGGACTTACACCGAAAATGTGGTGGTAAACAAGAACCTGACTATTAGAGCCACTGGCCCTAACACCATAGTCAATGGTAGTTTCACTATTACGGCTGCTGGAAGTGGTTCTACTATACAAGGATTTACTATCAATAATGTTACAAAAACAATCTATTCAGTGAGAACTTTGACAGTGTAAGCGCTCCTACCCTACCTTCAGGATGGGCTGTAGTTGATGTCAATGGTTATAGTGGAAATTGGGCAACCAATGCTGGGAACCAGATATCCATCAGGATATGCAGCTCACAGTGGTCCTAATCTGGTCTATTTTAACTCATGGACTGCTTACTATGGAAATAATGCAAGATTATACCGAACCACTGGTCTGGACTTAAGTGGTTTAAGCAGTGCTTATGTGTCTTTCTGGATGTTCCATGATACGGGTTATGTTAGTAATTATGACAGGGTTCAGTTACAAGTTTCTACTGACGGAGGACTAACCTGGAATAATGTAGGGTCTGCCATTGACCGTAGGGATGTAACTGCAGGATGGAAACAACACTCCATATCTATCAGTTCTTATACTGGTCGGAATGACGTACGTATAGGATTTTTAGGTATCAGCCAATGGGGAAACGACTGCCACCTGGACGATATAGAAGTAAACAATGGTTTAAACTCACAACCTAATGGGATCTATGTCAATGGTGCATCTAATGTTATCATAACAGGGAATACCATTAATGGATTTAATGCAGGAAACGGAATTTATCTAAATTCTGCCAGCTACAACACCATTAACCAGAACACCATTACTAACTGTTTAAATGGGATCTACACCTATGCCTCAAACTACAACAACATCTCTGAAAACAATGTTTCCAATAATGCCAATGTAGGAATCTTCATTACTGAAACTTCCACTTATAACAACATCCTCAACAACATGGTTAACAGCAATGGCTACGGTATCTACCTCAACCGGTTCTGTGATAATAACCTGATTGAAGGCAACACCGTAAAAAACACTGTTCTTGATGGGATTACCCTGGGAGCTTCCACTAGATAACATCATTAAAAACAATGTGATCTCCAGTAATGCTCGCTACGGGTTATGGAGTAACTACTACGGCAACCTTATCACAGGAAACAATATCTTCAACAACATACGCGGAATAGGCCTCAGTAACTACCTGGAAAACGGCCTGGCCGAGACCATCACTTTCAACAGGATAGTTAACAACAGCGAATACAACTACATTAACCTGCAACCTCTCAGCCACGGACTACCAGCTGTAGGTTACAATTGGTGGGGAAGTAACTCTCCAGCAGAATTCAAGAACTCTGGAGTAGGAACCTTCGGGCCATGGATATTCATGACCATCAATGCTACACCTACAACTATTAACAACGGCCAGACCAGTTTAGTAACTGTTAGTTTCAACAACGCAGCTTTTAGCAGTGACAATATTGTACCACTAAACCCGGTAAATGGACACATACCTGATGGAATGCTAGTGACTTTCAACACTGACTTAGGAAGCATTGGCTGTAAGACCATAGACAAACAAATAGTTAATGGAATTGCCACCGCCACTCTAACTGCTGATGAAACTGCAGGAATAGCCCATTTAAATGCGGTGAGTGATTATCAAACCGTATACACTAATGTGACTATTATTCCAGTTTCCAGTCTTTACCTGAATGTTACTGCTAGATAAGGCCAACCCTATGGTTGGTGATACTGTGGTGTACACTCTAAAAGTCGGTAACAAAGGACCAGACACTGCTGCAGATGTGGTTATGACCTATGTTATTCCACAAGGTTTGGAATTTGCGGGAGCTAAAGTAGATGTGGGAAACTACACCTATGATGCGGCCACCCGGACGGTGACCTGGACTATTGGTGATGTGCCAGTAGGAGATCCTTACATGTGGTTGTCTTTGAAAATCCAAACTGCAGGAAGCTATTTAATTAATCCTGAACTATCAACCAGTGCCTACGACCCTCAATTAAACAACGATACCCAGAGCTTAGCTTTCAATGCTGCAGCAATACCTGGAAACAACACAACAATAACACCAACAATACTCAAGTAAAAGCAGTTTCCATGCAACACACCGGAATACCATTAATAGCCCTTATAATGGCCTTATTTATGGTATTAGGTGGATTGGTAAGTAGTAAAAAATAATATACTTTTTTTCTTTTTTTATTTTTAAATAGAATTAAAATGTTTTGTTAAATATAATAATTTAATTAAATTCTTGTTTTCTTTATTATCAAATAAAAGTAGCTAATTTTCTTAATTAAAACCAAAATAAAAAAAATAAAATAAGATCATATTGTGTCTGAATTGTAATCAGATAATAACCTGTTATATAACATAGTATCATATCCATTCATTCTATTACATTCTTCTAAGGCAATTCCTCCCCCAATAGTCAAGGGAAGTCCTATTGCCAGTAATATAACTGCAAATACTCCTGTGAGGACCGCGGCCCAGGCTGATATTGTCGCAATCAAAGCACAAGGTATGCCCAGTACAATAGTAGCACCAGCGGCTGTGGCCAGACATAATATTACGGCAAAAAGTGCACTTGCCGTAGCCAGAATGAATCCCAAACCAGAGATGAATCCACCTCCAATGGTAATGTAATTGGAAGCCGCACCCCAGTCTGTTTGCTCTTTAATCTTTTTTTGGAGAGGATCCAGGCCATCAATCTGGAGTTGTTGTATAGATTTTACGCTATGATATACATTTTCTGTTTCTGGATCTTCATCTCCCTCTAAATTATAGGCTAATCCGGTAAATGCGTTTTTAAAACTAATATAATCTACTGATTCACTTACCTCATTACCGGTGGTTAAACTAACAAATTTTCCTTTTCCATTGGTAGTGTAACCTTCAAAGACCCAGTATTTGAAGACCCCATCTTTTAATAATTGAACTATGTAACCATTTTCTAATTCATTGGGGCTTAATTCCAGTTCACTATAATTAACATTGTGCTTTTTAAAATATGATTTTACATATTTTTCGGCATCATCTCGGGAATAATTGGAAATAGCTACTTTAGATTCACTTTTTTTCTGAAGTTTGGTTGATTGATTAGTTTTAGTGGTTTGATTAAGTTCAGTTGTTGTTGATTGATTAGTTTTGGTGGTCTGATTAAGATCGGTTTTAGTTGATTCATTGAGAATTTCACCCGATGGGTCAGTTACACTGGGATTTGTTTTAGACTGATTATCTAAATTCTCAGAATTCTCTGATGACTTGTTGGTATTATTTGCTGTTATATTTGATGCAGTTTCGGTCTGACTACTATTTTCCAGGGAATTATTTGCGTTTTTCTGGATATTTTCTTTAGTTTCGGCAATTAATTTATCCCTTTGATCAGCTTCATTTTGGGACTGTGCTTTACGATCATTTATTAATGAATTTAGATTTCCCAATTTGTTCTGCATACCCTCTGCATCGTTTTTGGAATTTAAAGCTTGATCTTTAAGATTTGATACTTCGTCTTTTAATTCCATTCCTATATTAAACAGAGAATTCAGTATACTCCCTGTGTTCCACAGCTTTTGCCACCAGTTATATCCATTGTAGGTGTTAATGTCGCTGGATATTTGATTGTTAATATCACCAATGGACATGGCCGAGGCAGGAGTTATATTAACAATGGCTATGACTAAAAACAAAGCAATGATATTTCTTTTATCTTTTAGATCCATTTCATTCCTCCATTTTCACGTCGTTTTACTAATTTTTCAAATTTTTATCGAGGTTTTTAATTACCAATCATTATCCTAGACGGAAGGATACTTCCGACTAGATATTATTTCAAGTAAAAGTTTAACATTAGCATATATAAATTTATCTATAAAAATGAAGGGGAATTTTAAAAAAGCTGTAAATTTGTGGGGATCTTTTTTAGATTATTTTTGAATAACTAAATTATCTAAAAATCAAAAAATTGTAATCGTGATTATAGTCACAACATTTTAGTTATCATTTATATATAAATCACAAAAAGCCATAATATATGTTCTTTTTAAAAATTAAGGCATAGCAACCCTTATATAATTAAAATAACAAATTTCTAAGTGGAGGCGGATCTATGAAAAAATTATCTATGATCTTAATAGTGGCGGCTATAAGTCTGGTTTTAACACTGCCAATATTTGCAGATGAAATATCCCAGGCGATTACCGATAATAGTACCAATGCAACCAATGAAACAATGAACAATGATTCTTTAAACAATACCACCAATAATACCACAGCAAATTCTACCTTGACCCCACAGCAACTTCAAACCTTAACTGATACTCAAAGTAAACTAACTGCACTGATTGCAACAATACAAGGTTTAAAATCAACTTATGCAACTAATACCAAAGCAAAAGGTCTTTTAAATGCATTAACTCAGTTTGAAAAACAGGCCAATAAATTAAACAGTGAAATTGCAGCATTTACACAAAATCCATCATTAAGTAACAGTACCAGTATTGATGGACGAATTAACAGTTTTGTTAAAAGAACAGCAGCACTGGAACATAAAGTGGCCATTAAACAGGGTTTACTCACTAAAATGAGTACCAAAAAAGCCAAAGTGACTAAAAAAGTTAAAGTTGCTAAAAAAGTCAAAACAAAGAAGCAAAAGAAAAACAACAAAAAATAAGTTTTTCTTTTTTTATTATTTTTTTAATTATTTATATTCTATTCATTTTGGGCCGTTATTTTAATATAATTTATTTACCACATCTATTTTCTTGAAATAAGCACCCAGGGTGAATTTAACCTGCTGGTCCAGGGTCTGTTTGGATTCTTCTTCCAGGATATAAGGGCCGGTGACCTCTTCGGTGTCAGCATCTTCCACATTCATTTCCACCCGGTGGATCTCCTTTCCATCAACCTCTTCATTGGTGTAATTTTCCACATAGATGGTAGCATTTTCAAGTTCTTCTACTTTATTAACCAGATCATAGAGTTTCAGGGCCATAATTATCACTTATATGTTTATTAAGGTTCTATTTCTAAAAGAAAGTATGGGAAGACCTCTTTTAAAAAGAGGAAAAGGCCATACCTATTTTAATTCATCTTTTATTTTATTGAATTCCGCATCAGATAATACTGGTTCTATATCATCCACAGAAATCTCAATATCGGTATTGGCATAAACCATACCATTGGTCCGGTTGGTTACAACTGGTTCTTTTAGTTTATAAATTCTTAATAACCAGACATAGGTCTTGTCAGAATTAATATAATCATTGACATGGTTAGTGGTCCAGATATGATATTTACTTAAATCATCCATAACACTGGCTGGTTTTTCAATCTCCTCTTCCACGGTGGCAAAATATTTGACTTCATATTCCGGGCCCTCTTCTTTAGGTTTGGAGTTTTCCTGGACAAAGGAATGATCTTTAAAACTGTCCAGATACTTCTCATTTTCCAGATAAGTAACATCCGGGTAAAGTAAAAATTCCTTCAAGGTATTTTGATAATTCCTTACTAGAATGGTTTGTTTGCCCTGGCCTAAGGCCTCTACAATTGCATTTGATTCGATTAGACATTTTTCAGTTGCTTTCATGTTTTTGCTCGTATAATTTTAAAAAGTATTATGCTATTTATACTTTGTTTTAGGACATTATAAATGATGGGTATATAAGTGGATTATTTGAGAGAAAAAATTTAAAATATTATTTATCTTGCAAAAAAAGTATTTAAAAAAATTTAAAAAAAATTATTCTGGAGAAGGATTTACTAAACCTGGGCGGAAGACCTTCCAATAGTAATTTCGAGTATCTAATTTGGTTTTCTCATAATATACCCATTTGGAGGTTTTACCTTTATATTTATCAATATCTATAAACTTCATTTTTGTTTTAGATACTTTATACATGGTAATTGATCCTGTGGCCAGCACTTTCCATTTAGCAGTTTTGGAGAATCTCTCATACTGGACTGTTTTCACTGTTCTTACATTTTTACTGTACCAGTAAGTCTTCCATTCAAATTTATAATATAAACTGGGCTCAGTTTCATCCATGAAATATGTAGTACCCTTATCTACCAGATATCCTTTTTTGGCCGAAGCCGCTGCGGTGGGTTCTATAAAATGTAAAGCAGAACAAACAATGAATACTGCAGCTAATAACGCTAGTATTTTCATTTTCATTTTCCACACCTTCCTTAGTATAATTCTTAAAAAATGTATTATACTTATTATTATATAGTAATCTTTAAATATATAAACTTTTACTTTAAACTTTTTTAATAGGTGGAATGGGTTAAAACATTATAAATGATGAACATGAAAAGGAATTTTTATTTGTGGAATTTTTAAAATAAGTTAATATTTTAAATATGTTTTGTATATTAATTTACAGAATCTATAGTGATTCAGGGCCATATAACATTACCTATTGGATATCATCTTTTTAACAAATGTTCCGATAAATCCACCAATGTAAGCCATTGCAATAACCATAAATAGCATGGCCAATGGAGTTAATAAAAATCCATGGATCAATACTTGTGGCTGTTGAATTAGCAACAGCTGTAGTATTAGTGGAATAATTAGAACCGCCAAAAATAGATTTTAGAACACTTGCCACTCCTAAAGCAGTTATATACATATATAGACCAATTAATGAAAAATTGACTATAAAAAAAGTGAGAATCATGGATGAATTTACAATAGATTCGTCATATTCATAGCTTCACAATTTAAACTCTGCATACAATTGATAAACCTAGTAAATAGCTCAATAAATCACACCAAATGAATTATCATAACATGATATCAAATGAAAAATGTTAAATCATTGATTTTACCTACTGCAAACTTGGAGAAAATAAATAAATTGCAATTAAAGCATCCTAAAATAGATCTAAGTAATCCAACAATAAATCAGCGAAAATCGTTCACTTTCTATATTAATTCTATATCATCCTAAGACTATCAATATAATTTAAGTTATATCCACATTTAGAACAATAATGAATATCTGATTTATTAATATTATTGCATTTAGGACAACATAAAAACTTATTTTCATCAATATTCCAAATCATTAATTGAACCTCCCAGAAATATATAATTTAATCTTTTTTACTATCTATATATAATGTAATCTGATTAATAAATGTTTAACATTTGAATATTCACTTTAAAATGATACTCAACCTAAAATAAAATAGTTACTTGTATATAATTTTTAATATTACAATATAAAATATTAACCTAATTTTCTCAACAAAATTAGATTCTAAAAATTAAATAAAAAAGGTTAACTATTAAATATTACAAATAAAAATTAATTAGAAATTTATTATTTTATTCGGTGTGCAAATGGCTAAAACTAACAATGGTGCGAATCTGGGATTTGAGCAAAAACTCTGGCAATCAGCAGACAAATTACGGAACAATATGGATGCTGCTGAATACAAACACGTAGTACTGGGACTAATATTTCTCAAATACATATCAGATGCCTTTGACGAGGTATATCAGGAACTAAAAAACGATCCAGAAGGACTGGCCGACGCGGAAGACAAAGACGAGTACATGGCCCAAAATGTGTTCTGGGTGCCTCAAGAAGCCCGTTGGGACTTCTTACAGAGTAAGGCCAAACAGCCAGATATTGGAATTTTAATTGATTCTGCCATGGATGCCATTGAAAAGGAAAACCCTGATCTTAAAGGTGTTTTATTTAAAGACTATGCCAAGGAAGCCCTGGACAAGCAGAGCTTAGGTGGAATCATTGATTTAATCAGTGGAATAGGTCTGGGAGATAGGGAAAACCGGAGCAAGGATATTCTGGGCCGGGTGTATGAGTACTTCCTGGGCCAGTTTGCCAATGCTGAGGGTAAGAAGGGAGGCCAGTTTTACACTCCCCGGAGCATTGTCAAGATTCTGGTGGAAATGATTGAACCCTACCACGGCCGGGTATACGACCCCTGCTGTGGATCAGGAGGAATGTTTGTCCAGAGTGAAAAATTCGTGCAAGCCCACGAAGGAAAACTGGATGATATTGCAGTCTATGGACAGGAATCCAACCAGACCACCTGGCGATTATGTAAAATAAATTTAGCCATCAGAGGAATAGACTCCAATATCCAGTGGGGAAACAGTTTCATTGAAGATAAACACCCCGACCTCCGGGCCGATTATATACTGGCCAATCCACCTTTTAATGACAAGGACTGGAAGGCCGATCAACTGCAGGATGATGTACGGTGGACTTATGGTATGCCACCAAAGGAATGCGAACTTTGCTTGGGTACAGCATTTTATTCATCACTTAGGGCCTAATGGTGTGGCTGGTTTTGTTTTGGCCAATGGATCCATGTCTGCTGGTGGAGTGGAAGGTAAAATCCGTGAAAAGATTGTTGAAGATGATCTGGTGGATTGTATGGTTGCTTTACCTTCACAGTTGTTTTATAATACTGGTATTCCTGCCTGTTTATGGTTTTTGGCCAAGGATAAAGGAAATGGGAAATTCAGGGATAGAAAAGGGGAAGTATTGTTTATTGATGCTCGTAAATTAGGGACTATGGTTGATAGGACTCATCGGGAACTAAATGAAGAAGATATGGCCCAGATTGCAGATACTTATCATGCTTGGAGAGGTGAAGAGGAAGAGAGAATATGAGGATGTTAAGGGGATTCTGTAAATCTGTTAAATAGAAGAAATTGAAAAAACATGGTTATATTTTGACTCCGGCGTTATGTGGGATTTGCAGAGGAAGAAGAAGATCCAGAGGAATTTGAGGAAAAGATGAAGAAATTGATTTAAATTGGCTGAAAATTTAAAGAGCTTGAAGAGGAGATTAAGGCATTTAGGGGGATTGGGTTATGAGTTCTAATTTTTGGGAAATAACGAGATTCCAGAAGGATGGCAATATTGTAAGCTAGGAGACTTTATTGGATAAAAAATGGATATGCATTTAAATCTTCAGAATTTGAAGATGAAGGAGTTCCTGTAATAAAAATTAAAAATATAACTCTAAAGGTTTCATTTGATAGATGTCAAATTTTAAATAATCATATTGATGAAAAAATTGAGCCTTATCTGAAAAGGAATGATATATTAATTTCAATGACAGGATCTCATAGAATCAGATTGACTGAGTTGGAGATTGGCTAGATATGATTCGAAAATCCTTTTTATTAATCAAAGAGTTAGAAATTTTTGTTGATAAGCTGAAATTGCAGACGAGAATTTTTTATATATTATTTCTAGAAAGATGTTCAATAGACTTTGCATCGCATTGGAATCTATCAAGCAAATAACGAGATAAATAAAAATCTGAAATTTTTTCAACTTTATAGAACAAAAAGATTGGAAAAATACTGAATTCAATTGACCAAAAAATCGACTAACCAAAAAATGAACCAAATGTAGAAGAAATAGGTAGGACAATTTTCGAGCATTGGTTCACAATTTTGAATTTCCTAATGATGACGGAAACCCCTACAAATCTAGTGGCGGAGAAATGGTTAGGTTATTGCTAAGGTTGGGAAGAGGTACACTTGCAGATTTTTGCGACTTAATGCAAACTCATGGCTCAAAGACGGTGGAATGATGATTTATTACCTGATTTAGCCAACACAAAGAATGGAAACATATTAGATGTTCATATTTTCTTCGAAAATGCTATCGGGTAAGAGATTTGTTGCATGGTGACACTATATTTGGAAGAGTCCGGAAACAATATTTAAAGGAGACACTAACAAGTACTGGAAGTATGCTTGCTGTTCTTTCAACTCTTAGCTACGAGACCTATTTATGATCACAACTACGAAAAAAGTATAAAAAATATTGCTTGAATGGTCACTTATCTGCAGTGGCCAGATATGTTCTAGAGGATGAATGTGTATTGCCTGCTGAAGAAATTATTAAGATTATGAGAATTCTTGGACCTATATTTGATCAAATTCTTTCTAATAAGAACCATCGGTTTTATCAGAATCAGAGATTCACTCATTGCTAAATATGTCGTGGTAAAATAAGATTAGAGGGAATTCATTCAAATAGAAAATGATTGTAAATTGAAGGAATTAATCCATATTAACTACTAAATTAACAGCAGAAGACTATAACACTCATGTAGGTGAAAATAATTCCGGAAAGAGTAATATCATGTTGATTAGTGGTTTGTTTAAACATCAAAACACAAAATTGTCAAAAGAGGATTAAATACCGATTTTAAGGGGAATCCTCGTAAAACTTGAATCTCTTTTTATGATCAGATGTAATGCCATTGAATTTTTAGAAGATTATGCAGATGAAACTGGTAAAAAATTTCAATAGAGGCTTATTGAATAACTTAAATGAAAAGCCACAGCTTGCTAACCATAGATTAATAAAAGAATGGAAAGACCCGAAATCCATCAATCTTCCAAAAATTGTATGATATTATTTTTGTGCCTTCAATAAAACAATTGAGATGATGAATTAAAATTAACAGCTAATTCAACCATGAATAAACTATGTTTCAAAATATGTTATTGAACGTGTTCATGAAGAGGATGCTAAATCGCAAAAATATACAAATGTAAAGAGGCTATCGAAGAGCTATCAGATTATATAGGGGATGGGGATGATAGTGCTTTTGGGGAATTAAAAAAATCTTAAAAAGACATATGTTAGATTATGGAGATAAAGAACTTGATTTTACTTTAAATCCCCCAAAACCTGATGCTTTAATAAAAAATTCATTTGAACCATATGTTAATGTTCAAGGTAATAAATTAAAGGTAGATTCACAAGGTATGGGATATCAAAGGTCTTTAATTTTTTCATTAATATGTAATATGGCTGAAGTAGAGTCTAATTCTACTAAACTTTGAATTTATATTTAATTGAAGAGCCCGAACTATTTTTACATCCCAATCATCAAAATCATTTTAAAAATAGATTAATGCAACTTTCTAGACAATACAATAATCAAATTTTAATCACCCATTCTCCGTATTTTTTAAATAATATTGATAATTATTCTCAAGTTAAAAGGATTTCAATTTCAAATAATATATCTAATTTAAGAGAAATTACACATGATGAAGTTGCATGATCTGTGAAAAAAATGGAAAATTAATGGCTGATGCTTACAATTACGATGGTCGATTTTCAAAACAGAATTGATGATTGAAAACTAAAGAGATTAGTGATGCGGATGAATTAAGATATTTATTATGGATCGATCCTAAAAGGGCAAATGCTTTTTTAAGTAAGAAAGTATTGTTAGTTGAAGGTTCAACTGAAAAAGCATTTTTTTCATTCATTTTTAATAATCTCAAATGGTGATTTTTATCATCATGACAAAAAATCAGAATTAATAATAATTGATATCAATGGCAAATATCATTTTTACAAATTCGCCAATTTATTAAACCGACTAGGTATTCCAACATGGATTTTGTATGATGGTGATAAAAATCAAGTTATCTAATAAAATTTCACATAAATTTCTCAATAAACATTGTTAGATGGAAATAAATGGCATAATTGTGGGTTCTAAAAGAATTGACCATTATTTAGAAGATTTTTTGGTATTGAAAAAGAGAAATGGACTCCTGACATTTCAATTTATCAAAAATTAGTTAAAAATGAAAATGGTTGTAGAATCAGTCCAAATTATGAGAGTCTCCAATTCTGAGAGGTTAGGGAAATAATGGCTAAACGAAGACCAGGTAGAACAGGCCACCCTCTCCCTCCTAAAAGAACTAAACTACCAATACATCCCCGGCCCAGACCTATCACCAGACGGCCCCACCCCAGAAAGAGAACTCTACTCCGATGTAGTACTTACAAAAAGACTAAGAACGGCCATAAATAAACTAAACCCCAACATCCCACCATCGGCCAGAGAGGAAGCTGTAAAGAAGGTTTTAAGATCTAAATCCAACGATCTCTTATCCAATAACCTCCACTTTCACCAGCTACTGGTTAATGGAATAGATGTGGAATACCGGGAAAACGATACCATCAGGGGAAATAAAGTCTATCTCTTAGACACCCAGAACCCCTCCAATAACGACTTTCTGGCGGTAAATCAATTCACCATCATAGAAAACAATCACAACCGCCGGCCAGATATTATTCTATTCATAAACGGCCTACCACTGGTAGTAATAGAACTGAAAAACCCGGCTGATGAGAAGGCCACCCTTAAAACTGGTTATAAACAACTGCAAACTTACAAGGCCGAAATTCCTTCTCTATTCCAGTTTAATGAAATTCTCATAACTTCTGATGGTATGAAAGCAAAAGCTGGAACTTTAACCAGTTCATGGGAACGTTTCATGCCCTGGAAGACCATTGATGGTAAGACCATAACTGATGACACTTTCCAGTTAGAAGTCATGCTCCGGGGAATGCTCAACCAGGAAGTTATTTTAGATTTAATAAAACACTTCATTATTTTTGAACGGGAAAAGGAAATAAAGAAAAAACTGGCTGCTTACCACCAGTACCACGCTGTAAACAGTGCAGTGGATGCCACCATAGAAGCATCCCAACCAGATGGAGATAGGAAGTGTGGAGTGGTGTGGCACACCCAGGGCTCAGGTAAGAGTCTGATTATGGCCTTCTATTCAGGTAAATTAGTTTTAGAAATGGACAACCCCACCATAGTGGTTTTAACTGATAGAAACGACCTGGACGACCAGTTATTTGGAACTTTCGTCAAATCCAAGGACCTTTTAAGACAGGAACCACAGCAGGCCGATTCTAGAGAAAAACTCCAGGAACTATTAAAAGTGGCCTCTGGAGGAATAGTCTTCACCACTATCCAGAAATTCCTACCAGAAAAAGATACTAAATACCCTACTGCTATCAGACCGTACCAACATCGTGGTTATTGCTGATGAAGCCCATCGAAGCCAGTACGAATTTATTGACGGCTTTGCCCGGCACATGAGGGATGCTCTACCCAATGCATCTTATATTGGTTTTACAGGAACTCCTATTGAACTGGGAGATAAAAATACCATCCAGGTCTTTGGAGATTACATAGATATATACGATATAGAACAATCTGTGGCTGATGGGGCCACGGTACGTATTTACTATGAGAACCGACTCATTAAACTGGACATGGATGAAGCCAGAAAGGCTTTAATCGACCCTGATTTTGAGAATATTACTGAAGGGGAAGAAGCGGAAATAAAGGAAAAACTCAAGAGTAAATGGGCCCGTACCGAGGCCATAGTGGGTAGTGAAAAAAGAATAAAAGAACTGGCCCAGGACGTGGTAAATCACTTCACTTCCCGATTAGATGCCCAGGATGGTAAGGGAATGATTGTAGGTATGAGTAGAAGAATCTGCATAGACCTCTACAATGAAATAATCAAATTAAAACCAGAATGGGAAAGTGAAGACGATGATAAGGGCTTTTTAAAGGTGGTTATGACTGGTTCTGCTGCTGATGGTGAGGACTGGCAAAAACACATCCGGAACAAGCAGAGGAGAAAAGAACTGGGTGAAACCTTTAAAGATCCAGATTCTGAAATTAAACTGGTAATTGTAAGGGATATGTGGCTCACTGGTTTTGATGTGCCTAATTTACACACCATGTACATTGATAAACCTATGCAGGGCCATGGATTGATGCAGGCCATAGCCCGAGTTAATAGAGTTTATCCTGATAAGGAAGGAGGACTCATAGTTGATTATCTGGGCATTGCTGCAGAACTAAAGAAGGCCATTCACGCTTACACGGTAGGTGGAGGTAAAGGAAAACCGGCCTTTGATCAGGATAAAGCTGTGGGTTTAATGCTGGAAAAATATGATGTGGTTAAATCCATGTTCCACAACTTTGATTATAATGATTATTTCACTCCAGATACCACTAAACAATTAAGAATTCTCTTGAGAAGTATGGATCACATTCTGGGACTATCAGATGGAAAAAATCGGTTCTTAAAAAATGTAAATGAACTCTCCAAGGCCTTTGCCCTATCTGTTCCCCATGAGAGGGCTTTAGCAATACGAGATGAAGTAAAATTCTTTAAAGCGGTTAAGGCCCAGTTAATGAAAAATGATGATGAGGAAGAAGGCCCTAAACTCAGCAAAGAAGAGATGGAACTGGCCATTAAACAGATTGTTTCTGATGCCATAACCTCTGAAGGAGTTATTCCCTTAACTGGAACTAAGGACCTTAAAGGTAAGGGAATACAAAACCAGGACATTTCTATTCTCTCTGATGACTTTTTAGAAGAAGTAAGTGCCATGCCCCAGAAGAACCTGGCCGCAGAATTATTAGAAAAACTTTTAAAGGAACAGATACGCACCAGATCACGAAAAAATGTGGTGGAAGGAAGATCATTTGCTGAAATGCTGGATAATGCCTTAATAAAATACAGAAACCGCAGTATTGACAGTGCAGAAATAATTAAGAACCTCATTGACATAGCCAAACAAATCAGAGAAGCTGACGAAAGAGGAGATAATCTGGGCCTCAGTGAATATGAACTGGCCTTTTATGATGCTTTAATGGTTAATAAAGAAGCTGGAGAAGTTCTGGGCGATGATGAATTAAAGAATATTGCCATGGAACTGGTGAGAACCATTAAAAGTAATATAACTATTGACTGGACCTTAAGGGAAAATGTTCAGGCCAAAATGAGAGTGGCTGTTAAGAGGATACTTAAAAAGCATAAATATCCTTCTGAAGAGACTCAAAAGGCCGTGGAGATTGTATTGGAGCAGGCCAAAGTGGTTTGTGAGGAGTGGGCCGAGGCTCATTCTTAGATATTAGGGGTGATTTAATGGAAAATATAGATTCTGAACTTTATGATAAAGGAATGGAATGTTTTGATAAAGATGAATTTGAAAAAGCTTTAGATTATTTTGAAAAGTATCTAAAAGAAAATCCTGATAATCAAGATGCTTGGTTCATGAAGGCATTAATTTTCTTAAATCTTGAAAAAGATTCAGCAGCTCTTTCTGCCATTAATAAAGCAATAGAACTTAATCCAAATGATGTGGAAGCATGGACTAAGAAAGCTTGGATTTTATTAATATCAAATGAACAGAAGCAAGGATTAAATGCCACAGAAATGGCATTAGACTTAGAAAACGACTATTCTGAAGCTTTATATTTGAAAGGAAGATTTTTACTGAATTTAGGTAACTATTCTGAAGCTTTACTTTATCTTGATGAATATCCTGAAGAAGAACCCTTATATTTCGAATCACTTTTCTATAAAGGTGATGCATTATATAATCTTGGTGAATATGAAAAAGCAATGGAACTCCTTTGATGAGTCATTAAAAATTGATCCAGAAGATCCAGATGTTCTTAATTATAAAGGATTTTTATTAAGGATGCTTGAAGATTATGATAAAGCAAGAGAATGCTTTGAAATGGCGATAAAAATAAATCCTGATTTCATTTTACCATATTATAATCTAGGTATTATAGAAAAAGAGTCAAAAAATCCACAAAAAGCACTAGATTTATTTGAAAAAGTTTTAAATATTGATTCGGAATTCTTGAAGCATGGTTTCAGAAGGGAATTATTTTTCAACGATTAAATAGAGAAAAAGAATCAATAGAATCCTATAAAAAATTTGTGGAAATCGTGGAAAAAAATAACATTGAAGACGAAAAACTACGTGCTCGTAGAGTAAAAGAATTCATTTATAACCAGGAAAATACCGGTAGACCAATTAAAGTTAGAACCTAATGAAAAAACTACATATTGGCAGTGGATTACTCGAGCGGAATACTTTTTAGATCCTAATGGAAAAGAAAGAGAATCTCTTGAACCAAGAGAAGACTTCGAACCAGGTAGTTGGTGGACTTGCCATAAAGACACTAAGTTTGGTGATTTAATTCTTCTTTATAGAGCAGGTAAAAAAAATGGAGTTACTTATCAAGATTTAAAATATCTTATAATGGCCACCAGTGATGCTTATCCTATTTCATGATGATGAATATGCATTTGAACATGGTTGGACCTATGGATGTGATTATAGGCCCTTATATAAATTTGAAAATTCTATTAATCTAAATGAAATGAAAAAAGATCCTTATTTAGATGAATGGAATGCTTTGAATGGTAATTTTAATAGGTCTGTTTATAAAACTGAGGAACGGCACTGGAATTACTTGATTCAATTATTAAAAGATAGAAACCCTGGCTTTGAAATTGAAGACCTTAAAATAAAAGAAATAATTGATGATTATACTACGGAATTAGAACTAGAAGCAGCTTTATATGAAAATATTGGTGCCTTAAATAAGTTTGGATTTGATTTAGAGTTAATTGGCCGACAAGTTATCTGTAAAGGTACTGGTGGACGTATAGATATATTAACTAAGGATAAAAAAACTGATGAGTATTTAATTATTGAATTAAAGATCGTAAGAGCTTCTAGAAATACATTTGGCCAAATATCTGAATATATGGGATGGGCTATTGAACGACTTTCGAATGGAAAACCTGTAAAAGGCCTAGTAATCAGTAAAGGTTATGATAATAAATTCAAATCAGCACTGAATACAAATCCTAATATCCAGTATCTTGAGTTGACTCAAGTTCTAGGAGAATTAGGAATGAAATTAAAATAATTGGACGGAAATTAACATGCCATTATTCTCCATTAACAACAATAAACTGGAACGAGTAAAGAAAATTGACTTCAAACTGGAAAGGGACCTGCAGAAACTCACAGAAGAGAATCTACAATGAGATATTCGGCCTGGAAATGGTTAAATCAGAATTTCAATTAAACAACCTGCGAATAGACACCTTGGCCTTTGATAAAGAGTCCAATTCTTTTGTAATAATTGAATACAAACGAGGAGTTAATTTCAGTGTTATTGACCAGGGATATGCCTATCTGGCCTTACTTATTGAATAATAAAGCTGATTTTATTTTGGAATATAATGAGCATATGGATAAGAATTTAAGAAGAGATGATGTGGACTGGTCCCAATCACGAGTTATTTTTGTGGCTCCACAATTTACCACTTATCAGCTCAAATCTATTGAATTTAAAGACTTGGCCTTTGAATTATGGGAAGTTAATAGATTCAGTAATGATACTGTTCTTATTTAATCAAATTAAAGCTCAAGATACTAGTGAATCAATTACCACTGTTAGTAAAGAAAATAAGGTTATTGAAACGGTTGAAAGGGAAGTTAAAAAGTATACTGAGGAAGATCATTTAACCGGAGCAGTCCCAGAACTGGTAGAATTATATGAAGAAATAAAAGAACATTTATCTAGAGTTTGATTCACTGGAAATGGATCCTAAAAAGATCTATATTGCATTTAAAGCCAATACAAATGTTATTGATATTCAGATTTGCCAAAAGTCATTTAAAATATGGATTAACATGCGTCAAGGAACTCTTGATGATCCTAAAGAATTCACCCGAGATGTATCAAAGATAGGACATAATGGTAATGGTGATTATGAATTAAAAATTCAACCAGGTGATGATTTGAATTATTTAATGTACTTGGTGGGCCAGTCTTATAAAAAGAATTCTTCATGATATATTTTTTCACATTAGGAGTAAAATGTCTACTTTAAACGCAAAATGGGAACCGAGACCTTTGAAGAAAAAATAATATTTAATTACTCTGTAAAAAGTCCCGGCAATTTCTATTTAGAGGTTCCTGTTGGATCCACCGTGGTAAATAGGGAATTGGCCCAAAAAATCAGGAATTAGAAGGATAGATGCTATTAATATCAAAAACGGTAGCTCTGAAACTGAAATATTTGGCCAAAAAGTGTTCTCATATGATGATTTTAAAAAAAGTGTTTCTAATAAATCAGTTGAATTAATAGAAGCTAAACAGAAACTTAATCGATTCGTTATTGGTCAGGTTATTGCTGGTTATGATATGTTTGAACGAGAATATAATCCACAGTATATTGAAATGGTTATATATGTGTTGAAGGCGATCCGGCACTGGAATGGGTTTGCAAGAAAAGGAATATCAAAGTAGAAATAATTGATCTAAATAGTCAGGAATCTAAGATATTAAATTAAAAATTCATCAATATTCCATTAAGGATTCATTTTTGGTAACATCAAAACCAGTCAAATCTTTCACATATTTTAAAAATTCTTAAATTCATCTGGCCAGGCATTGGAGCCTTCGGATTTAACTTTTTTACCATTATAGGAAATCTTAATGGAGCAGCTACAACCATCCAGAATATCATAATTAAAATACTCCTTTTTCCAGTTCCAGACATCTAATTTCTCCATTTCCTTCCAGAATGTTTCCCACGGATTACTATCTGGAACGATCTCTTTTCCGGAATAAGTGATTTTACCATCTTTAAAACTCATTTCATTAAAAAGAGGTCATGGTAAGACAGTCATAGGATATTTCCAATTTTTGAGGATGTAATTGATTAGAAGCATTCATTTGATACACCATAATTTCTTATATTTTCAATTAATTATTGCACATATTAAGCTAACTCTTAAACTCAAATCAAAAGTGATATATTATTTAGTAGCAAAACTTCAATTGATTACTAATACTCATATCTCTGGAATCTTTGGGGAGGTAAATATGACTAGAATATGCTCGAATTGTGGACAAGAAAATGAAGACGGATCCCAATTTTGTAGAAATTGTGGAGCTGAATTAAAATTTAAAAAAAATGTTTATAAAGTTTCAGAACATGAACCTGAAGAAAAAAACTGGTTTAAAAGGCAGAATAATGGTGTAAAAGCAGTTATTGGTATTGCAGGGATTTGCTGTATAGGATTAATTCTATTAGTGGTAGTGGGTGGAATGATGGCCCCAGATGCAACTACAGATACTACTTCTACTTCCACCTCTAGTTCCCCTTCCACAAGTTCCAGTGCATCCTCATCATTGCAAACCTTCAATGGTGGGGGAATTTCTTTTCAATATCCTAATAATTGGAACGAATACACCCCAGAGGGAGGATTAGAAGATAAAACTGTAGCATTAAAAACTCAAGATGGAGGTTACAGTCTTTTAAGTGTTTTTGTTGAAAATAGTGATAATAGTTTAGAATATTGGAAAGATATATCAGTTAACAATCCATATAGCTCGAATACAGTTATCGACCAGAAAAGTATTCAAATAGCTGGTGTTGAGGGTTATAGAGTTGATAGTTCGTATTCTAATAGTGGTAGTACTGGATATCAAATAGATGTAGGTTTTGTAAAAAATGGTAAATATTATAGTTTGTTATTTACAACTAGTTCTATAAGTGCCATAGAAAGTGATATTAACACTATTATTAATAGCTTCAGAACAATTTAAACCATTTTTTTATTTCTTTTTTATTTTATTGAGAATTATTTTGACAGATTATAATAAAATAATGATGGTGCTGTAATGAATAAAAAATGGCCAGAAACTCAAAATAATTCTGTTTTTAAATATATATGCCATCGAATACCTGAAAGGACTTTTAAAATCAAAAACATATATTTTCCAGTTTGTTCCAGGTGCACTGGAATATATTTGGGTTCCTTTTTATATTTTATTTATGCTTATTATGTTTATATTGATTATACCATTCCCCTTATTTTTACAGGGATTTTAATGATTATCCCCACATTTATGGATGGTTTTACTCAACTACTCCATATTAGAGAGAGTAATAATAATTTAAGATTCTTCACTGGATTGATTGGTGGAATTGGTTTAGGAATAATTGTTAAGTCTCTTAAAGTTTTTTTATTAACCGGAAGTTTTTAATAATTATTTGAATGTAGTAGAATTTATTTAAAAACATTTTATACATAAAAATGAACTCTTTATAACTGATTATACTTTTTCGTGATTATTAATTGATATTACCTACTATGAAATGAACCTAAAGAGGAATTCTCCCACGGGAACACTATCCACTAGAAAAATAACTTATAAACCACCAGGGAAGTGAATAATATCCCTCCCAGGCCCGTATTAACATAGGGAAGATACCAGTAAACATCTAAAATCTTCAGATCCTTTTTTAAAAGTAAAATTAAAGGGAATAATGGATATAAAAGGACCAGGAAAGATAAAGGGAAATAATTGGCCAGATATATCACAATAAATGATAATCCTAACCAGAAAATCAAACAAAGCATTAATGATGCCTTTTTACCTATAAAAACTGGTGTGGTGGTTATTCCTGCTGCTTTATCATATTTTATATCCGGTATGGCCGAGAAGATGTGCATGGCTGATATATGGAGATAGGCCCCTAACATGATTATCAGTGATGGTAGGGAATTAGAAACCAGGTAATAGGCGAATATTCCCGGCATTATATACAGATAATTGGATGAAAAGTCCAGAAATGGTTTTTCCTTAAAGCGTAGTGGTTTAGCACTGTAAAAGTAAGATAGAAGCAGGAAAATGGAGAATATTATCTTCTCTGGTATATCCTGAAATACCATTAATATTAAGCTAAAACCTGTCACCAGATAAATGGCATTTAACAGCTTCTTTTTATCAGATTTAGTAATTCTATATTCTTTTTCATCCTTTTTAGGATTTAAATCATCTGTTTCTTTATCCCAGTAATCATTAACACCATAAATAAAGATATTAGCCGGGATAAAAAAGTAAAAAAGATAAATATAGTAATTTAAACTGAAAAAGTCCGAAAGGGAAGAAAATCCCAGGGCATAGCCCACTACATAGGTGCCCCCGGTGTAAATCCAGAATCTGAAACGTGAAATTTTAAAAAGAAATGATAAAAAGGTTTTCATGGGTATCTCCAGAATATCATCTAATTTTTTCAAGTTTCAAGAATTTATTTAGTCCCATAGCATATCTAATTTTCAAGAATATTATCTAATACTTACTCCATAGCATTGAAGAATATCTAATTTTCAAGAATATTATCTAATACTCAGTCCCATAGCATTGGAAAATACATTAAAGACTATCTTAGGTGCAGATGGCTTAACCTTTCTTTTATAAACTATGAAGGGGTCTTTCTCTATTTCTTTAGCAGTCCAGCTGTACATATCAGATGCTGTTTTAATGGAAATTAAATAGCGATAGGGAATATAAGAAAACCCAGATTCCGCCATTATTTGCCATTCTTCATAGGTTTCCAGTTGTTTTCGAATAAATGCTTTGAAGTTCTCTGATTTTAATCTGGTGTTTTTTTCTTCCAGATTCTCCAGACCAAAATATTCCAGATCATCCTGGGGGAAGTAAATACGGCCTAAATCAATGTCCTCATTAATATCTCTTATGAAATTTATGTACTGCATGGCCTTTCCCAGATGCCGGGCGGCATTATATGACTCCGAGGGTAGATCCATGATTTTGGCCATGAATAATCCTACTACTTCGGAGGAACCATAAAGATAAGTTCCTAATTCATCTAAATCCTGGTAGGTGGATTTGTAAATGTCCATTTCCATGGAATTAAGAAAGGCATCAATCCATTTATCTTCAAAGTCCTTTCTCAGGGATAATTCTCTAAAGGAATCAATTACCACATCTCCTGTAACTTCCCCTTTCTTTGAAGCTTGATATCTATCTTTAAATGCATAGAATCCCTGACTATCTTGAGGAATAGCATCTACATAGTCATCAGCCTTCCTTAAGAAACTGTAAAGTGTAAATACATCTTTTTTCACATTTTTAGGGAAGAATATTGTACTATAAAAATAAGTTTTACTCCCCTTTTTAAATATGGTGTAAATAGTTTTGTTGATTCTCATGGGTTTCAACCGTGGCGATCTTTAATTTCCTGAGCAACTATTTGGGAGGATATTAAAACCATAGGCACACCAATACCTGGATGGGTGTAATGGCCGGAATAATATAAATTATCCACTTTCTTACTCATGTGAGATGGCCTCCAGAGGGCCGTCTGCCGTAATGTATGGGAAAGACCTAAAGCGGTGCCCTTATAAGCATTATACCTCTCCTTGAAATCGGTTAAGGCAAATATCCTTTTTACCACAATATGGTCCCGTATATTTTCACCAATCTTGGCCTCCAGATCATCTAATATATTATTGTAGAGATTTTCCCGAAGTTCAGGAGTGTCGGTGATTCCAGGAGCCAGAGGTACTAATATGAATAATGTTTCTGATCCTTCAGGAGCCGCAGTTTTATCAGTCTTGGAAGGTACATTCACATAATAAGATGGATTTTCGGGCCAATCCGCTTTTTCAGGATTAAAAAGTGTTTCAAATCCAGCTTCCCAGTCTTTATCCAGGAATAAATTGTGATGAGCTAATTTATCAACTTCATAATCAATTCCTAAATAGGCCACCAGGGCTGAAGGGGCCATGACCTTTTTATCCCAGTATTTTTCATTATAAGTTTCATATTCTTCATCTAAAAGATCCATTTCTGAAAAGGCATAATCCGCATTAACCAAAACAATATCCGCATCATAACTATCTTTACTGGTTATAACCTTTTTAACTTCCTTATTTTCAATCTCCAGTTTCTCCACTGGTTCATTAAACTTAAATTCCACACCATATGATTGGGCTAGTTCTTTAATAGAGCTTACCACTTTTCTCATGCCCCCCTGTGGATAAAACACACCCATGGTAAGGTCTATGTGGGACATGATATGATAAAATGAAGGAGTATTTTCCGGCGAACCACCTAAAAATCCTATGGAGTACTGGACTATTTTACGAGCTTCATCACTCTCAAAACGATTATTTACATAGTGCTGGAGGTTTTCCCATATCTTAAGTTTATAACCCTTGAGCATTAAACGGCCATTAATGAAGTCCAGAATAGAATTATAGTCCCGGTAGAGCATTTCGTCAATGGAAAAATCATAAATTTCCTTGGAAGTTTCCAGATATTTTTTTAATTTTTCTGCTCCGCCTTTTTCAAAGCTTTCAAAGAGTTCATAGTTTTTTTCTAAGCTGGAAGCAACATCCACCACTTTTTCACTGCCAAAGTACATCCGGTAAGATGGATCTAAACGATCCAATTGGTAAAAGTCTTCTGGTTTTTTACCAAACTCGGCAAAGAATTTTTCATAAACATCGGGCATAAGGTACCAGGAAGGTCCCATATCAAAGTAATACCCGTCTTTATTATAAACGCTGGCCCTACCTCCGGCCTGCTCATTTTTTTCCAGAACAGTTACCTCATAACCATCTTTGGCCAGAAGTGCTGCTGCTGAAAGTCCCCCAAAACCTGATCCAACAATTATTGCTTTCATGTTATCATCCGGTGTATTTTTTTACTTCAAGTTATAATATGTTTTCTTAATTTCTAAATTTAAGTTTTTAAATAATCTATTTATTATTTTAGATACAATAAGATTTAAATTTATTTATTTAAGCGTAAGATATAGTGAAAGATAAAAAAATAAGCATTTAAAACAAGTTTTAGTGGCTCTTATTTTTTAATTTAAATGTACTAAATTGTGTAATTATCTATAAAAAATTTAAAAAATTATTTAAAAAGAATTTTCATGATTTATAAATTAAAAAATTTAAAAATAACATAATATGAAAATGATAGGTATTAAAAATTTAATAATACTCTTATTTTAATTAAATAAAAAATTACTAATTAATATAAAGCTTCTGAAAATATTAAATAAGATCAAAAAGGGTCTAAAATAGTATAATAACTAATTTTTAAGAGTTTTATAATCAAATATGCCTATATGGCCTTTGGTTTCATATAATATAAAAATTATGAATAATATACCAATAATCGCTGGAATAAAAAGACCCAGATAAAAACAAACGGCGCTCCAAAATATTAAAATTAAAAATAAACTTGAAACAATGCCTGATGGCTTATTTTCATCATTTAAATCCTGGCCCAGTAAAATAACAGCTATGGAAGAGGCTAAAAATCCAGTTAATATCCATCCCATGAAATTCATCAGGGGAACACCATAGAAAATCCCGGGAGTTGAGTAAACCCAAAAATTAAGGGCTACTGCTGCCGGATCCAGAACTAAATCTGCCGCCAGGACCAGAAATGAGGATAATAAAACTATTTTCCACTTACTATAAGTTTTGAGAGATGCTAAATAGAAACAACCAATAAATAGTGGTACATAAGCAAAGGGAACTGTGTAGGGAGTGTATCCCAATACTCTAAAACCAATTAATTCGGTATATTGGAAACTGGAATAAGGGAATCCTGAAATTATGGCCAGAGTTTCAATAGAAAAGGCATAGATACTTAAAATTACAATCAAAACCAAAGCTTTTTTTAACCCCAACCACTTAATCAATGCTAAATAACAGGGTATTGCCATAATGATAATGAATATTCCTGATATAGGGGCCATCTCTGGACTTACAGTTAATTTAGATGGGAAAAAGGCCGCTATGGCCAGAGCAATTCCAGTAATCCATAAATATTTAGAATAGTCATTCATAGAGCACCAAATGTTTATTTATTAATTTTAGATACAGTTATTGAATTATTTCTTGAATTTAACTATTTTTACCCTTAATAATTATTAATCATATTATACTCATTATAATATTGTTATTTCTATTTTTTATATTCACAATTAATAAAAAGTATTATATATTTTTGAAAGATAATTCTATTTATGGATATGGGGCTAGTTGATCGGCAAAAGCCAGACTGGGGCAGGCTAAGTGAAATTATCAGAGTGCTTGTTAAGTACCAGTTCGGAAAGGTATTGGAGCAATCAGGAATTAAACAGAGTTTTAAATTCAAATTGTTCCGTTCTGATGATTTTAAAGATGAATTAAATGAAACGGCTCCTGAGAGATTAAGACTGGCTTTTGAGGAACTGGGCACCACTTTTATCAAGGTAGGACAGGTTTTAAGTACCCGACCGGACCTGGTAGGCAAAGATGTGGCTGATGAACTTGCTAAACTACAGGATGAAGTACCTCCTTTTTCTTATGATTCTGTAAAAACGGTTATTGAGGAAGAATTAGATGGTTCTTTAGATGAATTTTTCAGTGAATTTGATAAAACCCCTATTGCTTCGGCATCCATTGCCCAGGTACACCGTGCCCGGCTAATCGATGGAAGTGAAGTAGCGGTAAAGGTTCAGAGATTAAATCTGGAAGAGCAAATCCGAAAAGATATTATTATTATGCGTTATCTGGCTAAACAGGCCAATAAAAGAATTAAAAATCTAAAATACTATAATCTTCTGGGTATTGTTGATGAATTTGAGGCGGCCATAGAAAAGGAGATGGATTTTTCACAGGAGGCCCGAAACCTGGAAAAATTCAGAGCAATGTTTGAAGAGGATGAACAGATTTACGCCCCTAAAGTGCACCAGAAGTATTCTACCAGTCGCGTTTTAACCATGGAATTCATTAATGGTGTTAAAATCAGTGAAATTCTCGATTCGGATATGACCATTAACCGCCGGAAGATTGCCGAGATAGGAACGGAATGCTACTTTAAAATGATTTTTTTAAATGGATTTTTCCATGCTGATCCTCACCCCGGAAATATATTTGTTATGGAAAATGATACTCTCTGTTTTGTTGATTTTGGGATGACTGGCCGGTTGGATAGGGAATTCATGGATAATTTAGCCGAACTATTCATTTACCTGGTAAATTATGATATTAAAGGCATGATAAACCAGATGATGTATATGAGGCTCATTGATGAATCTACTGATATAGAGGAGTTTAAGATTGACCTTCTTAGTATCATGGACCGTTATTATGGGGCTGAAATTGATGATATTGGGGGGTTGATAAATGAATTAAGCATGCCTCATATTATGGTTAAACATAAAATAAAACTCCCACGTGATTTCATTCTCCTGGGAAGAGTATTGACCATGGCCGAAGAGATTGGTCGAAATCTAGATCCTACTTTCAATGGAATAAACATGGCCCAGCCATTTATTAAGAAAATTATTAAAAAGAAATTAAGCCCTATGAGGATTTTGGACTATCAAACCCAGTATCTATTTGAAATAGAACACCTACTTAAGGATTTACCTCAAACAATGAATAGGCTCTTATACCGATTAGAAAGCGGGAAAATTAAAATTGATATCCACTATAAAGAAATAGATAAAGTAACCTCTAAATTGGAAACCATGGTAAATAGGGTGGCCCTGGCTCTAATTATTTCTTCTCTTATTATAGGGTCTTCTCTGATTTTACAGACTGATAAAGGAATGCCCATGCCAGTAATAGGTTTTTCAGAAGTTGGACTGGCCATATTCATCATTGCTTCATTATTCGCACTGGGACTGGCCATTACCATTTTAAGGTTTGGTAGGATATAAAATAAAGGATACATAAACCAGGAGTAAATCATGTTTTATTATGTCGAATTATTCTGGGGTTCTATTTTAAGTTCACTATCGAGTATGATACTGGGATACTTCCTGGGAAGCCTGGGATCCTTTGCCGCCATCTTTCTGGTAACCCTATGGGTGGGTTATCATGTAGGTGAAGATTTACTAAGGGGATCTGTTTATGGAGGCGTGGCAGCTGTCCTGGGTGGAATCATATCCTTTCTTATTATGATGATCATGTGGGGAATGGGGATGGGCCCGGGTTCAGCAATAATGGCCTTTGGAGTAATGGGCATATTAATGGGATTTTCCATTAATTTCATTGTAGGGGCCCTGGGTGGTGCTATTGGATCGTCCATTGCTCGTTGATTACTATAAAAAATTATTGAAGAATTTTATTGAAGAATATGATATGTGAGAATAGCAAAAATAGTTTTATAAAAATAATTATCATTGTAAAACAACATAATTAGTAATTAGAAAAACATGAAAAAAGGGAGCTGTGGTGAAAAAATGAAGAATATGAGTCATAAAGAACATGTACATGCCATGCGATGTCATTTTAAGGACATTATGAAAGATAGTGTGAAAACATTAGATAATCTAAGATTTCATATGGAAGAATCCATCGTTAGTCATGACCTTTTACCTGGAAAAATGGTTCAAGAAACTCCTGAAATGGTTATAGTATCTGTTTTATTACCTGGAATAAAAAAAGAAAACCTGGATTTAAATCTCACCGAATCTCAACTGGAAATTAAGGCCACCATCAACATGGAAAATGAAATGAAAGGCAATTTAATATCATTCCATGATAAAAGAGAAGGTATTTTCAGACGAAAAATATCCCTGCCTACAAAGGTAGTACCTCAGGAAGCTAAAGCACAGCTGGATGATGGGATATTACGACTTGAAGTTCCAAAATTAGAAAAAGAAGAACAATTTAAGGTTAAAATTGAATAATATTAATCTTAATTTTATTTAATTATTTCATAGCTAATGAAATTGTTAGTTTAAGAAAATTATTAGGAATTATTAGAATATTATATTCTTTTAATTTTAATTAAATAAGTCTTTAAAATAGTTAAATTAGATCTAAAACGGTTAATGAAGCTTAATTTAAGTAAATATTTCTTTTAATGTTTTTAATATTTTTAAAATTTATAATTGGTGCAAAAAATGCCATTTCTAATCTGCCCCCAATGTGACCACTACTATGAAGTAGAACCGGGAGAGGAATTCTCCCACTGTGAATGCGGCCAGGCCCTAATACAGGTGGAAAACCTGGAAGAATATTACTCTCCTCAGCAAAGGGACGCTCCCCAACGGGAAAGCATGGCCACCGGAAATACTTTCACCGAAGAAATGGCCTATCAGTACCATGATAATAAGGAGAAGGGTAAAAATTTAACCATTATCGGTGGAGTAATCGCTATCATGGGACTTATTGCTGTCCCTATTTCTCCTGAATTTCCTATTTTTAATATTTGTTCTCATAGGAGTGGCCTTACTGGTATATGCTCAGTCATTTATTTCCCAGAATGAACTGAAAGGTAAAGGATGGGCCAAGGGCCTTGAAGGAGAAGACATAGTTTCAGACTATCTTAAACAATTACCAACTGACTATTTTATTTACAATGATGTTAACCTCCCCGGTAAAAGAGGAAATATTGACCACGTGGTTATTGGGCCCAATGGGATTTTTGTAATTGAGACCAAAAATTACTCGGGTAAATATCTAATTAAGGGGAATAACTGGTTCTATTATAAGAATAATAAATTCAATAAAATAAAAAAGAATCCCGCCCATCAGGTTATTAGAAATACCATGGAACTTAAAAAATTCCTGGAAAGTAAGGGCGTGGACACTTCTATCTGGTTCCAGGCCATAGTGGCCTTTAAGAATTCTGATTTTAGAGTTATGAGAAACACTAAGGCCTATAAAGTTTTAGTTCCCCAAACGGTTCCTGAATATATATTAAATCAAAATAGAAATTATGATATTGAAATACTTAAAAAAGCGGCCCTGGAACTGGAACCATATTGTGTGGAGCTTTCTTTTGTTAATAAACAGTGATTAACTGATGTTAATATATAAATAATTTCAAATTATTTTTCTAATATGTTATTTAATAATTAGAAATATGAATAGGAGATGTTTTAAATTAAATACAAATGGCTATTATTATTTCTAATACTTACCCTGAACTTAAGTAATTCAGGAGTTATGGCAGCAGATAATTCCACTAACCAGGATATCCTGGGTTATTATATAAACCCTAATGCTACCCCTATATCAGAAATTGATTTTAAGGCCTTAAAAAGTGCTGGAATTACAGATATTTACGTTTTAGTAACTAATGATAATTATTCACCTGTACTATCCCAAGCCCAGAAAAAAGCTGATGCGGTGGGAATAAGGACTCATGCCTGGGTATATCCCGGGTTTGCTCATGCTTCGACAGTTGCTCAGATGAAAATAGGGGTTCACTTAGATGTGGAAACATACAATATGCCCTCCTATCTTTTAGAAATTCTGAATATGAGGGTGGCCACTCTGGGAGTACCTTTCTCCCTCACGGTTAAACCGGACGGATGGGATGGAAACCAGTACTACTTCCTGATTGCGCCTTTATGCGATTACATAGTTCCCCAACTCTATGTAGGAGAGTACAATCTGGGAGTTACGGGCCTAACAAATAAGGTGAAAAAATATAATCAAATCTACAATTTCATTTTCCCTGGAAAAATCGTGGCCGGCCTGCAAACATACCAATCTGATCAAAATCCAACTCCCAAGGATGCCAGTACCATATCCGCAGAAATCAAAGCAGTGCAACCATATACTGATGGAGTAATCTTATTCCGGTACGGATTATCCAACTTCAATGGTTTATAATTTTACCGGACCAAAATTCAGGTAATAAAGAATTTAAAAAAAATTTTCAATTTTAAGGGTAATTCTTCTTCCTCAATTTCCTATTTTTAATATTCACCTAGGACTGGCCTTGTTCAATTCTAACTTGAATGGCTCTAATTTTTCAATATTATAATCTCCATATATTTGTATTAAAATATAGTAATATTTATATAATAAAACTTTTACATTATAAATTATCTAAATCTTCTGGATATGTAAATTAAAAAAATTACATGTACAGAAGTTAAGGGAGGTTTAATAATATGAAAATGAAACTATTGCCATTAGTTTTAATGGTTTTAATGGTTCTTTCTGTTGCTCAGCCCATATTTGCAGATAACCCACAGTTAGAAGATACAAAGATAGCAATGAAAAACGGTGAACCACTACAAGATATAACTGTAAGTTCTGGAGATTCTATAGAACTACAGGCCAGATTATATTGGTACTGGTACACTGTTGATTCTGTCAATGCTAGTTGGATCCCTCAAATATGCCGTTATCTAGATTTTTATGTGTATAAATCAAATGCAGATGGAACAAATGGGGACCTGGTATGGTCAGATAGCGCCATGACTAATTTTTTCACCGCAAACGCTAATCCAGACGAATTCACCCTTAATGAAAAGGGTACCTACAACCTGTTAGTAAAATATGAAGGAAAACTAAAACATTGCAGTGGAACAGCTAAAATTCATGTGGTTTAGGCCACATACATCATAATTTTTTTTTTGATTTTGATAATATAATAAAATAATTTATACTAAAATTAATAGATATTAATATATGTCACGCACGCTTCTCATTTTCATCGGATTAATAGTGGCCTCCCTGGCGGGGTTGAACTTATTTTTAATTACCCCCATGCTTCAAGAGGATCAGGACACTTTGTATCAGGTTTCAACTATCCAGAACCTATCTGCCGGAGGATATGAAGGTTCCCTGACCCTGGGCCAGCTTGAAAACCAGGGCGATTTTGGTATCGGGACCTTCAATAGACTTGATGGGGAAATGATTGTATTAAATAATACCGTTTACCAGGTTAAATCTAATGGGACTATTATTAATCCATCGGAATATGAGAAAATACCTTTTGTTATGTTGACTTACTTTGATGCATATAATACCACTAATGTAAATAACTCAAATGGCAGTGACCTGGAAAATTCTTTAAATAAAAGTTTTCCCCAAAACAACATCTTCTATGCCATTAAAATAGAGGGAAATTTCAGTTATATAAAGGCCCGAAGCGTGCCTGAGCAGAATCCTCCCTATAAAAATCTAACAGAAGTTATAAAAAACCAGACCGTCTTTGAGTTTAAGAATATAAACGGGACCATAGTTGGATTCTGGTGTCCCGATAACCTGGGAGGTATAAATAATCCTGGTTTCCATTTCCATTTTATATCCCAGAATAAAACAGAAGGGGGACACATCCTGGAGTTCGCAGTATCTAATGCCACCATGCAGCTGGATGATACTCCTAAATTTTATATGAATATTCCTATGAATGGTTACTAAATCAAAACATAGGAATAAATTAAAATAATATTTTAAAATAAAAAGAAGGATAATTCCCTAAAAAGCTTATTGGAATTATCCAGATATTAATGCGATAATACCACCAATTATCATCACTAATATTGCTATCCACAGTAGCCAAATAGCGAAAGCCGGGAATAGTAAGAAAAGAATTAGGAAAATAATACCCAGGCCTACCATCGACCCACCATTAGCTTTTTGTGTCTCCATATTTTCACCTCCCCCATATATTATATACTTAATACTATTTTGGGCCTAATAATTAATATATTTATGGTTTTTTTAATTTTAGACACTATCCGGGTTTTTTGGGTTTTACTGAAAAAGTAACATACCTTTGAAAAAATACCTTTGAAAAAAAAATCATATTGTTTTATATTATACCTACTTTAAAATAAATACAGAAATTCTATTGATTTTAATAATAAATACATAAAATATAGCGATTAACTGTGGCAATGATAACATGGCAGATATACCTCATTATGTGATAGATCTTACAGAAAAAGAACTCCCTATAGAAAAAATTGGAGGCAAGGCCCTTAATCTGGCCAAAATGTCAGGGGCCGGCTTTAATATTCCTCCAGCATTTATTATTTCGGTAGATGCCTATGATTTTTTTATTAAAAAAGAATTAGAAGGTAAAATATTAGAAATTCTAGATTCTATTGATTTTAAAGACGAAGATTCTATCTCCAGGGGTTGTTCCCTAATTCGAAGTATCATTAAATCAGAAGAACTACCCCCAAACCTTTTTTTAGAGATTAATAATAGTATAAAGAATCTCCCAGAAGGATATTATGCGGTAAGATCATCGGCAGTAGCGGAAGATCTGGCCGATGCCAGTTTTGCCGGACAGCTCGATAGTTTTTTGAATGTAAAAACGGAAGATATTTTAGAAAATATCATTGAATGCTGGGCCTCTTACTGGAATGATCGCGCCGTAAAATACCGTCACGATTCTTCCATTGGGCATTTAGACACGGAAATGTCAGCGGCCGGAATCGCCGTATTGGTACAAAAAATGGTCAATGCCGAGATAAGTGGAGTGACTTTCACCGCCAATCCTGTTAATGGGAGTGAGGATATTGTTATTGAATCTACCTGGGGCCTGGGAGAAGCTATTGCCTCGGGAATAGTCACCCCGGATATTTTTGTTTTAGATAGAACCGGAAATATAACCCAAAAAAATATTAAAAGCAAAAAGAAAGGATATTTCCTTAAAAACGGGGCCAACACTTTAATGGATATAAGTGAGGAAAATAGGGAAAAATCAAGTCTTAATGATAAAATCCTGGAAAAATTATTAAAATCCGCTCTGGAATTAGAAAACTTTTTTGGCGTGCCCCAGGACATTGAATGGGCCATAGAATATAGTAAAACAGAAACTAACTCTCCAGATATTTATATCCTCCAATCACGACCAGTAACTACTCTAACTGATACCTCTGAAAAAGACGATATTCTATGGAGTAGGGCTTACGGGGACGAGTACTGGGCCGATGCCACCACCCCCTTGTTTTATGATGTCATGGGGAAAATGCTCACTGATTATGTGAACCATGAAGGGGCCCGCATAATGGGATATACAGAAATAACAGACACTAAACTCTTAAAACTACACAAATCAAGGGTATATTTTAATAGCTGGGTTTTAGAAAAAGCTTTCTCCTATTATCCTAAATTTGCAAGATCTAAAGAGTTATTAAATTATTTCCCCTTGGAAGATCAGGAGAGAATATCCCGCTACCCATCCATATTACACAAAACATTAATCTCCCAAATTTTGGTGGCTATCCGGGACCCGGACGGCATGATGCACAAAACTGATAAGGCCTACCGCAAATGGGCTAAAAGTTTCATGAAAAAATGCAAAACATTTGATAAAACTGATTTAACTGTTCTAAGTGACATGGAACTGGCAGCTCTTTATGATGATATTGAAACCTCAGGAATTAAACACTACCAGCTAATCCGATACGGAATGGTCTCTCATTCCATAGCCACTAACTTAATGGTAAAAAACTGGCTGGTAAAATGGCTGGATGATAAGAATGGTACTCTTTATGCCGGTTTAATCTCTGGTCTGGAGGATAACAAAACTGTGGAAATGAATATTAGATTCTCTGATTTGGCCAAAATTTTAAGGAAAGACCCGGATTTATTAGCCAAAATAAATTCCACTCCGGATTTAAGCACACTCAATGAAGCCGAGCTTGATACACTCATTTCTTTTAATTCAAAATTTAAAAAGGAGTTTAATTCATTTATAAAAAAATACGGGCACCGTTCCAATACCAGAGAAATACTTTATCCTCGGTGGAGAGAGGATAAAGCCTACGTATTAGGAGTTATTAAATTACTGTCATCTTCTGATTTAGATTTGAGAAAAAAAGAATCAGAAAGTCGCCACTACCGGGTTAAAACTGAAAAAAAAGTTTTGAAGAAAATAAAAAAACAAAAAGGCGGATTCTTTAAAGAAAAAATATTTAGAGTGGTGCTTAATTTAGCCCAGACCTATTTAACCTTCCGGGAAAACCAGAGATTCTATTTAGATCATCTTCTTTTCCGTCAGAGACTGATGCTGAGGGAAATGGGAAGGAGATTAGTGGCCAGAGAAATTATTGATGAAGTAGATGATGTTTTCTTCCTTTTTGAAAAAGAATTATTCAGTTTTTTCAAAGAAACTCCTTCAGAAGCAGAATCAAATGATATAGAATCAAATGATATAATCAATGAGTTAAGGGGTAAAATTTTAAATAGGAAAAAGGAATTTTACCGATATAAATCCACCCTTCCCCCTAAATTCTTAAAAAACGGGATTGAATTTGATGATACTGTTATGGAATATGGTAAAAATGCCATTTATGGGGCCGCCGCCAGTCCAGGGACATTCCATGGTGTGGCCCGGGTGGTGGAATCCATTGAAGAATTATCACGTTTGGAAGATAACGAAATTCTCATAACCAGTAACACTGACCCGGCCTGGACCGCTGTATTTTCCAAGATAGGGGGCCTTATCACAGAAACCGGAGGAATATTATCCCATGGCGCGGTTATTTCCAGGGAATATAGAATACCTGCGGTAACTGCAGTTAAAGGTGCTACTAAAATCTTTAAAACCGGTGAAACATTAGTTATAGATGGTAATGAAGGTGTGGTCTATAAAAAAGAATAATTAAAAAGTATAAATTTTATTGTAGAAGAAATAGTAAAAGAAATATCTTACGAGAAATTCATCATATATTATTGAATTATTTATTCTAAATTCATTCTATATGTTGAATCCCCTATTTTATAAAAAACCTATTTAAAATCATTCTTTAATTGATTCTCAATCCAGTCATAGGTTTCTTTTAATCCATCTTCCAGGCTTGTTTTTGGTTCCCATTGGAGAATTTTTTTAGCCAGTGTTAAATCTGCATTTCGCCCTCGAACTCCCTGAGGAGCACTAAGATCATATTTTTTCTCAATATCCTTACCTGAAATAGCAATAATTATATCAGCAAGTTCATTTATGGTAACCAGGTAATCAGTACCAATATTTATTGGTTCAATATGATTAGATTCCATTAATTTTAATATTGCATCCACACAATCATCAATAAAACAATAAGATCTGCTCTGTTTTCCGTCTCCCCAGATTTCAATTTCTCCCGGGTCAGAGGCTAAAACCACTTTCCGACATAAAGCAGCTGGAGATTTTTCCCTACCTCCATCATATGTCCCTTCAGGGCCATAAATATTATGAAACCTTCCTACTCGCACATCTAATCCATAATCCCGGTTATATGCTTCGCACATCTTTTCGGTGTATAATTTTTCCCATCCATAAAAATCATCAGGATCTGCAGGATATGCGTCTTCCTCTTTTAAACTCACATCATTTGGATTATTTTGTTTATATGTTGGATAGATACAGGCCGATGATGAGAAAAATAAACGATCAACATTATTTTCGTGGGCGGCTTGCAGCATATGGGTATTAATTAAAACATTATCATGCAAGACATCAGCACCGATTTCAGAAATAAAACCAATACCACCCATATTAGCTGCTAAGTTAAATACATAATCCATATCTTTAACAGCTTGTATACAATTGTCTTTTTCTCTTAAATCAAGAGTCAATTTCTCAGTATAGTAAGGTTCTTCCAGATATCCATCCCATTTAATATCAACTGCACGAACCAAGCTTCCAAGATCAAGTAGTTTTCGTGCCAGATGACTACCAATAAAACCCCCGGCACCGGTAATTAGTACTTTTTTATCTTCCCAAAACACTGATTTCATTTAAAATCCCCTTTTATAATATTTATAACCGTTGTTAATTCAATTTAAGTTTAGTTTCTATTTTTATAGATGGATTTTAATTAATATAAAATTATTTGTATTAATTTCAATTAAAATAGCTGAAAATAAAATTATGTACCAATCAAATTAAAATCAATAATAATCTGTTGGATATCACAACAAATCCGTAAGTTTAAGTGAAGGAATTAAAAAACGGAAAATATATACCATTATTAATAACAGAAAATCATTATTATTAAAGCTTTAAGCTTTAATATTCAAAACTTACATAACTGTAAAAATTTATTAAATGGGGATTTTATGGAAATCAATTTAGAAACTCTTAAAAAACATGAAGAATGGAATGAAAGCTATTATTTTAATTTTCACGATAAAAAAAATGATTTAACGGCCTTTATGCGCATAGGAAACAAGGTCAATAAAAACGAAAAGTCAATGTTCTTCTATTTAATGTCCCCTACCATGACCGCCGGAATTAAATTAGAAATTCCCTGTGATGATAAACCATTAAGTGTTGCTGGTTTAGATTATGAAGAAATGGAACCTGGCCAATGGAGACTCCAGTATAATGGCCCTATTTTTAATCCCTTAGAAAAAACTGAGTTTAAAGTTACCATGGACGTAACCTGGGAAGCATTAAATCCGGTAATGGATTATGTGGAATGTGTGGATGAAAAAGAAACCCAAATGTCATCCAATGTGGCTTCAGAGCATTATGAGCAGTTTGGAAAAGCTCATGGAACAATTGAAATTGATGGAGAAACATTGGAAATTGAGGCCCTGGGTGAGAGAGATTTAAGCCGTGGTATAAGGGCCTGGGGATCTCCTAAAATGTGGATGTGGATTAATGCCGAGTTTTCCCACGAAGAAGCTTTTAATATAACCAAACTCTCGGTGGAGGAAGGGGATATCGATGCTGGATATTTCTATACTGGATCAGTTAATGAACCACTGGTTAAAGCAGATATCAAGGTAGAATTTAATAAGGGAATTCCTTCCAGCTTCTCCATGGCTTTACTGGATAAAAAAGGTTCTGAATATGCAGTTACTGGTGAAGTAGTTAGATTTGGCATGATTCCGGTGGATGAAAAAATGATTCTCATAGAAACCCTTTCCCGGTATAATTGGGATGATAAGGAAGGATATGGTATTGCTGAGTTTTTAATTCCTAAAACTGTATAAAACTGGAATACTCATTAATTATTTTATATTTTAATTTATTTTTTCATTCATTCATGATAGAATTTTTAAAGAACCTGTTAAAAATCCAAATCAGGCCCATTAGTTCTCAACCAATTTTTTCTTGATTGATAGTCATGCATAACAGATTCCACAATTTCCCAAAAGTGTTTATTGTGTTTAATTTCTATTAAATGGGCTAGTTCATGGACTATTACATAATCAATTATATCCATAGGAGCCATAATTAATCTCCAATTAAAATTCAGGTGTTTATGTGAAGTAGAACCCCAGTGATTATCCAGTTCCATAATCCGTATAGGATCTGGTGAAACTCCTAATTGGGCCTGGAAGTAATCTATTCTCTTTTGGATATGTTGTTGGGATTTATCTTTATAGAATTTAATGAAATATTCTTTTGACTGGTCCTGATAATCTCTATCCAGATGAAAACGGCCTTGTCTGAGACTGAGGGGTTGTTTTAGATTTTTTTTAATCTTTAATTTATAGGATTTCCCTAAATACAAAAATCCTTGGCCATTTTTTATTTCCCTTTTAACATTAGATTCCGTTTTCAATTTTGACATTGATTTATAAATTATATGCTTTTTATTATCAATAAACTGGTTTAATTCATTAAGGGTAATTTCTTGAGGTGCTAGGACATTAATCGCTCCACTGGGGTCCACAGAAATGTTCATAGTCTCTCTTTTTTCTCTTTGAAGATTGAAATAAATATCCCCACATTTCATTTTAATCATTGCAAATCATCTCTTAAGTTTTAGCTAATTTAGTAAATTTATTATCTTTAAATATTTTTTTATAATTAAGCAGAGTATCAATTATACTTTATCTTCATATTTTAATCTTTGTGGATATTTCAGGATTAATGATCACATTTTTCTCGACAATTTTTATGAAATTATCACAGAAGCGACATTATTTACATGAATTAAAACAAATATTAATATTGAATGTGATAAAATGGCAAAAATTAAAGGAACTAATAGAAGGACCAGACAAAAAAGACGTTATAGAAAAGCTGGAAGTAAAAGAGGAAGGGGAGTTAGGCACTAATTGTATAAACTAAGTGTATAACATAACCTTTAGAGAATTTTTTTAAAATTAACTCCTTTCATTTAGTTTTGAGATTATTTTATATAATGAAATTTGATAATAGAAAATAAATATTATTATTTTGGGATTAAAACTTCTTTAGTATAATGTATATGCTTATAGCTGGTTGAGGGAATAAATTTACTAGATTCTGCTCCTTTATTTTTTAAGTCCTTAAAATCTATTATAACATTACCATTTTTTTCTATTACAATTCGACTAATATCTGGATTAGCAGATTGGTAGTCTTCTATATCTTCTGTGGTGTAATAAATTCTTACATGACTGACAAACATTTTTTATCTCCTCTATTATATGCTTTCATAAAAAAAAGAATAGATGAATATTGAATGGAAAATAATTCCAATCCTACAATATTCTAATCCCCAACAATAGCACAACAACACACTCCGGCTACTAGAATAACCAGAATGGCCCATCCTATAGGATTGGTGAATAAAAAGAACACGAACCCATATACTATAACAAAAAAGGCAGGAATTAAGAAAAGTGCCACAAAGAAAGCAATAATAAGCACCACTATAATCCCTATGGTAACGGCCCCTAATTCGGCCAGGGCATCTATAATTTTCATGATTTCTATCCCCTCTTTTTTATAACTAAATATAATATGTTTTAAGCACATAATAATTGTTATGTCTCTAATTAAAATGGCCCGAAAAAAGCTCTTAAAAGGCCATATAATATGCCATGGAATACCTGAGCGCTCCTTTAAAATAAAAGGCCATCAGTTTCCCGTATGTGCCCGGTGCACCGGTTTATATTTGGGAAGCTTTACCGTGATTGGTCTGGTGCTTATATTTAATCCGGCTTACAACCCCTTTCTTCTTTTACTGGGCCTGTTAATGATTATTCCCACATTTATAGATGGCTTTACCCAGTACCTTAATTTTCGAGAGAGTAACAATAATTTACGCTTTATCACCGGTTTGATTGGTGGAGTGGGCCTGGGAATTGTTATTACCAGTTTAAGGTTTATTCCGGGATAGCTGGTACTAGCTTACTAAATTAATAGAACTATAATTTATTAAATAAAGAATTAAACTTAAAATATAATTTACAATTATTCAATAAAGAGTTAGCTTAAACTAAAACTCATATTTACCCTTCAGGAGATGAATTACATGGATGAAAAACAATTTGAGGAAGCAATGGATTTTTTTAATAACGACGAATTCGAGGAGGCCCTGGAAATATTTGATAAACTTACCGCTAATGAACCTGATAATCAGGATGCCTGGTTCATGAAGGCCGTTACTTTAATTAACCTGGAAGAAGATGAAAAAGCACTTTTCTCCATAGAAAAAACATTGGAACTTAATCCAGAAGACACCGAGGCCTGGGTTAAGAAGGCCTGGATTTTACTATTATTAAATGATGCGGAAAATGGGCTCGAAGCTGTGGAAAAGGCTCTGGAGTTAGAAGATAATTTTGCCGATGCATTATATCTTAAAGGAAGGTTTTTAGTGGATTTGGGCCATTACACTAAAGCAGTGGATTATTTTGAAAAATACCCGGCCAGGGAATTCCTTTATTCTGATGCACTTTTCCATGAGGGCGACGCCCTATATCAACTGGGTAAATTTAAAGAAGCATTACAATGTTTTGAGGAGGTTTTAAAGATAGAACCAGAAAATCCCGAGGCCCTTAATTATAAGGGATTTGTGTTAATGGAACAACAAGAATATAATAAAGCACGTTCCAGCTTTGAAAAAGCATTGAAATTCAGTCCTGGTTTTATTTTGCCCTACTTCAACCTGGGTATTGTGGAGAAAGAATCTAATAATTTAGAATTATCACTGGATTTGTTTGAAAAGGTTTTAAAAATTGATCCAGATTATTATGATGCCTGGTATCAAAAAGGAATTGTTTTACAAAGTTTAAATCGTAATGAAGAAGCTGTTGAGGCATATAACAAGGTTTTAGAAATTGTGGAAAAATTTGATATGGAGCAAAGTGAATTAACCGTTCTGGTGAAAGAACATATTGCTGTTTTAGAGAAAAAATAGAGCCATATATTCTCGCAATATCCTATAAATCATGTAATTTAATATTTCTCAAAATATTAAACTCAAAAGAATATTAGAATTAATAACAATCATTTAAATTAATATGGTTAAGAATTAATTTAAGAATTAATTATAATACAAAAGCATCAGTGGTAGAAATGGTAAAAATAAACATCAAACCTAAATGTCCCTCCTGTGGGGGCCAAAACAGGCCTTTATCTACTTATTGTTCCCACTGCGGTCGGGAATTATCTCCTCATCATAAAAAAGTACAGATGGCCAAAAAAATTTTTAAAGGTTCCCGAATTGTTATAAAATCCGCTGTTTCCAAAAAGTACCGGGAAAAAACCATAAACAAAGTAATGGGTAAAACTTATGGCTTTAATATGAATCAAGATATGGGAAACTTTTCCCAGAAACAATCTGGTGATTTTGGTTATCTTCTCTGTGATAGCTGCCCGGTTTATTATAAAATGGACCATCCCCTGGGCCCGGGAGATTCCAGGATTTGTGGATGTGGAGGTAATCTTGTTTACTCTGATAAGCCTCGTTATGGTGATTAACAGTATTATTTTTAATTAAACTAGTTTTTTAGATTATAACCCTTCAAAATTCAGCTTTTTTTAAAATATTTATTATTATTATTATTATTATTTTACATATTATTTTTTAATTAGATTTAAATTGACCATTAAAAATTTTTTTTATCAGATAATTAAACGCCTTTTAATTGAATTTTATCATTTATCTTTAAAAATCAGTTATCTTTAAATAATATGTAAACTATTTTTTACATATGGAATATATTTTTTACATTCCGTTTTTAAGTACTCAGGAGATCATTTATGAAATACGTTATTGAAACTAAAAACCTGACTAAAGACTATGGTAATCAAATTGGAGTTGACTCAGTTAATATTAAGGTGAAAAAAGGTAGTATCTATGGCTTGCTTGGTAGAAACGGTGCCGGAAAAACCACCCTGATGTGTATGCTCATGAATCTTTACCATCCTACCTCTGGTGAAATCCTTCTTTTTGGTGAAAACTATCAGGATAACCTGGAAATCTATAAAAGAATTGGTTGTATCATAGAATCCCCTGGTTTTTATGAGAACCTCACCGGAGAAGAAAACCTGAGATACTTTGCCCGTTTAGGGGGAAATTATAAAAAAGAAGAAGTGGATAATGCCCTGCAAATCATGGGTCTGGACAACGAACCAGATAAGGTATTTGGCAAATATTCACTGGGAATGAAGCAAAGGCTGGGTATTGCCGCTGCTATCATGCATAATCCTGATCTTTTAATACTGGATGAACCGGTCAATGGTCTGGATCCCGTGGGAATAAATGAAGTGCGGAAATACCTCAAAAAACTGTGCACTGAAAAAGGCACCACCATCCTCATCTCCAGCCATATCCTCAGTGAAATAGAGAAGTTAGTTGATACTATTGGGGTGATTCACCAGGGAAAACTAATTGAAGAAATATCCCTGGAAAACCTGCAAAGAAAGAATCAGCATTACGTGGAATTTGAAGTATCCAGTAAAAATAAGGCTTATGCCATATTACAAGAAAAATTTGCTATAGAATCCCGTCATGTAGCTGAAAATGATTGTATACGTATTTATTCTGGTATTGAAAAACGGGGACAAATCAATAATGTCCTGGTAGAGGAGGGTATTGAGGTGAGTAAAATAAGTCTGGGAGAAAGTCAGCTGGAAGATTACTTCACAGAACTAATTGGAGAGGATTCCATTGCATAAACATAATCAACAATCAATATTAACCATATATCCTAAGAACAGCTTGGAAGGACTAACAGGAGATGATTACTTTGCATAATGTAGTAAGTGGTGAATTTTTAAAATTAAAGCGCTCAAAAATGTTTTTAATCTGTCTTTTGGGTAGTTTGACCGCTCCTATAATGGTTTTTATTGGATTATTGAAGTCCCACTTGGAAAACCCCTTAGAAATAATCACCTATGGTGATCTTCTGGATCAAACCAACACGTATGTGGTTCTCTTATTTGGGCTGGTGGTATATGTGGTAATAGCCGCCTACCTTTTCAGCCGAGAATACACCGAACACACCCTGAAATCCGTTATCTCCACCCCCGTGTCCCGGGCCAAATACATCACCGGCAAATACATCATGTTCTTCATCTGGGTCATGTTCTTAACCCTGGTAGCCTGGTTAGGGACCTTTTTCTTTGGAGCCTTAGGCGGTGCCTCAGATTTTAGCTGGATAGTAGTCTCCCAATCCTTCTATCAATTCTATGCTGCAGCCATTCTCCTCTATCTGACCCTGACTCCATTTGTTTTTATCACTTTATGGATGAAAAGTCTGGTTCCGGCCATAGTGGTGGCCGCGGCCATAAGTATGGGAAATGTGGCATTATTCAATGATAGTCTGGCGGCCTTATTCCCCTGGACCTCAGCCTTTTTACTGGGTACCGGTCAACTGGGAACTTATGGATACACCCCCACCATTCCCCTGGTGATCATTATGGCCACCTTTTTAACCGGTCTGGTGGCCAGTTTTCTCTATTTTAAAAGGGAAGATGTGAGCTTATAATCCAACACCTTATTCTTTTTTTAGATGTTGCTTGATTTTTAAATCTTTTTTAAGTGGTTGGCGTAATGGTTATATAAGAATCAGATAATATTATGATTATAAATTCGAAGTTCCGGGTTGTTTCTATTTTATGAAAACTAAAATAAGGTATCTGCGTCAGGAATTGGGTATTAGTCAGCAAGACCTTGCCAAAGAAGCTGGTGTGACCAGGCAAACCATCAATGCACTGGAGAATGGTAGATATAACCCTTCATTATTGGTGGCCCATAAAATCACCAAAATTCTAGGATGTTCCCATATCGAAGATGTATTCTTAATTGAAGATTAGTAGCGAGTTGTATTTTAATGATTTTAGATATTCTCAAAGACTCTATAGAATATTCAGCCCAGAGTTGGAAATCAGTTTTAAAGGTAGGTTGTTTAATATTTGTAAGCTTTCTATTTTTTCCCATATTCTTTGTAGGGGGATACTCCTACCGAATTATCCATATCGCCCTAGATGGCATGATTAATGGTGAAGATACTTTACCTGAATTTAAAAACTGGAAAAAAATGTTTATTGAAGGAATCAAGGTATTTTTAGTAAAATTCATCTATCTATTACCTGTTACCATCATAATAATCATGGGTCTTATTTTTAAAATAAATTTCATGGTACTAATCATCACTTCTCTCTTTACCGGCATTATTTTATATTTTTTCTCTATCATGGGAATGGTACACATGGTGAAAAATAAGGGGAATTTAAAATCCGCATTTAAGGTACAAGAGTTATTTTCTTTAATTCAATCCATAGGCTGGTACCAGTATATTGGATTCTATGTAGGCTTCCTGGCAGTTATTATTGGCCTTTTATCAGTCGCCGTGCTTCTATCAGGAATGATCTTCTGGATATGTTATTTGATCATACAGGCCTTCATTTTAGACAAATTATTTTATGGAAATCTGGTTCTCGCTACCGGCTCTATAATCTTTGGAATAATATTTGTATACTTATTTATGCCTTACTTCACCATTTTCGAATCCAGGGCCGTGGGATTAATATATAATATGCAGGAATAAATTTCTAATTTAAATATTTAATATTAATCTTTAGAAACTATAGAAGAGGTATTCCCCAAATAAAGCTAAATAAATTCTTTTAATGGAATTATAGAAAAAATAGAAGATAATAATTAAATTCAAAATATAATTTTTCGAAATTAGCAGAAAATACTATTATTCTTCCTCATCCAGGACAAATGAAGCAAAGGTAAAACCAGATCCCAGACGAACCTGGCCCGCCACGGCAGCTGCCTCCTTAATTTCATCCATATTGGCCCCCATAATAAGAGCATTTTCTTTATGAGCCTTTATACAGTGTTCGCATTTAATGGCCACAGCACAGGCCAGGGCAATTAATGACTTATCTTTAGATGTTAAAGCACTGTCTTTCATTATTTCTGAGGCCAGATTCTGGAATGCAGTGTCTAATTCTTCACTTACAGATTCCGTGAAGCGGTAAGGTCTTGGTTTATTTTCTTTCAATTTATCTCCTCTGATAAATATTACATCTTAAAAATTCTAAAAATAAAAATTAAGTAAACTAAAATTAAATAACATTAATTAAATGATCATAAATACTTCTTTTTTATATCTTCAAATTCTTCAGGAGTTATAGCACCAGCATCCAGCAGTTCTTTGGCTTTTTTAATTTCATCCATAGGGCTGAGGGTTTCCGATTTTCCTACTTTTTCGTGGCGAGTTTCTTGTAATTTTTCGCGTAAAACTGTTACAAAGGCCTCTCCTTCCTTCTTTTTAACACGTTCCACTTCGATTTTCATCCCCGAGGTGTGTATTTCCAGCTCTCCAAATACTAAGCCTTTTTTGAATTCTATACCTGTTATGTCCTCATATTCTACGAACTTTTCGCCTTTAGTCATCCCAATTAATCTTCCACTTTTTTTAAGACTTATACCATCTTTTTCCAGTTTTAATTCTATTTTATTACCTTCATGATGTCCTACTACCATTTAATCACCCCTAATAATTTAATTAGTATTCAGTCAAAACTTTATTCTTATTAATATTCATTCTATATATCTAAGTTAATCCTATTATTATTTTATAATATCTAAAGCTAATCCAATTATTATTAAAAAAATTAATTAATATCAAAAAATAAAATAATTATAAGGAGGTTTAAAATGATAAATGACTTAAAAATGCCATCATATGTTCGGCAAATTCTTATTATAGTTATTATTTTAGCAGCAGCTTTAGGAATGTACTACACTGCTCCTATCTTATCACCAGTAATACTAACCATATTCATCAGTTTAATTACCTATCCCTTTTTAATGTGGCTTAATAAAAAAGGTCTTTCTTACAACCTATCAATTATAGTCACCCTTCTGGGAATGTTAGGAATTGGTATAGGTGTAATCTGGTTTTTAGTGGTTTCTTTAGCCGAGTTGATTAAAGAACTTCCAGAAGTTTTAGCCAGCTCTTCTGGTTTTCTGGCAGAAAACTCCAAACAAATAGTAGAACTAATCATTACCAATATTCCAGAAACCGACTCAGGCGGACTTATTTCCTCGGGAATTATAATTCTATTTGGAACTATATTCCTAGTTTATGAGCTTCCCCAAATAAAAACAAAACTTGAAAAAGGAATAGGTGCCCATAATCCTTCTCTTTTAGATTCAATTTTCAGTCTGGTTGGTGATTTTGTTGAGTACTTTATCATCAGAGCCAAAGTAAACTTGATTTATGGGTTGGGTGTTTCAGGCATTCTGATAGTTTTTGACATAAATTTTGCAGTTCTCTGGGGATTATTAACATTTGTACTGGGTTTTATTCCGTATTTAGGAATTGTAATCGCCGCTATACCTCCAGTACTTGTGGCCTGGGCTAAGTATGGTATCTATGGTGCAGTTATTATGGGCCTGTTCTTTGTCATTATCAATACCATTGCTGAAAGCTATATTTTCCCTAAACTTACTGGTAAAGGGCTTCAGCTATCAGTTTTCGTGGTATTTATCTCTGTATTCATCTGGGGCTGGATTTTAGGACCTACGGGATTTTTTGTAGGTGTTCCATTGACTCTGATCGTCATAAAATTCCTGCAAAACTATGATGAAACCAGTTGGATGGCCTCACTCATGATCGATGAAGAAGAGGGAGAAGAAGAGGTAGAAAAAGAAGAAGAAAAAGAGTAGAGCTGGAAAAAATAAAAAATTAAATAAATAAAAAAAACCTTTTAGTAGTTTCCAGTTCACTAAAAGGTTTTTCTATTCCTTTTTACAATGTTTTGGCGATTTCACTGAAGGGTTTTACTTCTCTAAGTTCCACATTCATAGGGCCAAAGAAGTTTTTAATGGTTCCTTCATCTGGAGCTTCCACTACGAAATAACCTTTGTGATAGGCCCCTTCATCGTTGGGACAGCTCATATATGCCCCAACCAGTCCAATACCAGCACTGTTTATATGTTCCTCTGAAAACAGTTCTTTTATCATCTCTTTTCCACCAGGCATGGTCATGGGACATTCTGATGCCGGATGTGTGTGTTCTGCTACAAACAACATATTTTATCACCTAATAATTATTTTGTAGCCCATTAATAAACAATATTTCGTTTTTTTAAACTAATTAAAATATCTGTATATTGAAAAATAAATATTTATAAATTTTATTTTTTTAAAATAAATAAAAATAATAGATAAATTAATTAAATAACCTTAAAAACAGTGTCTATAAACTTATTGGTATTGTATAGAACGTCTGATTTTTCCATCCATTCTGGAATCTCGTAAACCAGTAAAGGAGTTCCTGTGGCCACTATAGGGTCATCCACTCTCTCAATGGAGGTACTATCGGCTTTTTTGGTCACATCCCGGGTGCAGAAATTGAAATCCGTTAAAATATAACGTGCTGACTGGGCTATTTCCATGGATTTAGTATCCATACTAGGTGTGGCAAAGTAATATCCCTCTCCATACCCCTCTTCATGATCGTGGCAGATTATCACCAGATCATAACTGGATTTTTTAATATCAGGAATTACGTATTTGGCCACCAGATATTCCCCATTGTCACGGCCGGTGTAGAAGTTCTCAGGATAAGCAGTAACATTAACCTTATAATTCACAATTTCCACATTGTGCTTACTGGTGTAGGATTTTATGGCTTCCGGCACTAAATCTTTAGCTGCACGCTCTCGAGGGTGCATTCCTGTTACCATGGCTATTCTGGCAGTAGGTTCATCAGAATAAGCATAAACCACTCTGGTAACATCACCTTTGTTATCTGAACCAATAGTCTGAGGGAGGTTATCCTTTTTAGCACCTACATTAACTGCCCCACCAAAAATTATGGCCAGAGCAATTAGAACCATGACTGAAATAATAATATACTTATAAGTTGTTTTCATTCATATCACGCTGAAAATACTGATAATATTGTACTATGTTTATACACTGAAAATGTCCGAGCTAACACCTTATTAAATTAAGATTAAAACATTTATTTCTAATTAAACCCCATTTAATATAACATTTTACATTTAATCCAGTAAAAAAATTAACATAATAATTTAACATAATAATAAAATTTAGGAGTAAAATTAATAGTTAGATTATTTTTTCTACAATCCATAAAAATCATTAAAGGATCTTTGATATCAAAATAACCAGGTAAACCATACCACTCCATGAAGGAGCCACGAATGATAATATAATGGCCACTATGCATACTATAACAAAAATTATACTGGATCTTTTAAGACGGTTTTCTTTTTCTCCTATGGTCTTGCTAACCAGACCCCTTGTATTAGCATAATACATACTTAAATAAAGTAAAACCGCAACTGCCAGCATATTTAAATTGAATATTAAGTTAGGTATTATGAATTCTCCGTACATTCCACTTAATTCAGTGGAGAAGGGGACCATAACAATAAATAAAAGCCAGATTATGTTTATCCATAAAAATCCTTTATCCACATTTTTAATATAATGCATCTGAGTATGGTTAATGCTCCAGAACATGGCCAGAAGTATGAAACTCAACACAAAACTGGTAAATGGAGAAATTATAGCATAAAGAGAATTTTGAATCAACGCATCTGATAATTTGCCCGTTAAATGAGGTACTTCTATACTTAAAATCAACAGAGTCATTGCTATAGCAAAAATACCATCTATAAGTGTGGACATACGGTCACTGGACATTAAATTTCCAGATTCTTTGATATTATTCATTAATTTTCCTCCAAATCTCAAATTATAATGTATTGTTTTGAGATAGTATTATGCTTTTGGTAAATGATCCTTATATAAATTTTAGGATACTCCTTGGACTATTCACATTATACTGAAATGTCAATAACTAATAATAATAATAATAATAATTAATATGCTCTAGCTATTCCCAGCAATAAGACTACAGAGTTCAATGCTATTATTATGTACATAATCCTGAGTTATCACCGGCCCATTTAGCCCATTTTTTCGACTAATATCCAGAAATTCAGATTCTGTCATCTGATAATAGCCACAGGTCGGATCATAAACAAAGCCATCAATAAGCACTACCTGATGCCCTTTACTATAATTTCTATTCCAAACCTGTAAAAGTTTAATATTGCGATATCCATGGCTGAAAACGAATTCAGCAAATATTTCTGATTTATTTTTGCAATTGAGATCTTTTTTATAAGGTATATCTTTTATTTCTTTAAAAGCAGGGTAAAATTCAGATTTTTCAAGGCCCTTAACCACTATTGCTTCTGTACTTGCCTGAGCCGGTGTAATATTTATATAAAAAAATACAGCTACAGTAAAAATTAATTCCATGGCTAGAATGCATATTATAATCTTTTTTTTCATGTTATCGCCTGATTTCAATAACAACATTCAATAACAATAATTAAATCAGTTTCATGATTAAAGTAAAATTTAAAAGTTTAAATATATAAATATTACTATATTAATATAAATCACAGAAAGTAAATCTAGAAGGAACACTGGAGATAAAATAAATTAAGGAGGAATAGTATTGAATGCAGGAATTAAGGGAAAACCTTTGAATAAAACATTAATTGGGGCCCTGATAATCATAGTATTGATTATAATAGCCTCAGTCGTGGCATTTTCCAACTGGAATTCTCCAGCAAGTGATAATGTAAATCAAATTGCGGGTAATTCTTCTAATAGTATCAATCAATCAACTATTAATTCTACCAATACAGCAGTAAAAAATAAAACTTATCCATCAGGGAAAAACCAAACAAAAACTCATCTAATAGATTCAGGCCATTCTTATGGACACGATGAAATTTATTGGAATAGTGACTACATTAATTCCTGGAAAACTTATGCCCATGGGACTAATAAGGTGGTTATTTATGCTAAATGGACATTTACCGATGCCAAAAAAGTAATAAAACAGACCATCATCATCCGAGAGGATCCAGATAATGATGGAATGGCCTTTGTGGATATAGTTCCAAAAATGAGTGGAATGAGTGAATGGGAAACCTGGACCTCTATGCAGGGCAATAAAAACGCCGTGAAATTCTACTGGAACGGATTCCGCAAAACAGGGCTGGTGGAAGGATTCTGGAGTTAATTTATAATATTTTCTTTTTTTCTATTCTTTTATTTTTATTATCTAATTCATCTTTAAAAATAGTAATTTAATAAAAATCTTTATTCTTTTTTTTATATTCTAGTTCATTTTAAAAAATAGAATTTAAAAAAATCTAATTGAAAAAATCAGTTAGGCAAATAACTAAAATCAAATAATTGATCAGAACTAAGGTTATTGTTAATCAATCCCATTTTTTGCTGCATTTGAACGATTTTTAAAACATTTGGAATAAAATTAGAGTCCGGTATGGAAATATACTTAATATGTTTTATTCCTTCTTTTTCCATTTCCAGTGATAGTCCTATCTTTTTTGACATTAATTCACTATTGGTCTGAGGGTTTTTGTTAATAAAAGTGGTGGCATTATGGTGAACTTCTAAAAATCTACTCAGTTTATCCGGGTTTTCTTTTATGAAATCATCATCACTTATAATTACACAACAAGGATGATCCTTCCATATATTCTCAGAATAGCTCAACACATTACCATAATTATATATTTCTCCAGCAGAAGCAAAAGGCTCCCAGGCCACATAAGCCTGGAATGAATCTTCATCCAGACTAAATGGCATACTAGGGACCTCTGATTTGTAATAATTTACATCACGGGAACTCATATTATGATTAGTTAGATAAATTTGCAGTAAAAAGTACTGCATGGAACTGTTACTGGGAACGGCTATAGTTTTACCCTTTAAATCATTAGCAGCCATAATATTAAGGTCTTTACGCACCACTATTCCACTGCCTTCCAAATTGACCGGCGCCACAATTTTCAGATTTTCTCCCTGAGATATGGCCCGGGTAACGGGAGTTATTCCACAGTATCCAATGTCTATCTTTCCTTTTGATATAGCTTCAACCAAATCCTCCCCGGAATGGAATGGAACCAGATGAACTTTTAGATTTGCTTCTTCAAACATTGATTCCTGTTGGGCCACTATTAAAGCAGCATGATGATCACTGGGAAGATATCCCACTCGGATGATGTTGGAACCTTCATCAAGGTAATTATAGGTACTTAAAATAATTGTTAAAAAAACAATGATTAAACCAACCGTCCAGAAATTTATTTTCATGAAATACTCCGATTTTTATGGAAATTTTATTTATTTGATTTTATATAACCTAACCTGAAAATAATTAACCGAATATTATAACTTAATACATCCCAAAATTCATATCCTTTTTTTATAATCCGGTTCCTGGAAATGAATGGTAAAATGACTGCCTTTATTTCTTTCCAGATTTATAATCCCGTCAATTTGGGAAACTAATTCATTTACCAGTTGTAATCCCAGAGATTTGGTGTTTTTAAAATCAATATCCTCAGGGAAACCCCTACCGTTATCTATAATTTCTAATTTAAATTTATTATTTTCCTCTTTTTTGAATATGATACTTATTTTATTATTTTCTACATCTTTAAAAGCGTATTTCAAACTATTTGATACCAGTTCATTAATAATAAGGCCCAGAGGCATTACAGTTTCTATACTAAGATTACTCTTATCCAGATCCATTTTTATTTCCAGCATTTGTGTGTCAAAACCATAAGCATAGGTTATATCAGCAATTAAATTTTCCACATAGTCCGAGAAGTCAATACTGGATAGATCCTTGGACTGGTACATTCTTTCGTGAATTAAGGCCATGGAATGAATACGGTTTTCGCTTTCTTTGTATTTTTCAAGAATTTGAGGGTCTTCAATCTCCTCTGATTGTAAAGATAATAAAACAGAAATTATCTGCAGGTTATTTTTAACCCGGTGGTGTATTTCTCGCAGTAAAATCTCTTTTTCTTTTAAAGATTCTCTTATCTTATTATCTGCTTTTTTATGGTCAGTTATATCAATTAATGAAATTAATGCTTCATTGGTATCTTTCATAAAGGCGAAAGTGGCAAAATAGTCTCTTTCCACATCGTTTTTATTAATTAACTGGATTTCATAATTTTTAAATTCTGTTGGCATTAGTTTCCAGGCTAAGTTGATAATCTTCCAATTTAGGATGGTCTTTTTGGGCCATTAAATCTTTTAAATTGTATTTATGTTGAGCATCATCACTTAAGGCAAAAATGTCTTTGAAATAAGTATTGGCCAGTAAAATATTCATATTTTTATCCACCAGCAGCATGGCGGTTCCAGTATTCTCAAAAATAGTTTTATATCCTTCTCTACTTTTTTTAAGTTCTATATTTGATTTTTCCAGTGATTTTAACATTTTATTAACAGAAGTAGCCAGATTAGCCAGCTCATCATCGCCTAAAACAGGTATTCTACCAGATAAATCATTACTCTTACCAATATCCAGAACACTGGATGTGATTTTATCAAGCCGGCGCAGTAGATTGCGGTCCAGATAATGATAAATCAGAAAAGCAGCCACAATTCCTGATATTAATAAAGATAAAGCCAGTAGTAATATGGTTCTTTGAGAGCTTTTATAGATACTGCGAGGCATTTCCACCTTTAAAATAAGGGAAGGTCTTCCAGAAGAGCTTCGAAGAACACTATATCCTGTTAACAAATCATTACTAGTAGTTTTTACTATCAGTGGTGATTGATTGAGATTAGAATTATTAAATACCTCCAGATCCTTAGAAGAATTAACTGGAGCTATGGATAATTTTGAATTCTCAGGAAGACTGTTACTGGCATAGGTATCCAGATAACGGCCCATAATCATGTAACCTGGTGATGGGCCTTCCCCTCCACTTCTTAATACTGGTTTGGTTACCAGCATTAGAGGTCTTCCATTGATAAATATAAATCCTGAGCTTTCTGTGGTGTTTTTTTCTTGTAAATATTGTATATAATCTTTGGTTACATTATTTACATTAGAATACATAGGTATTTCTTTTTTAGACTTTAAATCAACAGCTTTTGAAAAAACAATATCCCCGGAGTTATTGGTAAAAATTATAAAATTAATGTTCAGTCTTGAGAAAGTGTCATCAAGAAGACTGCGCTTTTTAAAATTAGTGTTATTATTTTTTACAAAATTATAAGCGGCATCATATTGGGACCAGTCATTAGCCGTGTTATTTAGGGCATTTAAATCATTTTTTAGCGAATTAACAGTATTTTTAAGAACCATGTTGGCGTACTGGTTCTCAGTATCAACAGCCGTATTAATGAAAAAAAGCTCGGAGATAATAAAAAAGCTTAAAATCAGGGAAAATAGAATTATGGCCATTATAATAAGTGTTTTTCCTCTTAATTTTATTTTATTTCCCCCTTTACCATAAAATGATTTAAGTTTATCCAATTTAAATTATTCTAAATTATATTCACCTGTATTCTTCTAAAAAAATGTGATAGTATTATTAATTGAATATTAGTTGCACTCTTTTATGAATAATTATATTTAATTGATTATTTATAGATAGCTTTAAATAATTAAACTTTTCCTTTTATTATTCTTCATTTTAAAAGATTAATATATGTTCAAAATAATCATTAAAGATTATTTAATAGAAAATTTTATATATCTTAATGTTAAAGTTAAACATAATTTGGAAATGACCCCCAAGCTGAGTCCGAATCTCTGACTTTTCACCCCTTTACACATTTTTCCAAATTAGGACTCAGCTTTATTATAATAAGAGTTATTATTACCTTTTTCATTAATTTTTCATAGTTAAAATCTAGTTTTAAATCTAGTTTAAAATCAAATAAATAAGATTTTTATCTATTTATCTTAAAAAAATTATTTTATTTGTTTTATTTTAAAAAAATAAATTTTAGACTCTTTTTTTTGCTTTAAGAACTTAAACTAGATTTTTTTGAACTGTCTTTTTAAATATAATTATAATATTGAAAGTATTACATAATACATAAATTTATATATTTAAACTTTTACATTAAACATTATTCTGATTTATATGGGTGAAACCATGGAAAGACTGTTTAAAAAAAAAGATATTGAAGAATGCCTGCACTGTAAAACAACAGGCCAAAAACTGAAAAGATCATTAGGACCTTTTCATTTAATAATAATGGGAATAGGGGCCATAATAGGTGCTGGAATTTTTATAGTGACTGGAATAGCTTCAGCTACATCTGGGCCGGCATTAATAATATCATTTATAATTGCAGCTCTGGCCTGTAGCCTCACTGCACTTTGCTACGCCGAAATGGCATCTATGATTACAGTGACCGGTGGTATCTATACCTATACCCAGGTTACCATTGGAGAAATAGGGGCCTGGATAATAGGGTGGACTGGTATACTTCAATATATAATAGCAGGAGCTTCCGTAGCTATTGGCTGGTCATCATATATGGTGGGATTTCTTGCTTCCATGGGACTGGTTTTACCTGTATTTTTAACATCTTCTCCTCTTACTGGAACTGGAATAATTAATTTACCTGCTTTCCTGATAATTATTGCTTTAAGTGCCTTATTAATAAAAGGAACCCAGGAAAGTGCCCGGGTAAATGCTCTTTTTGTTTTTATTAAACTGGCGGTGATTCTTCTTTTTGTGGTGGTGGGTTATCATTTTATAAATCCTGCTAATTATCATCCCTTTGCCCCTCATGGACTTTCAGGAATATTTCAGGGCGCGGCCATGGTATTCTTTGCCTACATAGGATTTGATACTATTGCTTCTGCGGCTGAAGAGACTAAAAATCCACAAAAGGCCCTACCTATAGGAATTATAGGATCATTAGCTGTTTGTTCTCTAATTTATATCATCGTGGCAGGAGTCATGAATGGTATGGTAAATTTCAGTATGTTTGCCCATAGCGAGGCCCCGGTAATGCTGGCCTTACAATCAGTGGGAGCCAATTGGGCCACCACCATAATAACCATTGGAGCCATAGCTGGTTTGACCACGGTTATCCTGGTTAATTTATTTGTGGTTCCTCGTCTCATATTCGCCATGTCCCGGGACAAATTGCTGCCTGAGAAATTGACCAAAGTGCACAGCAAATACAATTCTCCAGCAATAAGTATAATGCTGGTAGGAGGAATATCTGCCCTGGTTGCCGCGTTTTTACCTCTGGGAGCTATTTTTGAACTGGTTAATATAGCGGCCTTATCTGCATTCATCTTCCTGGCTATTTCAGTCATTTATCTGAGAAAAAGTCACCCACACATCCCTAGGAAATTCAAATGCCCCCTGGTTCCTGTAGTTCCTGCAGCTTCTATTATTGCTTGTGTGGCTTTGATTACTCAACTTAATATTTTAACCATTAAAATATTCGCAATCTGGCTAGTACTGGGCCTGGTATTCTACTTCGCCTACCGGAAATATAGAAATTCTCGAAAAGAAGATGACGAAGAGATAGAAATCGAAGAAATGGAAGATAATATTGTTTTAGGTGCACTGTTACCTGAGAAGGAATCCGGAAAATAATTAATTGGTGAAAGTGTGAAAAGAATTTTTGCCAAAAAGCCAATTAATGATTTATCCCATGATAATAACGATAAATCTTTAAAAAGAAGTATTGGCCCTATAAATTTAATAATAATGGGTTTGGGCTGTATAATCGGTGCCGGGATATTTATTGTGACTGGTGTGGCCTCGGCCCATTATTCTGGTCCGGCCCTGGTATTATCCTTTATTTTATCAGCTATTGCTTGTATTTTTACAGCTCTTTGTTATGCCGAGTTCGCCTCCATGATTCCCATATCCGGGAGCGTTTATACCTATACTTACGTGGCTCTGGGAGAGATCTGGGCCTGGATGATAGGATGGGTTTTAATGTATGAATACCTGATTTCGGCATCGGCAGTAGCTGTAGGGTGGTCTTCATACATTGTAGGATTATTTAGTTCAGCCGGGATTATTCTTCCTCAAATTATAACTTCTCCCCCTGGAACAGGCCTTATTAATTTACCTGCACTTTTTATAATTGTTTTATTAACGGGGATATTAATTCTGGGAGTAAAGGAAAGTACTCGTTTTAATGCCATTATTGTTCTGCTTAATATTTCCATTATTTTGCTCTTTGTTTTTGTGGGAATGAATTATATAAATCCGGCCAATTATCATCCTTTTATGCCCTATGGATTCTCTGGTGTGCTCCAGGGAGCGGCCATGGTATTCTTTGCCTACATAGGATTTGATGCTGTTTCTACTGCTGCGGAAGAAACCAAAAATCCCCAGAAAACCATGCCCATTGGAATTATCGGCTCTCTCATAATAAGTTCCATTTTATATATCGTGGTGGCCGCTGTGTTAAATGGAATGGTGCCCTACAACTTACTTAGACACTTCTGCTCCAGTTACTTTTGCCCTGAAAAGTGTAGGGGTTAATTGGGCAGCGTCCATAGTGTCTTTTGGTGCTCTTTTTGGCCTTACCTCTGTACTACTAACCAGTCTCTTTGGACAAACCAGGATTTTTTATTCCATGTCCCGGGACGGTCTTTTACCAGAAGTATTCTCACAATTACATAAGAATTTCAGATCTCCTGTTTTGTGCATACTCATTGTGGGAACAGTGGCTGCCTTAATTGCCGCTTTTTTCCCTCTCAACACTATCATTGAACTGGTAAATATTGGTACACTTATCCGCCTTTATTTTCCTGGCTTTATCCATTATCATCCTGAGAAAACAGCACCCAGAAATACCAAGGAAATTCAAATGCCCCCTGGTTCCAGCAATACCTATTTTATCCATTATTTTCTGTTCATTTCTCATATTACAGTTATCCCACACCACCCTGGAAAGATTTGCCATTAGTTTAATGATTGGTCTGACGGTTTACTTTGCTTATGGTATGAAAAACAGTAAACTTAGAAAATACGACGGAGATAATATCTTGAATTTCAAATTTATGGTTAATTATATCTACAAATTAAAATTTAATTTCATTCACACCATTACCCATCATCTATCCAATTTCAGGGGGTCTAAAAAATTATAGGGCATCCTAAAGGATTGTATGTACTTTTTTTAACTGAAATGTGGGAACGTTTCAGCTACTACGGTATGAGAGCTATTCTTTCATTGTACATGCTCCAGGCACTATTCTTTAGTTTTGCCTTTACTTCTACCATATATGGCTACTACACGGGACTGGTATATCTAACGCCATTAATTGGGGGATATGTAGCTGATCGATACTGGGGCAATCGTAAATCCATTATTACAGGCGGTATTCTCATGGCCCTGGGACAGTTCTCCCTAGCATTTAGTAGTTACCTATACACTCCTTCTACCGCTAATCATATTTCCCGTGCATTTCTTGCCTTTAATCATCAAGAGATATTCTTCCTCCTGGGATTGTTTCTCCTTATTATTGGAAATGGATTTTTCAAGCCTAATATTTCAACAATGGTAGGTTCATTATACACCAAAAACGATGAAAGGAGAGATTCAGCATTTACCATATTTTACATGGGTATTAACCTGGGTGCCCTTATTGCACCTCTGGTCATAGGATTATTGGGAGATACTGGCAACCCTGCTGATTTTATGTATGGCTTTCTGGCAGCAGGTGTGGGAATGATTATTGGGCTTAGTATTTTTGTTATGGCTAAGAATAAATATCTCATTACCCCTGAAGGTGAATCTGTGGGCATTAATCCTGTTCATAAGGTATGTGATAATCCCCAGGAAATTATAATTGACCAGGGAGGATCTATTAATGAACCAAATACAGAAAAAGTTAATAATCATCAGCCTCTTACTACCATTGAAAAACAAAGAATTGGAGTTATATTCGTTCTTTCGTTTTTTGTTATCTTCTTCTGGACTGCTTTTGAACAGGCAGGTGTTTCTCTAACATTTTTTGCTCAGCAAAATGTTGATAGGATGGTTGGTATTATTCATTTTATGATTCCAACTAGCTGGTTCCAGTCGGTTAATCCTCTGGCCATACTTATATTTGCCCCATTATTTGCCATATTGTGGCCAAAACTTAATTCCTGGAAAATCGAACCATCATTACCTTCTAAAATGGCCCTTGGGTTGATTTTACTTTCTGGAGGATTTTTATTTCTTACTTTACCTGCGGGGATGATTGATAATGGAGCCACTACAGTTAGTCCGTTATGGTTGGTGGCTATTTACGTAATGATGACCTTTGGTGAGCTTTGCATATCCCCCATCGGATTATCTGCAGTTACCAAACTTTCACCTGCACGGTTTATGTCTCTTCTAATGGGAGTCTGGTTTCTATCAGCTGCTGCTTCCAATTTAATGGCCGGATTTTTATCTAGTTTATATCCGGATCCTACCAAAACAGCCCCCATATTATTTGGAGTTCCAATTAATGGATTTGAAACTTTTTTCATGATATTCGTGGTAATGTCTGCCTTAGCAGCCATCATTCTTTTGTTAATCCGTAAAAAACTGGTTAAAATGATGCATGGAATTAAATAATTATTCTATTTATTTTTTTTTAATTATAGTAAAATTATAAATAAAAAAGGAGAAATTGAAAAATGATTTAAAACGATTTTGAATCTGATAAATTAATAGTTATTTTAATAATTGATTATTTTATCAAGTTTTTTCATCTATTCTTTTTTTAAGTTCTGGGTCTTTATTTTTTATAGTATCTAATTCGGTTTGATACTGTAGGGTCTGATTGCGGATCGCATCCAGCTGTTTCATGATCTCATCAGTTTCATTTGGATTTTTTTGTGAGGCAACATTCATTGAGCCCAGTAAATTAATGTATTTTATCATTGCTTTGGTTTGCAATATTAACACCTGAGCATATTTTTTCTGAGATTCAGTTTTAGCATTTTTTAGCATCTTTTGATCATAATCAAGAGATAATGAGATGTTGTTTTTAGCACTATCCAGATAATTATCGATAGTTGAATTTGATTTAGAAGCTTATCATGGAAGTGACGATCATAGCCAAAATTATATTACTTTGTTCCGTGGCGTTATATGTGGCATTATTTTGTAAATGGTAATTATTATAAAATTCCTGATCATTTTTTTCTTTATATAAATAATATCCACCCATAATTGCTGCTAAAATCATAATTAGGAATATAAAACTCATTTGTTTATTTTCCATTGATATCCTCTCCCAAATAGATTAAATCTTTTAATTAGATCATGTTTTTATTTAATTAATAGAAAGATTTAAATATTTAAACTTTTACATTATAATTGAAAGTAAAAAAATGATCCTATTTAAGAGGTGAATAAGATGCATGGTGAACTTCTACAAGGAATGACATCAGAATCCCTATTTAAAGCCCTGAAAAATCTTCCTTTATTAATTTTTGCAATTGGTCTTGGAATTTTATATCTAGTCGTCTGTTTAATGGATTGGATGGTGAGTCGCGTTCAGTACTATTCCAAATTAAATTTAAACCGCGCTAAACATCGAGTTTTTCACTCAGCAAACCATTAAAAATTTTAACCGATTTAAAAATAAAAAAAATTATGTTTCTAGATTTGCAGCAAGGTAGATATTCAGAAAATACCCGAACTGAATATCTACCAGATACATAGCCTAAATTTTATAATGTTAATCATTGTAATTTCAATTAATTTATAATTCAATTAATAAAATTACGTAAATAAAAATTACTAATTTTTATAATAATGGTTTAATTTTCCAAAAATAATTTTGAAATATTTTTTTACTTTCCGTAGTAAATTTAATTTTTATATTTTTAAAAATATTTATATATCTAAACTTTTAAATCTTTATTAAGAATAGATAATAATCAGTAAAGGGGATGCACTATGGGATGTATTACAATTTGTATATCTGATGAGTTAGAAATTGCATTTAGAAGATTGGCTAGATTATCGTACGGAGAAAAACAGGGAAAAATGTCTAGAGCAGCAGAAGAAGCTCTATATGAATGGTGCAAAAAGAAAATCGAAGAGATGGATATGGATGAAAAAGAGATTTTCGATTAAGGGGGTATCAATAAATGGATCAAAATGACTCTAAAAAAATGGATATTTTTGGTGAAGTAGATAAATACCTGAAAGAAAAGGAACAGTTCATCAAAGAATCAGTAATCGGATCCAGAATCATCAACGAACTGGAAGACTATACACTGGATGTAGGCCTGAAAAAAACTTACCTGTGCGTCAAAAACGATCAGGAAAATGTTTTTGATGTTCTCACTGAAGTCACCAAAAACTTTATTCAGGCCTATGGCGGGACCGCCGTTATTTACCCTAAAGAAGATAGTATTTGCCTGGAATTGATCACTCCTAAAAGAGGAGTATAGGTGGAAAAATGTCAGAAGTAAAAATCTTAATTGTGGAAGATGAACGCATCCTGGCATTGGGGTTGAAAAAGAAACTGGAAAAACTTGGTTTTGAGGTGACAGATGCCGTTTCCACTGGCGAAGATGCTATCAAGAGCGTAAAAACAGATAAGCCAGATTTAATACTAATGGATATCGTACTTAAAGGAGAAATGGACGGAATTGAAGCAGCTAAATTGATAATAAACTTGCATAACATTCCTATTATTTATTTAACTGCCTATGCCGATGATAAAACTATTGAAAGAGCTGTCAAGACCTATCCTTACGGGTATTTGATGAAGCCTTACCAGGAAAGAGAGCTAAAGGCCAACATCGATATGGCCCTCCATAAGTTCCAGCACGAAAAAGAGATTTTCATGGATTTTGAAGATATTTACGTTGATGTCACTAACTTCATTGATCAAAAGGATGAAAATATTAATCAGGCCATTTTAAATGACTATGGTATCTCTGGTCCTCTGGATATCGACATTAGCCGGGAAAAAATCTATGTTTCTGCTGAGCGAAACAACAAAGATTCTTACGAAGTATTTTACAAACTTTTACACCGTTTAATGCCTCGATTTATTGCATCAGATTCGAAAATAATGGTATATTCTAAGGGAGATAATCTCTGTCTGGAATTTCCTAAAACATAATTTTTTTTCTTTTTTTAGAATATTATTCTGATTTTAAAATTTTCGCAAATTTTAGTTATAGCAAATTTTAATTTTAATGGAAAAGTTTAATTATTTAAATGTTACTAATATTAATTATCAAATATTAATTGTAAGCTGATTTGGAAGTGGGGAACTATATTCCTCAAATATCCCAATGAAAACCTGAAATTATGAAGCAAGTTATTTCCATTGAAAATAAATGAAAATAACCATAATACGGATTCAGATCTTCAGATCAATAATGTAGGGGAGAATTAAATGGATAATGCAAGAGTTCTGGTGGTGGAAGATGAAAGCATCCTGGCCATGGGATTAAAACGAAAACTGGAAGATATGGGCCATATCGTACTGGAAACTTTAAACAGTGGAGAAAAAGCTATAAAAGCAGCTCAAGAACATGTCCCAGATATTATTTTGATGGATATTGTTTTAAAGGGGAGTATGGATGGAATAGAAGCTACTAAAATTATCCGTAAGCAGATGAATATTCCAGTTATTTATCTTACGGCCTATGCTGATGAAGAAGTAATCCAAAGAGCAAGAGTAACTGAACCCTATGGTTACATAGTCAAACCTTATAGATCCGGTGAATTAAATGCTAATATTCAGATGGCTCTTTATAAACATCGTTTATCTAAAAAACAAAGTGAAAAAACCAAAAAATTAGTATTGGAAGACTTTTACAGTTTTATTGATAAATCCATGTCTATTTCCAATATTAAAAATGAGTCAGAGATACAAAAATTACTTTTTGAAGTATTTGCTGAAAGATTGGAAGTTGAGTGGAAGCCCAATTTTATGAAAAATATGATAAAAAATAGAATAAATGAATCTTCTTTAGGGGGAGAAATTTTTGAAACTTATTTAATCTGGTTAATTAAACAACTTAATAATATGGGGATTAAAAGCAATTTTAAAGATAATTCACACCAATTATGTCTGAAATTTGAAAATTGTCCCTGGTTAGAAGAATCTCAAAAAAATCCTATTTTTTGTTTAAATTGTAAAGCTATTCTAATAAGAAGTTTTGAATGGACCAATCTGGAAGGAAAAATCATTAATGAATATAATATTGCCAATGGATCCTCAGAATGTGTCTTTTCCTTTAATTTTTAAATTATTTTTTATTTTTATCATTAATATACTTTAAATTTAAATTTAGGAAAAAATTAGTGTTATTTTTATACCAATTAACAATTTATTTATATTTAAAATATAATACAATTATTGAGGGACTTGTTAAAAAACAATGGAGGCGATTTAAATGGCAGAAGGAAATAATGTTTTATTGGGTATTTTAGCCATAATTTTAGGTCTTTTAGTGATTATATTCCCAATTTTCAGCGTATTTACCGCCAGTGTAATGGCCGGATTTGCCATAATGTTACTGGGTATCTGGCTCGTGGCCCAAAGTTTTGGAGCATGGAGTGTCAGTAAAGGTGCTAGTATAGCATATTTAATACTGGGAATTATTGCAATCGTTGGTGGAATTGGTTTATTTGGTAGTGTATTAGCATTCAGCTGGTTAGTCAGCTTTTGGCTCTACTTTGCCGGTTTCTTCCTTATAATATCAGGTATAATGTCATTCTTTGTTAAAGAAGGAACTACTGGTAAAGGGATTGGAGGTATAGGTATAATATTAGGTATATTGTACATGATATTAGCTTCATACGCCTGGAACCCTTATTATTTAGCTTTATTAATTGGAATTTGGTTAATAATTGATGGAATAACTTTATTCTTTGTTAGTCCATCAGATTTAATGAAAATGGAAAATTAATACTTATTAGTTCTAATTTTAGTCTAATTTAGCATTAATTTAACAAGCTCCCTCTAATATAAATTTGGAGATTTAACATGAGCGAAACAAAAAACGTTCTTATAGGAATTTTAGCATTAATTATGGGTTTAATTGTTATTTTGTTCCCTTTAATCAGTGTTGTCACTTTAAGTCATATTGTAGGTATAGGAATTATATTTATAGGGATCTGGCTTTTAGCACAGGGCTTTAAAACTGGAAGCTTGGCTGCAGGAGCGGCATCTCTGATATTTGCCCTATTTGCCATAATGCTAGGAATAGTGTTTATTGGAGATATTAAAGCATTTGCATTCTTTACCTTTGCCGCAGTTTACATTGTAGGATTCTTTATAATATTAGCCGGATTAGTATCACTAATATCTGGTGAAGGACTTAAAGGAAAGGCTATTGGGGCCTTAGGCATAATAATTGGTATCTTGTTCATAGTAATCGGTACATATATGGGCAATCCATTGGTATTAGCTGCAATAATTGGTGGTTTCTTAATCATAGCGGGAATAATAGAAATATTTGATTTATTTAGCAATGATGAGAAAATAGAAGATACAAAATAAATTAACTTATCTATTAATAATTTATTTTAAAAAATAACTGCAAATCCATTAATATTGAATTATTAATTGAATTTCTTCATTTTTTTTGTTTTATTATTTTGATTTCACTTAAAAACTCATTATTAATATTTTTTTTCTATTTATCAAGTTTTCAAGTATATTTAATTATATTAATTTGTTCTTTGAGGCAATATTCTCCTCATTCATCTTCCATATTAAAATAAAAAAATTAATATTATTCGATTCAATAATTAATAATAGATTATTAAAATATTTTAAGGATAATATGGTAAAATCAGAACATACTAAAATAAACCCACGCAAAAACGCGTTTAAAATCACTTTAATTTATTTTATAGTTAGCATAATATGGATAATAAGCTCAGACCAGATATTAAGTTTAATGGTTACAAATACTGAGCTTTCAACAATTTTTGCCAGTGCAAAAGGAACTGTATTCATCATTATCACTTCCATTTTGATTTATGTTTTAGTATTTCGCAATTTAGCTTCCATTAAAGAAAGTGAAGAAAGATTTTTTAAAGCTTTTAGTACTAATCCTATTGCTATAGTTTTAACTGAAAAAGATGGGAGAATTATAGACGCAAATACAAGTTATACTGAATTAACTGGTTTTAAGAAAGAAGAGATCATTGGCCTAACCTATACTGAATTGAATGTAACTAGCAAAAATGTAAGAAATATTTTAATTAACGAATTTAAAGAAAAGGGAGAAATTAAAGATTTTGAAACTGAAATAAATATTAAATCTGGTGAAACACGTACCGTGCTCATTACTACAGAATCAATGCCTATTGAAGGTAAAAAAAGGAATATTAATTATTTATATGATATTACTGAACGAAAAAAAGCTGTAAACAAATTGGAATCATCATTAACTGAAAAAGAAGCATTACTGCGAGAAGTTCATCATCGAGTGAAAAATAACCTTCAAATACTATCCAGTTTGCTTAATTTACAGTCAGATTATGTAAAAGAGGACTCTAAAGATATTTTACTGGTTACCCAAAGTAGAATTAGATCCATGGCTATGATTCACTCAAAAATGTATAATTCAACTGATTTAACCAATATTCATATTAAAAATTATATTGAAAGTTTCGTCTCAGATTTATTTTATTTATATGGAGTTGATAAACGAATTATAACTCTAAATACAGATATTGAAGATTTAAAAATGGGAATTGAAACTGCAATACCCTTGGGATTAATCATAAACGAATTAGTAATAAATATATTAAAACACGCTTTTCCAGATAATCAGGAAGGAACCATCGATATTAGTCTTAAATCCGTAGATAACATATTTATTTTGATAATTGCAGATAATGGTGTGGGTTTACCAGAAAATATAAATCCAGAGGATACTAAAACTCTGGGTTTGCAGTTAGTAAATAATTTAGTAGATCAATTAGAAGGAATCATTGAAATATCCAAAAATGAAGGAACAGCATTTAAAATTAAATTTAAAGAGGTAATTTATAAAAAAAGGATTTAAAATTATTTATTCCATGGTTTGAATTTTTTTAATATTGATTATTAATATCAAATTAATTTCCATGAGGCTTATTTGTTCAAAATACATTAAAAAGACTGATTTTTTATATTAATAGTTATATATAAATAATTTTAGAATTAACTTATAGATTATATTTTAAATTAAATTTTATTACATTATCGGTAATTACAACGGTGATATTTTGAAAGATCAATTAAAAAAATTTAAAGATAAGCTAAATTTTCTTAAATCTGATAAAACCAGGCCCTTAAATAAAAAAACCGTTGTAAATCAAAAATTAAATTGCCAAGCAAATAACTGTCTATTAGTTTCTCGCTGGGGGTTACTGGCCATAATAATTATCCTTTTTGTATTTGTAGGAACTGCCCTTATATCTTTTAGCCATCAATCTCAAACAAAAGAATCTTCCATGGTCTTAGCAAACGATGAAGTAATTGGAAACGATTCACATGGCACTGTAACAAAAGAAGGACCCTATGGGAATCTCACTTCCCCAATCAAAATAGCTTACATTCTGGGACAGCATCCCCGTGAATCCAGGGCCCATAATGCCACCATGGCTAATATAAGGGAAAATTCAAAATCTTTAAAAAAATGCTACTACATTTACTACATCAATGTCACCAATTATACCTATGATTACTCCATTGGAAGAATCAATGGTCAAAAGCTGGCTTACAAATACATAGTTCCAGATATAAATCAAAATCATTATTCACTGGCCATAGATGTGCATGCTTCTAATGGTCGATATACAGATAAAGCATTTGTATTTGTTCCTTTTGACGATAGTACTTCACTCAATGCCGCCAAAAGCCTTACTACCTCTTTAAAGTGGCTATATTATTATTCAATGCCTGATCCTAGTAGTCCTGCATATTCTACCATTCCCATAATAAAAAATGGAACCCCTGCCCTAATCTATGAAGCTTATGCTAATCCCAGTAACACCATTAAACAGCAAATTAAGGAGTTTGTATTGGCTGTGGACAGATTGAATCTTTGAATGTGTTTTGTTTAAAAGTATTTTTAAACGATAAAAGTCAAACATTAAAAGTGAATTAGGTTAAATGATAATTTAATTCCGGTTTTTACCGTATAAGAAAACATTATTTTAATTTTTAACATTAATAATTTAATATTTCAATATTTTTATTTTATTAATTATTTTCCTTACATTAAAAATCAAAAATATCTTAATTTTTAATACTAGCTAAAACAAATATAAACCTGAGTTGTTTTAACTTGAGTGTTTATTTTGAGGCCCAAAAAATTCATTTTTTACGATTATATTTGCTAAAAATTTATATATTTTAAAATGTATCTTTATATTCTCAAAGCTAAGGAAGTAAAAAAGCAGTAAAAGTATTACTAATATTACTAAAATATTATGAAATAAATTCAAGGTGGTGCAATTATGAACAAGGATACTTCAGTTCTCCTGGATGAAAAAAGGATTTTTAAACCAAATTACATGCTGGTAGAAGAAGCTCATGTGAAAAACTGGGAGGCCGAGATTGAAAAGGGTAAAGACCTGGAAAAATACTGGTCAGAAAAGGCAGAACAGTTTGAATGGTTTGAAAAATGGGATAAAGTTCTGGATGAGAGTAAAAAACCTTTTTACAAGTGGTTCACTGAGGGAAAGATAAATTTATCCTACAATGCAGTAGATAGATGGATATCTTCTGATAAAAGAAACCAGGTAGCTATTTTATATGCCAATGAAAGGGGAGAAGAAAGAAAACTCACCTACTACGAGCTTTACCGTGAAGTAAATAAAATGGCCAATGCCTTGAAAAATCTGGGCATTAAAAAAGGAGATACTGTTTCCATGTACCTTCCTATGTGCCCGGAATTATTAATTTCCATGCTGGCCTGTACCCGTATTGGAGCAGTGCACAGTGTGGTTTATTCTGGACTCAGTGTAGGGGCTTTTGTAGAGAGAATGAATGATGCTAATGCCAAGGTCCTTATAACCGCTGATGGAACTTATCGTCGGGGAAAAATTATAGACCTTAAAAAAATAGCAGATGAAGCCTTATTACAATGTTCCACCATTGAAACTGTGGTTGTAGTTAAACATGCTGGAAACCCCATAAAAATATCAGATTTAAGTGGCCGGGAGATATTCTACGAGACCCTGGTTGATGGTGAATCGGATGAATGTCCTGTGGAAGAAATGGATGCTGAAGATCCGTTGTTCATTCTTTATACTTCAGGAAGTACTGGAAAACCAAAAGGAGTGCTGCACACCACCGCAGGGTACATGGTAGGTGTGGCCACCACCTTAAAACAGGTTTTTGATATTCACGACGGTGATTTGTGGTGGTGTACTGGAGATGTTGGTTGGATTACCGGCCATAGTTATGCCATCTACGGCCCACTTCTTTTAGGGACTACCACTTTAATCTATGAAGGGGCACCAGATTATCCTGATCCTGGAGCATGGTGGAATATTGTGGAAAAATATGGTGTAACAAAACTATACACAGCCCCAACTGCCATTAGACACCTTATGAGGTACGGAAGCAAATATCCTAACCTTTATAATCTTTCTTCACTTAAAATACTGGGAAGTGTAGGTGAACCCATGAATCCTGAGGCCTGGATGTGGCTGTATAAAAATGTGGGAAAGGAAAAAACACCGATTATGGATACCTGGTGGCAAACCGAAACTGGAATGCACATGATTTCCCCTTTACCAGTATCTGCCCTTAAACCAGGCACACCCACTCTCCCTCTACCTGGAGTAGATGCCGATGTGGTGGATGAAAATGGAGATCCGGTACCTCTTGGAAAAGGAGGATATTTAGTGATTAAAAAACCATGGCCTGCCATGTTCAGAACTCTTTATAAAGATGAAGAGCGATTTATTGACGCATACTGGAAAGAAATGCCTGGTGGCGTTTACAAAGCTGGAGATATCGCCCGAAAAGATGAAGATGGATACATATGGATCCAGGGCCGTTCTGATGACGTTTTAAATATTGCCGGTCACAGAGTAGGAACCTCTGAAGTGGAATCCGCCTTTGTATCACATCAGGCAGTGGCTGAGTGTGCAGTTATAGGTAAATCAGACCCTATCAAAGGACAGGTTATAAAATCATTCGTCATTTTAAAAGAAGGTTATAAATTAAACACTGCTATTATAGAAGACCTTCAAAAACACGTTCGTTACGAATTAGGGCCAGTTGCTGTTTTAGGTGAGATACAACAGGTTGATAAACTTCCAAAAACCAGAAGTGGTAAAATTATGCGCAGGATATTAAGAGCACAGGAAGAAGGAAAAGATTTAGGTGACACATCTACTTTAGAAGAGTAATTCTATAATCACCTGAATTTTATTTTTAAAAAAAATTCAATAATTATTTTTCAATTATAAATTCAATTTAAAAAGTTTAAATAACTTAAAATCCGGTTAAAGATATATAGAATTTGATTTAGTAATTAAACAATGGGCAAAGTATATAAGGTCTTATTGAAAAAGATATCAAAGAACAAACAGTGGCGATTTAATCATTATAATAATTTTATATCGCCTATTAATAACGCTGAAAATTGATTATTCAGGTTTATATGAAATAAGGGTCAGCATCAATGCAGGACTCTTATAAAATTAATAATGATATTTTGGAGGTGAATTAACATGGCAAAAATTAAAGGAACTAACAAAAGGACCCGACCTAAATCCAGATATAGAAAAGCTGGAAGTAAAAGAGGAAGAGGAGTAAAGCACTAATATTCATAATCAGTTGCAGAGGACTTATCCTTATTGAGGATGATAACTCTCCTCATCAAATTTATTAATAGATTATTTTTAGATATATTATAATTGGGACCTAAAATCTTATTTTAATTTTAGAGGTTCCAAAATAAATGAAATTATTAAATATTAGATTAAATATTTGATGCTTAACTATTTTTTACGGCTTTTATTGAATATTCAATTATAATCAGTTTTTAATCATTAATTTATTCTATTTTTTCTTTAATTTAAGATTAAATAATTAATTTCTAAAATTTAAATAAACTAATAAAAAATAAAATAAAACGGAAATTAAAATAATCTGATAATTAAAATAATAGAAAAAAAGAGTTTGTTGATGTTTTTAGTTAGTCTTTAACAAAAAGCATCATTATTCCACTGATTAATAACCACAGACCTATTAAAACTCCTAAGACTACCGGATCACTTGTTATAAATGCTCCGATTGCTATGTATAATAAACCTACGATTAAAGCTATGACACCATTCCATCTGCTTCCACTGGCTTTGGAAATTATACCTATAATACCAGCGATTACCAGGAATAAACCTACTATATAAACTATGAAACCGGCCAACCAGGCAAATAATCCCGGGTTGAATATGAACCCAAAACCCAAAATCAGGGCAATAATTCCCAATATAATTTCCAGAATTCCCATACCTGCACTTTCACCCATTTGACCTATTCCACCTAATATAAGACCTAGGCCTAATACCAGAACTATGAATCCAGTAATTAAACTCAGTGGAATCAATCCTAATAGTGGAAAGGCCAAAACAATTAAACCTAATATAATCAAAACTATTGCACTACCACTTTTCTCCATATTATCAACTCCCCCATTAACAACAAACTCTGAATTATTTATGTTATTAATAATTAATAATTCTTTTCATAATTTACCAGCTAATTTACCAATCGGAATTTTGTAAATTTTTGTCCATAATTGTTTAAAAGCTAACTACATTTTGTAGAAAAAACATACTACTATTATGGCCCTACTAAAAGGAATTGGTGCCAGTTCTTATGTAAAAACAGGAAAAGTAAGAAAAATAGAAAAGTATAAGGATATTTTTGGAATAAAGGGCGGAGAAATTATAGTAACTGCTAAAGTATCTCGAGACATGCTTCCTAAACTTAAAAGAGCTGGTGCAGTGGTAACTGATTATGGTGGCCTTACCAGCCACGCTGCCATTACTTTAAGGGAATTAAAAATCCCTTGTGTAGTGGGAACTGAAATAGCCACTGAGATTTTAGATGAAGATATGTTAATAACTGTGGATGGTCACACCGGTAATATATATGAAGGTATCATGGAATTAGAGGAGGAATCGGAATTAGCAGAATTTCATGAAACTTCTACCAACCTCAAAGTCAACTTGAACATTCCTGCCCTGGCTTCGTCCGTAGCAGACTATGCTGATGGTGTGGGATCCATCAGAATAGAAAATATGGTAATTGAAACTGGAAAACATCCTTATGTTCTTTTAAATGAAAAAAAACTTACATCAGTTTTGGTTTATGGCATAAGACAAATTTTAGATGCTTTTTATCCTAAACCTGTATGGTTTAGAACATTTGACATTCCCACCGATGAACTCAAAAATTTAAAGGGTGGAGAAGTAGAGCCTGAAGAACATAATCCTCTTCTAGGTCTTCGAGCCATACAAAAAGACATTAGGGATGTTGATATTTTAAAAGCTGAATTTAAAGCCATACAGATACTTTTAGAGGAAGGTTATGATAATCTTGGTCTGAAGATACCATTTTTAAGGGATATTTCCGAGTACATCCAGGTTAAAGAAATCTTAAAAAGTACTGGATTAAAAGCCCACCATGATCTGCAAGTGGGTGTTTCCATTGAGACTCCTTCAGCTGCATTAATCCTGAACGATTTTTTTAAAGAAAGGATTGACTTCATCTCCATCGGCATGAGTGATTTAACCATGTGCGCTCTGGCCGTGGATCGCCGGGGAGTTAAAGTAGCCAAACATTTTAATCTTAACCACCCTGCTGTTTTAAAGTTAGTCCATAAGATAATTCAAAAAGGAAACGAAAATAAAATCGAAAGTTGTATAGCAGGTTATGCTGCTTCTGATCCAGTAATTGTTAAAAAAGTAATTCAGATGGGAATACCCTCAATTTCCACCAATCCTGACCAGCTTTTGAAAATGCGCAGGCATATTAAAACTGTGGAAAGAGGAATTAGATTAGATGCAGCCCGTAAATTAATTTAAATCCTGGAAAGAATATATTTCAAGTTTAATTATAGATAATAAAAATATATTTTAATTTTAAGAAATTAATCCTCATAATAAAAAAATAAAAAAATAAAAAAAATTATTCCAGAGGAATCTCTTGTATGCCTAATACTTGGCCTGTTTCAGCATCTACTTTAACATAACCAATAACTGTACCAACAGAGTGCTGTCCTTCTTTTGTTACTTTAATAGGAACATAATATACATCACCTTTTAGTGATGGATTACCTGCTGCTGTATTTTCCCATCCTTCAGTAGTGGCCAAATATTCTGAAGCTATGCTTTTAGCTTTGGCAGAGGTTATTTTAACCGCAGCTGTTCCATTAGAAACAGATTTTGTATTATTGGATGTATTAACTTGATCTTCGACTATGGAAGTATTATTAGTAGCATTAGTGGTGTTATTTGAATTATTCGATAATATATTAAATCCTAAAAAACCAACCACACCTACCAAAATGATTACTGCAATCACTAACACCCAGATTATATTTCGATTATCCAAATACTCACCTCTAGCAATTATATTTGAATTTTAATTCAAATAATCTTAATGGTGTTTGGATTAATAGTATTAGGATCAAGTTCTTATTATAAATTATTAAAAATAATGACCAGGACTTAATTTAAGTCCTGCTAATACCGTATTTGTATTAAAGAAAACTTAATAACATTTTTTAGATCTATTTAATTATTATCTAATTAATATCCTTAATAGAAATTATTTTTCCGTCCTTAAATTGGAAGATTGATTTCCCTTTTAATTCTATTTTATCACCTTTAGCAGGCCCATCTGGAACATCTACTCCTAAAATACCATTATAATCAATATTAACTATCATATTCTCATCTTCATAGGTAACCCCAGTGATAATTATTTCTCTTTTTTCAAATAACTTCACTGCTTCCCTGGCCTGATTAGTGAATGATTTTTTACCATTTAATCTCAAAGTGACGTGACCTTTGGAAATATTTTGAAATTCCACGTCCTCATGAAGATAAGAAACCATGTTATTAACATCAAAATTATTATAATATCGAATATAATTGTCAATAATCCTTTTCTTTTCACTATTTTCCATAATAATACCCCCTTATTTTTCTATTTCTATTAGAACTGAAATTAACCTTTGGAAATTTATTTTTCAAAAATCTTAAAAATAAAAATCTTAAAATTTCATGTTAATATTTTTATGTTAATTTAATTTCACTATATTTATTAAATTAGTTATAATACCATTGGATTAGAAATATTTTATGTGAATGCTAGCAATAATTGATTATTGATTAATTTAATTATATTGAGATGAAAATATGCCCCAATTCAATCTAAACCAAAATAAATGCAATTCTTGCGGATCCTGTGTTTCCAGCTGTCCCCTGGGCCACCTGGAAATGAATAATTATCCCCAACCAATACCTGAAACCATGTGCTCCAGTTGCGGCCACTGCGAAGCCACTTGTTCAGAAGGGGCCATTGATATATCCGGCCCAGAACTAGAACCTCCACTGGTAAATATTTCCTCTGAAATTTCCCCAGAGGATATGGGAAACTACATGAGAAACCGTAGATCCATTCGAAACTACAAGAAAAATACCATACCACGAGAAATAATTGAAGAAATTATGGATATTGTGCGTTTTGCTCCCTCAGGAGTTAATCAGCAGCCCATTAGTTGGATAGTTATTGAAAACCCTGAAAAGGTAAAAGAACTGGCCGGTTTATGTATAAAATGGATGGAAGAAATAGTGGAATCTAATTCTCCTTTAGCTGATATATTACCTATGGAGTCTCTAATAAAAGTTTGGAAAACAGGATCAGACCCAATTTTAAGGGGAGCACCCCACCTTTTCATTGCCACTGCCAAAAACGATCAGGGAAGTGCTGCCACTGATGGTATAATAGCTTTAAGCCATCTGGAACTGGCTCTACCTTCTTTTGATCTGGGTTCATGCTGGGCTGGTTTTTTAAAGATGGCCTCAGATTTTAAACCAATTAGAGAATTATTAGGTTTAAAAGATGATGAAATATTTATCGGGGCCTTAATGGCTGGCTATCCAGAAATTAAGTTTTATAGAGTTCCTAAAAGGAATAAAATAAATATAAAGTATATTTAATTAGAAATAAGTAATAGAAATAAGAAAAAATAGTTGGAATATTTAATGAACATTATATCTTATTTTAATTTTATTTTTATTTTTTTAATGTAATTTAATTAATTTTTAATATTTTTTATTTTATTTAAATTTTTAAATTAAAAAAATGAGAGATGTTTAAATCTATCCTCCCATTTTAGAAATCTCATCGGCCACCTTCCAGTGACCACCCTCTTTTTCATATCTCCGGATTAACAAAACCCCAATCAAGGCCCCGACTATGGCTCCTGCCGTATCGGTAAAGAGATCATTCATTGTATCGTCATGGGCGTCCTGGGTTGGTGAACCCTGCATCTGGGTGTTTCCAGTAATTGCTCCTATAGGTCCATCAGCCAGATAACTGTCATAGGTATATTCCACCATCTCTAAAACTCCTCCCAGTCCAATGGTGACTAAAACAATTATTCCAGCCATTACTGAAAGGGAAGCTTTTAATTTTCCAAAGAAATAAGCAGTATAAACCAGCATCATACCAATTAAAGCAATATAAAGTGGTAGCATGAAGTGCATGAAATTGTCGTAGTGATGGTAATTTAACATAGAGACCCAGGGCATCTCCACCCACCAGTTCAAAAAGAACCATGGATAACAACAATATTTCAATTTCCAGAGGGATGGCCCTAATATGATTGCCTGTAAAAAATGCAGGGGCATTAATTATAGCCAGAGAGATTAAAATTAACAGACCAAATATCCTTTCAGCACCATTTGCTCCACCAAAAATTAAAATATAGATACCTGAAATCAATAGAAATATTCGCATAATCATCTGCAAATTTCTCTGCAGAGGACTCACATCTTTAACATCGGGATTAAGAAAACTCATATTTTTTTCTCCTTTTCATAATTAAAATATTAAATAATTAATCATAGGTTCTTTAATCTATTTAATTAATATTACTATTTTGTGCATGGCCAGATATTCCACATATAATAAGTTTCAAGCTGAATAAATCATTTAAAGTAGGTTATATGACTTAGAAAAGCAAAATAATTGTTATTTACTGCGAAAATATTACGAAAATTTGGTTACAATTTTCACGTAAGTTTAAAGAACCCTGAAAATTCAGGAATCCTCTTCATCTCCACTGTGATGGGTTTTAGCCCATTGCCGGTCTTTACGAGTGAGCATGTGTATAAAAGAAACAATGTTAAAATTATTAGATAAAAAATATTCTCTAGAAAGACCTGTTTATTCACATAAATATCCCCAAATTAACTGTTTTTTATTGAAGGTCTTTAAATAAAAACTCGACACTAAAATATTTTTAATCCTATTTTTTAATCAATATGTTAAGCTGGAGCTATTTTAAAAATTTAAAAAATCTAAAAAAATAATAGAAACAAAACACAAAATAATATATAAAATTAAAGGATGTGAAAAAATGCATGGAAAAAAAGAAGAATGCGACTGTCATCACCACCGGCATCATTATCACCGGCACAAATATTCTACCATTGTGAAAATGACTTCAGATAAGGTTATAATTCCTCAAGATTTGTTGGAAGTGGCTGAATTAGAAGAAGGCGATTTTTTACAGATAACTATTCGTAAAGTACATAAACCCAGTGAAATGAAAAAACACTACCAAAAACATCACCAAAAATAATTTTATTTTTTTTAATCAAATTTATAAAATAATCAGCAAAAATGAGTTTTTTGTTTAATTGGTACTTCAAAAATTAGAGAATTTATAGAGAAATTTTGTTTTATTTAATATTTTCCAAAATCATTAAACAAAAAATTATTTATGCTAAAAATCATATATATTTATTCCTCAAATTGTATGATGATTAATTATTACACTTTTATCTTACTTTCCAGGAAGTAAGATTTAAAGAATTTTTACGTGAAATAAGTTAATATATGTTATTTTCATTAATGAATTAATTAATGGAGGATATTAAAAGAATATATAGGTTTCAATAGTTAATTGAATAAAATACAGCTTCGGGGGGCGCTGAATATTATTAATTTGAAACAAGAATGTAGATTGATAGATCTTCCTAAGATACATGATCCCAGGGGAAATCTAACAGTAGTGGAACAGAATGTACAGATTCCATTTAAAATTAAAAGAGTTTATTTTTTATATGATGTACCTGGTGGCGAAAGCCGGGGTGGCCATGCCCATAAAAATTTACAGCAGTTAATTATTGCTGCTAATGGCAGTTTTGATGTGGTTTTAAGTAATGGAGTTGAAAGCGAAAGATTCCATTTAAACCGTTGTTATTTTGGATTATATATACCTCGACTGCTATGGAGAGAGTTGGACAATTTCTCTTCCGGTTCTGTATGCTTAGTTTTAGCTTCTGAAGAATATGCAGAAGAAGATTATATTAGGGACTACTCTGAATTTAAAGAAATAAAAGCCAGCACGCAAACCCACCATATAAGAGGTGAAAATTTTGATTAAAAATAAAAACCTCATTATATTTGGAACCGGTGAATTTGGCCAAATTGCACATGATTATTTTAATAAGGATTCAGAGTTTGAAGTTGTTGCTTTTACCCTGGAAAAAGAATATATCAATGAAAATATTTTAAATGGACTTCCAGTTATTCCTTTTGAAGAGATTGAAAGTCATTATGAACCTGATTCTCATTATATATTTGTTGCCATTACATATAAGGACTTAAATCAGTTGAGAAAGCGATTTTACCAAAAATCTAAAGAAAAAGGATTTAAAATTGCTTCTTACATAAGTTCCCAGGCCTATGTTGGACCTAATGTCGAAATTGGTGAAAATTGTTTCGTGTTTGAAAATTCGGTCATTCAGTACAACACTAAAATTGGAAATAATGTTATTATGTGGAGTAATGGATATATCGGGGACCACGCCACCATTCAAGACAATTGTTTTCTAGCAGCTTGCGCGGTGGTGGCCTGCCACTGCCATGTGGAGGAAAATTGTTTTCTAGGCCTTAATTGTACGGTGGTAGACCATAAAAAACTGGCTAAAAACACTCTTCTTGGTGCTGGAGCTGTTTTAATCAAAGATACTCAGGAAGGAATGGCCTATGCTGGAAATCCCGCCCATCCTATAAAGAGTAGTTTTGAAGTCAATATATGCAATGATATTATTTAGAAATTATTAGTAATTAAAAAATTATAAAAAATTAAATTAAAAGAAATGATTAATTTGCACTATTTAACCTTAATATGAACTTAATATGGACCGTGATCTGGAATAATCATTAGTAATGTGGCTATAACATGATAAAGATTACTAAATATAAATCAGAAGAATCTAATATGTGGAATGATTTTAATTATCATTCTAAAAACGGGATTTTTTTATTTAATCGAAATTATATGGAATATCATTCAGATAGATTCCAGGACCATTCATTGATGTTTTATGACAATAAGAAGTTAGTTGCTATTATGCCTGCTCATTCCCTGGATGGAAATCTCATTAGTCATAATGGTCTCACCTTTGGTGGTTTAATATATAACCATAAAATGAATACTCAAACCATAATTGATATTTTTTCAGAATTAATTAATTATTCTCGAGATAATGGATTTAAAAAAATTTACTATAAGGCCATACCCCATATTTATCATACCTATCCTGCAGAGGAAGACTTGTACGCCCTTAAAATTAATAATTTTAATTTAATTCGCCGGGATATTTCTTCTGCCATCTATTTGAATGAAAAAATTCCATTTAGTAGAGGAAGAAGAAGGAATTTAGAAAATGCGCGTAATAATGGAATAAAAGTTAAGCAGAGTAATTTATTCAAAGATTTTATGTTAATTGCCCAGGAAAATACTCAAAATAAATATAAAACCAACACCGTCCATACTGGAGAAGAAATGGAACTCTTAGCCAGTAAATTTCCAGAAAATATAAAACTCTTTTTGGCTGAAAGGGGGGAAGAGATTTTAGCAGGGGTAATTATGTATGAAAGTCAAAATGTAGCTCATGGCCAGTATCACTCCTCCACCGATGAAGGATTAAAAAACAGGGCCTCAGATGTCATTTTAGATTTTTTAATTAATGATTATTATAAAGATAAAAAATACTTTGATCTGGGAATATCCACTGAAAATGATGGAAAGTTTCTTAATACAGGTTTAATTAATTTTAAAGAACGATTTGGAGCAAGAGCAATAGTTCATGATTTCTATGAGTTAAATATCGAATAATCATAGGTATAAAACAATAGATAGTAATATAAAAAATTTAAATTATTTAATGATTTAATTTCTAAAAAAGTTCGTTATGATCCCTTTAGCAAATTTAAAAAAAGAATATGAATTTTTTAAAGATGAAATAAATGAATCAATTCAAAATACTTTAAATGAGGGTTATTTCATATTAGGGCCCTGTTTAGAGAAATTTGAAGAAGAATTTGCCGATTATGTCGGGACACAGCATTCAATAGGCGTGAATTCAGGTAGTGATTCTCTTTTTTTAGCCCTTAAAGCATTGGATATAGGCAAAAACCATGAAGTAATTACTCCATCTCATACATTTATATCCACTGTTGATGCCATAGTCCGTAACCAGGCCCGCCCTGTTTTTGCAGATATTAAAGAAGACGATTTTTTAATTGATTATTCTCAGATTGAAGAAAAAATAACCCCTGAAACCAGAGCAATCATAGGAGTCCATTTGTATGGTCAACCAGTCAATATGGATTACTTGAAGGATATTGCCGAGGATAATAATTTATTTTTAATAGAAGATGCTTGTCAGTCACATGGCGCAGAATATAAAGGATCTAAGACTGGTAGTCTGGGAGATATAGGTTGTTTTAGTTTTTATCCTACCAAAAATTTAGGTGCTTATGGTGATGGCGGTATTATTGTTACTGATGACGAAGATCTGGCTGAAAATATCTATAAGTTACGTGATTATGGGCGGAGTCATAAAAATACTCACGAAAGAATTGGTTTAAATAGCAGGTTAGATGAAATCCAGGCATCAATTCTTAGAGTTAAGTTAAAATATCTCGATTGGCTTAATGAAAGAAGAAGAAAGATTGCTTTTATATATAATGATCTTTTGGAAGACGTGAATGTCATTACACCCAGTGAACATAAACATATTAGACATGTTTATCACCTTTATGTGATTCGAAGTAAAATACGGGATTTACTATGTGAAAAACTTATAAATAGTGGTGTTCAAAGCCAGATCCATTATTCTATTCCGGTACACCTCCAAAATGCATATTTACCATGGAATAATGTTAATTTACCTCATACTGAGAAGATTTGTAAAGAAATATTATCCCTTCCAGTGAATCCCTGGTTAGAAAAAAGTGAAGTAATAGAAGTTTGTGAGTTGATTGATAATGCCGTTAGTTAGTGTCATTATGCCCTCATTCAATCACAGTAAATACATAGAGGAATCTATTGAAAGTGTTTTGAATCAATCTATGGGTGATCTGGAGTTGATAATTATTGATGATGCTTCTCACGATAATTCAAGGGATATTATAAAAAGATTATCTGAAAATGAGCAACGTATCACAACCAAATTTCATGAAAAAAACAGGGGCATCGCATCTACCTTAAATCATGCAATTTCATGTTCAAGAGGCAAATATATAGCATTTATAGCATCTGATGATTTATGGGCTCCAACTAAATTGGAAAGGCAATTAGAAGTATTAGAAAATAATAATGACCTTATATTATGGTGTGAGGCTAATATAATTAATTCCCATGGTGAAGAAAATAATAAACTATTTACAGAATACTTTGAAGTTCCTAAAACATCTGGTTCTCTTTTTGAAGACCTAATTAAAACCAATTATATTCTTGGTAGCAGTGCTATGCTTAAAACTAATAACTTGAGAGAAGTTATGCTTGATGAAAGCCTTAAATTTCATAATGACCATAAATTGTTCCTTGATTTAGCTTATAAATATAAATATTATTTTATTCCAGAAGCACTGGCCAAATATAGAATACATGGAAAAAATACCACATTCAGAGATTTAAATGATTGGAATAAAGATGCCATGCAACTTTCAAAGTATCTATTGACCAGATATGGGGCAAATTTATCATTGCAAGCTAAAAAAAATATTTTTTTTCTTTCCAGTGTAATTCCTGTTGTTCACGGCTTACAAACCGATCCCTGGAATAAATTAAACCTTATTTATAGTTTTATTCTTCCTTTCTGGTACTTTTTCATAATGATTACATATTATACCAAAAATTCATTAAAATAGTATTTTTATTAATATATTTTATTAATAAGAAAATAAGAACTGATTTTTAGTAGTTATATTATTTTAGTATTGATTATTATTGTATTAGACATATTATCCTTATTTTACATCCAGATTTTATTACTTTTTCATTTTTCAATCCAATACTTTCCATATGCTCTATCTCAAGTTCTAATATGTCTTAAAATAATTATTAATTAAAGAAAAATATTCGCGATTACAATCGATTCAATATATACAACGAGTTCATGGGCCCCAAATGGAGATTAAAAATGAAATATGGCATTGTAAAATTGGAAAAAAATGGGACAACTAGCTATAACCTGGGTGCTTTTAACAAAGATGAAGAGATTATTGCTTTTCCTTTAGAAACTTTACAGGTTGAAATGATGCGTTTAAAATATTACCTGGAAAAAGCCGGTGAAATGACCGAAAATGCCACCAAAAGTCATGTAAAATACAAAAAAAGAGAAATTGGGAAAGCAAGAAATGAAATGGAAAAAGCATCAAAAACTATTCACTCTATTATGAAATTTGAAATGCAAACATCGTTAGAAAACTTCAAATGGCCAGAAAATAGCACTAAAAAGAAAAAAAGGACCTATAAACATAAAAATGAAATACCCGCCTTGATTGGCATATAGCTTGAGAATAATCCATTATATTACTGTTAAATAATCCAAATAAAAAAAGTGTTCTAATTGAAATCTGTAAAAATCAAGCTGAAAAAAGATGAAATGGTCTTTCATCAACAAAGCGTTTTCCAGGAAGGGGATGAAATGGTCATTTTTTCACTGGATGAGTTTTTAAAGTTCCAATTAGAATTAAAAAAGTGCCTGGAACATGTTCTGACTATTGCCGAAGATTGTTCGAGTCAGAAATCTAAAAATGTCCCTTCTACTGATGCTTTACGCATGTTAAATTGGATTAAGAAAATGGAAGAAGAAATCAATAAAATGGACAAAACAGACATCCAGAAGAATTTATGGTCATTTAAATAACAAAAAGAAATTTTTGAAAAGCACAAATCATATATGTGGAGATATTTAATCCTTTAAACTTTTAAGTCATTTTTGCTCAAAAAAGTAGTTTAAGGTATCTAATGTGATTTGTATTTACGGTCAAATCTCCTTACGGATTTGGCTATGTAAGGTTCGCATTTATCAAGTTCTGTCAATAGACATATTCGAATATTATCACTAGCAATTTCTTCTTCATTATCCAACTTTTTATTTATATTTAAAAAAACCTCATCAATAATGTCTTGCTTTTCATCCAAACTGTATCCTGCATCAATAGTTGCCTTTTGTAAAGAACCTTTAATTTTATCAGGATTGAATGGCTCTATATCTCCCTTTTTTTTTACAACATTTTTCAAAAAAACACCTCATTAATTTATTGAATTTTTATTTATTTATAATCAATACTTTAGAGTTTCATTTAATGAAACAAAACGTTCAGCTAGCTAATAGCCAAATTATTATCTTAAAAACTCTCCCAAACGTTTAATAGCACGTATTTTCTCTTTATCCTCCACATTAGATTGTTCCAGAGCCTCTTTAAGAGTTTTAATTGAATTATCATAAACTTCCCTATCTACAGGATAAGGAAAACCATCCTTTCCACCATGGGTGAAACTGTATTTAACCGGATCTTTCCAGCTTGCTGGCTCTCCAAAAACCAGATCAGAAATTAATGCTAGTGCTCTTATTTTTTTAGGTCCTAATCCCTTTAATAAAATGAGTTCCTGGTAATTATCAGGTTGGATTTCCCAGGCTTGCTTTAAAACATCAAATTCTCTATCAGAAAGGTCCATATCGAGAACTGGATGATGCTGAGGCATATTGAGTTCGGCCATATCCTGGGAAAAGTCAAAAAGACTGGTTTGAAAACTTTTTTTATTATTAAAATACTTTCGAAGATGATCTGGATTATCACAGATTAAATCTACACTTATATCCTGTGCCTTCTTACTTTCCTTATCAACCATGTTTAAAGATTTATCTTCCTTTAAATCACAGGAAATAGCTGAATGAGGATCTATTAAAAAATCATTAACAGATTCTCCCAGCCAGTGATAGCGCCGGGCATATCTATTGTTTTTATTCATTCCCTGCTGAACTACAGCCCAGTTTCCCTTTTCATTAATGAAGAAATTGTGCTGGTAAAGCTGATATCCATCCTGAATACAGGAATTATCAATTTTAGCCGATAATTTGCTGGCATTGACCATTTTATCCACATTATTACTATTAATAGAAAGTAGATCGGCAGAAGTAGTTATCTCCTCAGGAGTTTTACGAGAAGCTTTTCCTTTTCCTCCAGCAACTAATAAACCGTGCGATTCAGGGTTTAGAGCAATTTTTAAGGCCCCACAAGTAGTGGTAGTAGTACCCGAGGAATGCCAGTCAAAACCTAAAACACAAGAAAAGGCCTGAAACCAAAAAGGGTTAGATAAACGCCTTAAAAGTTCATCACTTCCATGTTCATCAAGTATAACTTCACTTATTCCCCCAGCAAGTTTAATCATCCGGCTAAAAAGCCAGCGCGGTGGATGGCCCCCATGAAGTGGTAAATTAGCTACTCCTTTTCTTTGCATAATAGTAATTATATTGAAAATAAAATAATAGCTTTTAGATAGCAAATGAAAAGAAATATTAGCTAAAATTTTATTAATTTTAAAAGAATGAAAAATATATTATGAACTAATGAATTTAAAAGGAATATAAACTAATTAAATAATTTAAAATAAAGGAATATAAAGAAATTAATTTTAAATTAGAAATCACATATTAAAACTAAAAATACAGCTTTCTGAACCACTGGAAATAGTTGATTTTCTTTTTACTTCTCCTTCCAAATTAGTCCAGTCAAAACTTCGATTTATAATGGCCTGACAATTAATACAGAAAATTGGATTCTTTTTTGCTTCTTCTTTCCAGGGGCAATTATCAAATTCGAGATACCAGCGAGGACTTTTTTCAACAATTCCAACTCGAATGCCAAAATCACTGAAAACCTGTGATAGCCAGGCCATATAAGAATCAAATATTTCTAATCCGTCATCTGTATCTTCATTTATTCCCATTTCTTCCATTTTACTATCAAACAACGGTTTCATATCTTCTTCCAAACGTTCACCAAAAGCATTTGAAAGCATATTTCTAATCTCCACCTCGTTTTGGGAACTACAGGTAGGCATAGACTGGGCAATAAATTCGTGAAAATTAGCTAAAATTTGTTTTTTAATTAATTCTTTTTCTTTTATAGCGTTTTTATGTTTATATAATGCCATCTGAATATTAGCATTTAATTCAGTTGATTTAAATGGTTTTATTATGTATCCATAGGGTTGGGTGACTTTGGCTCGCCTTAGCATTTCATCATCAGCATAAGCAGTTAGATAAATTATGGGAATATCACGGTGGTTGTGTATAGCTTGCGCAGCTTCAATACCATCTATATCTCCTTTAATAACAATATCCATAAGTATTATATCGGGATTGTGTTCACGGGCAGCATTAATAGCATTTTCACCAGACGAAACCATTTCCACCACAGTATGGCCCATGTTCTCCAGCTTGTGCTTAATTCCCATTGCCACAATACTTTCATCTTCCACCACCAGAACTCTTGCATTGACCATTTAATTTTCTCCTTTTCTTTAAATTTTATTTTAAGAATATTTACACTTTCTTTAAATTTAATTGAAGAATATCTAAATCTAAACCCTTTCTTTGTATTTAAGTTCCTCAAATTTAATTTCAAATGTAGAAGGTCTGGATATTTTCAAAACACCCTCAATTTGATTTACAAGATTATTAACAATTTGAAGTCCCAAGGTATCTGTTTTTTCAATGTTAAAATCATCAGGAAGACCAATACCATCATCAGAAACTTTTAAACAGTAATTTTTGTCATCTAATCTACGGAAATATATTTTAACAGTTCCATGGCCATCAGGGAAAGCATATTTCAAAGAGTTAGAAACCAGTTCATTAATGATTAATCCACAGGGTACTGCGGTGTCAATACTCATTAAAACATCCTCTACATCCAAATCTGATTTTATAATCTTGCTATCTCTTTCATAGGAATATAATAAATCACTAACCATACTTTCCACATAATCCTGAAGATTTATACTGGAAATGTCTTTTGACTGATATAACTTCTCGTGAATTAATGCCATAGCCTGGATTCTATCCTGACTTTCTCTATACAACTGTATTAGTGTCGGGTCATTGATTTGAGCAGATTGGAGAGTTAATAAAGTAGAAATAATCTGCATGTTGTTTTTAACTCTGTGGTGAATTTCTCTTAAAAGAATTTCTTTCTCTTGAAGGGATTTTTTAATTTTATTTTCAGCATTTTTTCTATCAGTAATGTCCATAAAGGATATTATTCCTTTTTCAGTACCTGGTACAAGTTCTGAAGTCGCAAAAAAATCTTTGGAAATACCATCACGATTTTTAAGAGTTACTTCATAGTTTTTAGGTATTGCCCGAGAATTAATTCTCTGCATACGGTGATATCCTTCCATCCTTTCCAGATCATCACTGGCCACGAATTCCAACCATTTTCTTCGGAATTGCAATTCTTTATTGCTATAACCTGAAAACTTCTCAAATTCAGTATTGACCATAGAAATAGTCATATCTCTTTCAAAAATAAGTGATAAAGTACCTGTATTCTCAAAAATGGCTTTATATTCTTCACTCTGCGTTTGAAGAGTTTTTTCAGCTATTCTTTGTTTAGTAACATCTTTTCCCTGCAAAAAATAATTTTTTCCAACATTAAGTTCTACCAGAGTAATAGAGATATCCATAATCTTTTCATTACCACTAATAACAAAAACAAGTTCAGCATGATCGTTTTTTCCAGAAAAGAGATTAACGAAATCTGTGTTTTTAACCCACTTTTGTATATTAGAACCAATTAAATCTTTTCTATCTTTTTCCAGGAATTTTAACCCAGCATCATTACAATCAATGAAATTTCCATCTTTTTGACATACAAAAATAGGGTTTTTTGATTTTTCAAAAAGAGTTCGGTACTTTTTTTCACTTTCCAGTAAATATTTTTCAGTAAGAGCTCTATTTTTCTGCTCTTCAGATTCTTTTAAAGCCCTTATAACCGCGTGGGAAAGTTTGGTAAGATTATTTTTAAGCACATAATCAGTAGCACCTTCTTTAAGCATTTCAACCGCATAATCTTCACCAATTTTACCACTGACAAAAATAAAAGGAATATGTGGAGTTTTATCCTTGGCGATTTTTAGTGCAGAAAGTCCGTCAAAATGAGGTAAAGAATGATCAGCTAGTATCAAATCAGGTTTAAATATATCAAGTTCATTTATAAAGTCTTCACGAGTTTCTACACGATGAGAACAAAAACTAAGTCCTTCTTTTTTTAGTTCCCTCTCAGAAAGTTCTGCATCTAATGGTACGTCTTCCAGAATTAAAACCTTGATTTTGCTCATGGTCCTCACTAATTACATCTTATCAATAAAATAACGATAAATTAAAGTGTTTTGATAGATTATTTTGATGAAATATTAATTAAGGTGGATTATTAATTAACATCCAGTAAAATCCAAGTGTGGAAACAGCATCAATAAATTCATCAAATTCCACGGGTTTACTGACATAACTATTAACTCCCAGCTTATAACTCTCAACTATATCCCGATCTTCGTTAGATGATGTTAAAACCACAACTGGTATTTGTCGTGTTTTTTCTTCCGCTTTTATTCTTTGTAAAACTTCTAAACCGTCCACTTTAGGCATCCTTAAATCCAGAAGTATGAGTTTAGGAAGGTCTTCTGGGTTTCTATCAGAATATACTCCAGTAGCAAAAATGAAATCAAGCGCTTCGGCACCATCTTTTACCCAAACAACTTGATTTGCCATATTTTTTCGCTTTAAGGCACGCATGGTAAGTTCAGCATCAGTAGGATTATCTTCAACAAGTAATATCTCAACTTCTTCCATTCCCATTATAGTCACCTTTAAAATTTGAATTATCCAATTCAATTATCATCATCAATATTAAATAATTAAATAAATAGTAAAATTTTAATTAATTTTTTTTGGTTTTTTAGGTAAAGAGAAGTAGATGGTGGCCCCTTTATCAACTTCTCCTTCTCCCCAAACTTTTCCGTCGTGTCTTTTAACAATACGCTGAACAATGGATAATCCTACCCCGGTTCCATCAAATTCTTCTGGGCTGTGAAGACGCTGAAAAAGACCAAATAACTTGGTTATATATTTCATATCAAATCCAGCACCATTATCTGAGACAAAGAATACATAATCTTCATCTCCATCTTCATAACCCACAGTAATTTCAGCCGGGTCTCTATGAGATGTAAATTTAATAGAATTCCCAATTAAATTAGTATAAACCTGATAAATCAGAGCCCGATCACCATAGACTGGTGGAAGTTCTCCAACCATGAAATTTACATTTCTATTTTCAATTTGATTGGAAAAATCATTATAAACGCCCTTTACAATTGAATTCATGTCCATTTCGGCCAAATTCATTTCTTGCCTACCTGCACGAGATAAAAGCAAAATATCATCTATTAATTGACCCATTTTTTTAGTATTATCTCTGATAATATTCAGAAGTCGAATTCCTTCTTCGTCGAGTTCTTTTTCGTAATCCTCAACCATTATTCTAGAAAACCCGTCAATAGCCCTTAATGGTACTCTTAAATCATGAGAAACAGAATAAGCAAATGCTTCCAGCTCTTCATTAGCATCCGCTAATTTTTCAGCTTGTTTACTTAATTCATTATTTAATTTTCTCAAGGAACGAACTCTTTCCACACGTTCTGAAAGTAGTGCGACCATTACCACTATTAACATTAAAAGAATTAATCGGAATGCATCTTCTGATATATTTACCCCTAAACTACTTGAAATAGGCTGAAGAACTATAAGAGTAACTGCAACAGCTAAAGGAAGCAATATTAAGATTTTTTTTCTTCCTAAATTAATTCCAAATATGAATGGCAAAGAAATCAGACTAAAATCAAAAATATTGAAGTTATTAACATTAACCGGGATATTTAAAATTGTTCCATTTAAATTAGAACTATTTTCAACACCTAAAATTAATACTAGAATAAAAGCCAGAATCAAGAAAATATTTTGAATTTTAATATTTAAGTTTTCTGTGACCATGGTTATCACAGATATTATATTATCTTTATTATTTATAAAGCATTAAGCATTGAAATTATCATTCTAAATAGATTTACATCTTTACTTAAAGTATATTGAAATAAATAACTTGGAAATTTTAAAAAATAAGAAAAAAATAAGATAAAAAAATAAGATACAAATATGTTTCTTATTTTGAATGACTTGATAGAAGTTCTCTACTTAATGGAGTAGAATTCTCAGTCAAAATTTCTTCTAAAAATTGGCCAGTATATGTTCCGGATTTGGCAATTTCTTCAGGAGTACCGGTAGCTACTACCAAACCTCCACCATCACCGCCTTCAGGCCCCAGATCAATAATATGGTCTGCTGTTTTAATTACATCCAGATTATGCTCAATAACCACTACTGAATTGCCAGAATCAGTTAAACGTCCCAAAACATGGAGTAATCTTTTAATATCAGCGAAGTGGAGACCAGTGGTAGGTTCATCGAGTATATAAAGGGTCCTTCCGGTGCTCTGACGACTTAATTCTTTAGCCAGTTTAACTCTCTGAGCTTCCCCACCAGATAAAGTGGTGGCTGATTGTCCCAGACGAATGTATCCCAGGCCCACATCGTCCAGAGTTTGTAATTTTTTCCGGATTTTAGGGATGTTTTCAAAGAATTCCAATGCTTCTTCTACAGTCATGTCCAGTATTTCTGCAATATTTTTACCTTTGTAACGGATATCCAGTGTTTCATCATTGTATCTCTTACCCTTACAAACCTCACAAGGAACATATACGTCCGCTAAAAAGTGCATTTCAATTTTGATTATCCCGTCTCCAGTGCAGGCCTCACATCGGCCACCTTTAACATTAAAACTAAATCTACCAGGTTTATAACCTCTTTTTTTAGCTTCAGGTGTCTCTGCCAGCAATTCACGGATGTATGTAAATACTCCAGTGTAGGTAGCAGAGTTAGAACGTGGGGTACGACCTATGGCCGATTGGTCGATAATTATTATTTTATCAATATGCTGAACACCCTCAATTTTCTCGTGGCTACCGGCATTCATGTGTTTACGATTTAACTTCTCGTAAAGTCCTTTATAAAGAATTTCATTGATTAAAGTACTTTTTCCAGAACCAGAAACACCAGTAATGCAACTAAAAACTCCTAAAGGAATTTCTACATCAATATTTTGCAGATTGTTTTGATGAGCACCTTTAATAGTAATAAACTTCCCATTAGGACTTCTTCGTTTATCAGGTAAAGAAACAGATTCCCTACGGGAAAGATAGTTTCCAGTTATTGAATCTGGATTTTCCATTATTTCAGCAGGGGTTCCGGTAGCTACAACCTTACCACCATGCTCTCCTGCACCAGGCCCTACATCTACCACATAATCAGCAGATAATATGGTTTCTTCATCGTGTTCCACCACAATTAGAGTATTTCCAATGTCCCTAAGACGTTTTAAAGTTTCAATCAAACGTACATTATCTCTCTGGTGTAATCCGATACTGGGTTCATCTAAAATATATAGAACACCCACCAGACCAGAGCCTATTTGAGTAGCCAGACGAATACGCTGGGCCTCACCACCAGAAAGTGTACCGGAAGATCGGCTTAAAGTGATGTAATTAAGTCCCACATCTACCAAAAATTTTAAACGTTCGTTTATCTCCTTTAAAACTTCCTTGGCTATGAATTCTTCTCTTTGAGACAATTGCAGGTTCTGGAAGAATATTTGAGACTCCTTTATAGGCATTTCTACTACTTCTGCAATGGATTTATCACCAATGGTAACCGAACGGCTTTCAGGACGTAGCCGGCTACCATCACATACCGGGCAGTTGTGGTCACTCATGAATTGGCCCATGTAACTGCGCATGTAATTAGACTTAGTTTCCAGATAAATTCGTTCCATACGCCTAATTACACCTTCAAATTTTCTATTAACTCTGTAAGAACGGTTTTTACGTTTAAAAGAAAACTCAACTCTTTCTGAAGAACCGTAAAGGATGGCTTTTTGATATTCAGGGTCCAGATCTTGAAAAGGAATGTCCATACTAAATCCAAAATGCTCAGAAACGGCCTGGAGCATTTGTTGGTAGTAATTTTCCTTGGTGGTGGACTTACTCCAGGGAACAATGGCACCTTCATTTAGGGAAAGCTCAGGATGAGGAACAACCAGATCTGGATCGATTTCCAGCTTGCTTCCCAAACCATTACACTCGGGACAGGCCCCGTGGGGGCTGTTAAATGAAAACATTCTGGGACTTATTTCTTCAAAATTTATGCCACATTCAACACAGGCAAAGTGTTCGCTGTATATCTTTTCTTCTGGAATCGATTTGTTTTCTGATTTTCCGGATTTTGATTCATCAGAGCCAAAAACAATTATCAAAATTCCTTCTCCCAGTTCAAGTGCTGTTTCTACAGAATCAGCCAATCTTCTCTGGAAATCAATGTCAGATCTAATAACCAATCGATCAACCACAACTTCTATGGAGTGTTTTTTGTTTTTATCCAGATTAAAATCATCTTCCAGATCTGAAATTACACCATCCACACGTACCCGAACAAATCCTTTGGTTCGCAGGTTTTCAAATACTTTAAGGTGTTCACCTTTCCTATCTTTTATTACCGGGGCCAAAACCTGTATTTTTGTTCCTTCTCCTCTAAGAAGAATACTTTCCACGATTTGACCAGAAGTTTGTTGAGATATTTCTTTTCCACAATTATAACAGTGAGGAATGCCAATTCTGGCAAATAAAAGTCTCAAATAATCATAAATTTCAGTGATAGTACCCACGGTAGAGCGGGGGTTCATTTTAGTGGTTTTCTGGTCAATAGAAATTGCCGGGGACAATCCTTCAATATAATCTATTTCTGGCTTTTTCATTTGCCCTAAAAACTGTCGGGCATAAGCAGACAGTGATTCAACATATCTACGCTGACCTTCGGCGTAAATAGTATCAAAGGCCAATGACGATTTACCAGACCCACTGAGTCCAGTTATCACAATTAATTTGTCTCGAGGTATCTCCAGATCAATATTTTGTAAATTGTGCTCTCGGGCGCCTTTAAGCACTATGCTCCCTTTTTTATCTAATATTTCAGCACTCATGAGATTAAACTCCTTAATAATTGTTAGATAATATAATTTTTATAAAATTAATTTCTATAATCAAATTTCAGTTTTTAATGTATTCAGTCTATTTATAAGCTTAATTTTTAATTTAATTTCGGCTTTAATTTTTAATTATTTAGCAACACCTTTTAAAACCATTAATTGGTCTCTAAGGTTGGCTGCTTTTTCAAAGTCGAGATTTTTAGCTGCATCTTTCATATCCAGTTCCAAATCCTTAATTAAAAGTTTCAATTCATCTTTAGGCATTTTTTCAATATCACTGAAATCTTTAAGATCAACTTTATCCTCTTCTTTCTTATCTTTAAGGCTTCTTATTGTATTTCGAGGTATAATACCATGTTTTTTATTATATTCTGATTGTAATTTTCGTCGATGGTTGGTAATGTTAACTGCATTTTTCACAGATTCTGTTAATACATCAGCATAAATCATAACCTGGCCATCCACATTACGAGCAGCCCGACCAATAGTCTGTATCAAAGAAGTTTCAGATCTGAGAAATCCCTCTTTATCTGCATCTAGAATACCAACCAAACCTACTTCTGGAAGATCAAGGCCTTCTCTTAGGAGGTTTACTCCAACCAGACAGTCAAAATC
>CAVZGI010000005.1:0-27500 GCA_963774795.1 uncultured Methanobacteriaceae archaeon
AGCATTCACTACTACCAATTATTTCTTTTTACTTTTAAATAAGTTTAAAAATAGCTTTAATCCACACATTGCCAAAATTCCGGAATAGGTTGCAGTGGTAGTAATTATGGAGTTCTTTTCTTTGTAATGTTTATTGTAAAAAATATACATTGATTTGTAAAATTCGTATATTAACTTCGATTTCTGCTTCTGGCTACTTGATCCCTTAAAATGGATTATCTGGGCTTCCCCATAATATACTATCTTCCAGCCGGCTTCTTTTATACGATAACACCAGTCAATATCTTCTCCATACATAAAGAAACTTTCATCTAAAAGGCCTATCTGTTTAATGACCTCTGATTTCACCATCATAAAGGCCCCTACCAGACAATCAATTTCATAAGTTCCATCGTCGTCAAGATAACATAAATTGTATTTTCCAAAACGTTTGCTTTCAGGGAAAAGACGAGAAAGGCCAGTCATGCGATAAAAAGAGACACTAACATCAGGGAAACTTCTACGACAAGCTTTATCTAGTTTTCCGTTGGGTAAAACTACTTTACATCCCAGGGCCCCGGTTTGCGGGTGGGATTCCAGATAATGCAAACATTTTTCCAGGCAGTCATCAACTACTATGGTGTCGGAATTAAGCAATAATATGTTATTGGATGATATTTCTTTCAATGCCAGGTTATTAGCATAGGAAAATCCTCTATTTTCAGCACTGGCAATAAATTTAATTAATCCATTTTCTATTTCTGTAGAAAAATCTTTCTGTAGTTTTTCAAGACTACCATCCTCAGATGCATTATCCACCACATAAATATCATATTTAAATGGATGATTTTTAGTAATTACCGACTCTATGGCCTGTTTTGTTAAATCATAAGTGCGGTAATTTACTATTATTATGGATAAGTCCATCATATCTCCTTAGGATGATATTTAAAATGATTTTAAAAGGGTTATTTTGCAAAATATTCATTATTTAATCATTAATATCTAATGTTAATATTTAATTTAATATAAAATTTAATAATCAATCTGGGATTTAAATGGATAATTAATATAATAATGACTATTTTGATATTTTAGATGATATTAAAAAAAGAGGAATTTTAGAGTATTTTTAATTAATAATCCTTCAATTTTAAAATAATTAACTAAATTTTTATTTAAATATTTTACTTTTTTTACTTTATCTAAAGAAGAAAATCCTTCTTTTAATCCTTCTAAATAATTTTTACCATGACCTTTTCTTATGAAAAAAAGATATTTTATGAAATATCCTAAGAATAAAAAAGGTGAATTCAGAATCAGCTGGGGCCATGGCATGTTTTTGTAGGGCACATAAACATTGTTTCGGGCAGCTAATTTGATTTTGAATTTATTATAACTGGCTACCGCTTGTTCCGCTTCCCCTATGATAAACCACTGCTTCTGGACAGTAAATACATTTATAACCATGAATTCGGGCCCGGTAACTTATATCCACATCTTCCATATATGCAAAGAAATTTTCATCAAAAAGTCCTATTTTATCAAAAACACTTTTTCTATAAATTGCTGCTCCAGCACATGCACTGAAGATTTCTCTTTGGTGATTATAATTGTTGGAGGATTTATTATATCCTACTCTTTTTGTCCAGCCCAGGATGGTGTATTCATCACCAGCATCATCTATTTTATCCCTATTCTGGTACTGAACCATTTTAGAAGTTACAGCAAATGTTTTTCATCTTTTTCAAGGCAATTTACAATATTAGAAATGCAATCTGCTTCTAATTCCACATCATTATTCAGCAAAAAAACATATTCGGTTTTTGAACGATTTATTCCCTGATTTACTGCAGCAGCAAACCCTAAATTTTTTTTATTCTGGATTAGAATGAATTCAGGATAATTTTTCTCAATGTATTCAATGCTTCCATCTTCTGAGGCATTATCCACAATAATTACTTCAAAAGAATAGTCTTGATTCATCAGAGACTCGAAACACTCTTTTAAAAAATGTTTACCATTATAATTGGGTATAATAACCGTTAGATTCACCATAACTTAACCTTAAGGATTTAATTGCATTTTTTAAAAAGGATATTGATAACCTAGCTATTTGGCTTGATGGATACTCTGCTCATATTTTTCACTTACTTCTTCTACAGAACCCTGCATAATCAATTTACCTTTTTCCAGCCATATTGCTTTATTACACAGACGTCTCACCTGATCTATGGAATGTGAAACAAATAAAACAGTCACATCTTGATTAAGTAGAGATTTCATTCTATTTTCGCTTTTTTCCTTGAATTTAGCATCCCCTACTGATAAAACTTCGTCTAAAATCAATATTTGAGGCTCTACTACTGTAGCAATGGAAAATCCTAATCGGGCTACCATACCTGAAGAATAATTTTTTAAAGGAACATCAATGAAATCCCCAATTTCAGAAAATTCCACTATTTCATCGAATTTACTTTCTATAAACTCTTTAGGATAACCTAACATGGCTCCATTAAGGAAGATATTCTCCCTACCAGTATAACTTGGATCAAATCCAGCTCCTAGCTCCAGTAAAGGTGATATACGACCATTTAACTCAATATTACCTTCGGTAGGTTTCATAACTCCGGATATAAGTTTGAGCAGAGTACTTTTTCCAGCCCCATTTAATCCAAGAACTCCTAATTTATCTCCTTTTTCCACTTCAAATGAAACGTCTTGCAGGGCCCAAAAAGACTGATACATAAGTTCTTTTTTTAGAAATTTAATAACGTACTCTTTAAGGTTATCTGTCTTTTCCTGGCTTAAATTAAATTCCATTCCAACATTTTCAACCTTGATAACTGTTTCTCCCAAATTTTCACCCTTAATGATTAGATTATCACTTTTTAAGCAGTTATTGATTATTTAATTTAATTATTTATAATTTAAATGTATAATATAAATTTATCTTGATATTTGTAAAACAAAGCTATTCCTATAACAAGGGAAGCTATGGCTGATACTGTCCCAAATAATAGTTGCCCGGGATCAAAATAGGTTCCATATAAAAATGAAGCCCTAAATAGCTCGATTATGGCATATAATGGATTTAATGTTTGAATCCATCTGAAACTTTCTGGTACAATCTCGGCCGGATACATAATAGGCGTAGCATACATGAGCATGGTAAGAAAAACACCGTATAAATGTTCTATATCTCTGAAAAACACGGTTAATGTGGCCACAATTAGTCCTACTCCTATGGTAAACATTACCAGCAGCAAAATAGGCACCAGTGCCGAAAGAATGAAAATAGTGAATTGCGCCTGGGTGGCTATCATCACTAAAAAGAGAACAATAAATGACATTAAAAATGTGACCATATTAGAAAATATCACACCAAGAGAGTACATATACTTGGGAATATACACTTTTTTTATCATGGAAGCATTGCTGATAATAGATCCCATTGCTGCTCTAGTTCCGGCGGCATAATAATCAAATACAAGTTTTCCAGTTAGTAAGTAAACGGGATAATTTTCGATATTGCTCTTAAAAAGCTGTGAAAATACAATGGTCAATATTATCATGGTAAATAATGGCTGCAAAAAGCTCCAGAATATTCCCAGGACGGATCTTCTGTATTTTAGTTTAACGTCCCTTTTAATTAATTCAGCAAGTAGAAACTTGTATTTATTAAAATTAGATAAGAATCTATGGCCAAATATTTCTTCAAAGATCATTTTCTACCCTACTTACAATTAAAATATTATTAATGAGTTTTATATTTGTTAATCTAATATATTCTCATTTCTTTTTCTTTTTTCTGATTTAAATAGGTTTTAATATTTTATTTTTATTTCAGTTGCCTATCTGGAAATATTCAAACCCAATATTATGTAAGATTTCCCGGTTAAACTGATTTCTACCATCAAAGATAATCTTATTTTTAATTCTTTTCCCGATTTCTTCAAAATCAGGGCTTCTAAATTCTTTCCATTCGGTAATTAATATTAAAGCATCTGCATCATTAAGAACATCGTATTTATTATCCTCAAATTTCATGTTAGCATTACCATTAAAGTAATATTTTCTGGCTACTTCCATGGCCTGAGGATCGTAAGCAACAATTTTGGCTCCTAATTTAGTTAATTCATTAATAATAACAGTGGAAGACGCCTCTCTCATGTCATCAGTTTCTGGTTTAAATGATAAACCCCATACAGCAAAAGTCAGGCCTGATAAGTCATCACCAAATCGTTTAATTATTTTATTCACCAGTACTAACTTTTGATTTTCATTCACGGCTTCTATTTCTTTTAATAAACCAGAATTGTATTCGTAATCTTCCGCAGTACGTATTAGGGCCTTAATATCCTTTGGAAAACAGCTTCCCCCATATCCACATCCAGCATATAAGAAGCTGTATCCTATTCTGCTGTCACTACCCATTCCAATTCGCACATTGTTGATATCTGCTCCCACCCGTTCACAAATATTAGCCATTTCATTCATGAAGGAAATACGTGAGGCTAACATGGCATTGGAAGCGTATTTAGTCATTTCTGCGCTTTTCACATCCATAGTTATAAATCTTTCCTGGTTTCGGATAAAGGGAGCATATAATTCCTTTAATATTTCAATAACCTTATCTTCATCACAACCAATAACCACACGGTCTGGTTTCATAAAGTCATCGACTGCAGCACCTTCTTTTAAGAATTCTGGGTTCGAAACTACGGAAATATTATGATTTAACCCTTTTTGAGTCAACTCTTTAATAATAATCTCTTTTACTTTATTGGCCGTTCCCATGGGCACAGTGGATTTATTTATGACAATAAGATCCTGTGACATTTTTTGCCCAATCTCACGGGCCGCTTCCAGAACGTACTGTAAATCAGCGCTTCCATCTTCACCAACAGGTGTTCCTACGGCTATAAAACATATATCTGAATTATCCAGGCCTTCTTTTAAATTATTGGTAAAAATCAGATTCCCGTGCTCAAAATTTCGAACAACTAATTCTTCCAGTCCAGGTTCATAAATGGGGATTATGCCTTTTTTAAGGTTCTCAATTTTATTATCATCAATATCAACACAGTAAACATTATTTCCCATTTCTGAAAGACATGTGCCGGTTACTAATCCCACATATCCGGTTCCAATAATTGTAATTTTCATGAATATCACTTAAAATCTTAATATTTTTAAATCTGAATATCAACTTAGTAAATTTGTAGAATGATTAACAAAATTTTAATTTAAAAATTATTCAATAAAGATAACATATTAAAGATAACATTATTAATTAATCCCAATCCTTAATAAATATTTGAATATTTTATTTTAAAAATATTAAAATTATCATATTTAAAAATTTAAAAGTATTTACTTAATAATCTTAAATTAAAAGTATATCCTACTTTATTCAAATTAAACGGTTTTCTTTTAATATTTCTTTTAGGGTATAGGCTCGGTTAAAATAAGTGTGGTTTTCCAGCACATATTTTTGAAGTTCTTTTATTTTTTCCATTCTTTCATTTTCATTATTTAAATAATAATTTAATAATTCATTTAGTTCTTTTTTAGATTTAAAAACTGGTAATTTTCCCTTAAAAGTTTCTTGAGCACCGATTTCGCCATTAGTCAGTACCAGAGCGCCACTGGCCAGAGCATCAAAAACCCGACTATTTACCGCACCAAAATCTTTAGTTGCTCTATTAGCATCATCAACAACGATTTTAGTAGAAGCATAGATTTTGGGCATCTCAGAATAATTTATAAATCCTTTATAATACTTTTTAAATTTATCCACTTTTTCCCAGTTTTTACCATACAAATTGAACTTATAAGGAATACTCTGAGGTTCTAAAAATTCCATTATTTCCCGGGGATCATTCCAGTAACTACCTGTAAAACAGTAATCGCTTAAAAATTCCTCATTCGGGGTTATTGAACCGTTAAATCTATTGGAATTAGTGGCAATAGGAAGTAGAAACGATTTTATTCTTGTTTTATTTTCTATGTAATCAACCGCTTTGCTGCTGGAGGCGAGTATAATATCATAATTTGAAAAACCAGGATTTAAAACCCATCTATCAAACCAGTTTCGTGGCCACGCAATTTTCACTAAAGAAGAATTTTTAGATTTAATTTTGCGCGGATTGTAAGTATCTAGCAGAGATATTAACAGATCCACATCTTTTTTTACATTATACCAATTTTCAGGACCTTTTTTAGATAAAAAAGTAATCTCCCATCCAAATTTTTTTAAACCTTCTCCCAGTTCCAGGGCGGTGAAGTAATCCCCTGCTGAAGCATCTGGGCCAGTTTCAGTAACTACAAAGGCAACTTTTAAGGTTTTTTCTGACGAAGGATATTCCGAATATTTGTCTGATTTTGAATTTTTTGATGATTTAAATTTATCTAAAAGATTAGACCTAATATGGCTTATTTGATAACGTTTTGAGTAAAAAAAATTGATAAAATCACTTTTTAATATCCTTAGATATGTTTTTAGTAATTTTTTATCCTTTAAAATAGGCCATACTTTGTTCATCAAGCTACCTCTTAATTAAAAGCCGGATAATGAAAAAATAATTATTTTAGTGTAGTCAGTCTTTATTTTCTGTAATGCTTTTAATCCACTGATCATTTAGAATAATGCCATCTTTCAATGTAACTGCAGGGGCCCAATCAACACAATTTTCTATTTTTGATATATCAAGCACGATCTTGGATACATTTTCTATTCCGAAACTATTTTTGTTGAGTTTCAATTTATATCCCAATACACTTTCTATTTCCTGAATAATTTCGGTTAAAGAACGTCCGATACCGCTGCCCACATTAAAAACATGATTAGTCGCATTATCATTTTCAGAAACAGCTACTGTGGCTTCTACCAGATCAGAAATATGGATATAATCCCGGATGGATGCATCAGGATTCCCGACAATATTTGTTTCATTCCCGGAATGGTAATCATACAAAATTTTATTTATTACTCCAACACCACTAAATGGACTTTGATACTTTCCATACGGATTGGAGTATCTGCATATAACATAATTAACACCATACTTGGAATGATAATATTTTAAAAAGTTTTCCATGGTTAATTTACCAATTCCATATGGTGAAATGGGCCTCAATGGGTGATCTTCACTGACCGGGATTTTTTCAGGTTCACCATAAACTGTGCCTCCGGAAGAGGCATATATCACTTTTTTATCTGGATAATCTTTAATAATCTCCAGAGTATTAATAAAGCATTCAATATTGTCTAATTCTATCAAACTTTCCTTGGAGGAGTTTCTAACATTCGAACTAGAAGCTAAATAAATTATAATATCTGATTTATCAACCAACTCTTTTAGCAGCTCAGTATTGCTTAAATCATCTATATAACTGCTAAAATATTCATTTTGAATATTTTTGGTATTGGAATCATAATTATCAATACAATAGACTTCTCTTTCCATTTCGAGGAGTTTGTAAATAAGGTTTGTTCCGATAAATCCATTACCGCCAATTAGTAAATAGGTATAGTCATTCATTGATATTCCACTCTGCTATTAAAAATTCGTTAGGGTTTAATTTGCTGGCTATAAAATCATTTTTCTCAATATTAAACTTTAAGCCACTTAAGAATTCTTTTATATTTTTATTTAGTAATTCATTATTGGATAATTGGAGAACTAAAAGTCCTTCTGGAGATAACCTTTCACTGATGGTTTTAAGTATTTTCTGGTAATTATCTATATTAAATTCCAGATTTGAAATAATAACATCTGTTTTATCTAAATTATTAACTATGTCTTCCAGATTTTGGTTTATATTTTTAGTGGAATAGTTTGTATTTGCTAATTTAAACATTTTTCCAAAGGTTTTATGATTGCTATTATAATTTAGCAATAATGTACAACCCAAAGATCTATATATTTTATCAGATTTCCCTATTATTCTGTAAATAGCTCTTTCAGAACTGTTAGAATTACAGGAACTGCAAATATTCTCCACAATATTCCCATTACATATATTACAACCGTTTTTAGCTCGATATTCAATTTCAGATAAATCCTCTAACTTTAAAGGATGCACAAACGTTGTATTTTCATCCAAATAATCATAATATTCAGGCCGGGTTTTCACAGTTAAAGAAATCCATTCTGGAATATCTCCCAGTTCCCAGCCATTACTTTCTAAATAATAACTGTACTCAACATCCATGTGGTTTTGAGGTAGTAATGGATTAAAGCCTCCGCACTGCTGGTATGCTTCTTTTTTAAGGATGAAAACTCCACCTTGCACGTGTTTAAATTTAACATTTTCCTTTCCAGCCGCATATGCAGTGTTTCTGAACTTTTCAAACCATTCCTGTGATTTGTAGGTTTTTCCATTGTAAAAACTGGGTGAAGAAACTAAATTACCGGCCATTCCAACTTCTGGATGATTTCTCATGTAATTTAAGGCTTTGCGTTCCCAATCGTGTTTTAAAACAAATCCTTCATTACTGCAGATATAAATAGCAAAATCATTATCCAGTAATTCTAAGGCCATGTTAGATGCTGGTCCGCATAAAACATTTTCTTTTAAGAATATGAGTCTCATATTGTGGTGAGACTGTGCATAATCGATTATGAAATCCTTGAAATCTTCATCACTGTCATTATCCACGATAGTTAAGTCAAATTCAGTGGTGGTGTGTTTAAAAATTCTATCTAGAATTTCTTCAAGGGTTTTTAAATCTTTATATTGTCCCTTTTGATAGGTAACCATAAATATATCAATTCTATTATTGTTCCAGATATCCAGCATGGTTTGAATTGTTTCTTCCACACTTGAAATTTGCTGGACCTGATTTTGGGCGTGTTTTAAGACAGAAAACAATTCATTTTTGTCCATATTTTGAACACGTTTTATCTGTTCTGCCAGTGCTGTTGAATCGTCAGGATTTACAACGAATCCAGAATAATCATTTAAAATGAAATCAGGAATTACAGAAACATTAGTAGTGACAATTGGAATTCCATAAGCCATTGCTTCCATAAGAACGGTGGGCATTCCATCCATATCTCCAGTAGATGCCACCCTACAAGGTAATGCGAATATGTCTCCCTCTTCATAGACCTTTTTAAGAGCAGCATTACCATTTATGGAACCCTCAAAAATAACATTATTTAAATTTAATTTTTGGACCTGTTTTTGGAGATCCTTTTCTAATGGACCATAGCCATAGATTCTAAAGACCAGATCTTCTTTTTCCAGAATTTTAGCAGCATCAATAAGTGTATCAATTCCTTTCTTTTCAACAAAACGTGCTATAGTGATCACATTTTTAATATCTCTCTTAAATCGAGGCAGGTCCTGATTTATTTCTGCATCAATCTCATATTTAGTGGCCTGTCTTACAAACATGAGTTTCTCTTCAGGAACTCCTCTTTGGGATAAATAATCATAGTGGAACTGGCCGGGTATGAAAACTCTTTTACAATACTCGCTTTTACCTATTTCTCCTATTTTATTCCGTTTATCATTCTTTTTATGAAAAATATCCACGGCATGGGCACATACTGTAAAGGGAACCCCTGTTTTTTCGGCTGCAGGGAATGTCAAAAGGGTGCAGGCCGGATAAACGAAATGGGTGTGCATCATATTAATTTTAAATTCATTAATCCTTTCCACCAGGTCAGCTACATCTTTAATCTGGTATGATTCTATTTCAAAATCCAGTTCAGCTTCTTTGTCTGGCTTTTCTTTATAGAAAACCTTAACATCATAGTTATTTTCCACCAACCAGCGAAGTTCATTCATTACAAAAGTTTGTGAAAAGGCAGGGAAGTCCCATAAAACATAACCAATACGTAAATCGTCCATTCCTTTTTTTATAAGTTCAGGGCTGTGTTTTTGCTGAACCTTCTCGTAATTATCCCCTAAATTGATGGTATTGGAGATATTATTCAGTTTTTCACTGAGGAAATATTTGGTAAGGACTTCACTTACAAAATAAGGTTCATTTAACCGGGTATATCTTAAAATCAAATCCCAATCAACTAAACGAGTGAGAGACTCATCAAATCCTCCCATCTGGTCATAAAGAAATCTTTTATGGACAAAAACGTTTAAATCAATGAAATTACCCTTTAATAATTTCTCCCGATCATATTCCGTGCTTCTAATGAATTGTCTTTTTACGGACAGTATCGGTAACTTCCATACTGCCATAAGCAGTATTTTTGTTGTTTTCCACCAGTGAGGAAACCATTTTTTCCAGATAAGTATCTAACCAGTAGTTATCTGAGTCTAAGTAAGCAATTATACTTCCCCGAGCTTCAGCTGAGTCCTTTATTTCTGGCACTACTCACTCCACTGTTTTTTTGTTTAATGTACTTTATTTTGCCACTATTTAATTGAGTAGCATATTTGGTGGTAATTAGTTCTTCAGTTCTATCTTTACTTCCGTCATCAATAATTATGAGTTCGTAATTAGTGAAGGTTTGATTTAATACTGAATCTATGGCTCTTTCAATTATATCAGCCCGATTGTAGGTGGGCATTATTACGGTAACACCGTATTTTTCTTCTAATATTTTCCTTTTTTTAGAGGATAATCTAGTCCTAGCATAAAGGTTTCCTGCATAACGGGCTTCATTTATCCCATATAGTGCATAATGGACTAGTGGATTTAAATTTAAACGTTTTACATCACTGTTTGATTTTAAGTAAGAATCACTATCAAAATTAGGGCTTGGATTTCGACCTTCCGCAGCTCCGTAGTAGATATAGTGCATAATTGGGTCTGCTCCAGATAGGCGAACGTCCTGGTAATTTTTAAGATAATAACCAATATCAAACAATTGATTTTCTTTGATTGATTTATAACCTTTTATATTGGTCAAAGCATTTTTCAAACCATTATTTCTTCTGTTAAGTAAGATATAGATGCTGGGGAAAATTGAAACTAATCTTTGACGAATAGAACGATTTATATTTGTTAAATAACGGAGCTCATATATCTCTGTATTAATCTGGTCTATCTGAGAAATTAATTCTGTAACTTCTACTTCCAGATCTAAATTATGGTTAAAATTTTTATTTCCATTAAATAGCGGTTGATTTTCTTTTGATTTTATTAAATTATTATCTTGCAATTCAAATATTGTGGTTGGCTTAAATTTCTCTTCTTTCAATGCTATATTTTTCAGATTTTTGAAAACAGCATTAATTTCCGGGTTTTCATCCATAAATTTGATCTGAGTTTCTAATTTATTTAACTCCCATGGCTCTTTAAGATCTAAAGATATGATATAATGGCCTTTTGAATTTATTATGCTATTATCTAAAGCACCAAATTCTCTTTTATTATCTTTAAATTCAAAAAATTTGATTCGGGAATCTGAAAACTGTTTTATAATTTCTACTGTTTCATCAGATGAGCCTTCGTCGGTTATAATGATTTCAAAATCTTGAAACGTTTGATTTAATACACTCTCAATAGTCTCTTTGACATATTCTTCGTGATTGTATGAAGCAATAACAACACTTACTGTTGGAGTTTTCATTTTTTTCACTTCTTTATTATAGTAATTTGTGATTTAAGCAATTCATAATAATTGCTAAGTTTATAATTTCTTTTATTTCCTATTAGAACTGGTGCATATTTATTTAAGACTTGGGCAATAATCACTGCCAATACGATTACCAGAATTGCCATTACAAATGCATTGAAAAGGGGATAAATATCTTTTATTCCAAGATCTCTTGACCATAGGGTAAAATAATGTCTTAAAATTTGATCTAGGCCCATTATGGTTAATGTATTAATTGAAATTAGGAATATCATTTTGTTTTTGAATTTAGCTAAAATGGAAGAGATGGCTATGATCATTGCAATCCCTGCAAAAGCTCCTAAATAAGCTAAGATGAAATTACCTTCCCAAGAACCAATACGAATCCCTAAACTTCCACCATAAACATATTCTAGATATGATATGATAAATAAAGTAACTGCTAAAGTAGTGTTGACATAATTATTTTTAAAATATTGGATTAAATCATATTTTTTGAAGAGATATCCTGCGTAAAAGAAGGATATTCCTAATAAAGCGCTGTCAAATGAGAAATATAAATTTATTTTTAATATATGTAATGTATATAATAAAACATTTATTCCTATAATTATGCCTAGTATTTTTTTATCATCTTTTAGATGGGTTTTAAACAGTGAAAATAATATAATTACAATAAATAGAGCAAGTAAGAACCATATTGGGCCATTGGGAGCTTTTATAGTCGGGTCGGATAAAATAACACCAATTAACATGTTAAAAATCATTGAAATTAGGGTACCTAAATCTGTGTACGAATTATTATATTGAATAAATAAAATTATTCCTATAAAGCTAAAGAACAAGTAAGGAATTATTAATCTTTTAAAGTATTTTTTAAGGGCTACTTTAGGAGTTATATTTTTGTATAAGTATCCTGAAATAAAGAAGAAAAGAGGCATGTGGAATAAGTTTCCCAATGTAATAAAGTTTAGTGTGTTTGTACTAAAAGTAATATTGCTGAAATTCACGCTGATTGCATGAATAAAAACAACTAAGAAAATACCTATTGTTTTAGCGTAATCTATCCACCATTCTCTTTCGTAATAATTGACCATAGTATTGTCCTTTTATATTTTTCAAATCAACTAAAATGATGGATTTTTCATTTTTCACTTCTTTGTTATCATTTAGTAATTTGTGATTTAAGTAATTCATAATAATTGCTAAGTTTGTAATTTCTTTTATTTCCTATTAGAACTGGAGCAAATTTATTTAAAGCCTGGGCAATGACAACGGACACTAATAATATGAGGATGGCTGTCATAACAGCATTTGAAATTGGATGAATGGTTTTTAATCCTAAATCCATACTCCATAGTGTAAAATAATGTCTTAAAATTGGATCTAGGCCCATTATGGTTAATGTATTAATGGAAATTAAGAAGATTACCTTATTCTGGAATTTAGCTAAGATTGAAGAAATGGCTATGATCATTGCAATCCCTGCAAAAGCTCCTAAATAAGCTAAGATGAAATTGCCACCCCAGGACCCCGTACGAAGTCCTAAGCTTCCATTATAAACATATTCTAAATAAGTTAATGTGAATAATACAATTACTAAACTGATATTAACATAATTGTTTTTAAAGTATTTTATTAAATTATATTTTTTGGAGATGTATCCTACATAAAAGAAGCTTATTCCTAATAAAGCGCTGTCAAATGAGAAATATAAATTTATTTTCAATATATGCAGGATGTATATTAAGACATTAATTCCTATTATTATGCCTAGTATTTTTTTATCGTCTTTGATATATGTTTTAAAAATGGAAAACATCATAATTACGATAAATAAAGCTAATAAAAACCATATTGGTCCATTAGGTGCAGTTACAGTGGGATCTGACACAATCATACCATATAACAAATTCCCAATGGTATTAATCAATGTTTCAAAGTTAGTATATAATCCTTTATACTGGATAAAAACATACATTCCTATAAAGCTAAAGAATATATAAGGAATTATTAATCTTTTAAAGTATTTCTTAAGCGCTGTTTTGGGTTTTATATATTTATATAAATATCCTGAAATAAAGAAAAAGAGAGGCATATGGAAAACGTTTCCAATTAAGATAAGATTCAATTTTTCGGCATTAATATCCATATTGCTGAAGTTTATAGCTCTGATTAAATGAATAAAAACAACTAAAAATATGCCTATTACTTTAGCATAATCTATCCACCACTCTCTTTCGGAATAACTGACCATATTGCATCACTTTATAATTAAAATCTGTTATAAACTATATGCTTTATTGTTAGCATTATTTATAAAATATATATCTCCAATGAATTTTAAAATTTATTTAATATTATTATTGAATAATAACAAATTAACTCTTTTAATATAAGAATAAAAATAGTAAAATTTAAGAGAGAATTAAACACTCTATCTATCTGAATACATTTTTTGATAATAATCTAAATATTCTCCACTTTTTACTTTTTCCCACCATTCTCGATTATCTAAATACCATTGTATGGTTTCAGCGATTCCGGTTTCAAAGGTGTATTTAGGTTTCCATCCTAATTCGCTTTGAATTTTACCAGAATCAATGGCATAGCGTCTGTCATGGCCGGGCCTGTCTGTTACATATTTAATAAGTGATTCTGGTTTATCTAGATTCTCCAGAATTAATTTAATAATTTCAATGTTTTTCTTTTCGTTATTTCCACCAATATTATAGACTTCTCCATATTTTTCCTTGGTGAAGGACCAGATCTATGGCCGTGCAGTGATCATAAACATGTAACCAGTCCCTAACATTCATACCATCACCATAAACCGGCAAAGGTTCATTTTCAAGGGCATTAGAAATCATTAATGGAATTAATTTTTCAGGGAATTGATAAGGACCATAGTTATTGGAACATCGGGTAATGTTCACTGGAAGACCAAAAGTTTTATTATAAGCGCGTACCATTAAATCAGCGCCGGCTTTACTGGCAGAATATGGACTATTGGCTGATAGTGGCGTATCTTCTCTGAAATAACCAGTTTCACCTAAAGAACCATAAACTTCGTCAGTTGAAACCTGTAAATATTTTTTTATGTTGTATTCTTTAGCAGCATCTAAAAGAACCTGTGTACCCAGAATATTTGATTTAATAAATATTTCTGGGTCTTCAATACTCCTGTCAACGTGAGATTCAGCAGCAAAATTTATAACATAGTCTATTTCGGAGACTATATCAAAAACCAATGACTTTATCAGTAATATCTCCCTTGATGAATTTGTAATTAGGATTGTCTTCTATTCCTTGTAAATTTTCTAAATTTCCGCAGTAGGTAAGTGAGTCCAGGTTAATAATTTCGTAATCAGGATATTTATCCAGCATGTATCTAACAAAATTACTCCCTATGAATCCTGCTCCACCAGTGATTAGTATTTTTGTCATATTTAACTCCTTAGAAATTTTATATTGTTATAATACTTTATTAACTTTTTTTCTATGAATTATTCCATATTATTAAATCTTAAATCCAATTAAAATCATTTTTTTATTAGAAATTAGCTTGAAGCAACATTTAACTTTAATAACTTATTTATATTTTTTTTCTATATAATCTATATTAGTTCATTTTAATTATATGATTGATAATATTGTTTTGTGATATTAGAATATTAAAATATTGGAGATAAAATGAATCTTAAAAATCCTATAAATTTTTTAAAAAAGGCCAACAACTCTTTTAATTTATATCTAAAAGATCGTATAGAAATAAATAAAACTATAAATCGATATGATAAAGATCAAAAAAAAATCAACGAATTTTTTGAAGCAAATTCTATTAGTGAGGCTAATTTGACAGATAAACTTAATTTATTTGCTGACTGGTATTCTAAAAATAAATATTATTTTTTTAATGGAGAAGAACATTTGTTTGAATCAATGGACACTGATACATTTTTTAAAATGTGTTTTTACAACAATATTAAACTTTTGGCATTTTCACATAAAGAAAACAGGATTCTGTTAGAGAATGAGGATGGAATTAAATTTTTTACCAATAATCGCTTTTGGACAATTGATTCAGTTTTTGCAAGAAATGAATATTCAGTACCCCAATTATACATGTTTAGTGATTTTATTGTTCTGGATGTTGGGATGAATAGAGGTTATGCTTCACTGAAATTCGCAAATTTTGATTCATGTAGTGCAATATATGGTTTTGAGATAGACCCCAATACATATAATTTAGCTTTAGAAAATTTCAATCTTAATCCTAAGTTATATAATAAAATTCACCCGTTTAATTTTGGTCTTTATGATGAAGATAAAGAATTAGACTTGTTCTTATATCCCCGGATATGATGGAATAACAACAACTAATATTGAATTTGCAAAAACTCAATCCGAATGGGTTTCTCAAAAAGATCTAATGAAAATTAAAAAGGCAAATGTAAAAGAAGCAGGCAAAGTTATTTCAGATATTATTGAAAAAGAGAATAACTCTAATATTGTTCTGAAAATAGATACTGAAGGTGCGGAGTCTAAAATAATTGATAATTTAATTGAACATAACCTATTAGAAAAAATTGATATGATAATAGGCGAAATACACTTAGAAACCGAAGATTTAGAAAAAAAGTTGCTTGGGTTTAAATGTATTAATAAAAATTTTGCATCAGAAAACATTTATACGGTCTGTCTGGTTAAAAAGGAATATTATAAACCGTTAAATAAAGCTAAATCTATTTTATAATATTTAATTGAATTAAATCAAATAATCTTAATTTATAGTTTTAATTATTGGTTATTAAGGTGTTACTGTGGTTTTCAAATATTTAAAAAATTTTTCAAATAAAATCAAAAATGAAGAAAAAAAGAAAAAAATTGATTTATTTACTCTTTGGATTAGTGATGATGGTAATTTACCTGAGCTACAGCAAATATCACTAAAATCCATGCTTTTAACGGGCCATGATGTGAAATTGTATGTTTACGATGAATTAGACAATGTTCCTGAAGGTATCAATGTCATGGATGGAAATGAGATTCTTTCTCAATCAAATATTTTCAAATATAAAGAAGGTTTCAATAAAGGATCTTATTCTGGATTTGCTAATTGGTTTAGAGCTAAATGTCTTTATGAGAGAGGATCTGCCTGGTTTGACTGTGATATAATTGCATTAAAGAATATAAATGAAATGAATATTGTAGGTCCATTAATATCTTCTCAAAGAAATCCTGATGGTGAAATAAGTCCTAATAATGCTTTTTTAAGAGTTAAACAAAGGAGATAAATTTTTAAAATATATGCTTGATTACATGGATAGAAGTAAAAGATAATGTGATGCATGGAGATACTGGTCCTTCTTTACTCAAATCATTAATGGATACTAAATATAATTCTTACTCTAAATATTTAGCTAATGTAAATTTTATTGCGTCGGTTAATTATTTTGATTTCATGGATTTTTTAAAACCATCCTCAGAAATCGTTCCGAGATTAAAATTTAATGAGATATGGGGCTTCCATATTTGGAATGCTATGTTTCGGCATAATGAATATGTTCATGAAAAATCGAGAAATAGTTTCTACAATGATCTGAAAGAAATTATTCTCACTAGCTCAACAAAAGAAGAATATGCAAAAAAAATTATTAGTTTATTTGAAATCAATTAATAAATGTTAAAAATCAGTCTTAGTATCTTTGAATGAATTCCATTGTTTATCTTTCTCAGATAAACTGACTTCTTCAATATCATCTAATGGCCAATCAATACTTATATCTGGGTCATTCCAGATTATTCCACCTTCATCTTCAGCATCATAAAAGTCGGTGCATTTATAGGTGAATTCTGCTTCATCAGAAAGCACTAAGAAACCATGGCCAAATCCTTCAGGAATATAGAATTGTTTCTTATTTTCTTCAGAAAGAATGACTCCTTCCCACTGACCATAGGTGGGGGAATTTTTTCTTAAATCCACAGCCACATCAAATACTTCTCCTTTAATTGCCCGCACTAATTTGCCTTGAGGATTTTTGTATTGAAAATGGAGTCCTCTTAAAACTCCTTTATTGGATTTGGACTGATTGTCTTGAACAAAATTAACATCAAGCCCGGCTTCTTTAAAATCTTCTAAATGATAGGTCTCCATGAAGTAACCGCGTTCATCGCCAAACACTGTTGGTTCTATGATATAAACTCCTTCCAGAGAGGTTTCAGTGAATTTAAATTTTCCCATGTAGATTCTCCGTTAACAATTATTTTTTTGGGCTTCTATTACCCAGGGCCATTTTTTTATTTCATTAAGAACATCTTTTTGATTCATTTGCCTCATTTTTTTAAGTTGCTCTTTATTATTCTCTGATCTTATCAGAGGACGTTCATGATAAAGGTGATATAATATTTCATCTAATCGGATTTGTTTAAGTTTAAACAAATTTGCTCTGATTATGATTTCGTTGTCTTCGCCACCCCAACCACTGAAATATTCATTTAACATTCCGATTTCAATAAATGATTGCTTGTTCCAAAAAACAATCCCCCCATCTGCCCAGTCTCTATTCTGTTCTGAGGAATCTATGTTAAAATCATATGCTTCTTTGAATTTTGTTTTATCTTCAATATCCTTTATCCGTCTATTAAATGGATAAACAATTTCAAAACCCTCATCTAACAATTCAAGTGATTTTTCCATATTTTTCTTTTCAGATATACAATCCAAGTCATATATGCAAATATATGGTGTTTTTGAATGTATAACTCCTTTATTAATGGCAATGGCCTTACTAAAGTATTCTCCATTAGAATTATTAAAAATAACTTTGAATGAGGCAAATAAATGAGCATAATTCTCTAAATCTGCCTTAGAAGAATAATCAGAGTGTTCAGATATTATTAAATTTTTAATACCTAATTTACTCAAATAATTCATAGTTATTGCCATATTTTCTTCTCTTTGAAGATCATTTGTTTTGCGATATGGTATTATCACTGTTAAATTACCATAATCTTGTGTTGTTTGCACATCGCTTAAGAAGGCTCTTTTAAGACTACTATTTTCAGATTTTAAGCTTTGAATTAGCGAATGCAGATTTTCTTCTTCATTTTCCTTGCCTTGTAACCGTCTTGATAAATTCGTGTTTTCTTTATTAAGCTCTTTATATTGATTTTGCAGATCGTTATGTTGCTTAGTAAGATTTTTATATTGATTTTCTATTCTATTTTTTTCTATTTCCAAAACTCTATAAGTGGCACTGTCTCGAATATGTGATTTTATGTAATTTTTAATCATAATATCATCTAAAATTTGAAATCAAAACTTAATTATTAAGCTTGAATTTTGATATAGACTATAAAAAATGCAGTAGTCGCATTAAATAGCATATTTTTATATTCCCAGAACTAACAGATCAGTAACTAGGTAATTAATTATAGTTTATTTTCAGTCACCAAAGTTATTATTATTATTATTATTATTATCATCATATATCAATTCAAGGAGATATTTGCCGTATTCAGTTTTTCCTAAACTTTGGGCGATTTTTAAAACTGAATCGTCATTTATCCATCCGTTATTATATGCAATCTCTTCTAAACATGCAATATAGAATCCTTGTCTTTTTGAATGGCTTCAATAAAGTTACTGGCTTCTAATAAACCATATATGGGTTCCAGTATCTAACCAGGCCATTCCCCTACCAAGTAGTTCTACTTTTAGCTGTTTTCTTTTAAGATATTCTTCATTTACTGAAGTAATTTCTAATTCTCCCCTATCTGAAGGTTTTACATTTTTAGCGATGTTTACTACACTGTTATCATAGAAATAAAGTCCTGGTATTGCATAATTTGACTTAGGGTGTTCAGGCTTTTCTTCTAATGATAAAACATTACCTTCTTCGTCAAATTCAACTACTCCGAAAGCATGAGGGTCTCTGACAAAATATCCAAATATAACTGCTCCGTCTTGAACTGAAGCTGCTCTTTTTAAAATTTCACTGAACCTGTGGCCATGGAATATATTGTCTCCAAGGACTAAAGCAACACTATCTTCTCCAATAAATTCTTCACCCACTATGAAAGCTTCAGCAAGACCTCTGGGTTCTTGTTGAATGGCATATGAGAACGAAACTCCTAAATCACTTCCATCTCCCAGCAAGTTCTTCATATGATGGCAAATCTCGAGGAGTTGAAATAATTAGTATTTCTTTTATTCCAGCCAACATAAGAACGGATAATGGATAATAAATCATGGGTTTATCGTAAATAGGAAGTAACTGTTTTGAAACAGCTTTGGTGATTGGATAAAGTCGTGTGCCTGATCCTCCTGCAAGTACAATTCCTTTCATTTTCTATCTCCTTATTAATGATTCAATTTTCAGACTTTTTGATAAATGATATGCATTTGCGCATGGGGGCGGTAATTCTCCATGATGTGCTGCTTTCATATTCTTTTATTTTTCTATTTAATCGTTCTGTTTCTTGTGTTAAATTTTTTATTTTAAAGGATAAATTATTAATATCCCTTTGAAATTTTAAAATTTCTTCTTCTATTTCTTTTTTTCATTTAAAATCTTTTTTAAAATTTAAATAGTTATTCCAGAGTTTTTCAGTATTTTCTAAAAAATTTGCCATGTGGATTTGAATTATTATCAGTCATATTTTATGGAAATATTTTTACAAAATCTTAAATCAATTGGATCATATTTAATATTTACTTCTTTTTCTTGATCATCCATAGAATATTTTTTGGCAAAATTGATCATATCTTCCTATTTTCGATTTTACCATCCATTCTTTAATTCATTAAACATTTCTTTAAAATGCCAGGATTCATACTTTAGTTCGATTAATATCTACTAAATTATTTATCCATCCTACCGAAATTTTAGAAATTATTTGTTCTTGAGAACGTATGGGAAAATGTGCTATTCGTAAATTTTAGTTAAAAACTTGTTTTATTAATTGTTCATATTTTGGATTAAAGGATAATTTATGATTTCCTTTTGTTAATTTAACATCAAATTTTTCAACTAGTTCTTTTGGAAGAATAACTTTACTATATTCTCCGAAATTATCCCTGGCAAAAGTTATTTTTGATGGAATGAACTTTTCATTTTCATTATCAAAAGTTGGGACATAAGTTTTCCATTTAACTAAGACTTAAAGTGTGGAAATTCAATCATTTCTAATAAATTCTCGTGGATTCTATTTTATGTGGAGTCATGATAAATTCATCTGCATCCAATGGAACTATAATATCTGCTTTAAATTTATTCAATGCACGAGTAATAATTTGTTTATTTTGGCAGCTTGATCAAATTCTTTATCTTCGTCTTTTATTATATGTAGGTTCAAACCTTCTTTTTTAAGTAAGTTTAAAATTTCTAAAGTATTATCAGAACTATGATTATCTAAAATGATCATTCCATCGAAAATATTAAGGTTATAACGAACAAAAGATTCAATAATATCTGATTCATTTTTAACCATACTTATCGAAAATATTTTTTTAGACATATGATCTCCTCCAAACTATTTTAAAATGTTAATGCTATTTGATAATTATGTTATTATTTGCGAAGACTAATATTTCCCAATGAATTATCAATTATAGTTTCAATTTCCCAATAATTTAAACAAACAAAACGAATAAAACTAAAAAATAGAAGAATATAGGATTTTTAATCTAAAAAATTACAATAATCCCATATATTCCATTAAAGCTTCTTTATAACTTCTAATTTTCGGAAAACCTTCCATTTTCCAGTTATAATTTTCTAAAACAGAGTATTTAGGCCTTGGGGCCGGGCTACCAAATTCTTCAGTACTTACTGGATTAACTTCAATATCAATTCCTGCAATCTGGAATATTTCCTGGGCATATTCATACCAGGAGCAGTGTTCGCTATTGGTTACATGGTATGTGCCGTAAATGGGTTTTTTTATTAATTCTGAGATTGCCCTGGCCAGATCCACGGTATAAGTGGGTGAACCAAATTGATCAGCTACTACTGATATGCTATCCATTTTTTCTGCTAATTTAAGCATGGTGGTAATAAAATTAGGGCCATGATATCCATATAACCAGGAGGTCCGCACTATGTAGAATTTGTTTAATATATCTTTAACACAAACTTCTCCCAGATGCTTGGTTTTACCATAAACGCTTAATGGATTGATCTGGTCGTATTCATAATATGAACTGCCTTTGGTCCCATCAAAAACATAATCTGTGCATATATAAACTAAAGCAGCATCTACTTCATTGCAGGCCACGGCCACATTCCTGGTTCCAATCACATTTACTTTATAGGCCAGATCTTCGTTTGTTTCACTCCCATCCACATCAGTAAATGCCGCAGCATGGACAACTACGTCTGGGTTGATGTTTTTTACAGTTGCAATGGTTTTTTCTATATCGGTAATATCTAGGGTATCAATGGTGGTTGTACTAATTTCGTTTTCAGCAGATAATATGTCAACTAAATCATGCCCAAGCATGCCTTCTGAACCTATAATTAAAACTTTCATTTTTTCATCTCAATAATAATTAATTAGAATCGATAATTAGACTTATTAAACTTTATTTTTATTGATTTATTATAATCTTTTTTAGCAATAATATAATTTAAACTAATTTATTATTGATAATTCAAGATTTGAAAAAATAATATTTTAATAAAATATGGTTAATAAGATTTTGATAACTTTAGGTTATTGAAAATAAAAATAAATCAAGCTTAATTCTAAATAAGAATTAAGCTAACAATATCGTTTTTAATCGATTAAACAAATTTATTTGATTTGAAAGTAGCAGTGGTCCTCCAGAGGTATATTCCTTTACCAGAATATCCTGAACTACAGGCCCCTGAATTACGGTAGAAAGTATTGGATATCACATAAATTCGACCATAATTGCTGTATAATGCTCCACCTTTACCTTTAGTAGCTTTGTTGTAGGTGAAGGTACTGCTGACTACTGAAAAAAGCCCTTGAGCATTACATATGGCTCCACCAGCACCATAATTCGCTGTGTTACCATTAAATGTACATTCTTTGGCTTCAAAGGCCCCACCACTGTAAATAGCTCCACCATGTCTGGTTGTGGCCTGGTTATTAGTGAAAGAGCATTTTTTAAAGTAGATCATACTTTTACTTACGCTAGGTTGTCCAGTACTATCGATATAGATAGCTCCACCATTGATGGTGGCGATATTGCCTGTAAATGTATTGTTGGTAACTACTACTGTACCATGGCAGTGATAAAGTGCTGCTCCACGAGTTGCCCGGTTGTTAACAAAAATATTGTTGGTTAAATAGACCCAGCCAACACTGTCTTCTGTGTATATTGCTCCACCCTGAGGTCCAGTATTATAATAAAAAGTACAATTGCTTACTCCTAATGAACCTTTAGAGTTGTAGAAAACACCTCCAAATCCATTTGTAGCAGAGTTATAGGAGAAAACTGTGTTTTTAATAGTCATGGATCCCTGAGCATTTACCATAGCTCCTCCCTGACCATTGGTTGCTTTATTAGATTTAAAATAACAGTTTTCAACGATTAAAGTTCCCCTGTTGCTGTCGATAGCGCCTGAAACACGAGCAACATTACTAACAAAAGTGGTGTTTTTAATGGTTAAAGAACCCTGAAGATTTTGTATAGCTCCACCATAATAAGATGGTGCTTTATTATTGGTAAAATCACAATTTGTTATGGTTAAGGATCCTTTAGAATTTATAGCCCCTCCACTATTACTGGTTTGCCCATTAGTAAGTTTTAAATTACTAATATCTACTCTAACACCAGACAATATGGTGAATATTCGATTTTGATACTGGGCATCAATAATGGTGTTGTATTTACTTTCGCCCTGGATTTTCAAGTTTTTGCTTATTATAATATTGGATTCTTTATAAGTTCCATTACTAATTTTTACAGTTCCATCAGATGTTACAGTTCCAATAGCATTTTTAATGGTTTTTTTTGGCCCGTCGGTACCGTTCCATATGGAACTTTCCCCACTCCATGTATCGTCCCCATTAGGATCCACATAAATGGTGGATTGTGTCGCTGAGACAGTATTAATGCTAAATGAAACTGAAATAGTAAAAATAGCCAGTAATATTGGAATTAATAGTTTTTTATTGGCTTTCATTTGATATCTCCATTCAAACATAATGATTAATGTTAAAACAATAACTAAATTATTTTCACTATATAATAAAAATATTTACATCTTTTTGTGCTAGTTTTCTCATTAATAAGTCATTTTAAAAGTTCCAATAAAAATGATATATTTTAATGAATCTATCAAGCTTTCTTAAACATAGTACGAGCATTTCGCAAGGGTTCTGTCATTTTCCAGCTCTTCGATGACATAATTTCTTCAATTACTCTATTTTTATTTTTTAATTCTTCATCAAAGGCTGTTTTCTGTTTTTTTAATTCAAATTCATATTCTTGTGATTGTTGATACAACTTTTCTTTCAGAAATTTTTCAAGATGATTAATTTTTTCATGTAGTTCATATTCTTGATATGTTTGAGATTTCATCAAATTTTGACATACAACTTGATTTGGTTGATTTAATTTTTCTAAATCATTAAAATCCATTTTAGACAAATCTTCTTTAATAATTTCCAAAAATTCTTGTTTGTATTCTTCATCAACTTGATTATAGCGAGAAATAATCGTATTAAATTTAATATTAATAAATGAATCCATGTAATCCGGATAATTTTCTCTTATAATTTTCCCATTTAAGTTCTGAATGGGAATAATATCAAAAAAACGTCTATTACCTGTAGTTATAAATGAACCAATTCTATTGATGCGGTAGAAATATAGATGATCTCTAACTAGAGAAACTTTATCTGCTTTTAAAAATGTTTCATAAAAAAACGGATTATCTTCAAAATCAAGGCCTTCTGGAAACGTTATATGATTTTCTTTTAAAAAGCTAGTTTTGTAAATCTTGTTCCAGGGAGTAACATTGATATAATAAAAAAAACTGGCAGCGGATCTATGATCAAAAACAATATTATCAAAATTTTCATTAAAACATTCTAAAGTAAAATAAGGATTATTATACAACAATGACTGGTTTTTTTCATCAAATAAGTGGGCGGAGCACATTACCATGTCACAATCATTTGATTTAGCATTTTTATGCAGTGTATCATACATATGTGGCTCTATCCAATCATCTGAATCTACAAATCCTATGTATTCTCCAGTTGCGTATTCCAGGCCTTTATTTCGAGCAGATGCAATTCCTCCGTTTTCTTTATTGATAATTTTTATCCGATCATCTTTTTGAGCGAATTCTTTGAGAATTTGGGGTGATCTGTCCGTTGAACCGTCATTCACACATATGATTTCTAGTTCAGCTATTGTTTGATTAATGACACTTTCTAAGCATTGTTTAAGGTATTTTTCCACATTGAAAACTGGTATTATTACCGATATTTTTGCATTCATCTCCTGACCCCAAGATTATATTGAATTTTAATAAGTATTTAATAACTTTAATTTAATAATTATCTAAAATCAATTTTATATTATTATAATTAAATTTTATAATTAATAATTCACCATTAAAAATCTAATATTGATACTAATGAACTTGATATATTGTGCTGTTGCATAATCATGGTGATTTTATGGATAAAGAAAAACTTAAAAAATTAGAGAAAATCATGGAAAAAAGAGGATGTAAAATGAATATGCAAGCCCGTGTTATGGAACTGAGCTTTGAAAAGGATGAAGACGCGGAATGGTTTGAAAAAATAATAGGGGAGAGTCCTGAAGATTCTGCTGTGTCATGTGTAATGACCATGAAGCGTCTGGGAAATAAAAAGGCCCGACACAAGTTTGTATTCAATGTTACGGACATGGATAATTTCATAGATCTTATGGATGAGGATTAATGAGGTATATTTACTATTTTTCTTTTTTGATTTTATTATAGACCCAACTATTCATGTTTTTTACTAATTTAATCTGGCAAAAACATTTCTAAAATTAGAGATTTTGTTAGAGACATTTTTATAGGCACTTGAGTAAAATTTTTTAGAATTATTAATTTCGCGAATTTCTAATGATTTTATACTTATGTTAGTTCCACCAATTGAAGAGGGCACTAGCATTAAATTTGTTAATAAAAATTCTTTTGATAAATAAACGTAAATATCCAGATCATCGTTTTCATAATAATATGAATAAAATTTGTTATATCCCGTATGGTTAACTGATTGTCTGGTTGTGTAATACATTTCCAAAACACCAGAAGATTTGGCTTCCATGGATATTTTCATTATAACCTCATTATCTTCATTTAATTTTTGAATTTCTTTTAAATATATTTTGGAATCATTCCCTGATGTTTTAATATTTAAAATATTTTTATCAACACTTAAATCTGTATGGTGAACTGAAGAAATATCCAAAGAATATTTAGAAGGATTTAAATTGAATAAAATTATTTTAGAGTCATTATAAACTTTACTATGATCATTAGGAATTGGAAAGTAATGTTTTCCTTTATCAATGTATCTTAGATTGGGATGGCGGCAAATAAACCAGGGGTTGGGTGTGGTTACTATTTTATCCTTATTATCTGATAACCAGGCCCCCCACCAACTAAAAGAACTATTAGCGATTATAAAATGTTTACATAGTGACATTAAACGAAGGTCTTTGTGTCCTTTTTCAACATCGTTGTGGGTTACGTGATAAGTAGGGTGTGAAATATGGACATTTTTCTTAACCCATTGATGATCGTCAGAAAAAATAAAAAATTTAGGGTTTTCTACGTGCTTTTCTATGAAAGAAACCGCTTTTTTGTAGTAATCAGTACTACACGTTCCAAACTTGGTATAATCTAGATAATCTCCTCTACGGATATGCATGGCCACGGCATTATGATCCGTTATATCTTGGGCAATGACCTTATCTTTGCCATTAAGAGTGTTTTTAAACTGTAAATCTTTTCTGATTATTTTTTCATTGTGCATGAAATATTTCTCACTTTGCCAGTAACCATCAAAGTGTGCCGGAATTTGTAGTTTATTGAAATTTCGAGAAGGAAAATCGGTTATTTTGTTAAATAAACTTTCATCATAAAAATTAAGATTCACAAGTGATTCTTTATCATTTGAGAATTTAAGGTAATCCTCATTTATTTTGAAATGATGTAAATTATAGCAGTCATGTATTATGGATTTAGAATATTCACTATCATAATGTGATAAATCAAAGAAAAGATCTGTATTTAAATCATGGGACAATGAACGACCAAAAGCGTATTGGAACAACTGATTTCCAAGGCCTGCTTTTAAATTAACAGTTATCATGTATAATCTCCAGAATATGATTCAATTTGGATTTTAATTTATTTAGGACATTAATAATTATTCTTTAGTAGATCTTCTACTCTTTGGGCAAATTCAAAATCCAAATCTGTTAAACCACCAATATCATGGGTAAAAATGCTTAATTCTACTTTACCTGCCCCAATACTCATTTCTGGGTCATGATGCATGTCTTCAGCTAACCGACCCACTTTAACTGCCAGATGCATGGACCCGGCCAGGTCATTAAAATAAAAAGTTCCCAATAAATGATGATTATCAATTACCTGCCAGTTTTCCAATTCAGAGGCTTTTTTTTTAATTTCGGCTGGTTTTAGAAGTTTCAAATTTTTCATGTTAATCAAGTTTAATAATTTTTACATCGATTTTTAGGATTTCCAGTATTAATATACTATGATTAATATACTATAGTTCATCGTCATTATAATTGTATTATATGAATCAATCTGGACATTGTAAACGGACATTATAAATATTAAAGGTGTTTTAAAGTGACCACAGGAATTTTAGCAGCCATAATAGGGATTATACTGGTAATTATTTATATAATTGTTAAATTTGGCCGTTTATACTATAAGGCCACCA
>CAVZGI010000005.1:35000-169678 GCA_963774795.1 uncultured Methanobacteriaceae archaeon
ATTAGGACGACCTTTTACATTGTAAGTGTAGTTTTTTCCTTGAATATCTTTTATTCGGACCCATTCTACTGGCATTTAATCACCGTTATTTAATTTTATTCATGATATTTAAAACCCTAATTGATATTAATTTTTAAATAAATATACAATAAATATACTTATACTTAAGATAATTTTTAGGATTATTCATTAATTTAACATTCAATTAGCAAACTTTTATAGTCATTAGCTTTAAATATTTTAGTATGAATGAAGGTTTGTGTGATATCCAGGAAGCCAATGAGGACCTGGTTGAGGAAGTCAAAGCGCAGATGTTAAATGAGGAATTGATATTGGTCATAACTAATGTTTTCAAGGCAGTGGGTGATCCTACCCGATTAAAAATATTATATGCCCTTTCAAAAAAACCACTTTGTGTTTGCGAGCTGGCTATGCTTTTAAGTATGGAACATTCAGCTATTTCACATCAGCTTAGGGTTTTAAGAGATAAAAATCTGGTTAAATTTAAAAAAGAAGGTAAAATGGCTAGATATTCTCTTAAAGATGAACATGTGCTTATATTAATTAAAATGGCCGTGGAGCACGCTGAGGAAAAATAATCAAGAATAAATCATAAAAATATTAATCATGAAGTATATTATGATGTAATGAAGTTGAGAAATTATACTTGATTTTTATTATGTTTTTATTTTTTTCAATATTTATTGAAAATCAATATTATTATGGATTGGATTTCTAATTATCTTATCATATAATTAAATAATTTTTTTATATTCAACTTAATTTAATATTTATATTTAAAAATATAATATAATTATAGTGGCAATAACCACAGATAATATTTTTTCAATTAAGGATATAGGGGGAGGAATTAATGAAAGCCAGTGAATTTATAGGAAAAACGGTCATTGATCAAAAGGGGCAGGAGATCGGAAAGATAACTGACATTATTTTAAAACCTCAAGAGTGTTTAATTGATAAAGTCATAATTTCCGATGGTGGAGTTTTAAGTAGAAAATATTTCACTATCACTGAAAAAGAAATTGACGCCATAGGGGACTATGTAATAATCAAAATGTCAAAAACTGATACCGAAGATAGAATTGGGCAGGAAGATTTGGAATCTTTAAAGAATGTTGAATTAAATTTCAAGAAACTAGTGGGAAAAACGGTCATAACCAGTAATGGTGTTGAACTAGGAACAGTGGAAGATTTAATGATTCAGCCTAAGGAATGTCTCATGGAAAATTTGGTTGTTAAAGCGAAATCCGAGCTGGGTAAAAAGATTTTTAAAATTGAAAATAATGAGATTGCAGATATAAAAGATTATTTAATACTTAAAATAGATTTTGACAGTATTGAAGAAAGAATAATCTAAATTTATATATCTTTTTTTATTATTTGAGATAATGAATCTACATAAATTTTAATTGAATAAATTAATTCAAAATTAGTATTAAAAACAAAATTAAAATGCTTTTTATTAACAATTTTTAATGAAAATATTTAAAAAAAGGAAAATATAAAAAAAGAAGGTAATAAGAATTTGATTTCTTATTATCTAATTTCTAAGTGTGAATTATTTTTTTATTTTTGCCAAAATTTTGGCTTTTAAAGCTACTTTTTTGTTTAAAACGTATGTTTTAAATGCAAAATTTTTTATAGCCACATTAGCTTTTTTATTAACAATTTTGCCCTTATATTTTGGAGGGTGTGCTTTAAAATAGTTGATCTGTTTGTTTAATGACTTTGCCTGTTTTTTGTACTGGGCTAAAGCAACTAGCAGACCTTTAGCTTTTTTATTATTTTTATAAGTAGCAGTTAAATTATCAATTTTGGAAATTAATGAGTTTAACTTGTTTTGTGTTACATTTAATTTAGCTAACTGCGCACTACTTAAACTGACAGTTGCGGTTTGGTTTTTAGTTAAATTCGATGTACAATTATTGTATTTTGTGTTAGTGCTGCTTACTGGTGTTGCCTCACTTGCAAATGCAGGTACTATGGCGGCCACCATGATAATGGAGCACAATAAAGCAAATATTTTTTGCAAATTTTCACCTCTTGAAAATGTAATTCCATGTATTGTTATTTTAGTATTTAAAGGCTTTGGATAACTTATTTTTGGAAATCGGTCAATTCTAAACCTTTTTAAAAACCTTGTTTATATTTGTTCCTTGGCATAGTTTACTCAAGTTAAAAAGCATCAGTTAAAATCTATTCTCATTGACTATAATCTTATTTAAAGCTTTTAATATGTCATAAATGGGTAACTGGACTTTTTAATATCAATATTTTACCTTAATTAATATGACTTAAAATTAAAAATTATAAAATTTCAAGAAATGATTAATATGATTGGCCATTATAATATCATTATTACACATACTCAGAAATTATCAACTACAAGTCATTAAATCAACGATGAAATTAAAATGATTAAACTAAAACTCTCTTGGTGATTAAATGAATTACATTTATCTTTCATATAACTTAACTGAGAATTCACCGGTTTATAAAGGATTAAAAAATGTTTCAATCATGCATAAAAGCACCATTCCAGAAAATGGTTATAATACTCATATAATTTCAATAGAAAACCATTCAGGGACTCATGTGGATGCTCCAGCGCATTTTTTAAAGGATGGGGAATGTATTTCAGAATATGGGGTTCAGGAATTGATTTTTGAAAAGGTATTGGTTCTAGATATTCCTCGAAGTAAAGGGGAGGAAATTAACATAGAAGATCTTCAGAATCTTGATAAAATTATTTGCAGTGATAACATTTGCAGTGATGATTATAACGTAAAAAATAGTATAAATGATAAATTAAGCGAAACAGATTTTCTAATAATAAGAACGGGCTTTTATAAATATCGTCAAGAAGAAACAGAAAAGTATTTAACCCAAAATCCTGGTTTAAGCCCGGATTTAATAGAATATTTGCGGGAAAATTTTCCATCTATTAGAGCCATTGGCATGGATTGTATTTCAGTATCTAGCTTTGGAAATCCTGATATTGCAATCAAAACACACTATAATGCTTTTATTAAAAGTGAGAAATATGGAGAACCATTATTGCTGGTGGAAGATATGGATTTAAGTCGAATATCTCCAGATGTCAGTATAAACAAGTTATTTTTAATGCCCTGGCAGATTGAGGGAGTTGATAGTACTCCTTGCACAGTTATTGTGGAGATTTAATTGTTAATCAAATTTTTATATCAAAATTTGCTCCTATATTATTATTATTATTATTATTATTATTATTTTAATCATTTAAAAATCCATAAGGACTTGATTATGTGAAAGAGATGATATTAAAACCAATTGGGATAATTCACTCCCCTTTTAAAGAAAAAAAAGATTCACCGCATCAAGGGAGATATAGTTCCCAGAAGAGTGAAATAGAGATTTTTAAGGAATACTCTGAGGCAATGGATGGAATTGACCGATACAAAAATTTAATAATTCTTTACTGGCTGGACAAAGCCGAAAGGAACTTGCTTAAAGTAGTTCCGGTAGGAAAATCTGAAAAGAGGGGTGTTTTTTCCACCCGGGCACCAAGCCGTCCAAATCCCATTGCTTTTTCATTGGTTGATTTATTAGAAGTAAAACAGAATGTACTAATTGTAAAAGGTTTGGAAGCTTTAGATGGTTCATTTTTAGTGGATATTAAACCCTACTGGAAAGATTTAGATAGCATATAATAATATTAACTTTTTTATCGCTTCCCTTGAAATATAACCCTTGAACTATAAAATAAACTTATATTATCTCTTATAGAACTAATAAATTATTTAGAAAAATTTGGAATTAAAAATTATGATATTTAAATTATAAATTATTATAAATTCTAATATTTATTTCCCATATTTTGAATTAAACGCCTAAATCTCTTACAAAAGGGTCTATTTTGCAGTCGCAGTTTTTATTTTTAATTTCATCTACTTTAATTCCCAAAGTTTGCACAGGATCCTTACCAACTATTTCTGTCATGGTTTTAACGGTCTTGGGGAAACCAGACCCACCATAAGTTGCAAAAAAGGCCACATTTTTGAATTTGTCTTTGTTTTCAATTAGATATGTTTTCACGGGAACCGAAGGATATCCGGCCCATATGGGAGTACCTATGATTACTAGGTCGTATTCAGATGGATCCTTTTCCAGTGGCTTCAAAGTAGTTAACTTACCACGATTGGCTTGATAACCAGATTTAATCCATCCAATTATTCCTGAACGTTTTTGAGTGTCATGAATTTCTTCCAAATCACATGACATTTCCTGGGCAATGGACTGGGCCACTTCCCTTGTATTACCACTTCTTGAATAATAAACTACTAGTGCTTTCATATAGATATATTAGTTTAGATAACATTTATAATTAGCATTACTAATTTAATATCTAATACATCATCATAATCTACAAAATTATAATCTATTATCAAATTCTTAATATTTTAAAGTGGAGTGTAATAAAAAATGGCGGATCAAAGTTCCTTTCCTCAATCTGAATGGCAAAATGAATATTTAACTGCTTATCTAAAAGTCATGAAACTTTGGAAAGTAGAACACCAATCCTTTGAAGTTGAAACCAGTTTCGGTACTACTCATATTAATATTTGTGGTCCAGAAGATGCACCACCGTTAATACTATTGCACGCTGCTTCAGTAAGCTCGGCAGAATGGTATGCTAATGTAGGAGCATGGAGCCAGCAATATAGGATACTGGCTGTGGATACAATTGGGGACTGTGGCTGGAGCAGGGCCACCAGAATCCCAAAAAATAGGGAAGATTATAATCAGTGGCTCCTGGAAATTATGGATAATTTTGATATGGATAAAGCCAGTTTCATAGGACATTCTTATGGAGGATGGCTGGCTATGAACATGGCTATTTCTAATCCAGAAAAAATCAATAAACTGATTCTTCTGGCCCCTGCAGCTTCAATACAGCCATTTAAATTTTTAATTAAACTGGGACTGAAAATGCCTAAACTTCCGGTTAATGTCTCTGCAGCAAAAATACTGAAAATGATGTCTGCCAGGGATTTCCAACCAAAAGAGGAGTATATAGAGCTCATGGAAGTTGTTAATAAAAGTTGCAGACCAGAAATGGTTTTTCCCAAAGTTTACTCGGATAAAGAACTGCAGAGTATCACCAACCCTACTTTACTTCTGTTAGGGGATCAGGAGTCTATTTATTCTCCTTTAAAAGCAGTTAAAAGGGCTCGAAAATTGATACCGAATCTTAAATCAGATATAATTCTTCAAGCAGGCCACATATTAAATATGGAACAACCGGAAATGGTTAATTCAAAGGTTTTAAAGTTTTTAAACGCTGAAAAACCATAAAATTAATAAATTCTTATTAATACTATTTTTTATAATTTTAATTACATCTCATATCAATTGATTCACATAGTTTTTCTGCTTTGGAATATTAATAGGGGTATAAACAAATTATAATAAAAATAATCAGGTCGCTTTAAATTTTAGTAGGCCCATTTTTTGTATAAAAACTGATATTAATCTTTTATTGATAAATCTAATAACAATTCTGGTGAAAAAATGTCTGGTTCAGATTTTGAAATTAATAAAGATGCCCTGGTCTGGGTAAAAAGAGGAAATGATTTATTTCGATCTGGAGATTTAGAGGAAGCTCTTTTTTCATATGATAAGGCACTGGAAATAGACCCAGAAAATAGTAAAATATGGGATACTCGGGGAGTTGTACTGGCAGATTTGGGATGGCATGTGGAAGCAATCGAATCCTTTGAAATTGCTCTGGATCTTGAACCTGATAACTCACGGGCCTGGTCAAACATGGGTGTTTCATTAGGGGCTTCGAACCGGTTTGAAGAAGCAATAAACTGTTTTAATAGGGCTTTAGAACTTAATCCTGAAGATGATGAAGCATGGGCCAATCGGGGAACTGCTTTTTTCAGTATGGCAAACTATGGAAATGCTCTGGAGAGTTTTGATAAAGCACTGGATATAAATCCAGATAACCCGGGGGCACTGGCTGGCAGGGGTTCTACTTTGCGATTTTTACGGCGTTACGAGGAAGCAGCAGAAGCACTGGAAAAATTCATGAAAAAAGCTCCTGAGGAACTTTTACATATGAGGGAAGAAGCATGGGCAATGCTTTTAGAAATTAAGCTCATAATGGAACGTGAAAAACAGGAATAGGTGCTTTTTAATTTAATACCATTACTAATGTCTTTATTTTGCGGTAAAATCCAAATTAGTACTGGTAACAGTTGTTAAAATGTTGATTTAAAATTAGTAAAAATAAATTATCATTAAAAATGGCTTCCAGAGATATAAAAAAGGGGTTGTTAGGAGTGAAAATGGGGAGGTGCTATCTCTGGAAGCAAGTTGTTTTGTGCCTTCAACCAAAAAATAACGACTTTAACGTCGAAAGCTACAAATAGGGGGTGATGTGTGCATAGTACACACATTCCTATATGTACTACCTATCATATATATACTTAACGGTTCAGGATGTTGGTGGGGCTAAGGAGCATTTAATTAGTATTATATCACTTAAGGAGAGTTTAAATTCATGAAATTCCAGGCTAAAATCGAGGGACCAATATTTATTGGTCGTAGTTGGGCAGAATACATTAAAATGTTTGGTCTGGATTTGGAAAAACTTAAGGGTAAGAAAATTCTGGACTGTGCTGCTGGGGCCAGTTCTTTCACCAGATTCATGTCAAAAAATGGTTATGATGCTACTGCTGTAGATCTACTCTATGATAAGGATTCTAAATTCCTGAAAAATAGATGTGAGAACCATTTACAAGCTCTGGTAGACGCTCTCGAGAAAATAGAAGGTGAATTTGTCTGGAGCTTTTTTAAAAATCTGGAAGAGCTTAAAAATCATCGTATGGGGTCTTGTACAGATTTTAATAATGATTACGAAATAAATAAAGGAAAAAGATATTTGAAGGCAGATTTAACTGAATTGCCATTTCCAGACAATAGTTTTCACATGGTGTTGTGTGCACACCTTTTATTTATTTATGACCACAGGCTGGATCTGAATTTTCACCAGAAAACGGTTGAAGAAATGGTTCGGGTTTCTTGTGAGGAAGTAAGAATTTATCCTCTGGTAAAAAATAAAGGACAAAAATCAATCTATGTAGATAAAATAACTCAGAGTTTGCCTGAAACAGTAGAAACGGAAATAGTGGAAGTTGATTACCAGTTTCGCCGGGGAGGAAATGAAATGCTGAGGATAATTAAGAAATAGTAATGTAAGAATAGAATAAATACTGGATCGTAAATCAGCCACCAATTTCATTGACAATGGCTTGATGCATACGTTTTATGAATTCTATTCTTTCTTCGTACTTTAAAACATCCAAGTATCCTTGTGCAACTAGATTAAAGGCAAAAGGAGAAGGTATTTTAGTATTTATTTGTTTTATTTCCATCTGCCCACTTTCTATCCATTGTAAAACTCGTTGGGCATTTTTAACATCCATGTAATCTTCAATTACTTCTCGGCGGGCCTCTTTTAAAATGGAAAAATCATCATCTAGGTCCTGCACAAATTTAAGCAAAATCTTACCTTTGACTTGTTGTCTACCTACAGATTTTTCCTGGCCTTTATACCTTCTTAAAATCATTAAAGACCTTCCAGCGCAGTGTCTAAATCTACTGGCAAGAGTTTCTGTTTTATTAATGGCTTTAATTAGAATGTCCACTAAATTCCCCGAATTAAGATCTTTAAATGCTTCCAAACCACTCATTTTCCCTTCAGAACTTAGATAAAATCCATTATCTGAAACCGATATCATGACATCTCTTTTGTATTTTTTGGCAATTACATAGGCCACCGCCCGGGAAAGAGCATCATTAACCCTTCTGCCAAACAAACTATGGAAAACCACGAATTTTCGCCCACCAAAACCGGTGTAAAATTCTACTATAAGTCGTTTATTGCTGGGGATACCAACATAAAGATGCTGTTCCCGGAAATAATGGTAAATGGAATTGGCGGCATTATAATCAACATAGAGATAATCGTGTATAAATTCCAGTATTTCCTCTTTACTTCTCCCATAATGGAATTTACCTTCCATTATAGCTCTAAAACGTTGAATATCCAGGGCAAGGTCAAAGGAAAGGGGTAGTTGTTCTGAAAACCATGAAGGAATGGTTGGTGGGCCTGCTGCTGGGCTAACATTAATACTCATCCCTCGAGCATAGTTAAAACGGTAAATATTCCCTCCCAAAACAAAAGTGTCACCTTTTTGCAGCTTCTCCATGAATTCTTCTTCCACCCTACCTACAACTTTACCGGCACATTTCACTACAGCAGCAGTACGGTCTGGTATGGTTCCAATATTAGTGGAATAAAGCATCCTGGCCAATTTTCCCCTTTTACCAAAAAGATTTTGGTCATAATCCACCCAAATTTTAGCATAAACATATCTTTCTTCTAAACTGGTGTATTCTCCAGCCATGTAACTTAAAACACTAAAATAATCCCTTTCTGAAAGATCTTTATAACAAAAACTCTTCTTTATGACTTCGTAGGCATAATCAATATCCCACTTATTCTCTATGGCCATTCCATAGATGTGCTGGGACAAAACATCCAGACAGTTGGTTGGTATATTTATGGAGTCTATTTTTCCTTCCACAGCATTCTTAAGAATTAAAGAGCATTCCACCAGATCGTCACGATCCACCACCACAATACGACCTTTTGATTTATCATGCAATCGGTGTCCGCTTCTCCCAATTCTTTGAAGAGCTCGGGAAACGGATTTAGGAGAACTTACCAGTATTACCAGGTCAATATAACCAATATCAATTCCCAGTTCCAGTGATGTGGAAGATACCACCACTTTGAGTTTTCCATCTTTCAGATTGTTTTCAGTTTCTAAACGAATCTCCTTAGAAAGTGAAGAATGGTGGGCCATAATGTTTGCGCCGTGGTAATTTTCTGAAAAACGCTTTTTGAGGTTAAATACCACGCTTTCTGTACCACTACGGGTATTGGTGAAGATTAAAGTGGTTTTATGCTGGCTAATAAGATTATCCAGCAGATCATACATGGCAGTATTCATTTCTTCGGGATCTGCCGCTATTATGTCATCTACTGGACATATAACTTCCATATCCAGCTGTTTTAAATAATTAATGTCCACCACCAGACAGTCCCTTACTATACCATATTCATAACCCACCAGAAAGCTGGCCACTTTTTCCAGAGGATAAACCGTGGCTGAAAGCCCGATTCGAGTATAATTTCCAATTAAATGTTGAAGTCTTTCCATACTCAAAGAAAGATGTACTCCTCTTTTATTCTCAGCCAGGGAGTGTATTTCGTCCACTATAACGTATTTAACATGGGAAAGTTTTTCTCTAAATTTAGGGGCCACCAGGAGAATGGAAAGGGTTTCGGGAGTGGTAATTAAAATGTGAGGTGGGGTTTTTAGCATTTTAGAGCGCTGGTACTGAGGTGTATCTCCGGTACGCACGGCTTTTCTAATTCCCAATTTTTTACCATGTTTTTGGGCCAGTTCTTCAATTTCAGTTAATGGTTCTTCTAAATTCTTTTCAATATCATTGTCCAGGGCTTTTAGGGGTGATATGTAAATGCAGTAAACTTTATCCTCTAACTGGTCTTTATCAGCCAGGGTGGTGAGTTCACTGATTATGGAAAGAAAAGCAGTAAGTGTTTTACCGGAACCGGTAGGAGATGATATAAGAACATTCTTTTTTTGATGAATATCCATTATAGCGTATTTCTGGGCAGGAGTGAAAGAATCAAACTTATTTTTAAACCATTCACTAACCCAGGGGTGTAAATTTTTATAAATCTCTTTTTCGGAGTATATTTTTTCCTGTTTGGTTATCATGATATCTTAAATTTTATTTAGCTTATCTAAATCATTTTAATCTTAATTTAAATAATTTAATTAATTTTAATAGATTAATAGTTAACAGATTTTAACAATAAAATACAAATTATTTTAAATCGGTTTGTTCAATGATATTAATTATTTATTTTAGTTTTATTAAACACTAAGAATCATATGAAAATCAAATAAACTGCTGGCTTACCTTGATGATATCCTTAATTTTTCCAAAAGGAAACACTTCAAAGTTTTCAATACCATAAGCTTCGAAATCATCAAGAGGATAGCTTTTTAAAAAGGGAGAAAGTAATTTTTCATGTAAAATATCTGAACCTTCACTCACAAAATTAAAAGAGGGCATAACAATCAAATTTTTCCCTTTAAATTCTCCTTTCAGGAAGCATTTTATTTTTTCAACCCTTTCACCACTGCGAAGGCCTATGCAGGGGTGTTCATGACCTATAATTAAAGTGTCTTCTTTTATAGATTCCAGATTTTCAGGTAGCTGGTGCCCATGCAACAGAAGCACATTTTCGATACTGAAAGTTTCTTTAACTTCCAGGTCAAGTTTTTTAGTAATATAGGGGATGAAATTATCATGGTTACCTTTTATCAGCACTATTTCCTGGAAATTATCCTGCAAAAATCTCAAAAAACTATTAACTTCTTTCCATTCCTGTCTGGTAATTTTTCCAAACTCGTGTTTCAAATCTCCGTTAATTACTATGCTTTTTGATGGTGAGACTCTGTTTATCTCTTCCAGACGACTCATTATCTTCTCAAACTGAAATTTAGGTATCATTAAACCTTCAGTATTAAGTGATTGCTCATATCCCAAATGTAAATCTGAAATTATGAGATAATCCTCAATTTTAAGTGCTAAATCAACCATTTCAATATTTTCAGCTATTTTCGTTTTATTTAAATTCAATTTGATTTAATCTCCATCGTGAAATATTAAAAAAATAATAATATATTCTGAATAAATATATTCTGCATTTAGTTTTGTATTAAATTATTTAAATATAATGTCAATCAAAAAATCAATAATTTAAAATATTAAACTATTTATAATTAAAAACTAAAAATTTAATCAAGAAGAGATTAATTCGATTTTATTATAATAATGAATTTACAATTATATTTTAATTGAAAATTAAAAAATTCATAGAAATTGAATAGAATTGATAATACATGGTGATTTTCATGACTGATTCTAAAGAAATTAATGACCTTATAAATCAACTAAAAGACGAAGATCCTGAATTAAGAAAACAGGCGGCTGATGGTCTGGCGGAAATATCTGATGATCAAACTATTGAACCATTAATCACAGCACTAAAGGACGAAAATCCTCAGGTAAGGTTTAAATCCTCACAGGCCCTGGGAAATGTGGGTGAATCTGCAGTAAAACCTTTAATAAATATGATTAATGAGGAAGAGGGTGAAATTCGAAGATATGCCACCTTTGCACTAAAAAAAATCGGAAGCCCTGCTGCGGTTGAGTATTTTATAAATGCTCTTAATGATGAAGATTGGGGGGTTAGGAAGGTTGCTGCACGGTCTATAGGAGAACTGGGCGATAAAAAAGGACTAAAACCACTGATAAAAGCTCTGGAAGATGAAGATTGGGGAGTGAAACTGGCAGTACTTCGTTCTTTAGGGGATCTACGTGATGAAGAAGCTATTGATCCAATTAAGAAGGCCCGTAGAAAAGAAAAAGATAAGGACTTTAAAAAAGCTGCGAATAAAGCTTTAAAGAAAATACAGAGTTCTTAATACTTATATTTTATTTTCTTTTTTATTCTAATTTTCATTCATTCTTTTTATTTTTAGGATTCCAAAATTCGTATAAGTTTACTTAGAAATTCTTAACCTAAAAATTTAGAATATTTAATAAAATTCAACGCTTAATTGATCTAAGGAATAATGCATAAAATAAAATATAAGCTTTACTTGAAGGATGCCCTCATTAAATTAAAGTTTAAACAACTATTAGTTTTTGCTGATAGATAAAATAAATATTATCATAGATGTTCCATACTAAGCAAGAATAACTAATTTAAGTATACATCTATATTCCTTGTATCCAACTTGCATCCAACCCAATAATTAAAAAAAGCTGGATGAAAAATTTGAATCACTTTAATTTGCAGTATTCTTTCTAGCAATTCATTTATCCCAAATTAAATTATAAATATCATTTCTGCGGTTTTTTAATAGTGGGAGTTCTTCACGAATACTATTCACCAATTCAAGATCAAGTTTGGAGTAAATAATATCTTCTTCAAATTCTCCATAATTTATAACATCGCCCCAAGGATTACAAACCATGGAATGGCCATAAGCAACGTAATTAGCATTATTGTTGCTGGCTGGTGAGACAGCGGCCACAAAAACCTGATTATCAATGGCCCTAGTTCTAATTAATGTCTCCCAGTGGGCCGGCCCTGTTGTCAGGTTAAATGCCCCGGGAAATATTAAAATTTTTGCTCCTTTTAAGGCCATAATTCTTGAAAGCTCGGGAAAACGAATATCGTAGCAGATACCTATCCCTAGTTTTCCTAAATCAGTATCAACCACTGTAATATTATTTCCTGATTTTAAAATGTCAGATTCTTTAAATGTAATTTTTCCAGGTACGTCTATGTCAAATAAATGCATTTTCCGATGAAAACCAATTATTTCACCATTATTATCTAATACAAAACAGGTATTATAGATTCCATGGTCTGTTTTTTCAGGTATTGATCCGGCAATTAGATGAATATCAAATTTAGATGCTGCAGAAGACATAGATTTCAGAGTTGGACTTTTATCCACATATTCTGCGTATTCCTCAAATTTAGAGTTCTCATAGGGACAATTGAACATTTCCGGTAAAATAACAAGTTGCGCGTCTTCTTTAGAACTTTCTTTTATCATCTGCACGGCTTTTTTAACATTTAGATTTTTATTATCCACTACTTGCATCTGGCAGAGTGCTAATTTTAGTTCAGGGTTCATTTTATCTTCCAAAATCGTTATTGTATCCAATAAATCCCTATTTTATCTAATTATTAAATAATCATATTCGTACTAAATTTTCCCAGATGGAATTTCATCCACAAAAAGTTTTATACTGAAAAGACAATTTTTATTAGTTATATTTAACTTTAAGATTATTAATCTTTAAGAATTATTAATATGCCAATACAATTTTAGATTAATGTAATAGAAAACTTATTTTAGTGAAAAGATGTTTGTAAAAAAAGATAAAGGGACAAACAGGTACTTTAAATTCAAAGATAGTAGCAATATGTCAACTATTTTACTGGTATTTGCCGTATCCCTGGCCGTTTTCAGCTGGTCTTTCAGCGCCGGAACTGTTACCATTGGATTGCCATTAATATCCCAATATCTTGATATTAGTACTTATCTGGCGTCCTGGATAATTGTAGTCCACTTGCTGATATTGACCAGTTTTTTATTAATATTTGGAAGGCTGGGTGACATTCTCGGAACTAAAAAAATATTTTTAACAGGAGTATTTATTTTTACAATGGGCTCTTATTTATGCGGAGTTTCCCTGGAATTATATCAACTATTACTTTCTAGAGCTTTACAGGGTATAGGGTCCGCCATGCTGCTTTCGCTAGCCCCGGCCCTTATATCTAAAAATGTTAATCCTGATTCACAGGCAAAAGCCTTTGCCGCTATTTCTGCAGCCACCACTCTTTCTCTGGCCTTTGGTTATGGTGTGGGAGGGTATGTTATAACTTATTTTGATTGGAACTGGATTTTCTTTATAAATGTCCCGCTGGGCATTCTAAGCTTGTTTGCTGGATATTTTTTTATTCCAGATGACATTATATCGAATGAAAAACATTACTTTAAAAAAGAATTTGATTTGCCCGGGGCATTTTTAGTACTTATATCTTTAATATCCCTAATATTGTCTATTTATTCAGCTAAAGACAATGGAATAACTTCACCAGGATCCATACTAGGGTTTTTAATTTCTATAGGACTTTTTACAGCACTATTTAAGTGGGAAACAAGACAAAAAAAACCTATTTTAGATTTTAGTTTGTTAAAAAATCCTTCATTGTTTTTTCCCATAATCGCCGCTTTTCTGGTAACTTTTGTCTTAATGGGAACCATATTTTTGGTGCCTTTCTTTTTGGATCTGGTAATGGGTTACGATCCTTCTTTTGCGGGAATGTTAATTTTGTTCCCGGCGCTTTTAGTACTAATTGCCGGGCCTCTGGCGGGATATTTCACCGATAAATTTGGTTCAAGGACACCAACTATTATTTCCAGCGTTCTTCTACTGTTATCTCTTTTAACATTTGTATTTGCCGATGAAAAAGTAGGATTTTTACTAATTATTGGTGCATTAGCTGGTAGATCTATTTCAGAGGGGCTATTTTCACCCAGTAACAACAAAGAAGTTATGAAACATGGTTCTTTAAATCAAAAAGGTTCAGTATCCAGTTTATTAAATACTTCCAAGTATATGGGAATTATTATGGGGGTTGTGGTGTTTGGAGCAGTTTTTGAGGGAACTATTGTCCGTCAAACTGCTAATTTGGCCGGAGTTCCTCTTAATGGTGCTACACACCTTACAGCACCAACTCCCATCCTTTTGAATGCCTTTCAGGACACATTTTTAATGGGGGCCTTCATTAGTTTTGCCGTATTGGTTTTGATTTTATTTTTTTATGTAAAAGAAGAATAAAATTCATGAAGAAGATACAATCATCTTCTAAATTAATATTTTAAATTAGTTTAAATATCTAAAATCAAATATCTGGGAATAAGAAAGATTTTTATTTATATATTCCATGTCCTTTTGAATTTCAACGATTTTAAGAGTGTTTTGTATAAATTCGGGATTAGTTAATGCAATATATTTAATATTGGACATGGCTTCCTTTTCCACTTTTTCAGAACTCCCCATTTTTTTTGCCATGGAAACAATTGCCACTTCGGGGTGATTATTAATGTATTGGGTGGATTTAATGTGAACTTTTAAAAATTTACGTAAAATCACTGGGTTTTTATTTATAAAATCTGTACTGGTAACCACTACGCAGCAGGGATGGTCTTCCCAGATATCGCTGGAATTAACCAGAATATTTCCATATCCATAATCATTTCCCATGGATACAAATGGTTCCCATGCAACATAAGCGTTGAATGACCCTTCTTTAAGACCTAAAGGCATCATGGGTACTTCTGATTGGTAATAATTAATTTCAGTGCGGCTTATATTGTTATTTTTTAGATAAATATACAGCAAAACGTCTTGTATGGATCCTTTTTTAGGAATGGCAATGGTCTGGTTGATTAAACTTTTAGGATAAATTTCATTTTCTTTCTGGATTACTATTCCGCTTCCTTCTAAATTAACCGGAGCAACTATTTTCAAATCGTCACCATTGGATATTGCTTCGGTAATTGGTGTTATGCCGCTGTAAGCAATGTCAATTTTTTTCAGGGACAGTGCATCAGCAATATCAGACCCAGAATGAAAAGGGACAAGCTGAACTTTTAAACCATCTTTTTCAAACATTTTCATTTCTTGAGCCACTATTAATGCCGCGTGATGGTCGCTGGGAAGGTAACCAACTTTAATTATCTTAGAACTTTCGTTTAAATAGTTGTAAGTGGAAAAAGAGATGATTAGCATGGCTATTATGGTCCCAATTATCCAGAAATTTTTTTTCATAGATTAACCTTTAATTATTCTGTTAATGATAAAAATTCGTTATTTATTATTTATTTTCGATATTCACTTGATTGTAAATAAGGATAAAATTAATTATAATTCTTTATTATAAATTAGTTTAATTAACGTATGGGTCTTATTTTTTCTTATTAATTTTAATTAAGATTATCCTCATTAATTGTTTAATAAAATCTTTGATTCACAACTCTTATCCATATATTAAAATAATATTTTAGTCTAATTTAAATATAGAAAATTAAAGTTAATAAATATTAAATTAATGAATTATTCCAATTCGGATAATTAATAATAACAAAATAAAATAAAATAAAATAGGCATAATAATTTAACAAATAATGGATGAAAACTTATCCCTAAAGAGATAAACATTATGAATTCGCCTGATGATGAAATAAAAAATATAGAAGACTTATTATCGTCCAGTGGATACCTGCCAGATCATAATATTGCAGTAACAGTTTTTTTATCATTAAAACTTAAAAAACCAATACTGGTAGAGGGGCCACCTGGAACAGGCAAAACAGAGCTTTCTAAAGCAGTTGCCAGGGCTTTAAAAAGGGATTTTTTTAGAATTCAGTGTTACGAAGGAATTACCTTTGAACAGATTGTAGGTGAATGGAATTATCAGAAACAGCTTCTTCACCTGGAAATGTATCGACTTAAGGAAGTCAGTGAAGATGTGTTCCAGAATGAATTTTTTATTAAACGTCCACTCTTATCTGCTTTTATAAATTCTAAGTCTTCGGTGATTTTAATTGATGAAATAGATAAAGCAGACGAAGAAGTAGAGAGTTTTCTTTTACAGGCATTAGGTGAGCGACAAATAACGGTTAATGATCTGGGAACTTTTGACTTGGAAAATGATCTGATAGTTTTTTTGACCTCAAATTCTCAAAGAAATCTTTTGGATGAAACCAGGGATCGCTGTTTGTATTTATATATTGATTACCCCTCTTTAGAACGAGAAATCGAAATTGTTAAATCTTTAATGCCAGAAGCACCTAATAAACTGGTGGAAAGTGTTGTAAATGCAGTACAACGAATAAGAAATATGACTTTGAATAAAAAACCTTCCATAAGGGCTACAGTTGATTGGGTAAAGACTTTAATGGCTTTGGGTAACAAAGAACTCGATGAAGAGGCTTTTAAAGAAACGGTAAGCGTGGTTCTTAAAAATCAGGATGATAAAAAGAAAGTAGAACGACATTTTTTTAAATAGTTAAGTAATCAATTATTATTCTGATTATTTTTATTATTTTTTTATTATTTTCATAAATCCGAATAAATTAGAACAAATTTTACTTTTAAAACATGAATCTACAAATTTAAATGAATAAAAAATTGGATTTAAAATTCGGGGCAAATATAATGGAAATGGTTGATGTTGCAAGGTTTTCAGACATACTTAGGAAAAAAGGTATTCTTGCCAGTATTAGAAGTACCCATACTGCCTTCCAAACACTTCAAATCTTTAAAAATTCTCATTCAAAAGATAGATACTCCAATTTAAAGGACGCCTTTGCGGCAATTTACATTAAAAATAACGATCAACAGAAGGAATTTGATGAAGCTTTCCAGGAAGTTTTTGGAGAATTTTTAGAGGATAAAAAAGATATTAAACTCCTAAATGATTCAAAAAATCCCAAAAAACCAGGGAACGATAGAAAGAATCCTGAAAATTATAAATTAGAACAGATGTCCTTAAATTTTAAATCAGATGCCAAAAAAGATTCTAAATTTGAAATAAAAACAATAAATGAAGAAGATATTAATTTTAATCCACCAATTGAAGATTACGGAATGGATTTACGGGAAAATGCATTAATGGAAAGGGATATCAACACCCTTGATTTTTTTGAACCAGAATTGTTTGATCTATGTCAAAAATTAGGCCGTAAAATTGCTAATAAACGCGCCAGAAGAAATAAAAACGCTAAAAATACCAGAATCGATATTAGAAAAAGTATTAGGAAAAACATGAAGTATGGTGGGCCTTTAATTGAAATCGTAAAAAGCAAACCTAACCAAAAAAAGAGTCAGCACTTCTTTTTAAGTGATGTGAGTGGGTCCTGTGACTGGATCAGCAACTGGTTTTTTTGTATGGTTTACGCTGCCCAGAAATCTTTCTATCGTACCAGATTTTTTGATTTTGACAACAAATCTGTGGAAACAACATCGGCCCTATCTGAAAAGAATCTCATGGATGCTTTTACCCATGCCAGGGATATCCGGCAAAAAAATATAATGCTACATGGAACTTCTAACATGTACCGGGCTTTTGAAAGCTTTATGAATCAAACTAATCTCAATTACAAATCTTTGGTATTAATTCTAACTGACTGCCGGGACTGGGCAGGTCCCAAAGAAAATGGGAAGCCTTTAAGTGCAGAACTAATTGGGCAAATATGTAACGTTTCAAAAAGAGTAATTATTCTGAATCCAGAACCGGAAATAAAATGGGATGTGGTTGATAGCTGTGTTTCTGATTATAGGGATGCTGGCGCCAAGGTAATGGAAGTAAGAAATTTAAAACAGCTTTCTCATTTAGTAGAAAATATTTAACTTTTAAATTATTTTTTTAAACTTTTAATCTTTTTTAAGCTTTTAAGTTTCATTTAGTTCATTTAGTTCCTATTTAGAATTTTTAGAATTAAAAAAATTATTAAGTTTAATTAGTTTAAAATAGTAATAGTTTTTCAGTTTTTCAGTTTTTATTAATTTTTTATTTTATTTTTATCAAGATTTTGGGAAAAATTAAAAAAAGTCAAGGGTGACTTTTTTATCAATATTCAGTTCTCTAGGAGGTTCTACAGATTTAAATTCCAGGCCTTCTTCCTCCAGTAGCTCCAGTGCATCGTCAGTGATGGAAGGAGCAACCAGAATGCCCCTTACAGTTCCTTTATCTTCTTCAAAATCTTTTAAATATCTTCTTAACTGTTTAACTGCAGTTATTCCTGCTTTTCTACTTTTTAATTCCAAAATCATTAATGAACCATCTTTATCTTTTCCCAGTATGTCTATAAATCCTTTAGTAGTAGAATATTCACGATCTGTTGGTCTAAAACCTTTTTCAATTATTTCAGGGGTTTTCCAGATCATTTCTCCCATATCTTTCTCGTGGCCGGCCACTTCCAGGTCCTGTGAATCTTCTATGAGATAATAAGATACCATGTGGGCTTCTTCAATTTCCACTTCCAGTCTTTCTTCAGGGGCTCTTCGTATGCTTTCCAGATAAACTACTCCATCTTTCATTTTAACTTTAGATCGCGATTTAGGTGGCTGCCAGTTCACAGGATCCAGTTTACGGTCTTGATGAATTAAAAAAGCTCCATCTGGCTTTAACATAATCACTCGCTCCCCTGATCCCAGCCTACTCCTGGCTCTTCCTTCGTATGTAGCTTTGCAGCTGGCAAAAACCATTACTAATGCTCTTTTTCGCAGTCCGTCATCAATTAATTGGAAAGTTTCTGATGCTGAAGGATTTTCAGAGGATATAAATTTCATGAATTTAATTAGGCTAATTACCCACATAATATTTTCTTAAGAAAAAATTCTAATTAATGGATTATAAGATTATTAATAATATTTATGGATAATATAAGAGATAATATAAGAATTAGGAGATTCATAATTATTCTAAGAATAGTTTTACAATAGTTTTACTAATCAAAATGCTAATATGATAGTTATTTTGAGTATAACTGATTAAAAATTTTTATTCGCCAGATGAATATAAAATAGCAATAAAAAGGGATTATCATGATTAACCCCCAAAATTTTAAAATTGAAACTGAGGTTTCACCAGCTTATTATGGTCAAATTCTGGATTTTATATACAAATATTATTTATTTCCACAGCCAGATCGTTTCATAACCATTAAAAACAACGCTTCTAAAGGTTATTTATCATTTGTTTTGGATATAAATCCTTCTAAAAAAAATAAAATTCCTGGTGGGGTTATAGAAAGCAAAGAAAGTATTCCTGATCAGGCTAATAGTACAAAATTATCAGGAAAAGAAGAATCATCAAATTACTCTGTTATTCGCGGAAAAATTGAATCTGGTGAAGAAATTAAGGTTAAACTTACCCCTGAAGGAGATGTTTCTAAAAATGCCCTGGATCAACTGGCAGAGGATATATTTGTGGCAGTTCAACTTTATGAGGAAAATATACGCCAATCAACTATTTATTTTGCCTGGGCAGAAGGTCAAGAGATAATACCTGAAAAACCTCCTTCAGTTAGAAAAAAAGCCTCTAAACGACTTTTTGGAAGCAGCCTACTTCTATTTTATATTTTATTTTTCGGGATTAACATTATTCTCTTTATATTTATTGGTTTGTACGCAGTAATTTTCATATTACTAATTCAACTGGTAATTGTTCTACTTTCAGATAAATTGTACATGCGGATGGGAGAATGGAGAATAACTCCTGAAAATCCTAATGTTCATATTATTCAGTATCAACTTCCAGAAGACGAGTATAAATTTTTTAAAGAAAGCTTAGGGGAAAATGCCCTGATGAAGGTTAAAAAAGAGATTTATGATAACAGTCTGGCTAAAGGAAAATCTCCCAGGTGTGATGTTGGGGAAGAAGTTCTTTCTAAATATGGTTTTCATTGTAATCCTTCTAGAAGACGTTCCCGGGTGATTAATGTTTATGATATTGTTAAAGAAGCAGCCGACAAATTTGACTTACCAGTTCCTAAAATAATAGTCTCTAATAACATGCTCCCCAATGCTGCAGCCACGGGCCCTAGCCCCAGCAGGGGTTTAGTGCTTATAACCACTGGTTTGCTGGTACAGCTAGATGAAGAAGAAATATTAAGTGTAATAGGTCACGAAATGGGCCATTTAATTGGGCGAGACCCTCTTATATTGTTGGGTATTGTTTCTGGAGAATTTATTTTGCGTTTGACAATTTTATTACCGCTGGTGCTCATATCTCCCATAATATACATTATTGTGGCCATGGGACTCATATTTTTCGTGGCCAAGTTCTTTGAAGCACGAGCTGATATTTTTTCGGCTAATGTGATCGGGAAACCTGAAATTTTGGCAGAAGCACTGAGAAAAATTGGATATCAAAGGCTGCAATTTGAAAGGATGCCTTCTTACAGGATATCCAGCTGGATTATGTGGGATCCACATCCACCCATTTATTTCCGGATTAAAAGACTCGAAAAACTCAAAAATGCAGATAAAATAGAAAATCCCTTAATACAATCTGCAAAGGATGTTTTTCAGGGATTTAGAGATTCTTTCCGTGGTTAAAAACAATTATTCAAGTGAATAATTTTATAATATTCTAAATTATTAGTAACCTAAGTTATTATTCAATGAGTTCCAACAAAGCACCAATGTCAAGTTTCTCCACTTCGTCGCTGTCTTTTAAACCATATTTTTTACACAGAGATTCGAGATCATTTTTAAAGAGAATATATTGAAATTCGTTATCAAATTCGTCTGGATCATAATCATCTTTAAAATTAGATGGTAACATTCCTTCTAATTCCAAAATAGAGTCTCTTAACATTTTTTCAGATTCTTCCATTTCCACAACTTTTTTTACCAGGGGATTACTACTCAGGTCACGGGAAGGTATCTGGTCTTCCAGTCCAGAATAAAAGAAAGCATTTAGCAATCTTTTTTGTGAAATATACTTGTAAATAATAATCAGCTTTTCTTGCAGTTCTAAAACTTCTTCTATTTTTAGCATAAGTTTGTCTCCAAATTATATTTAGTTTAATTTGAGGTATTTATAAATAATTGAAACTTCAATTTAATTATAGACTATTACCTAATTAGGGTGCAATATATGGCAAATTATAGAGTTGAAATGGACCGAGGAATGTGTATATCTTGTGGTAACTGTATTGAGGCTTGTCCCGACTTGTGGAAATTTGGAGATGATGGAATATCCTCTCTAATTGGTTCTAAAACTGAAGGGGACATCCAGACTAAAGAAATAGATGATCCGGGGTGCAGTGTTGACGCTGCTGGTAAGTGCCCTGTTATGTGCATTCATGTTTATGAAGGCGACCAGGAACTGATTTAATTTGAAGGTTTACATTAAATTATTTACTTGAATAATTAAATTATATTTATTATTTAATATTTTATTAAAATTTTCAATCATTATCTATTAATTAAAAATTAATTAATTAAAAAATCTATTTAATTAAATTTATTAAAATTCAGTTAAAATTCAGTATAAATAATCAGATATTTAATATTAAAAAAATTTAAAGGTTTTTAACTTGTCTTGGGATATAAAACAGGAAATGAGCAGCCCTAAAAATTATGAACTGGATAAATTCACATTTCAATCTGGACAATCATTAAATGATTTGAATGTGGAATACGTTACTTTGGGAACTCCTAAATGGGATTCCAATGATAATATAAGTAATGGAATCCTTTATTTACATGGTTGGGGTGGTAGTTGCACCTCTTTAAAACGCCTGGAGCCCATGGTTGGCCCGGGGAAAGCACTAAGCACTAATGAAGTTTTCATAATCGCCCCTACAGCCCTGGGAGGCCCAGGTTCTGCATCACCTTCTAGCACATCATTAGGGTCTGATTTTCCAGAATACACTGTAAGTGACATGGTAAATTTCCATTACAACTTTTTAAGGGCAAAATTTGGGGTTGAACATCTAAAAGGAGTTATTGGAACTTCTATGGGTGGGTTTCTGGCCCTGGATTTGGCAGTAAATTATCCAGATTTCATGGATTTTTTAATACCTCTTGTAACCAGCTTCCAGGTCAAGGGACTTAATTATGCCAATTTTAAATTCATGAATTCTTTAATTGAAAAAGACCCGGAATATGGTGGGGGGAAGTATGAAAAGAACCCTGAAAGGGTCACTGGTTTGGTTTCGGAATTTATGTACATGTTTGGGCTTTCTAAAGATTATTATCGTTATAAGTTAGAAAATAGGGATATAGATAAATATATGGTAGAAATGGGTCTTGAAGGGAGTCTAATGGATGCTAATGATATCGTATGGAGAAACAGGGCAGCTATGGGTTTTAATGTGGAGGATAAACTTTCTAATATAACTGCAAAAACTCTTATTCTCGCTATTAATCAGGACCAGTATTTCCCTCCATCACAGGATGCTATACCTCTATCTAAACTGATTAAAAACTCCAAAATTGCTTTAGTTGATTCTATATGTGGCCATATAGGTACAAAAGATCTTTTTAAAGTAGAGAATGACATATCTAAATTTTTAAAAGAATTTTTTTAGGATTGTATTTTTTTAGGGTGTTAATATGCTGGTAAAAGTATTCGATTATGGGATTAAAGAATTTGAAGATTCTGAAAGTTTGAATTATGTTAAATATAAAGTTAGTGGCCTTGATTCTAATTACCAAAAAAAATTGATTGAGAAACTGGAAGAAGAAACGGAGATTATTGCTGATGATTTAATAATCACTGTTTTATACAAAAAAGAATATTTTCCCTTTGGATCAGACGAAGCTACAGTAAAAATAGATGATTTTATTGCCCGTGACGAAATTGAAATGACGGTTTTTCTCTCCAGCTTGCTGGAGGAAGATTAGTTAACTTTCTTATTTTTAAAAAATATTAATTTATTATTTATTTAGTCATCTCATTTTTTTTATTAATTTAATTTCAACTATAAATGCAATTTAAAATTATTTTATTCGATAATCTTGTGAATGAAATAATTTTACTTTTTAACGGGATTTAATCACGTTTTATACTGGAATTAACCCGATTTTTTTCTTTTATAACCAGTAGAAAGATTAGAATCGCCCCGATTATACTTATAATTAAAAATATTAAAAAGGTTAGTTTTAAACTGACTATAAAGTCTTCAAATTGTGAAGGCATTACTTCCAGGCCACCTAAAGTACCTGAAAACACTAAAAGCAGAATTGCCAGACTTAAAAGCTGCCCGGTAAATATTACGGTGGAAAGGACAGCAGAGGCTGATCCATAATATTTTCTCTCAACAGAGCTAATGAAAATATTGGTATTGGGGGAGGAAAATAAAGCATTTCCCAGACCCAGTATAATGGCTAAAATAATAATGTAAATAATAGTTGTATCAAATCCAATAAAGACGGCTAATATAAGTCCTATAATGGTTAAAATGGCACCTATCAATGCAATAAATGCTCCGTAAATCTTATCAGAAAGCCTTCCAGCGAATGGGGAGGCAATGGCCACTATAAGTGGTTGAATTACCAGTATTATCCCTACAATAACTGGACTTAATGATTGTATGTATTGCAAGTAAAGGCTTATTAGGGTCCAGATTGCAGATGTGGAAGTTATCATTAGTAGAATAGATGCACTGGAAATACTGGGGACGATTTTTTTAAAAATTCGGGGATTAATCAATGGATTTTCAGTTTTTAATTCTAAAATAGTAAACCATACTAATAAGAAAACTCCTAAAATAGCCATTAATTGACCATATAAACTAAATGCATTGGTAAATCCATATAAAAGGACTATTATACCTGGTACGTAAATTAACGTTCCTTTAAGATCAAAATTTTCTCCTTTAGAGCCTCTCCAATCAGTTTTAATTTTAAAAAAAATCAAAGAAAGGATGGCTATTCCAATGGGGATGTTAAATAGGAATATGCTCCTCCAACCAAAATTCTGAGTTAAAAAACCACCTATTAATGGCCCAGCTAAAAGCCCAATATAAACTGAGGTGATATAAATCCCAAAAGACTCTCCTCGCGATCCAATTGGAAAAACTGAACTTAATATGGCCACTCCAGTGGCAAATATCATGGAACACCCTAAACCCTGCAAGAAACTGAAAACTATTAAATAAACTGCTGAAGGAGAAAAAAAAGCCATGAACGATGCAAAAGTAAATAATCCCACTCCAATCCCAAAAATCTTTTTTCGTCCATATATATCTCCCAATCGTCCAAATGGTAATATGAATGCTGCGTTGGCCAGAATAAATGATGTAGGTATCCAACCCAGTACGAAGATATCCAGGGAAAATTCTCTACCTATGGATGGGAGTGATACATTCAATGCCGCACCCAAAAAGGGTATTAAGAAAGCACCCATTACAACTACGACTAAAACATAAAAAGAGCTTTTTTTCTCTAGTATCTGAGCCATTTTATCACTTTAATTATTCAAATTCATCAAATTCCAACAATCAACCCAATAAATTAAAATTAATTATCAATGAAGGATAGTTTATCAATAAGATTTAGTTATCAATAATAATAAATAATAAATTATCAGATAAAATTTATCATAAAACCTGTTTTTCTGGACAATAATATGTTGTTCGGCCCCCTACTTTGATTTTGTCCAGTTTTCCGCCATTGGGACATTCACCGCCAGGATAACGATGGGATAATAGGAATTCTGGAGGGAAATTTCGGGGCCGGTCCTGAAGTTCTATGGCTTTTTTTAAAACCATAATCATATTTTCATATAAATGGGAAAAATCGGCTTTTTTGAGATTATTTGCTTTTCTTAGGGGGTGGATCCCGCTTTGATAAAGTATTTCATCAGCATAAAGATTACCAATTCCAGCCAAAAAATGCTGGTTCATTAATAGTGGTTTTATATTTCCTTTTCTCCCTTCAAACATTTTTTTAAATGATTGGTAGTCAATTTCCAATGCATCCGGCCCTAAGTGTTTTTTTTCAACGAAATCATGGATACTTTTGCTAATACTTACTTTACCAAATTTTCTTGGATCTTCAAAGTCTAAAACATTCCCATTTTTGAATATAAATGAAATTCTGCTGTGTGCAGTAGGGCCTTCCCTCTGGTTGTGGTATTTAAAAAAACCAGTCATTCCAAAGTGGAAAACTATGAAACTTTCATTAGAATTTAGGGCAAACAAATATTTCCCATATCTTGAGCTGGAAAGGAAACGACTTGATTTAAAATTTTTAATATTTTGAGGAGTAGTATCTACCAGTATTTCCGGATTATTAACTACTATGTCTTTTATATTCTGATTTAATGAGGTAGAATCAAAATAATTTTTGAATATTTCTACACTGGGAAGTTCTGGCATTTTTTAGCCCCTATATTGATTTTTAAATCTAAATATTAACCTATTTAAAAATCTTAAACTTTTAAATAAAATTTAATTTAAGAATCAATTTTTTAGAATAAATTTCATTTTTTTAAGAAAATAACTTAAATGCGACTTTTATATTCTATTTCTGAGAATATAATTCTAAATTTAGTTTTTTCATTCACCAGAAGTTCTAGTTGTCCATCTATCTGTCTGGTAAGGCTGGAAACTAATTTTAAACCTAAACTTTCGTTATCATCAATATTAAAGTTTTCTGGAAATCCAATGCCGTTATCTTCAATTTCAAGTACGAAATGGTCTCCACTGGATTTTAACTTAATTTTTATTTTTCCATCCCTATCCTCTGGAAAAGCATATTTTAAGGAATTACTTACCAGTTCATTAATAATAAGGCCGCATGGAATGGCAGTATCCATGCTTAGAGTAATATCATCTATATCTGATTCAAATTTTATTTTCGAAGGATTTATGGGGTATGATTGAAACAGATAGGATGTTAAACTATCTATATAACCTTTAAAATCAATTTCTGAGAAATTAGATGATTGATATAACTTTTCATGTATTATGGCCATTGATTTTACCCTACTTTGACTGTCTCTAAAGATATTTTTGTCTTTCTCATTTTCCAGGTAATCAGACTGTAAATTTAACAGACTGGAAATTATTTGCAGGTTGTTTTTCACCCGGTGGTGTATTTCACGAAGCAATATTTTTTTATCTTCTAAAGACTCTTTAATCTCATTTTCAGCTATTTTCATATCTTTAATGTCATTTCCAATGCAAACTAATCCTTTTATTCTTTTATCTTCAATTATGGGAGAAATAGAAAGCATTACTGGTATTTTTTCATTGTTTTTAGACCTAAATGCAGTATCAATATTATTTAAATTTCCTGCTTGCTGAAAAGTGTCGAAACTTTCTGGGGATAATAGTTCCCTAGCATTTGTTTGATTGACAAAAATATGTGAAAAATCCTGTCCTAATAATTCATTTTCTTGGTAACCTAATAAATCAGTGGCGGACTTGTTAACTGAATTAATTTTTCCCATAGAATCTAAAAGTAAAAGAAAATTTGACATATTGGAAACAATTTTTTCGGCAACTACTGATGATGTTAAAGACGGGAACTGATATTTCCATATTCCATAACTTATAATGGCAATACCTATGCTGGAAAGTGTTAAGGTCATCTCCGGGACTCTGATGTAGAATGTGGGTATAATTAGATCTATTAAAAGACTCAGCAATAATGGAATGAATAAACCGATGAATAAATATTTGGCCTCAATTTTTACCATACTTCCAGATTTAATATAGTGAACAAAAACCAGGCTTCCTGCGGTAAAAGCAGCTATAATGGTCCATAAACTCATTAAATTAAACAATATTGGGTTTGGTGGATAGCTATAGGTCCAACCCCAGTAGGTATGCACGGCTCCATTTAAAAGTAAACCGGTGGTTAGCGATAAAGTGGTTATGATTATGGCTGGTAAATAAATTAGATAATAGTACTTGTGTTTTAAGGTATCTTCTTTAAGGGTTAATATGAGGGCTATGTTAAGTAAAACAGATGGTACGAATGGCCATATCGTACTAATCTTTAACCAAAAAAAAGCAGTTTGATAGTTGGGGGCCTGGCGATATAAAAATTCTACCAGTGCTAAAAATCCTACAAGAATACTTAATAAAGCCACCATTTTATTAAGTTCATTTCTTGAATTTTTTTGATAAATGAAAGCACCCAGGAAAAAGCACATGGAAAATGCTAAAATTGAAATTATAGGGTAATAATTCATTATTTTTCACCAATTAATGAAATTAACATGATTATTTAATGATTAGTTATTATTATAATATTCGATAAAATTGTTGCAAATCGGGAGCATCATAAATATATTTGTTTTTAATACAATATCAACATTTCTCATTAATCTTATGTTCTATATTGAACTTAAATTAATACAATAGGATATGAGAGTTGTTAAAAATGAAGGCATATCATAAAGAAAGTTATTTACCAAATAAAAGTTTCAGTGACTTGTTGAATGAAGTAATGTATGGTGGTTATTATGCAGCTCTGGGTAGTCCACTGCTTATATTGTCTGTATCTATCATACTCAATACAAAATGTGACATTCAAATAATGGCCATATCTTATTTATTGCCCTTAATAGTTTACAGCTATGATTATTATAAAGATCTTAAAAAGGACAACTCTGTAGTTTCAGAAAGGACAGCATTTTTAAGTGAAAAATCCAAGAAGTATCCTCTTATACTTACATCATATATTTTAACCTTAATATTTCTCCTTTTCCTGTTTTCTAATTTAAAATTAACACTTTTCATTATTGGTTTGATAGTCAGTGGAATTTTGTATACTACTGCATTTAAAGGGGTTACTAAAAAGATCCCTTTTTTTAAGAATATTTACACCGCTATTACCTGGGCCATGGGAGGAACATTTTTTCTGATCTTCTATTATTCTATGGGTATAACTACACCTTTCCTTTTAATATTCATGGTGATATTCATTAGGATTCTAATAAACATAATATTCTTTGATTTAAAGGATATAGATTCTGATAGAAAAGAAGGCCTAAAAACTCTGCCTGCAATTTTAGGAAAAGAGAAATCTATAAATTTTCTACACCTGCTGAATGCGTTTTCTTTTTTACCTATTCTGTTAGGGGTATATGTAGGTTGGATTCCTAATTTTGCTTTAGCACTATTGATTTTCTTTTTTTATGTGTTTTATTACATTCAAAAATCTAAAAATCTTGAAGGGGATAATTTACATAGAATTTCGCACACCATGGCAGATTCGGAGTTTGTAATGTGGCCGGTGGTCCTAATACTAGCAAAAATACTGATTCCGTTATAAAATAACTTTTAACACCAATAAAACCGGTCTGATAACCCCAATTTTCAATAATTTTCAATTAATTTTAAATAATTTTAATTTTTCAAAATTTTTCCAAAAATTTTTCTATTTAAAAAATGAAAATAAAAAAAGATTATTAAATTAATTATCACTGAAAATAAAGTAATTCAATAAAATAAATCAAATTTAAGTACTGAAAATAAAATAAAGTAAAAAAATAAAATTTTAAAAATTATTTCCTACCATTTTTCCAGTAATTCTTTGAATTCTTTCCTATGTCTTTTTTCTTCGTCTATAATGTGTTTTAAAACTCCAACTACTTCTTCATCATCAATTAGTTCAACCTGTCTTAAGTACTCGTTAATACCTTCAGTTTCTTTTTCAATTTGAATTTTTAACTGTGTCATTAAGTCATCTGAGCTAAAATCAAGTTCTTTATGTTCCATAGTTGGCTTACCGCCTCTTTTCACTATTAAATCAGCCAGCCACCACATGTGTCTCATTTCATCAACAGATATAGCTTCAGTAAGTCTGCTAGCTTCACAATCTTTAATAATAAACGAGTTATAGGAATAAATCATTGTAGCTTCCAGTTCATGAGCAAAATCAATGTTTAATAGTCTGATTATTTCTTCGTTGTCCATTATATCTCTCCGTTTCGATTTTTAATGATATTGAATAAAAGATATGGAATAATATTCTTTAAATCCGATAAACACTTAAAAAATCTTCTAAATCTTCCACTTCTCCAAATTTGAGGGTATTTATATTCTTATTTTTTGAAATAAGGATATTTTCAATATCTTTATCATCTAATATTTTTTTTTCAAGTAGTAATTCTATCAAAAAATTAATTTGGTTCTGATTTTTAATAGAATCTTTTTTAAGCATCTCCATTTCGGGCTTAACATGTGAATACAATTTAAATTCATCATAAACATGCTCATAAATTGAAAAAATGCAATTTACACTATTTTCTTCTTTAGACCAAATAACCCTTTCAAAACGCATCTTCTTTTTTTCGTTGGAAATACCTTTCCTTAAAACTTTAAAATATTCGTATTTATGATATAATTCCTGGAGTTTTTTCCATAAATCAAGACTTAAAGTGGCCCGAGCTTTTATAATAAGAGAATCACCTTTTATACCATCTATTTCTTCATAATAATCATAAGGATTTATGGATAATCCATCCAATTGCAACTCTTTTATATTCAGTTCTTCAACTTCTTCTATCTCGAAAATATAGCGAATTACTGGATTTCCCTCAGTATAATAATATGAAGAGTGGGCAACGGCCCATTTACGATCATCATCTTTGGAAAAAATTGTTTCTGGAACTTTTCTTCGATTGTAAACTTGAAAATGTATTTTAAGCTTCTCAAGTGTTTTACCTGAATGTTTTGATTCAAATTTCTGCCTTTTTTCTACTTCGGCCTTAACTTCATGTTCTCCAATCATGAAAAGCATTTGAAACCCCCTTTTCCCTTAAATGGAACTAAACAAATTAACTAAACAAGATTAATGGTTGGTTTATAAAAATAATTTGACAATTTTATTTATTAGTAAATAATTTATTATTTGCCTGGGTTACAATAGATACTATTTTATTTTTTAATGCAAATAAATTTAATTAAACTATTCAAGTCCTATTAATGCACAGTTTATAATGATAAGAAATCGGTATAATCTATTAAATATTAATTAAAGTATAAAATGCTTATTTATTAAAATAGATTAAAAAAATGCTGTTAAAATGATCTAAATGAATAAAAAAATTTTTATTGAGGATATGGAAATCAACTACAATGTTGTTCGCCGAAAAATTAAAAATCCTCGGCTGGAATTCAAAACAGGAGAACTTGTTCTTATTTTACCTGAAAATTATCACGATCACGAAAAACTCATTGAAAAGCATATAAACTGGATTTATAACAAGATCGATATAATTGAAAAATCAAAATCCTGTAAATTGAACTATAAACTGAATGAAAATGATTTAAAGAGTGAAATTAGTGAATTAGTGAATTATTATTCTGTTAAAATGGGAATAATTCCTGGAAAAATCTCTTTTCGTAAAATGAAAAAAAGATGGGGAAGCTGTGATAGTGAAGGAAACCTTAAGTTTAATACTCGAATGAAGTATCTTCCTGAAAAACTCATCCAGTACGTTGTTTTTCATGAAATGAGTCATTTACTTGAATTTGGCCATAATAATGGCTTTTGGAATATTATTAGTCAAGAATATCCAGAATATAAGAAATTGGATTATGAACTTTCCATGTTCTGGTTTTCAATTCAGGACCATACCAATAATTTCAAAGATCCTTAGTAATCTATAATTTAATATCCCTATTAACTCCTATTAAGCCATATTAATCCATAATAATCTATTAGTAAGATAATTAGCCTTCTTATCAGGCTAATTTAGGCTAATTTCAAGATCTAGACTATTTAAGATAATTTCAGTTGAATAATTTTATTACTAAATTCAAAAATTCAAAAATAGAATACTAATTAAAATTATCAAAAATATCATATTAATTAAAATGCTTCGATTTAAGAGGGGTAAAATGGTTGAAAATGTTTATTTTGCTGATTTAAGATCAAGATGTGATTTGGAAAATAAAGGAAATAAGATTGTCAATCTTTTTCAAAGAGCTGGATTTGAGGAGTTATTCGGGGAAAATGACATAACGGCTATTAAAGTCCATTTTGGTGAAAGAGGGAACGATTCTTATGTAAGTCCCGTCCTGATAAGATATATTGTGGACAAAATAAAAGAAAATGGGTCAAAAACTTTTGTCACTGACACCAATACCCTTTATTATGGAAGCAGACATGATTCTGCCAGTCATTTGGAAACCGCAATTTTAAATGGTTTTGATTACTCGGTATTAGGGGCCCCTATTATCATTTCGGATGGTTTAAGCAGCAACAATGAGCGAAATATTCCTATTAACCAGCATCACTTTGAAAAGGTTAAAATCGCGGGAGATATTTGTGACTCCACTGCAATGATGGTGGTATCTCATTTTAAAGGCCATGGAATGAGTGGTTTTGGTGGGGCTCTTAAAAATCTGGCCATGGGATGCGCCACTATCCAGGGAAAACTGGATCAACATGAGTGTGCCAAGCCCATAATTGGAGAAAACTGTACTGGATGTGGAATATGCATTGATTCTTGCCCTGAAGATTGTATGAGGATGGAATCATCCCCTAAAAAAGTTAAAAATAATGTTGAAGGCCGTTCACCTGATAAAACTATCAATAGCCGTAAATCATCAAAAATAGCAGTAATAGAATATGATTCTTGTATTGCTTGCATGAATTGTTTTGATGCTTGTAAAAATGAAGCAATTGACTTGGATTGGAAAAAAGATATCCCTGTTTTCCTAGAACGAATGATGGAATATGCCTTGGGAGCAACCATGGGAAAAGAAAATAAAATAGCTTATATTAATTTTTTGATTAATATAACTCCCGACTGCGATTGTGTGCCCTGGAGTGATGCCCCTTTAGTCCCTGATATTGGAATTTTGGCTTCTAAAGATCCAGTTGCTTTAGATTCGGCTAGCTACGATTTAGTTAATCAACAAATTGGAATTAAAAGCTCTTTATTAAATAAAAATTTTAATAAAGGTGAAGATAAATTCAAAGGGGTTTGGGAAGGGGTTGATGGTACCAAACAATTAGAATACGCAGAAAAATTAGGGATGGGGAATAGGAAATATGATATAATTAAAATATAATTCCTAATAATCATCAAATTTAAAATTAAGTGATAAAATAGTCAATTATTTAATTATATATTAAATAAATTTATTTATTTTATTAAATTTTATTTATAAATTATTTGATGAAAATGGTTGGATATTAGCTGGAAATCTCCAGCATCCTTCCCACAGAATTTAAAGCCTTAGAAGCAATGTCTTCTGGCACTTTAACTATAAATTCTTCATTTAAAAGAGAATTTTTGACTTTTTCCAGGGTGTGTAACTTCATATTTTCACAGATGGCCTCTTCAAAAGCAGGGATAACATTTTTATCAGGATTTTCGCTTTTTATACGGGTGGTCATGTCTATTTCCGTCCCAATTATGAAAGTTTCACTGGAAGATCCATGTACAGTTTTTAACATGCCTCCGGTACTTAAAACATGATCTCCTGCTTCCTGAACTTCCGGGTCACATTCTGGATGCACCAGTACTTCTGCATCAGGATATTTTTGTTTTAAAAATAATATGTCTGCTGGATTGAACATTTTATGGACGTAACAATGTCCATTTTCAGGTATGGGGATTATTTCTTTGTCTGTGTGCTGAGAAACATACCAGGCCAGGTTATAGTCTGGTCCAAATAGGATAGTATCTTCTTCGAGACTTTCCACTACTTTAAGTGCATTAGCAGATGTACAAAGTACATCAGCTTCTGCTTTAGCTTCGGCAAGTGTATTGACATATAGAACCACTGCAGCATCAGGATATACTTCTTTTGCCTTTTTTATTTTTTCTGCAGGCAGCATATGGGCCATGGGACACTCTGCACTAGCATCAGGTATCACTATTTTCTTATCGGGATTAAGAATAAAAGCGGTTTCAGCCATGAAATCTACTCCGCAAAAAACCACCAGGTCTTTATCTTTTATTTGGGAGGCCTTTATACATAGTTCTAAAGAATCACCAATGAAATCTGCGATTTCCTGTATTTCTTTTGTTTGATAATTGTGAGCCAGTATGATGGCATTTTTTTCTTCTTTTATTTCCAAAATCTCTTTCTGTAGTTGATTAAGCATTTTATCGCCCTATAAGTTTGAGAAAATAATCAGATTTAAATAATCAAATCTAGATAAAAGTTAGCGAGGCTATTTAAGCTTCTAAGACTAATTGGATTAGTTTGATATTTTTATTACTAATATGGTGCATTTATTAGAATTCCAGCACCATAAAAATATAGTATATATAGTTAGACTAAAACACTATAAAAATCTTTCAAAAGTTTTTCAATTTTTTTATCAATAAAATGTTGATTAAATTCTTTTTAAAAAATATTTTAATATATCAAATATTTGGAATATATTAAATTAGAATAATTGATTTTAAAAAAAATATTTTAAATTATTTTAATATGCTAACGAATTTAGATAAATTTTTTAAGATACTAAAAGTTCTCTAAGTTCGGGATGTATTTTTTCTTTGATTCCCAGTTCTTCCATGGCAGGACCAAAAGAATCATAAATCTTTTTAAATTCAGGTCTTATCATACCTCTAAATGCATCATAACCCATCACTCTACCATATTTTTCGGTTATGGATGATATTATGGTGGTAAAATCATTAATGGTCTTTTCTGATCTTGTTTCTATAGGAAATTTATCAATGTTTTTCCTAATTATATCAAACTGGATGGAAGAATTGCTTCTAACATCAACCCCAACTAACAATTCTGGACATTGGTCATAAGGAATTGAGTTTTTAAGCATTCCTCGGGCTGGTGCAGTTCCCATAATTTTACTGGCTCCAATGGACATGGCCAGAAGAACTGCTTCATAAATGTCTATAACTAATTTTGCTTTTTCTTCTGGGTTTTCAGAAATATGAACGCTATCTGGAAGTTTTGGGAAGGATAAAGGAGGTTTAATAACTGGTAGATCCATTTTGGAAGGTTCTAGATCTTTCGGTTTTTCCGGCTTACTTTCAATTTCTGAATCTTCGATAATTATTTCTTTTTCTAAATTAGAAGAATTCACGGCGATTTTTTCTACAGAAATATTTTCTTTTAAATTACTTTCTTTATTAATAGCCGTTTCAGTTTCTATTTTGATTTCATCACTAATTTTACCATAATCTGAAGACGCATCTAAGGAAACATCCGATGGAATTTTTATATCTCTGTTTTGAACACCTAATTCAATAACCTCTTTTTGAGGTATTTCTGGTGTCGGAGATGTTTCAACTGTAACGACAGTTTCTTGCACGGTTTCTTCTAATTTTGTAGCGACAGGTTCTGGCTCATTTTTTAGAGCTGGTTCCATTTCCACTTCCTCAAAATAATCAGCTATTTGTTTTATATCTTCCATTTCTTTGATTATTTGAGCAGATTTTTTAGAAGAAAGAATCACCATTCCAATATTTGCTTTAATATTTGTTAAAACGACTAAATGGGCTTTTTCCATATTCAAAAATAGTGCCTTTCCTCTAACGGATTCTACAAGAACACGTTCGGTTAATCCCTGTTTACTTAATTCCAGTAGCTTTTCAGATGAACTACCTATGATATTGGCCATTGATCCAAAAAGATCATCATCGGCATAGGATAAACTGCTGTATAAAATCTCGCCCTGATTATTAACAACTAGTGTACCATCTACTCCAGTAATGTTTTCCACATTAATCAAGGCATTTTTTAATTTTAACTTTAGTCCGGACTCTTTCATAGAGATACCTGCCCTTTATAAAAATTATCTAATTCATTTAAGCCCTTAAAACGTTATACTTATTTAATAAATTATCTCTAAATTGATATGTACTTCCATATAATATAAACTCTTATTTAATTAGCGTTTGCAATTAATATCATTATTGTAAACTATCATAAGTAATCAATAATGAAATCCCATAATTAAATAAAAAAAATCAGATTTCTTCAGTTTTTACCAGCTTACAATGGGTAATCCACGCTGCTTTTTTCCTTCCTGGGGGATAACAGGTTATTAGCATTAAACGAGCATCTCCATCCTGGGCAAATTTGATAGGATTGGTTTCATAATCCCAGCGAATATCTTTTCCATTAGAGGTAACTTTATAGATATATTTTTTTGAAAGAACTAAATCTTCTATTATTACTTCATCCCCTATTCTCAAGCTTCCTAATTTTTTGAATGGTCCGGAATAGGTAGTTCTATGTCCTAAAAGACCACATTGTCCGGGTTGTCCGGGTAAAACACTTTCAGCATAATGATAAACTGAATCATAGGCATTAACGGTATCTGAACGAATCCAGCAATTTAATCCAATGCGAGGTATAATCAATTTAGTGGTGGTTGAAGTATATGCCGTGTTAAATGAACTTGACTCAGGATTTAAAAGATTTTTAGGGGCAGTTTTATAGTGTTCCAGTGCGGATTGTGAGCTTTTTAATTTTTGATATTCGTAGTATCCGGTTATGCCTATACCTAAAGAAATAACAATACAAATGGCAATTATAATAACTGAATAAGTTTTATATTTATTCATTTCCGTTAACCAAGATTTTTTTAAGTTCTTCAGCCATTAAAGACCTGTAACTAGCAACTTTCCAAGGATCAGACGTCCAGGCAGTTATTTTTGCTTTAACACCAACATCAGAAAGCTCTAATAACATTACCTTGGGTTTAGGGTCGTGCATTACCCATTCATAATCATTTACCATTTTTTCAATTTTTTCAGTTAATTCTTCTAAATCAAAGTTATATGGTATGGTAACGTTCAGATCAACTCTTCTACGATCCATATATGTATAATTAACATAGGGGCTGGTTGAAAAAGCTGAATTAGGTATGGTAATAACGGTATTGTCTGGAGTAGTTATGGTAGTGGTTCTGAATCCCACTTTGGTGACTTTACCCTTTTGATTGGAGATAGAAATGGTGTCACCTACTTTAAAACTCTTATCTGCTAATATGAACATTCCTGATATGAAATTAGCAATTATGTCCCGGGCAGCAAACCCAACAGCAACACCTACTATTCCTAAACTGACAGCTATGGCGGTTATATCAATTCCCAGTTGTTTAAGTATTAAGCTAACGGCGATTATGTAAACGGAGTATTGGATAATATCTTGAAGAACTTGTATGACTGTTACATCAATATCCCATCTTTTTCCAGTTCTTTTAAGGAAGTATGCTGTCCATCTGGTTATTATTATGGCAACTAAAATGGTAACAATGGCTAAACCCAAATTTTGCAGGGTGAGATTAATTTCCATTTGATTTCACCTCTAATGTCATAAAATCTCGGGCAACAACTGTATTTTCAAATTCTTTTTGCGCCGCTTTCTTAAGATCGTCTGATTTTCTATATCTGGTACTTATATGGGTTAAAATTAATTTTTTGGCACCGGCTTTTTTGGCAATTTGAGCGGCCTCCTTGGCTGTAGAATGCCAGTTTTCAACTGCTTTCATTTGATCTTTATCTCCAAATGTTGATTCGTGGATTAAAATATCCGAATCTTTGGCAAGATTTACTAAAGCGTCACAAGGGCGGGTATCTCCAGAATATGTTATTTTAATACCTTTTCTATATTTTCCCAGAACTTGTTCCGGTTTAATTATTTTGTTCTCAATTTTAACTTCAATTCCATCATGCAGCTTTCCAAAATCAGGCCCAGGTTTTACTCCTAATTCAATTGCCTTGTCCTTTAAAAATTTAGGTTTCTTTTTTTCGATTAGGGAATAGGATAGGTTGGGAACATTATGCTGGGTTTTAACACATTCGATTTTGTACTCTTCAATATCAATTACGGTACCCTCTTCTAATTCATGAATTATTATTTCAAAATCCATAGCAAAATAACCAAAATTCATGATTGATTTTCGTATATTTTCCAGTCCGGGAGGACCATATAGATTAAGGGATTCTGTTCTACCTCTAAATCCCATAGATTGAATTATTCCAGGAAGTCCCAGGATGTGATCGCCATGTAAATGGCTTATAAATATATTTTTTATCTTCATAGGACTTAATTTAATATTGGCCATTTGTCTTTGGGTTCCTTCACCGCAGTCAAATAATAAAATTTCTCCAAATGCTTTAAGTGCTATAGAAGCGTGATTACGATGTTTTGATGGTATTGCTGATGATGTGCCTAAAAATATAAGTTCCATTTGAATCACAGTTAATTAGGATATTAATTAGTTTAATTGATTAAAGCTTGATATTAAGTCATTGATTAATAGTAAATAATATGGAATAACTTTTTAATATTTTATAATTAAATTATTTATATCCATTTATTCAATTTCCAGTTGAATAAAAATATAATGATTATTTTGTGTAATAAACACTTTATAATTTAGATTTATAACTTAGGATAACTAATTTATTATTAATACTATTATTGTGTGATTATTAGTGTGAATTAGAATAATTTATTCGTGAATTATAGCGAACTAATTAATAATCCAAAAAGTTTTTCCTGGTTTTTCTTAAAACACTTACTATTTCAGGTGAATTGACATGAAGAATACTTTAAGACACATGATAAGTGAAGATATTGGGTTTGAAGATATTACTACTAATGCTCTTATTGGACCGGCGGTTAATACCCGTGCGGAAATCATTTCCAGAGAAGGGGGAATAATTGCTGGTATTGATGTCGCAAAAGCCATTTTCAGTGAATTTGAATTAAATTATTCTTTACACAAATCTGATGGTGATGTAATTTCGCCAGGTGATATAATTATATCCATTGAAGGTAATGCCCGCAATCTTTTAACTGTGGAACGTACGGCCTTAAATTTAATGATGAGAATGAGTGGAATTGCTACTTTAACTTCAAAAATGGTTGAAAAGGTAAGAAAGGTCAATGATAAGGTTATTGTAGCCAGTACCCGTAAAACAACTCCAGGAATTCAATTTTTTGAAAAATCAGCTGTTAAAATAGGTGGTGGCGATCCGCATCGTTTTAGATTAGACGATTGTGTAATGATTAAGGATAATCACCGGATGCTGGTAGGTGATATTTCCCGGGCTATTGCGCTGGCCCGAGACAATGTTAGTTTTACAAAAAAAATCGAAGTAGAGGTTGAAAGCATTGAAGAAGCAATTTTGGCTTCTCAAGCTGGTGCGGATATCATTATGCTGGATAATATGGAACCCCCTGAAATTGAGGAGGTCCTGAAAGAAATGGATAATCATGGTTTGAGAAATAATATAATCATAGAAGCTTCCGGTGGGATAAATCCTGAAAATATTACTCAATATGCGCTTACCAGCGTGGATGTAATTTCAATGGGCTTCTTAACGCATTCTGCTCCTACAATTGACTTAAGTATGGAAATTATAAATTAATTTTTATTTATCCGTATTTTAATTACAAAATAACAAGAAACCAAAAACAAAACAAAAAATTTGAAAAATTTAGATGAAATTACCATGGTTTAAGAAAATCCAGAAATTAAGATGGACATATATTGTCTGAAAAATATGGAAAATTATGGAAGAGATTATTACTTCCCACATTTTTAATTTAAAGTTTTTAAATAATACACTTCAAATTTATTAACACTGATTTCATTATAATGAAGCTGCACGTAATTTTTATATAAGTGTGCTTTAAAACTATCAAAAAAAATTAACCTAAATCATCTAATTTGGAATAGATTTATATACTTTGTTATTTATATTTAATATTAACAATTGAAGTAATACTTGCTGACTTAAAAACTTCAGTTTTTATTATTGAATTTAGATAATTGAATTATTATTTATTATTGGAGAGAATTAATATGAATGATGAGATGAATGAGATGTTAAATCAAGAATATGCTGTGGATGAACTTGAAGAAGATGAGAAAGAGGACTTTGAGAATTCTTCAGAAAATTCAGAGGAGGAATCTCAAGATCCAGAGGAAATGTCTGACGAAGAATCTGATGAAGAGTCAGATGAAGAATCTGAAGGCCTACCTTTCGCCAAAGCTGAAGTTGTTCGTCTCATGAAACAGAACCTGGACGGCGACAAAATGATCAGGGAACGGGTAAAAGTTGAAATGAACCGATTTCTGGGAGAAGTACTGGAAAGAGTCTGTGCTCAATTAAATGAGTATCCTTACACTACTATTGAGTATGAAATGTTAAAAGAATCCATATATCCTTACCAGAATATTTCCAGGATAAACCAGGAAAAAGAAAGGATTTTAATGCACTTAGAGGCAATTAAAGCTGACTGTGATGCATTGAGCATGGATGTTAAAAGTACTCTAAAATTAAAGGACGTTAATGAAGAAGACGAGCACTTTAACCGGGTTTAATCCCTAATTCTTCTTTATTCCTTTATATATTTATTTTCATTTTCTAGTAATAAATTATTCTAAATAATAATAATAATAATAATAATAATATTTAACTAATTTGGGAATAATTATCCTGAATTTTCCTCGTTCTGTTCAAAAGTTGCAAAACCAGTTTTTAATTCCTTTATTTCTGATGGTAACAATTCGCGTTTTGAAGCATCAGGGTGGGCTATTATGCTTTGTCCAAATGGATCTTCCAGAACTATTTCTACAGTTTTGTCACCTGATCGAACGCTATCAAGATTTTTCAGGAGTATAGTGCCATTTTTCTGAGATTCTTCATCATCAAATAGATTAAGAGCAGTTTTAACTGCGCCCTGAAACCGTTCTATAACTCCTTCTATATTTGACACATACCCCAAAGATTTAGGGCCTGGTTCTACCTTTAATCCAAGCTCAGGAATACTTAAGGTGGCCGATTGGGATTTTACAACTCTAGCATTTAATCGATCCTTTTTAACTTTTATGGAGTATCTAACTGGATCTTTTTGCTCTAAACAGATTACATCAGTATGTTTATAGCCACAAGCACCACATAATACCACTGACTCCATAATTTCTCCAAAATAAGGTATTTCTTCCGTTAGGGTGATAACTTCCATACATTTTTGTCCCTGGCAAACTGGACAATCTACTTTCATTTTTTCCAATTTTTACTCTCCTTCTTTAGATTTATTGGTAATATTTAGTTTTTATTTTTATATTTAGAATTATTTAGTAAAATCGTGATTTTAATTACGATATTTAATGTGAGTTAAACGGATATTTACTAAAATTATTTTCATTTTTTTAATAAAGAAAAATTAATTTTCTGATTTCTTTTCAGAATTTTTACTTTTATATTTACTTTCAGTGAATAAAAGCCCTTTTTTATTTAAATCTAACATGATTTTGTTCAGGGCATCTTCGTCTGGTGCACAGATGAGGTGGCTGTGAATATTATTGGATAATTCGTAAAGTTTTTCCAGGTCTTTTTTCCTTTTTGGATTTTGATCTAATTGATCAAGAAATCTTTTTGCCTCAAGAGGATCATAAACACTAACTTTCCTTTTCAATGGCTCTCCAAAGCCTGGAAGGAAATAGGAAACATCCATTATTCTTCCACCATACTTGTTAAGAACTATATCAATTACTTCACTCAGTTTACTCACCGGATGCTTTAAAATTATTTCTTTACAAATCTCTCTAATCAGAGATAACATCCTTTTAATGGTTAAATCAATTGATAGATTGTTTATCACGGGAACGCCGTGTTCATTGGCCTGATGTACCAGATAATTGTGAATTTCTCTATTTTCTTTAAAATATTCCAGATGTTTCCCGCCACGTTTTATTCTCATGGCCCTTTTTACGAATCTTTCCTTATGGACATCCTCATCGGCAGATAAAATGAAAAAATGTATGGAAGCATTGTCTTTGAACTTTTCTATGTTAATTAATCCCGGAACAAGGTGAACACCTTCAATCACCACACTATCAAAGTCATCCACAGCTCTTTTAATTACCTTTTCAATTGCAGGAATCACAAAAGAAGCATGTTCCTCAAAACCGGCATTAATTAAACTGGTGCCATTGTTCTTGTATCTATCTTTATCTCTTATGGTGGTATATGCATCAAAAGAAGATTTGTGGAGGGCAGGAGCATAATCTGGTCCTATAATTCCTCTTACAATTTCCCTGATAAAATCAGTTTCAATGAGGTGTTTTATATCAAGCTCTCTGGCTAGCTCTGAAGCCACAGTAGATTTTCCAATTCCAGAAGCACTTCCAATTAATATCACATAGGGCTTTTTCAAACTATTACTCCCCTAATTTTGGATTATATCATAAGAATTTAAGCATAATTTAAGTTTATATCTACTTTAAACTTTATAATTAGTATAATTAACGATAAATAATAAAAATAAAAAATCAAAATAAAATTAAAAGAACTGTAAAAATTAAAATAATAAAAATTATTATGGTTTTAAGTTAACAGATCTTTCACTCTTTCAGCACTTCTTCTCATTTCAATTCTGATAAGGCCAAGATTAATATCTACATCAGTTATAAGAACCAAAATTCCTTCATCAGCATCGATCATTAATGTTTTTCCTCTGCTTCCTTCGATCATTACTTGTTCTAGGGGTTCATGTTTCATTTCTTCTGCAGATCTTTCAGCTGTACCAAAAACCGCAGATGACATTGCTGCCACTAGTTCTGCGTCTATGTCTGAAGGCACCTCAGTTTCAATAATCAGACCGTCTTTTCCTACAACTAAAGAACCATTTACCCCATTGATCCTACCTAAATCTTTAAGTATCCTTGCTATCATACTATGCCTCCATCAATTAATAGAGTATTTTTCCTTAAAGTATATATGCTTTAATCATTTATTAATATAAATAAGACATAATAAGTAATTAAACTTTCTATTTGATTTCACTAAAATACTAAGGAGTGATTCTTTGTACATAGTATCTTCTGTAGAAGAACTTCAAGACCTTAATCCATTTATTGTCATTGGCTGCGGAGGAGGAGGAGAGAAATTTGCTAATTTTGAAGGTGTAGAAGCCGTCGGATTTGTGGATGATAATCCTTTAAAACATGGTAAATCCTTTTGCGGTTACCCGGTTTCTCCTGAATTAATTGACTTATTAAAGGAAACAGATGCTAATAGTGTAGCTATAATGTTGCCTATTGGTGCTGAGGGTTCTGCATTAAAATACGCGGTCCAGGCTATAAATGAAGGTAAAAATGTTGTTACTTCGTTCAGATCTTTATCTATAGCGGAAAATACATCTCTTTTAAAATTTGCCAAACAAAAAAATGTGTTAATTAAGGAAATAAGTCCTCGTTTAGATACTATAGATAAGTTATTTGGTATTTCTCCCAGTAAATGCTGTGAAATATTACCTAAACTCACTTATCAGCACAAAACTCCTGTAGTCTATGTAGGGGGAACATCACAGGAATGTGGTAAAAGAACAACCACCCGTTTGCTTGGAAAAGCAGCCCAAGATACTGGTATGGAAGTTGGTGTTATTTCTACTGATGAAATGGGATTAGAAAAGCCTGTAGATCTTAATTTCCGTGCAGGTAGTCTATCGGTGATGGATGTTGCATCTTCACTTATGGGTTCTATCAAATATCTGGAAGAGAATAAAGATCCAGATATAATTTTCGTGGAAAGTCAGTCAAGTTTGACTGAATTAGGAAATCCTCATCCTCGTGGATTATCTGCTTCGATTCTTATTGGCTCATCACCTGATGTTTCTGTGTTGTGTCACAGACCTAATCATCCTTATAGGCAACCCAGGGGAATTTTTGAAGAGATAAAAGCAATAGAGGCATTAGAACCCACTAAAGTAGTCGGGATATCTCTTAACTTAAGAAATGTTGATAAAGAAGGTCAACTGGAAAAATATGGGTCTAAGTATGGACTTCCCACGGTTGATGTAAAAAATGATGGTTCTTTACAATTATTAAAGGTAATTATGGATTATTTAGGGGAGATTTAACATGAAAGACATGATGGATTTTGTTAAGAAAAACCTTGGTCTTGAAGAGGATGAAAAGGAAAAAGAGGACTCGGAAACAATTATTGTCCCGGAGCATTCATTTTATGAAATTATATTGATGAAAGCCAAGAGCCTCGAGGACATTGATTATGCTATAAACCAGATAACTGATGAAAAAAATCCCATTATTCTGGATATGAGCTATCTTGAAAATGAGTTGCCTGAAGATTACCAGCTTGCTGGTGAAAAACTAAAGGATCTCCGACAGAAAATTGGAGTGGAAGTTATCTTACTCTGTAAAAACGGGAAAAATGTATTGATTATTACTCCTCCTGAAATAAAGCTTATCCGGAAGGATTAATTATAATGAATAATTAAATCTAATTAATCAAATTTAAAATTCTTGAATTCAAGGAGTTAAATCCTAGAATTCAATTTTCGACAATTTAAATTCTTAATGGGGGGATTTAATTATTTATTTAATTCTCTCCACAATATTTGAGGTAGAGAAATGGAATTACCAATAACTAAACCGTCTCAGGTATCCTATGCAGATGAACTTGAATTTTCAGATATATTAGAAAAAATGTCTGAAAAGAGTTATGATGGATTTATTCGTATTACGCATGGTTCTGAAGAGGGTTATATTCTTTTTGAAGATGGAAATCTAATCGCTGCTTCTTATGATCGTTATTTAAAAAATGAAGCGGTGAATAAGATAGAAAATGCTATGGAAAAAAGTGATAGTTTAATAGAGGTTTTTGATTTAAAACCTTCACAAATTAGTTATTTATTAGACTTAAATAAGGCCTATAAAATAGAAAAAAAACAAAATACTCCTAAATCATCTTCTATATCTCAAAGAGAAGCCAGTTATGGTAGTAGGGATAATGTTGATTATGGATATGATGAAAAAGTTTTTAATCCTAAACAAGCCAGTTATCGCCAACCTATAGCTCAAGTTGAGGCGGAAGAAAGAGCAGAATATGATAGGCTCCAGGAGCAGTCGGCCTCCAGTTCTTCAACGAAAAGTTCGTCTACTAATTACAGAGAAGATCTTGATACTTCTAAAACAGATTCTAAAGTTAATGAGACTTCAAATTCAAATTTGAATATTGTACCAGAAACAAACAGCATTTCTGGAAAATCGCAAAATCATCAAATTCCAGAAAAGCAAGATGTTTCTGAAGATGACATTAAAGAAATTATTACTTTTGAAAAAGCACAATTAACTACCGAAACTGATATTATAGATACTGAAATCAATGATAAGCTCGATACGAGTAATAATAATGAAATAATAATAATAATCCAGTTGTGGATTCTGAATCAAAGGTCATAAACGAGGATAAAACTCCAGAGATTAAGCCAAATATGGATAAAATCAATGAATCCAAATCTCTCAAAAAACCTGAAAATATTGTAACTGAATCAAAAGTATCGGAAGTATCCGAATTAACAGAAGTAACCGAAGAGATAGAAGAGCCAAAAGTTCCTATAGACCGGGAAGAACTCATGAAAAAATACGGCTTAAAGGATATTCAGGAAGAAGAGGTTGATAAAGTTCTGGAAACTTACAAAGGCGGTACTGTAAGTAGTGGAGATCTGGAAAAAATTGAATTAACAATAATGAACCGCATAAAACAATCTGTTATGGGAATACCTAAAATACAAGGCACCGAGGTCATGGTATTTTTAGACAACACTCAGGAATTGGGTGGTAAAATAAAAATTATAACAGGTTATGAAGGAAAAGGTATTTTTTCCAGAATAATGGGTGAATCAAAGGACATTCAAAATCTAAAATATCAGATTCTGGATATAGTGGAAATGGAAATCCGGAAGAGCTTTAGGGAATATCCACAAATTGTCGAGAATTTTGATATTAACATAGAAGTAATGCACTAAATGTTCTAAAATACTGTTTTCTAAACTGTTAATAATATACTCCTATTCCATTATTATTCATTTTTTTATTTTAGAGGTTATTGAGGGATATTTTTTTGTTAATTTTACATATTAATCTTCTTTATTACAATTAATATTCAAAAAATTTGTAATTAATATAGATGACTATTTAAGTATTGAGATATCAATAAATTATTATAATATAGCATAGATTCAAAGTATTTTGAATTCACAAATTTTATGAAATACGAAATTTCAGGAGGTATTGAATGACCAGGGTTATTACTGTTGCCTCAGGTAAAGGTGGAGTTGGAAAAACGACCATTACTGCTAATCTAGGAGTTTCACTATCTACTTATGGGGAAAGGACGGTAGTTTTAGATGCAGACATTGCCATGGCAAATCTGGAACTTATTTTAGGTATGGAAGGTAAATCGGTGACCTTACACGAGGTTTTAGCCGGTGAAGCATCTATTGAAGATGCTATTTATGAAGGGCCGAGTGGAGTTAGAGTTGTGCCTGCAGGTATATCTCTTGAAGGCCTTCGAAACGTTAAATTAGATCGTTTAGAGGATACATTATCTAGATTAATGGAAGATACTGATATTTTATTGATTGATGCTCCAGCGGGACTTGAAAAAGATGCACTTGCTGCATTAGCTGCTGCAGATGAGCTATTATTAATCACTACTCCAGAAGTCCCTTCTATTAGTGATGCTCTAAAAACAAAAATTATTGCCACTAAATTAGGAGTAAATATTATTGGTGTGGTAATCAACAGGGAACAGCATGATAAAACATTTTTGACTGTGGATGAGGTTGAAACAATTTTGGAAGTGCCGGTTATAGCTGTAGTTCCTGATGACCATGAAGTAAGCAGAGCTGCTGCTTTTGGTGAGCCAATTGTTATAAAAAATCCTAAATCTCCTACTAGTAATGCTATAATGCAACTAGCTGCTGATTTAATAGGAGAAGAGTATCAACCAATAGAACCAGATAAGAAAGGTGTCATTACCAAGCTCATTGATGGATTAATGGGCAGAAGATAACTGAAAACCTTATATTTATTTTTCTTTCTTTCTTTTGTTTAATTTTACATTGAATTTACTTATATTGAATCATTTAGTCCTTAATCCATAATTATTTGTTAAGGGGTGTTATTTTGGCTTTTGACGTGGTTTCAGTAGGTACTTGCAATATGGATTTTATTTTAAAAGTTCCTCAATTTGTAGAACCTGATGGAGAAATGTACATCGAGGAAGTTAAAAAGATTCCTGGTGGTTCTGCCCTAAATTTTGCGGTAAAAACTGCTTTAAATGGTTTAAACACAGGAATAATTGCTAAAATTGGAAATGACCACCACGGGGAAATTATTTCCCAAAAGTTATTGCAAAAAGGTATAGATACCTCTCGAATAATGAAAATAGATTTAAATACGGGTATGTCATTTATAAGTGTGGATAATCATGGAAAAAGATCTATGTACTCTTTTATGGGAGCTAATGAGAAATTAAATCTTTCTAACGATGATTTTGAATATATTAAGTCTTCAGAGATACTGCATTTATCTGGAACTTACTGGGAAGTTGCTTATGCAGCTGTTAAATATGCTAATACGTTATCTTTTGCACCTGGAGCATTACTTTCTACATTTGGCGTAGATAAACTGGAACTTGTACTTTCTAACACGGAAATACTATTTTTAAATGAAAAAGAAGTTGAAATTTTAACTGGAAGGGATTTTGATAATGGCATAAATTTTTTAATTGAATATGGCATTCCTTTGCTGGTAGTAACATTAGGTGATAAAGGATCTATTCTATTTACAAAAAATGAAATCATAAAATATCCAGCCAAAAAAATCAAGGTTGTTGATACTACGGGAGCAGGTGATGCTTTTGCGGCAGGTTTTATATCAAAATGGTACTATAAAAAACCCCTGAAATCTTGTTTGAAGTTTGCCAGTAAAAGTGCTGCAGATTGCATTGGAAATCTGGGCGGTATTTAACTGATGGGTTCAATTTTAAATGTTGAATTAAATAAAATGATAAAATAAGCTATAAAAAATAAAAGAGATTATTTGAACAATTTGATTATTTTGTTTTTTAATTATTTTTATTTTATTTTAAAAGACTATTTTTTTAGATTAAAAAAGTTGGATGCGTTTTTTTCGGACACATCTTTAATATATTTCTCTTTTAAATCAGCCATTCTCATGGCATGGACTGTTTTTGGAACAGAAATAGGATCTGATGGTGAAGAACTTATATCACTATTTAAAACAAATCTATCTGTTCCATACTTTTTTAAAAGTTTTACCGCATCGGATGGGCTCATTTTAAGGGGTTGTACTGTTAAACCAAGGGTGAAATCATGGTCAATCAAGTCATCAACTATTTTAAAATCTACGTGATCTATTAAAACCAGTTTAGGATCTATATTTTCTAAAATAATCTCAGTTGTGGTTTTTGTCACTTCTTTTTTATTAGTTCTGGGAGTATGTACAATAACTTTAGCCTTTAAATCATCTGCTATTTCTAACTGTCTGGTAAAAATATTTTTTTCTTCCGTAGAAGTTGTTTCCAGGCCAATTTCTCCTATAGCTACCATTAACTCGTTCTGTAGTAGATTGGGTAACTGTTCAATAACCATATCATGGTTTTGTGATATACTTCGAGGGTGCATACCAAGGGCAACGTATAAATTTAAACCATTTGCAGATGCTCGTTTAATATCGTTATTCAAAAGCCTATGGAAATGGTCAAGAACTACCTCTGCTGTAGTCATTCTTAAAGGATCATGGGCGCAAGTTATAGCAGTATCTACTCCAGATATTACCATTTTTTCAAAATCTTCATAAGGTCTGGTATCAGCATGTATGTGGGCATCTATCAACATAATCACCTCTTAAGTATTACGAAATTAATACAATTTTTTCTCCTAATCTTTTTAAGTAAGTAACATAAAATATATTTATTCTAACTATGGGGGAAATGTGTATATGCGAGATCTTTTTGGTTTATATGGTGAGGTACAAAGCGATTTAAAATTCATGTTTAAATCTAAAATAAGGATGCAAATCATGTTTAGTCTTTTAAATGGCCCTAAATCCATGAAAGAAATAAACCAGGATTATGGTTTAAGCTTTGCCACCATTTCCAATAATATGAAAAGACTCCTGCAAGAAAATCTGGTTAAGAAGGTGGGTAATACTTTTGAATTATCTCAGTTTGGTAGACTGAAATTAGATTCAATAATGGATTTTCAGCGTTCAGTTGTAGTTTCTAATCGATTTGAAAATCTATTACTAAATCATGACCTCAGTGGAATTCCTGATTTTCTCATGGAAGAAATAGGTGTATTTTATGATTCAGAGCTGATTCAATCCACTTCAGTTGATATTTATAAGACCCATAATACTTTTAAAGATCTTTTAAAAGGATCTCAAGAGATTCTTGGTGTTTCCCCAATTTCTCATCCTGATTACATTGATTTATTCCAAGATTTACTTAAAATGAATGTAAAATCTTATCTGGTTCTTACAGATGATATAATTAAGAAAACAGTCAACACAGCTGATTTCAGGACTCTAACTAGTTCTATAACTAATAGAAATCTTGAAATTAGAAGATACCCTGGAGATTTAAAAGTTGCCTTCACTGTTGCCGATAATTTCGTTTCTTTAGGTTTTTTTAGTGATGATGGTACCTATGATCAGAGTAGGGACTTGGTAAGCAAAAAAAAGGAAGCTATTGATTGGACAAAAAGATTATTTGATTATTACTATCAAAGGTCTGAAAAAGTAGGAATTACTAACCTGGCAAAAATACTGGTTTCATAGGTGGATTATATTAATGGACACTATTTATTATTTAGATTACCAACCCGATGATGTAAAATTTTTAGTTGCATCTCATGTAAGAATGAAAATTTTGCTAAGTCTGTATGATGGGCCCAAAAAATTAGGCTATCTTCGGGAAGCAACGGGAATAGCTTCCTCTACTTTAATTCATGGACTAAGACAGCTTGAAGAAAAAAAATGGCTAGTTCGAAAAGGAGATAACTCATACTTGACTTCTAAAGGTAAAGTGGTTTTGTTGAATTTAATAAAACTCATGGAGAAGTTTAAAACTTTTGATATTCAGTTAAATTTTTGGAAAAACCATAATTTAAATGGAATACCTTTAGATCTCCAAAAAGATGTTGATGCTCTTAGAGAATCTTATTTAGTTGAAGTAACTTTGGACAATCTGGAAGAACCTTTTACCAGATACATACAACTGTTATCTGAGGCAAAAAACATCAATGCGGTATTGCCAGTGCTTTTTTCCAGACATACCGATGCTATTCACAAAATTTTATTAAAAGGCGGGTCTGCAAAGTTAATTCTTGCGGAAGACATTTTTAAACAATTTATGGAACAATTCGATTGGAATGAATTAAATAAATATATTAAATCTGGAGATCTGGAAATAATGGTTATTTCAGATAATCTAGAAATTGCTTGTGTAGTATCGGATATTTTCGTTTCTTTAGGTCTATTTTTTGAAGATGGTGTTTATGATACTTCTAGACTATTAATGGGACATGATATGGAAGCTTTAAGCTGGGGAAATAAATTGTTTCAATATTATGAGAGTAATGGAAAAAAAGTCGATTTAAAAACAATAAAATAGCTTTGAATGGGAGTATATTAATTAAATTCATTCTGATGGGTTTTTGATGAAAACTCAAAAAGAATTTTTAAAGAAAAATTTTTAGTTTAATATTTTTCTAATATATAAAAAATAATAGCTGACTAAAGATCAGCTAAATCCTTAAATTCTTTTTTTGATTTTAAAAGATTGTAAATAATCTCTGGAACTCTTTCTGCTGGTATACGGAACTGCTCAGAATCGTCACGGTTTCTAATGGTTACTGTTCCATCTTCCAGTGAATCGTGATCCACAGTAATGGCAAATGGAACTCCAATTTCATCAGCTCTGGCGTATCTTCTACCTATAGTTCCGGAAGAGTCATATTCTGCAATAAATCCATTTTTCCTAAGATTATCTTTAATATCCTGGGCCATCTCAGCCATTCCTTCTTTATTAACCAGTGGGAAAACACTTACTTCAACTGGAGCAATTTCTCTGGCCAGTTTGAAGTAGGAACGGTCTTCTTCTTCCTGGAATGAATGGAGTAAAAGTGAATAGACAATTCTGTCGATTCCAAAAGAGGGTTCAATAACATGGGGGAATATTTTTTCTCCCCGAATTACTTCATCCACTTCTTCAAAATTCACGTGTTCTGGCAGTAGCTCGTAAGTGGAATCAAGTTCTACTTTTAAACGGCCTGTTTTCTGGAAAGATTCCTGAATTTCATCAGCATTAGATTCTTCTAAAATCTTCATTAATTGAGGAGCAGCCCCTTTAAAAGCTGGACCGAATTTACTCATGTTGGGTTTAGCTACTGTCTTTTTAACAGTTTTAGGTTCATCATATTCAATGAAAACTCTCAAATCTTCGCTGCTGTGTTCACTGTGAGATTTTAAATCGAAATCAGTTCTATCGGCAATGCCTATAATCTCTACCCAACCATAATTGTCAGTTTTAACTTCTACGTCCCAGCAATCAATGGCATAATGGGCCATTTCTGTTGGAAGGTGCTGTCTGAATCTTAAAGCTTCATCAGGTATTCCTATTTCTCTTAAAAACTTTTGAGCAAGATATAACTGGTAAATTAAAATTTCACTTGAAACTAATTTTTCATCCAGAGCCTGTTGGGCATTGACCTTTAAAGGCTCTTTTTTACTCATTTGACAATCTGATGAATACAAACTCAGCTCTTCAGATGCAATTTGTGAAAATTTAGGGTGAGTTTTGTCTTTAGGATTAATAAAAATTTCAGCCTCAGCTTGAGTAAATTCTCTGAGCCTGATAACGCCCTGTCGGGGTGATATTTCATTTCTATAGGCCTTACCGAGCTGAACCACCCCAAATGGGAGTTTGTTCCTGAAAAACCTTAAAAGTCTTTTAAATGGTATAAATATGCCCTGAGCTGTTTCTGGTCTCATATAACCAGTTTTTTTACCCTTAGCACCGATTAAGGTTTGAAACATGAGGTTGTAACTCCAAACATGTGTGAGATGGCCTCCACATTTAGGACACCTAATTTCTTTTTCTGAGATTATTTCGGTGATTTTTTGATTTTCCAGTCCCTCAACCTCATCTCCTGTAGCTTCTTCCACGATGTGATCGGCCCGGTAAACATCTAAACATTCTTTACATTCAGTCATTGGGTCTGTAAAATGGTCAACATGCCCTGATGCTTTTAATGCCTCTTCTGGCATAATGGTGGGAGATTCGATTTCGTAAAAACCTTCACCTACAATATAATAGTCTCTCCACTTTTGCATGACGTTATTTTTTAAAATAGCACCTAATGGACCATAATCAACGAAACCTGATACTCCAGAGTATATTTCGAATGAAGACCATATAAATCCCCTTTTTTTGGCTACATTCATCATATTTTCGTGTTTTATTTTAATCATCTCCTGAAACTTTGAATAAATCTTTGTTAATTATTATGAAATGGTTGAATTTAAATAAATTAAATAATTTAAAATATTATATTCAACTATTTTAAAAATATACTTCTTATTAATTTAAACTAATTAAAAAAGCCTATTATTACCTATTATTAAAATTCAGTAATGACAGATTATTATAAAATTTAATAATCAATAATAACATTTTTTGATTTATTTTATTTATTTAAGATTTAGTTAATTTATTTAAAATTTTATTTTAAAATAAATAAAATTAAATATAATTTATTAGTAGGTTTAGAGTTTATTATTTTTTATTTCGTAATCATGCTTTATTCTACTGGTTTCTGGTCTGGTTTGGCCCATATATTTACTATCTCTGTCTGGGTGACCGTATGGTTTTTCGGAAGGGGAAGTCATAGTTTCAAAAACTATTTGGCATACACGTTGGCCAGGATAAAGGGCCACTGGCATTTTACCAATATTAGAAATCTCCAATGTGATTTTACCACAGAATCCAGGGTCTATATAACCAGCAGTCACGTGCATGGTTATTCCCAATCTTCCCATGGATGAACGTCCTTCAACACGGGCCACCAGGTTATCTGGAAGCTTTACTTTCTCAAAAGTGGTGGCCAGGGCAAACTCCCCTGGGTGTATAATAAATGGTTCCTTTTCAGTTATATGGAATGATTCCATGTAAGACTCAATGTCAGATTTGTCTTTAGGGTCTATACAAGGTTTTCTAATAATTCTAAAACCTTTAAACTCACTTCCTATCCTTAAATCTACAGAAGAAGGTTGTATTTGTCTTTCAGGGTCGTCTAATGGATCAATTAATATAAGACCTTCTTCAATATGTTTTTTTATATCACTGTCACTTAGAATTGCCATCGGTTACCCTCTCTTCATTATAATTGTTTAATTAGCTAAAATAGAATAGTAAATATTTTATTTATATTTATTTAATTTTTTTTATTAATCCCATCTCTTTATATTAATCCATTTCTATTTAATTTATAATAGTTTTAATTTAAGTTAAAATATTCTGTTTATTAATCTTTATTTTCAATTTTTTTAAAATCTATTTGGGAAATATCCTTAATAATGTTAGGTATTCCTGAACTATTACCTACACCTACTATCAAAATATTTGAACCTTCTGCTGAACGTAAAATTGATTTTTTAAGGATTTTCAAGGCTTCTTTAGAGCTTTCTATAATCTCTTCATTCATATGACTTATAGCTTCTTCAGGACTCATTTTAACAATTATAGCATCGATTTTGATGTCACTGGAAGTGGCTTTTTCTTCGATGAGCCATTTTTCAATACCCAAACCGCCAATCACTACCCCAATACCCTCTGCTATGCGCCCTGTTTTTTCTCCTTCCAGTTTAGCAGCAGCGTCCACGCTAATAATGCGATTTATCTGATTTTCTTCAATAAGATCTGTTGCAATTTTTCCAACTTTACCAACTCTTGCCCCAGGACCTTTAGCACGTAAAATTGTTAATTTACGACCTTCAAACTGGTAGTTTGAATATATCATGTCCCCTAAATCTTCAAAATTATTTATATCTAACTCATTCATGAACATACTTGCCACTATGGGACCGATTCCATCACCAATGGGCAATCCTTTTGAAAATGATTTTGTACCGTCAAACTGGGCTTTAACCAGTTTCATCAGCATAGGGAGGTTCATTTGGAGCGCGAGTAATAGTTGAAGGTTTCCTGTTTTCCGGGCAAGTTCCATGTTGTGTCTAACTAGTTTGGCTACTGTATTAAGGCCTATGGTAGCTTTTATGGTCATTATGATGTTTGACTTAACTTCTTCGTCTGCTTCAGGTGCTATTTCCTGGGCCATGTCCTTAAAACGTTCTTCACCAAGTTCTAATATTTTGTCAAATTTTTTTACCAGCCCTTGAGGATCTAAATTAACTGGAGGAACCACAAAAAATTCTATAAAGTTTTCTACAGCTTCTGTGGGGTCATGAATCGGATTTCCTTTTTCCTGAGAAATATTCACTAGAATTTCTTTGGCCTCTTTTACCATTGATTCAAGTTCTTCCACAGTTCTATTCACAGAAGAAATCATGCGAATTCTCATTATTTTTGGCAAAAAGAATAGTATGACTACAAATATTAGTATTCCAATTATTTCTAATGGACCTAATCCAAATAACATAGTATCTCCTTAGTTTTAGGCAATCTTTTTACTACTATTACTAATAATCAATTAATATGCGATGATAATGTATGATATAATAATTGCGTATTAATTGCGATTGATCAAGAATACTGAAATAATAAATATGGTTATTAATATGATTTTGATATTAAATTAAGTTATTCAATCTTACCATTTATTCTTCTAAGAATTCCTTTAAGGGTGTGGGCCTCTCTACCGGTAATAAAAGCGCGCCCTAAAATATTTTTAAAGGTTTTTACCCCGTTTTTTTCTTTGTGTTGGGGTATATCCAGTTTTTTGACGACTTCTTCCATTTCCTGGATTAAATATTCTTTTTCCTGCAGTGAAGCTTCTTCTAGTCCCTCAACATTAAATTCATTCAAATTTTTAAATAGTTCGTAGAAAATAATGGCTGCTGCATGAGTTATATTCATAATGGGGTATCTTTCATCGGTGGGTATGCTTACCACAGCATCACAATATTCAATTTCATGGTTGTACAATCCATTTCCTTCTCTTCCAAACAAAAATGCTATTTTTCCAGTGGAATGTATGGATTCAGCCAGTTGATAAGGTTTAACCGGTATTCGTGATAATTTATAGCTTCCGCCGGGAGTTCCGGTGGTTCCTATAATGAAATCCATTTCTTTTTTTTCCAGTAGATCTTCAAGTGAATTATAAATTTCAGCATTTTCCACAAGTTCTCGAGCATGCATGGCCTGATAATAAGCTTCTTTTTTTAGCTCGCAAGGGTTTACTAGAATTAAGTTATAAATCCCAAAATTTTTCATGGTTCTTGCTAAAAAACCAATATTTCCTGCCGATTCAGGCTCTACAAATACCACGTAGATATTATCTTTTAAAAAATCCATTTCTATCAACTATTTAAATAATAATGTTGTTGCTAGTCCAGCTAGGCTTAAAAAATCTTTTATGAGTTAGGAGTAGGCCATATCCAGAAGTTCCAGTATATTAAGAACTTTTACATTATCAATCCCTGCCTTTTCCAGAGAGTCCCTGATGTGAATTTGACAGAAGGGACATATGGTCACTACAGCATCTACATCAAGTTTTTTTATCATTTCTGCCTTTGTTTCACCTAAAGCGGCTGATATTTCGGGTTTACCAGACTTCACGCCACCTCCAGATCCACAACAGCGGTCGGGTTCTTCCATTTCCACAAATTCTAAACCTTTGATTTTCTTTAATATTTCCCGTGGTTCTAATTTAATGCCCTGGCTGCGGGCAAGGTGGCAGGGGTCGTGATAAGTTACTTTCATATTAACTGGCTTTGTATTTTCCATATCCAGTTTATCAATAAGGAACTCGCTGATATCCAATACATTTAAATCAGCACCAAATTTAGGATAATCCTTTTTCAAGGTGGCTCCGCATCCAGCACAGACCGTAATCACAGTATCATATTCGCCCAAAGCTTTTTTGTTCTGTTTCACCAATTCATCAAGAGCGTCCAGTTGACCAGTTCTTATCATAGGAGAACCGCAGCAAACCTGATCGGTGGGAACATCCACCTCAATTCCGTTTTCTTTCAGGACTTTTAAGAGAGAAAAACCAATATCTGGCATCCGGTAATCAACCAGACATCCTGTAAAGAATGCTACTTTAGGTTTTGGGTGGGTAATAGTGGAAGTTCCATCGGAACCTTCAATTGAATCTTGAACGGTTTTTATAAAGCTTTTTTCCAGGGGATCTACTGATCTTCCAGTTTCCATAATGGTTTTTTTAAGTTTTTTGTGAGGATCAAGGGGACCTACATCTTCTTTACAAGCAATAGCTCTGAGTTTTTCAATAGCATCACCTGGAATGCTTATTTCTTTGGGACAAACTTCTGCACATTTCCCACAAGTGGTGCAACAGTATAAACCTTCATCAAATCCTTCAAGAGCTCTATTGCCACTGTCGCGAGGATCTAAAGCGAATTTAGATAAATATCTCATGAAATAAGGCCCAGCATATTCTGAACTTTCTTTAATTACTGGACATGCTGACAAACAGGAGTAACACTCAATACAACTCCTTACTTTTTTAGATTCTACACAGTTTTCGGCAGGAATGAGTTCCGGACAGGTTTTCAAGGAGTCTTTTTTTAAAGAATCTTCTAATCCACATTTTTCCAAAAATAATCTCATTTGGTTGGCTTTTTCTTCGATTTCCTTTCGATCGACAACCAGATCTTTGATAACTGTAAAATCCAGAGGTTCAATTACGGCATCAGCATGAATTTCGGCTTTGCAGGCCAGAACGATGTTTCCATCTATTTTCAAAGCACATGAACCGCATTGACCAGCCCTACAGGAGCTTCGAAATGCTAGATTGGTTCCATAATGGTCATTTATAAAATTAAGGGCATCAAGCACCTTCATTTTTTCTTTAGATTCTATTTCGTAAGTTTCCAGGTGAGAATGAGAGTCTTTCTCAGGATCAAATCTTAAAACCTTGATTTTTATCATTTTTATCTCCAGTTATTCCTTAATATGTCTTAGATAGTAATTGTAATATTTTAATGATATAATAAACGAATCAGGGGTAATTATGTTGATTAATTTATTATATGGTGAGTTTTGCTTTGATATCTAGTAAAAATAGCAAATACTTGAAATTCATTTAATTTTAACGATTTTAATTTAACGATTAATTAAATATTATAAATTATTAATCAGTCAAAATATTAATTAATTTAAAATAATATTGTGTAATATATAATATAATATTTTTGAAATACAAAATAATTATAAATTTGATATCGGCATGTTTCAATATCATTTTTAGGGGGCAATTATGGATGATCTTTATGATAAATTGAGTTCATATCTTAAAAAAATTGAAAAAGAAACATCTAAACCCATAAAAATTCTTGAGAGCAATAATTTGGGCCTTAAAGGGATGTTATCTGCTTTTAGATATCATCCAGATCAAATAATTATAATTACTAAAGAAGGAGTAAAAAGGTCAGAACCGGATTTGGCAAGATCAATTGCCCACGAAGCAACTCATGGATATTTAATTTTTAAATTAGGTTATTGCAGGCCTGTTTTTAAAGAAAATACTTCGAAAAACCACATGAAAAATGCCCACCTTATTTTCACCATGATGGATGATATTGTGGTAAATAAAATTATTCAGGAAAATGGATTTCCCCCTTTTGGTTCGGAATATTTAGTTTCTGTGAACTTTGAAACGAAATCGGCCTTAAAAGGGGAAAACATCTATCAAAAATTTTCAAAAGATCCTGTTTTTGATTTGATTTTAATGATTTCACGTTATATCATTGCCTGGTCATTTATTGAGTTTTATGATATTGGAAAACATGAAAAAGATGCTATAAACCGTTATATATCTGCTTTTGAAACCAATTTTACTGAAGAAATGATTTTGGCTTCGAAAATAAAGGATATTATCAAGAGCAATAATATTTTTCTTTCATCAGGCCATTGTAAAGCTATTGCGGAAATACTTGAATTATGGGATTTAAAAAAATCTCTGAAACTGGTAAAAGCTTTTTGATACCATTTTAAAAAACAAAATTACTTAAATAACCTAAAATAAGCCTAATTTTACAGAATAGCACTACAATAATTAAAAAAATTACAAATAATATATACAAATAATTAATTAAGATATCAGATATCGAGTAAAATCAATTTTCTTATTTTGATAATTATTTTAATGAAGAGTATATTTAATTTAATTAAAAAATTTTAATAGTATTTATATAATTCAAGATAGTATATTTTAGAGATAGTAAATATATGGATAGATAATGGTAATTCCATCTTTTTTAGTATTATATTTAATCATTGAAGTCAATAAATTACAATTATAACATCTAGAACTAAATTTTTAACTTAAAAACGATTAAGGTGATTTAATGAATCTTAAAGAGATCGTCCAAGGTAAATCAGGCGAAAAACTCTTTTTATTGGGTAATGAGGCCGCGGTAAGGGGTGCATTAGAGGCTGGTATTTCAGTAGCTGCTACTTATCCTGGTACTCCATCTTCAGAGATTGGAGATGTTTTTTCAAAGATAGCCAATGTTGCTGGAGTTTATTTCGAATTTTCAATTAATGAAAAAGTGGCCATGGAAGTTGCAGCAGCCGCTGCCGCTTCTGGAGTTCGTTCATTCACTTTTATGAAACACGTTGGTCTAAATGTGGCCTCTGACTCATTTATGAGTGTGGCTTACACTGGGGTGAGAGGAGGAATGGTAATTCTCTCTGCTGATGATCCTTCAATGTTTTCATCTCAAAACGAGCAGGACAACCGACACTATGCTCGGCTAGCCAATGTTCCAGTTTTAGAGCCTTCTAATCCACAGGAAATAAAAGATTTCATGAAATATGGATACGAACTATCGGAAGCGTTTCAAATTCCGATTTTGCTTCGAACTACCACTCGTGTTTCCCATATGAGGGGTATTGTGGAGTTAGAGGACGTTCCTAAAAAGGATGATGAAACATCCAACCCCAAAGGATTTTTCAAGAAAAATCCGGCTCAATTTGTTCCGGTACCAACAACAGCCAGAATCATGCATAAAGACCTGGTTGAAAAAATGGAGAATATTCTGGAAGTAGCCAATAGTTCAGATTTAAATAAACTTTATTATAACGGCCAAGAAGTTAAAAAAGACTCTGATTTTGATTTTAAGGACTCTGACATGGGAATTGTTGCCAGTGGAAGTGCCTTTAACTATGCTTTTGACGTAATTCAAGAGATGGGCCTTAATATTCCTATTCTTAAACTTGGATTTTCATATCCCTTTCCCAAAGATCTGGTTTTGAAATTTGTAAAGGACTTAAATAAATTAATGGTGGTTGAAGAAGTTGATCCTATAATGGAAAATGAATTATTAAAGATTTTAGGTGTTGTTGGGTCTTCCAAAACAGTACATGGAAAATTAGATGGTTCTCTACCTTTAATTTACGAATTTAATCAGGATATTGTGGGGGATGCAATAAACAGAGTATTAAATTTAAATGATGAGGATGTTTCTCGTAAAAAAGATGTAAATAATGAACCTGCGGGTGAACTGGGACTTCCTAACCGGGCACCTACTCTTTGCCCCGGGTGTCCTCACCGGGCAGTCTATTACTCGATAAAAAAGGCCAGAGAAAACCTGAAAATCGCTGAAGAAGATCTTATTTTTCCTACAGATATAGGGTGTTATACTTTGGGAATAGAATCTCCCTACAAGGCAGCAGATTATCTTTTAGCCATGGGGTCTAGTATTGGAACAAGCTGTGGCTTTTCTAAAGCAACTAATCAAAATATTGTCTGTTTTATTGGTGATTCTACCTTTTTCCACTCGGGAATTCCTCCGCTTATAAATGCAGTGCACAACAAGCACAATTTTGTGCTCACTGTCCTGGATAACCGCACTACGGCCATGACTGGAGGCCAACCTCACCCTGGACTTCCTGTTGATGGAATGGGTGAAGTTGCACCAGAAATATCAATCGAAAACATGGTCAAAGCCACCGGGGCAGAATTTGTAGAAACTATCAATCCATTGAGTATTAAAAAAACCGTAGAAACTTTCGAAAGGGCATTGAAATATGAGGGTGTGGCTGTTATTATCTCTCGATACCCTTGTGTGCTTATAAAAACGAAACAAACCTCTAAAAAAGCAGTGATGACTGTCAATTCAGAAAAATGTACTCAATGCATGGAATGTATTTCTAAAATGGCATGTCCTGCTATTTATCAAAATGAAAATGGAGAAACTAGTTCAATTGAAATTGACGCCTCTGCATGTAAAGGTTGTACTGTATGTGTTCAAATATGTCCTGATAAAGCTATAAGGGTTCGGAAGTGATCTTATGCAGAAATTTAACTGTAAAAATAAGTTAAACGGTCGCCATTGTGGTAAATTCGAATTTAAAGATCATATGAATAAATTTAAAGATTCAAAAGATAAAACAAGTTCTTTTAATTATGAAGCGCCTTATAACATCTATATTTGCGGGGTGGGTGGCCAAGGAATCATAAAAACTTCCATCGTAATTGGGGAAGCCGCTATTTCTGGAGGAAATGGGGTGGTCATGAGTGAAATACATGGAATGGCCCAGAGGGGAGGAGTAGTTTCTACCGAACTCAAAATCGGTGACTCAAAAAGTTCAATTATTCAAGAAGGTAAAGCTGATCTTTTACTGGCTTTTGAACCATTGGAAGCAGTTCGTGCTGCTCCAAAAGCTAATAAAAACACAGCTATAATTTTTAATACTTCTTCCATAATGCCTTTTAATATTTCTGCCAGTGAAAACCCTTATCCTGATCTCTCAGTTATTCTTGAAACATTAGAATCTAGATCCCATAATGTTTTTGCCCTGGATGCTGAAAAAATGGCTAAAAAAGCGGGTCATATTCTTTCATTAAATATGGTCCTGTTAGGGGCGGCTACAGCAGTATCAGGATTTCCATTGGAAAAAGAAACAATATTAAACTCAATGAGGGCCAATTTGCCTGAAAAAAGCTTACCTATAAATATGAAAGCATTTGAAGATGGTTTTAATTTTGTAGAATCAGGTGCGGAATAACTAATTAGAAATAGAAAAAATAAGTAGAAAATAGAATTTATTTATTTTATCATTTCTATTTTTTTCTTAATTTCTTAATTTATTAATTTTTCAATTTTTTAAAGGAATTAATTATTTTGATTGTTATTTTTGAAATAGTAAGAAATAAAAAGTTATTAAAAAAGCTGTATTTATCTAATTAAAATAATCTAATTAAAATAAAATTAATTGGATATTAAAGTTTATCCACGTCTTCAGCAGACATTACTTTAATATCTGAATCTTCCAGGGCCTTAATTCCTTCGTCTATATTTTCTGTCCTTATGACCACTATGGCTTTATCTTCATTTTTCTCTACAAAGGCGTAAAGGTATTCTACATTAATTTTAGCGTCGTATAATGTGGTTAATATGCTGTCCAGGCCTCCTGGTTGGTCAGGAACTTCTACAGCAATTACTTCATTTACTTTAACCACAAAATTGTTCTCTTCCAGTTTTTTCTGAGCTAATTCTGGTTCTGGAACTATTAATCTCAAAATACCAAACTCAGAAGTGTCTGCTATGGAAAGGGCCCTTATATTGATGTTGGCCTGGGAAAGAATGCTAATAGCTTTTTTTAGACGCCCTTCTTTATTTTCTAAAAATACTGAAATTTGTTTTAATTTCATTTAATCCCCTCTTTCTTCAATATTATTTAATTTTAATTCATATTTTAATTTATTTTATTCCAATACGCTCTTAAAAATTATTTTACAATAATTAATCAAAGTTCCTTTTATCAATAACCCTTACGGCCTTTCCTTCACTCCGGGGCAGACTTTCTGGTTCTACCAGACTTACATTGACTCTTAAACCAATTTCACTGTGTATATACGACTCAATCATTTTCTTAACTTCTTCTATATGTTTTACTTCGTCAGAAAATAGTGCTGGTGAAGCTTCTACCTGAACTTCCAGTTCGTCTAAATGCTCTGGTCTGGTCACAATTATTTGATACTGGGGATGTAAGCCTTCTATTTTTAGTAAAGCCTTTTCAATCTGTGATGGGAATACAATAACGCCCCTAATTTTCAACATATCGTCTGTACGGCCGGTGATTCTATCCATCCTTACTTGAGTACGACCACAATCGCATTTTTCTCTTTGCAAAGCAGTTATGTCCTTTGTTCTAAAACGAAGAATAGGCATTCCATCTCTGGTCAGAGTAGTCAAAACAAGTTCTCCTTTTTCTCCTTCACCCAGTGTTTCCTGGGTTTTAGGGTCTATTATTTCGGGATAGAAGTGATCTTCGAAAATGTGCAAGCCATTTTTCTGTTCACATTCCTGGGCCACTCCGGGCCCTATAATTTCTGTAAGGCCATAAATATTAAGGGCACTGAGACCTAAACGGTCTTCAATTGCTTTTCTCATTTCTTCAGTCCACATTTCTGCCCCAAAGACCCCGGCCTTTAAATTGAGATCTTTAATATCCACTCCATTTTTTTCCAGAACTTCTGCCAGATAAAGTGCATAAGAAGGAGTACAGGTTATTATACTGGTTTTAAAATCCTGCATAATTTCAATCTGTCTCTGGGTATTTCCGGCAGATATGGGGATAACAGTGGCCCCTATGGTTTGTGTTCCATAATGTACTCCTAACCCGCCAGTAAAAAGTCCGTAACCATAACAATTTTGTATTTTATCTTTTTTACCGGCACCGGCCATGGAAAGGGCCCTTCCCATTACCTCTCCCCAGATTTCCAGGTCTTTCTGAGTGTATCCGGATACAGTTGGTTTACCGGTTGTTCCAGAGGAGGTATGGACTTCTATTATTTCTTCTTCTGGAACTGCAAACATTCCAAAAGGATAAGCATCCCTTAAATCCGTTTTTGTGGTGAAGGGCAGTTTTTCAATATCTTCTAAAGTTTGGATATCTTCTGGTTTGATATTCAATTTGTCAAAACGATTTTTGTAGTAAGGAACATTTTCATAGGCCCTTTTGACCACTTTTTTTAATAATTTTAGCTGCAATTCTTCTTTTTTTCTTTGGACATGCATTCGGCTTCTTTGTTCCATATCATGTTATCCCTGTGCTTAATTTTTGGATTCAACGCGAATCTAATTGTTTAATAAGTTTATGTTTTAATTATCCTTTAAAGTTATATTTCCAAATATTTGAATCTAAATTTTTATTATTGAAGGTAATATTTACTTATTTAGTAGTTGGAGTGTTTATCCCTAAAAAAATATTTGGGAATTTTTAAATAATATAACTGGTTAGATAGTAATGAATTTAATTAAAATAATTCTTTTGATTTTCATTGTATGGGAGGTTGATTTATGGGGGAGGGTTTCGTAAAAAAAGGTTTTATGGTGAATAAACTAGATTTTGTTCAATATGATTAATTTACAATTGAATATATCGATTATTTTATGTTCTGTTATCAGACCATTGGTAATCAAAATAGATGAAACAAATTAATTTCTCAAAAGAAGAACATTCATCTTATTTTCAGAGTAAATAATATTTGTGAGTGAATTATATAAAATAATGAATAGAATTGATTAATTATCAATTTAACTTTATTAGGGTTTTGTGATCATATGGATGTATTGTTGTTATCAATTATTGTTTTAATATACCTTATTATAATAGGTTACACGGGTTATGTAGCTTGGAAACGGACTAAGACTGCTGAAGACTTCATGGTAGCTGGTCGTACTACTCATCCTTATATTATGGCCATGAGTTACGGTGCTACATTTATTAGTACTGCGGCCATTGTAGGTTTTGGGGGGACTGCTGGACTTTATGGTATGGGAATTCTCTGGCTAGTATTTTTTAATATTTTGATTGGTATTTTCATAGCTTTCGTATTCTTTGGAAAGAAAACCCGGAAGATGGGACACAATTTAAAGGCCCTAACCTTTCCGGAGTTTTTATCCAAGAGATTTGAAAGTAAATTCATCCAGTATTTCAGTGGACTGGTTATTTTTTTGGGAATGCCATTGTATGCATCTGTAGTTCTTATTGGTGCTGCCAGATTCATGGAAACAACTTTAAACCTTGATTTTAATATAGCACTTATAATAATGGCGATTATTGTTGCGGCCTATGTTATTTTAGGTGGAATTAGGGGAGTAATGTATACTGATGCTTTACAGGGTACTATAATGTTTCTGGGAATGATTATCTTACTTTTAGTGACTTATTACTTGCTGGGAGGAGTTACCCAGTCACAGCAAGCACTAACTAATTTGGCATATCTAGTTCCGGAGCAAGTTCAGGCTGTAGGTGGAACAGGGTGGACAACTTTCCCTGCTCTGGGAAGCCCATTCTGGTGGACTTTGGTTTCCACGATTATACTGGGAGTAGGGATTGGTGTACTGGCCCAGCCTCAATTGGTGGTTCGTTTCATGACAGTTAGGTCCAATAAGGAACTAAATAGGGGTGTTCTAATAGGTGGGATATTTATTTTCGTTATCACCGGTTCTGCTTATGTGGTAGGGTCTCTGTCTAATGTTTACTTTTTCCAGCAAATGGGGCAAATAGCTATTCAGGTTGCCGGTGGAAATATAGATAAAATTATACCTATTTACATTAATTCTGCAATGCCAGAATGGTTCACCTATCTTTTCATGTTGACTTTGCTGTCGGCAGCCATGTCCACCTTGAGCGCACAATTCCATGTTCAGGGAACTTCTATAGGAAGGGATGTTTATGAAACTGTTTTTAACAGAAGAGGAGATAGATCCGTTCTTATTACTCGAGTTGGAATCTTAGCGGCAGTAATAATCGCAGTTATTTTAGGATACACGCTTCCAGGTAGTATTGTTGCCCAGGGAACAGCATTGTTCTTTGGATTATGTGCTGCAGCCTTTTTATCTGCTTATGTCTGCGCATTATTCTGGAAAAGAGCAACCAAATCTGGAGTTATTGCTGGTATGGTGATGGGGACATTCACCAGCTTATTCTGGTTGTTGTTTGTTTATAAGAAAACAGCTGCTTCATTAGGTATTTTTAAAGCTATTAGTGGTCAAAGTTTGCTCATTACTACACAGCCCTGGCCACTGGTTGATCCTCTAGTAATTGGAGTGCCGGTGGCTATGTTCTTTACGGTGTTAGTTAGTTTGTTAACCAAACCACCTAGCAAAGAACACTTGAATAAATGTTTTGAAGGGATTTGATCCATTAAATTCATTTCATAATATTTTTTCTTACATATTTATTCATATTTCTTTGTTTTTTCCACTTTTCTTTTTTCTTCCACTAGTTTATTTTTAAGTAAAAATAATAATTCTCTTATTTAATTATTCCATTTCCGTCTTTAGATGTCTTTTTGGTAATTATTAAATAGTTATAATGAAATAGATAGTAATGATTAAATATTAAAGATAATATTTATGCCTGGAAAAATTGAGGAGGTGGATGTATGGAAGTTTTAGGTATACCAGATCCTTGGGTTTGGGGAGCTTACATTGCTTGTATTTTGGTTACTCTTCTTTGCGTTGTTTATGGTATTTTGAATTGGAACAAAGGCGATGAAGACGAAGAAGACCAGATAAGGGAAGAATTAGAATGGGAAAAAGAAGAAAATGAAATGGAAGAAAAAGAATTAGGTTTCTAGCAATATCTACAATATCTATTAATATATTTGCAAAATTATTAAAATTGTTAAATAAGCACTAAAATGTGTTTGATTTAAATAATGAGATTATTCGGATTGTGATCGCATGGATATATTATTATTATCAATTATCGTGTTAGCATACATGATTATAATAGGTTACACCGGTTATGTGGCTTGGAAGCGGACTAAGACTGCTGAAGACTTCATGGTAGCTGGTCGAACTACTCATCCTTATATTATGGCCATGAGTTATGGTGCTACATTTATTAGTACTGCGGCCATTGTAGGTTTTGGGGGTATAGCAGGAGTTTATGGAATGGGTCTTCTATGGCTCACTGTTTTGAATATCTTAGTAGGGATATTTATTGCATTTGTATTCTTTGGAAAGAAAACCAGGAAGATGGGACACAATTTAAAGGCCCTAACTTTTCCAGAATTTTTATCAAGGAGATACGACAGTAAATTTATTCAATACTTTAGTGGATTAGTAATATTTTTGGGAATGCCGCTCTATGCCTCAGCGGTTCTTATTGGAATGGCCCGTTTTGTGGAAACTACGTTGAATATAGATTATTCCATAGCCCTGGTGGTTATGGCTTTAATTGTAGCGCTCTATGTAGTATTTGGAGGTATAAAGGGAGTAATGTACACTGATGCAGTTCAGGGTTCCATAATGTTTTTTGGAATGATATTTCTCCTATTTGGAATTTATTATCTTCTGGGAGGAGTTACTGAAGCCAATCAGGCCCTCACTAACATGTCTAATTTGGTGCCTCCTGCAGCAGCTGCTACAGGTGCAACAGGCTGGACAACAATTCCGGCTTTTGGAAGTCCATTCTGGTGGACACTGGTATCCACTATGATTTTAGGTGTGGGAATAGGTGTATTATCTCAACCTCAGCTTATTGTTCGTTTTATGACTGTTAAATCAAACAAAGAAATAAACCGAGCAGTACTGGTTGGTGGAGTATTCATAGCGCTAATGACTGGAACTGCTTTTATTGTGGGAGCTTTATCCAACTTATACTTCTATCAACAAACTGGCCAAATAGCTATTACCGCTGCAGCAGGAAATGCAGATAAAATAATTCCTCTGTTTATTACTACGGCCATGCCCCTCTGGTTTGCCTACATATTCATGATTACATTACTTTCAGCAGCAATGTCCACCCTTTCTGCTCAGTTCCACGTACAGGGAACTGCTTTAGGTAGGGATGTGTATGAAACGCTTTCCAAACGAGTAGGGGGAGCATCTACGGTGGTTATTGCTCGGGGTGGAATAGTAATTGCGGTTATTTTAGCAGTAATTCTGGGATTCACTCTTCCAGCAAATATTGTTGCGGTAGGAACTGCTCTCTGGTTTTCATTAACTGCAGCGGCCTTTTTGACCATGTATATCTGTGCTCTATACTGGAAACGGGCCACTACCACTGGAGTAATTTCAGGAATGGTTGTTGGAACCATTGTAAGTGTTTTCTGGCTGCTTTTTGTTTACAAAAAATCCGCGGTGGCATTAGGCCTATGTAATTTCCTTTTTGGGAAAGCAACCCTGATTACCGGAATGCCCTGGAATGTTATGGATCCTATTATTGTGGGACTTCCAGTAGCAGCTATTATAACGGTTGTTGTTACTTTAATGACCAAAGCACCAAGCAAAGAGCATCTAGACAAGTGTTTTGAAGGAATGTAATCCTTCATTTTATTTTCTTTTTATTTTCCTTTCTTTTTTCTTTTGCATTGATTTATATGATTAATTCTAAAATTGAATTAAAAATGTAAAGTGGAATTAATTAAATATATTTAAATAATTTGCCATACAAATAAGCTAATGGTGATATTATGAGAATTGTGGAAGAAATTATTGGTAAAGAGGTTTTAGACAGCTCTGCAACTATCATTGGTAAAGTAAAAGACGTTGACATGGATCCCGTTACAACAAAAATCGAAGCACTTGTTTTAAGCAAGGGTGGAATTTCAGAAGGGCTGGGATTGTCTAAAGGGGAGACTATAGTTCCTTTTGATATGGTAAAAAAAATTGGAGATAAAGTTCTACTAAAAAGTGGAGTGGAATAAATTCCTTGAATTTTTCCAATTATTCTTTTATTTATAATTTAAATACTAAAATAAGAGTTTATAGAATAAGATTTTATAATTAATCTCTGATATAGAATCTAAAAGTATTTCTATTGGCATTAATTTATATGCTATTTAATCATTAGTGATTTCTATTTTTTTATTTTTCCCATTATGCGACTGATATAACTTAGAGGTGTTTTTGGTGGAAGTAGCTGGAATATGCACTCAATGTGGTAAAGCCGGTAAAATGCACACTTGTTCTCTTTGTGGGGGATTAGTATGTATGGATTGTTATTATGTGGAGAAAGGAGTCTGTAAATCATGCAGGAACAGGATACTCAGAAAAAAGATGACCAGAAAAAAAATTTAATGGATTTACTGGAAAAAAATCAAGTTATTAAGTTTGGAAAGTTTATTTTATCCTCTGGAAAAGAGAGTGATTACTATGTAGACATGAAAAGGGCTATTACGGATCCAGAGATTCTACAAACTATTGCTAAAATCATTTCCTCAAAAATTAAGCAGGATAATATCGATAAAATTGCAGGGCCTGCATTAGGAGCAGTACCTATAGCTACTGCGGTTTCCTTAAACTCTAATACTCCACTTCTCATGATTAGAAAAGAAAAAAAAGGCTACGGAACTTCTAAACTAATTGAAGGGGATTTAAATGAAGGGGATGATGTTATTGTTGTGGAGGATGTTACTACTACTGGAAAATCCCTTTTAAAAGCAATAGTTGCCATTGAAGAAAATGGAGGCCATGTTAAAAGAGCTTTTGTAGTCGTTGACAGATGCGAAGGGGCCCAGGATAATTTTTCTCAAAAAAATATCAAACTTGAACCTTTGATAACTATTGAAGAATTCATGAAAAATAAAAATTAAAATTTATCCTTTTTATAATCTAACTTATTCTTTTAGATGTCTGGCCAGATGTCCCAGTTCGTTAAATATTATATCAAGGCCCAATTGGACGGCATTGGGGGATCCAGGCAGGGCAATAATTATTGATTTTTTGTAAACCCCTGCAGTGGCCCGGCTGAGTATGGCACCAGCACCTAACTCTTCGTAGGACTTTGCCCGGAAAATTTCTCCAAATCCATCCAATTCTTTCTCAAATATCTCTTTTAGAGTTTCTACAGTAATGTCCCGGCTTCCGATACCAGTTCCACCAGTAGTGATTATTATATCCACATTTTCATGGTCTATCATTTCTTCAACTTTGTCTAAAAGCTTTTCAGCATCGTCGGGAATTATTGAGTATGCTGCCAGTTCATATTTGCTCTCTAATTTTTCTATTAACAAGTGTCCTGACAAATCGCTGCTGGTTATCCCATTTTTTTGATAATCATTGAACTTAGAGTCGCTAAGAGTAATAACTCCACATTTAATTTCTTTCGGAACTTCTTTGCGGTGACTTTCCATACTTTGACTTTTCATATTATCATTTTCCCAGGTTTGGAGAATTTAAAGATTATTAATCAATTATTGCTACATTACAGTATTTAGATTTAATTTTTTAATCTAAGATAATTTATGTCTCTATATTCAAGATTTATTTTATAATTTATTTTAATATCATTAATGAACTAAAATGGAACTATAATATATAATATTATCCAAAATATATTAAGAATAATAATAATATTAATTATCAAAATCGTTTTAAATAGAATAAATTATTATTTTAGCGAATAAGGAGCTAGTTTATATAGTTTTTCCTTAAAATTAAATCAAAAGTTTTATATTGTTCTTAAATTTCACAAAAAAGCAAGTAATAAAAATTTTGACAATAATAGTGGGGTAGGGAGTAAAATTGGATTGGAGGCGGTTCTAATACCAATTTTAGCAACAATAATAAGTTTGAGAGTTAAGCACCCTACCCTTGCATTTATATATGTTTTTTAACACTTAAAAAGTTTATGCACATAATGACTAAGCTGTTTAAAAATGTTTGTTCACCTAAAAAATTTAAATTTAGAGTTTTTTAGTTAAATAATGGCCTTTAAAACGTTTTTACTAAAATATATTTAATACTTTTATATGATAATGGGGCACACAATGAAGAAAAATAATAAAGTTTTAGATGCTTCTGCATTTATTGGTGGTTATCGGCCGATAGATAAGAATAATTTTACTATTTCTGAGGTTACTGCGGAATTAAAAGATATTCAATCAAAAATGATCATGGAAAATGCACTTAAAGACGGACTTCTGAATATATTGGAACCTGATTATGATGATCTTAAAACCGTAGAATTGACGATTAAAGAATCAGGAGATGTTTTGAGACTTTCTGACACAGATAAAAAACTTTTAGCCCTAGCTTTAAATGTTAAAAGAATATATGGGGATGTAATTCTGATAACTGATGATTATTCCATTCAGAATGTCTCAAAACTACTAAAAATTTCTTTTAAAAGTGTTTTAACCAGTGGAATTAAGGAAGTTTATGGATGGAAGAAAGTCTGCAAGGGATGTAAAAAAGAATATGATGACGATTATTCCTGGGATGAATGTGAAATTTGTGGTTCTCCTATCTTTAAAAAAAGGCTTAAGAAAAGAAATTAAAACTCTAACTCTTTTTGATCTTGAAGGAATCTTATTTAATTTATCAATTAATTCATCTTTTTTAATCCGGATTTTTAGCAAATCTAACTCCCATATCAAAGGCCTTCTCCATATCATGAGGAAATACTTCTTTTCTCCTTTGTGCTTTTTCTTCTGCATTGAAACGTGTGGCCAGAACCTTGGAATAATCTTTGAATTGATAAGTATCATAACTAAACAGAGATTCTCCGGAGCCAAATAACATTTTTAGATAATTTTCATTGGTTTTGAAGTGAACATGGTATCCATATTCTTCTACAGATTCTTCTGGAATATTCATGGTGTAAATAAACCCTGCATTAATCTTATTCATGAAAAGTGATTCAGGAGGGTTGGTATAAGTAAGATAGGGGAAGAATAAGCGTTCCATAAAAGATCTCATTTCGCCAGTGACTGATCCAAAATAAATTGGAGAACCCAGTATAATGGCCTGAGATTCTTTAATTTTTTCTAAAACGGGAGTTAAGTCGTCTTTAATTGAGCATTTTCCGTAGATTTTATTACCCATAGTTTTACATGAAAAACAACTCTTACATCCTTTATATTCCAGATCATATAAATTCACTAATTCTGTTTCTGCTCCCTGAGATTTGGCTCCTTCTAAAGTCTTTTCAAGGAGCTGTGCGGTGTTCCATTTCTTTCTGGGACTTCCATTAATGGCCATGATTTTCATTGTATTCACTTTAAATCCTTTTTTTAATTATTCTGTTTTCTATTTTATTTTAAAATTATTTGATGTAGTTAATTACATTTCTATTTCTTTCAGGAGCATCTGGTGTAGTTAATGCTTTGTAACCAAAAGAAACAGAGTAATGAGGCTCGTAACCTTCAGGAATATTTAATTTCTTTAAATTATCAGCATTTTCATAGAAAAATCGGGCCAAACCGATCCAGCAAGAACCAATATCAATACTTTCTGCAGCGATCAGCATGTTTTGAATAGCTGCACAGCAATCAGCAAATGGTGATGTGGCCTCTTTTTTCCCAGAAACAACTATTACTGTCGGAGCATGATAAAAAATATTTAAATTCTCACTTTTTCCCATGGCAGCTATCCAATCAATGGGTAATTTGGCCATAGCTTTCTTGGATTCATCACTCATTAAATTAATAAGTTCTTTATTTTGTATAACTGTAAAATGCCATGGTTGGTCATTATGGCCTGAAGGAGCGTATATTCCTGCTTCAAGAATTAAATCCAATTCTTCATCCTTGATTTGTTCTGGAAGGTACTTTCTAGTACTTCTTCTGTTTTTTATATTCTCTAAAACGTTGTTCATTTGAGGACCTCTATGGAATTTGTCAATTTGTTAAAAAATAAAAAAATAAAATAGTTTAAACTTTATTCGCAGCACTTTTTCATGTCTTTGCACATTTCTTTTCCTTCTTCTGTGCATTTTATTTCCATTCTATTTTCAGTTTTCTTAATGGTTGCTACGGTTTTATCTCCACAAACTATTTTACACTCTTTATTTTCCATTTTTTCACCTCTAATGTCGATTGTTTTGCCGACTTGTATGTTTTGCATGTTTTTTGGAGGGATGACATTTGACTGAGCCTCCGACACTATCGGTTATACGACAATACTATTTATAATTATCGGTCATACGATATTGGGTATCAGATATTGGATAACAAATATTTAATAATGGTTTTTCATATCAATAATCATGAAATGCTGTGAGATGAAAGGATATTTGACCTATTTAATTCTGTGGATATTAAGCAAAAAATCCATGAATGGGGCCCAAATCAGTAGAGATCTGGAAAAAAGAAGAGGAACCAAGCCCAGCCCGGGTACAATTTATCCAGCATTAAAAGAATTGAGGAAAAACGGCCTAATTGAAGTGGATGCCAATAAAAATTATTCTTTAACTCCTGCTGGTGAGGAAGAACTTAAAGTGGCCTGTAAATCATTCTGTAATATCTTTTATGATATGGAAGAGATGAGTGAATTCAGGAAATAATTTCATAATAAATAATTCATTTTAATAATTATAATTAATTGATCATAAGAAACTCTTTAAACAGTAACAACAAATTATAAGATAGTATCTGTTCAACAATAATTCATGAAAATTGGTGTAGTGGTTCACGGACCATTTATTGTTGATTCTGGTTATGCATTAAAAATAATTGATTTTTTAAAGGAGTATGGTGATGTCCGTGCTCGTCTCGGTGGGACCATGGGACGCACTGCTGTCCATGATGCTCATTTAGAGAACTTAATTGATATATCCACAAAAAGACTTCCCAGCGAATCTGTGGATAAATTTCAAGAAGAGGGCTCTGAAGTTATTTTTTTAATTAATTCTGGAAAATCAAATGTAACGGGCCATGCCTTTGGATACAAGGTTTTTAAAAAATCTAAAACTAAACCATTACTTATACAGATTGAAAGACCCGGAGAATCAGATGGCAGTGTTATTCCCTGGAGAAAATCACTAAGGCCAATGGCAGAAGAAATTGCAAGTAGAATGGGACTTAAAGTTGTCACTCCTGATATTATCATGAAAGAGATATTTGTTAAAGGAACAGATTGTACTCACAAAAGCACTATTAAAGGTTCTAAAATCTATCGTAAGCTGGTAGGAGTCTCACCTGGAGAGAACATTTTTCTTAATGGTATTGTAATTGGCAAATCCACTGAGGAAGAGGTAATTTTAGTTGCTGAGGACGGTATTGTTATAGAAATCAGTGGTGGGGAATTAAAAAAGCATGGTGTGGAAAAACTGGGAAAAATCGACATAAATAAGGCTATTGTAAAGACAGGTCTTTTAAGGAGGTCCAGTGTTAACCCTGAGAATTGTTAAATCCCGGGAACGGAATAGGAAATTCAAAATCTCTTTCTTAAACCATGCTGCTGAAGATATTTATCGCCTAAAAGAATCTGATATGGTAGTTACTGTGGGTGATGATACTACTCTGGTGGCTGCAGACATTTTGTATCGTTTTGACGTCCCTATAATTGGCATTACTGATGGTGATGTGGATCAAGTTGTGGAAAACGGCTTTAAAAGTTCAGGTTCAATGATAATTGAGCTTGAAAGTGGTTGGGATGATATTATTGGTGCTAGAATATTTTCTGAACTATTTAAAGGCATAGAAACCATAGAAATTGATGATATAGAAAATTTTAAAAAGGAACTACTACAACTTATAGATAATACCGCTGCTCAATATTATATCAAAGAAACAGAGATTATTGAGGTGTAGATTTGGATTTAGATACTCTTGTTGACTCTCTCAAAAATTTTGAAGGAGTCACCAGAAAAAAACCTATTAAAAACATAACGACTATCTTAAAAGATGTTTACAATGTTGCTGGCAACACCGTACTTAGTTTTGGTGATGATGCATCGGCCATAGATATTGGTGATGGAAAACTCTTATTATTAGCTGCTGACGGAATTTGGGGCAAACTCATGACTGCAGACCCTTACTGGGCTGGATATTGTTCTGTTCTGGTAAATGTGAATGATATTGCGGCTATGGGGGGTAAACCCATGGGTATGGTTAATGTTCTTTCGGTAAATGACGAAGAATCCTGTCTTGCAGTAATGGAAGGAATTAAAGACGGTGCCCGAAAATTTGGTGTCCCTATGGTGGGAGGTCACGTACATCCTGATACACCTTATGATGCCCTGGATGTTTCAATTTCAGGTATTGTGCCTAAAGATGCTCTAATTACCAGTTGTGATGCTGTAATAGGTGATATAGTCATTGTGGCCATTGATCTAGATGGAAGGCAACACCCAAAGTTCCCTTTAAATTGGGATACCACTACTCATAAAGATCCAGCCCTGGTTCAGGCCCAAATAGATGTAATGGGCAAGTTGGGAGCCCAAAAACTGGTCACTGCTGGAAAGGACATTAGTAATCCTGGAACATTAGGAACTCTGGGAATGCTTTTAGAAACTTCAGGTGTTGGTGCTGAGGTGGAATTAGATAAGATCCCCCGTAATAAATCTGTAAACTGGGATGAATGGCTTAAATCATATCCTGGATCTGGATTTGTTTTAACAGCTACTTTGAAAAATGTTGAAAAATGTCTGGAACTTTTAGAAGAAGTAAATATCACTGGAGCAGTAGTTGGAAAGATCATTTCTGATCAAAAACTTTACCTGGAGCATGAAGGCCAGCGAAGAATTGTTTTTGATTTAGAAAAAGATGGAATAATGGGTGTTAGGGAAGAAAGTGTTAATTAACTCTCAAAAAACCTAATTTCTTCTTATTTTTTGTTTTATATGTTGGATATTTGTTTTTGAATAATTATTTTGAAAATATTTTATTAGTAATATTTTTAATATTATGATTAAGATTTTATTTTTTATTAAAATTTATAAAATTTTATATTAACTAGTTACATTAAAATGATATAACAGATTTTAAAAGAATTTTCTAAAATAACTATAAACTTAATATTAAATATTCTAAATATTATTTAATTAAAATATTACTAAAATGTAAATTCTTAAATTAAATAAAAAGTAAAATATCTAATATTCTCACATAGGCTTCAAATTAAAGAGGGAATCCAATGTTGGTAAAGGTCAATGGCCAAAAAGTGGAGCTTCCTGAAGGCTCCACCGTAAAAGATGCTATTCAAGCTGTTAATGCCCCATATAAAGAAGGATGCGTTTTAGGTGTTATAAAGGGTAAAGAAGAGTTTGAAAAACATATTAACAAATATAAACTTAAAACCAACCGTGGAAGCGTAATTATCGAAATGGTTGAAGAGGATGACGCTTCAGAGCTGGTCAAAGAATGGAAAAAGAACTACAAGAAATTGGAAAATCTCCATGTGCGATGGACTACTTCCGATGAGGTGGCTATAGGTCCCATTAAAACAGATCTTGAATCAACCCACGAAGAGTTTTTTTATGAAGAAGGAGAAGTTGTATTAAGTCTTTCCGGATTTACATCAGATTCTACTCACGTAATACTGATTAAAGACGACCATTCTTCGGTTTATGGTGTACCTGGCTATAATAGGGGTGTTTTTGCTAGAATTGCTGGTGGCCGAAGGACATTATTAAATTTAGAAGATAGGGACGTTATAAATAGTGTTGAACCTGTAATCGAGCGTAAAAGTATTGTAAAAAGCGCGGCGGTCACTGATATCAGAACTCCTCTGGAAGAAGGGAATCAGGTATTCACTTATGTGCTGGTAAAGCCTTCTGGTGATTCCCCACAATCCACAGAACATTTCTTTGCACTGGCAAAAAATGATAAAATTAAAATAGATTATGAGTCTAACACATTTGTCGGTTTTTATGAGTTACAAGGTCTTAAAAAAAGTCCTGAAACTATAGGGGAGCGTAAAAGAGGGACTGTGACTCTTAGAAATTCAGGTAAAGGTGTGGGAAAGGTTTATATTTATCGAGAAGACCGTGTTTCCACTCCATCCCATACATTAATTGGTAAAGTTGAAAAAGGAATGCAGCTGCTGGATATAGCTAAAAATGGTGATGAAATCACCTTTAAGACCGAACCTAACCGTATTATGACTCTGGCCATGACTCAAAAAGAAGCAGAACTTTATCTTAGAGATCGGGGAATTGAGCATGTAAGGGATGGATTAGTGGATGATGATGCTCTAATTGTCAGTCAAGAACCTAATTTTACCATGGATATAGTCAAAGAAAATAAATTAAAGACTTTAGGAATTAATAGGGATAATCTGGTGGAAATTGAATTTAATGAAGATTCACCTCGTTCTTCCTGGTATTTCAAGAAGATTTCTGGTTTAATAGATGCACCATTAGGATCCTTAAAAGTTCACTTTGCTTTCCCTGGAATGAAAGTTGTTATGTTTAAAGGGGACCCACAGGAAGCAAAGGGATTAATACCAGAAAATAATCCGCAAAAATGCGTTAAAAAAGGAGAATTGGGAATAACTAACATGTCCAGAAGACATATAGGTATTATAGGGGTTCGATTTGAAGATAACGATGAATATGGTCCTACTGGAGAACCCTTTAATGGAACTAATGTTATTGGAAAAGTAATTAAAGGTTTAGAGAGCCTAGAAAAGTTTAAAGAGGGGGATTTAGTATATGTCGCCGAAAGAAAGTCCTGAAGTTTGTAAAGATGACAATACGCGAACCAGAATGATTATTCTGGGTCCTGGGGCCACTATTAGTCAGAGTGAGCTGGTTCAAAATTTACACATGCTGGAACTTCCTCTAACCATAAAGTCTACCTGTTATGGTGCTATGGTTTATGGTGACCGGGAAGTTGTAGATAAGGCGATAGATAAAGCCAGGGCTCTTGATCCTTACAATATATTTACTAAAGATCGTGGATTTCCACCAGGAGATCCTAGAAGATGCAGGGGCCATAGGGGCGCTGCTAGAGAAGGTTATCATCAACTGGAAAAAGAATTTAAGTTACTGGGTTATGTTGGTGAAGCTTTGAAAAAGCCTCAAAAAGTGAGTATTAAAGAACCAGAAAAAGTTTCCGTAGATGATTTCAAAGAAATCGTTAAAAAATCATATAAATCTTCTAAATCCGAAAAATCATCAAAAATTAAAGATGAGGGTTAAAAAATGAAAATTACTCCATCATCAACTGGCAAAGAAATTGAAAATATGGCTCTGGCCATTCATGAACTGGTTAGTAAACTTCCTCTTACCATGCGAACTATAGAATCCAATGGAGTGCGCATTGAAGACGGTGAAGTTATTGACTACGATTACACAGGTCCTGTTCTAGAAAAAGTTTTAGAAACAGGTCAAACAATACGTGGAGAACCGGAATCAGGTCCTTATAAGGGAATGCCTCTGGTAGTAGTTCCTATAAAAGAAAATAACCAAACAATCGCAGCAATTGGCATTGTCGACATTACCAAAGGGCTTTTCAGTGACATGATCGAGATTTCACGCCGACCAGAACCTTTAAAAAATGAACCTTCTAAGGGGGAATTCTATTGAAAGTAGCGATATTTCCACCAAACTCACTAATACTTGCAGATTTAATTGAACGAAGAGGTCATAAGGCCTTAGTTTTACAAAATGAAATAAGAAAAAAGGTTAAAGACCCTGAAATCGATTCACCCCCTTTCAATCTTACTGAAGAAGACCCCATTAAAGGCCTTAAATACGCTGCTATTGAGGTTCCTTCTGGTGTTCGGGGAAGAATGTCCATTTTTGGACCATTAATTGAAGAAGCAGAAGCGGCCATTATTATGGATGAAGCCCCTTTTGGCTTTGGATGTATTGGATGCGCCAGAACCAATGAACTTTGTGTATTTAATCTTAGAAAGCGAGGAATTCCCACGCTGGAACTGAAATATCCTAAAACTAAAGATGAAACCACAGAACTTGTTAATAAAATTAACACCTTTTTAGACTCACTGGAGGAAGACAATGGTTAAAATAGCCCAAATTTCATGTGGAACTGAGTACAGTGGTGTTCAGAAAGAAATAGAGAAAGCAGCCAATACATTTGGGGCAGAAATTGTAATACCAGAGACCGATATTGATTATATTGATGAAGCTTATGAAAAATTTGGTTTCAATTGCGCCAGTTCAGGAATTAGATTAATGATTGCCCGGGCCTTATCTATAGTGGAAGGCAAAAGCGATGCCGACGCAGTTTTCATTGCTACATGTTTTAGATGTGCCGAAGGGGCCCTGGTTAGAAATGAAATCAGACGTTTTATTCAACAAAACACCCGTTTACCAGTTGTAACTTATTCGTTTACTGAAAGAACCAAAGCTGATGAGTTATTCATACGTATGGAAGCTTTGGCTACTACTGTGGCCAGAAAGAGTTTATTGGCCAGAGAAAAACAAGAAGGCCTTACATTAGGGGTTGATTCTGGTTCTACAACTACTAAAGTCGTTTTAATGGAAAATAATAAGGTAATTGGTACTGGATGGTTACCAACTACTGATGTTATTGCCTGTACCAATGATGGGATCGCTCAGGCCATGGAAGGCACGGGATATAAAATGGATGATATTGATGGTATGGGAGTTACTGGATATGGTCGTTTAACTATTGGGAAGAAAATGGGCGCTGAATTAATCCAGGAAGAGCTTAGTGTCAATTCTAAAGGAGCAGTTTATCTGGCCGGCCATCAAAAAGGCGAGGCCACAGTTTTAGATATTGGTGGAATGGATAACAAGGTTATAACTGTCAATGACGGCATTCCTGATAATTTTACCATGGGTGGAATATGTGCCGGAGCTTCAGGCCGGTTTTTAGAAATAACTTCCCGTAGGTTAGGAGTAGATATTAGTGAACTGGGGCCTTTAGCCATTAAAGGTGATTATCAAAAAGCTCTTTTGAATAGTTACTGTATTGTTTTTGGTATTCAGGACTTAGTTACTTCGCTGGCTGCAGGAGGTAGTAAAGAGGATGTTGCAGCTGCTGCATGTCATTCAGTTGCTGAACAGGTTTATGAACAACAATTGCAAGAAATAGATGTTCGTGAGCCATTAATTCAGGTAGGAGGAACTTCTCTTATTGAAGGATTGGTGGAAGCTGTTAGTGAAGTCCTGGGTGGAATTAATGTAATTGTTCCCGAGTACTCTCAGTATATTGGGGCAGTAGGCGGAGCTTTACTGGTTTCTGGATTGGGAAAAAGGCAGGAAAAATAATTATTGTTGAATTATTTAGTTAATTTGTCATAAAACACTTAAAGAGGATCTAAATGTTAGTGGATTGTTATGACCCTAAAGGGGCTGAAGTTTACGAGTTAATCGTAAAGCAGATTATGCATGACCTTCAAATAAACAGGTCAATTAAAGACATGAGGGTTTTTGTTGATCCCCGTGAACCAGTATTCTTAATTGCGGTAATGGTAGAGAAAACCTCTAAAAATGTTTTTATTGAGGATTTTGCCACTTATAAATACGATCCTGAAGAAGATCAAACTTCTATTCGTATTGGTGATGAAACTTACCTACCAAACCTCCTTAAAAAGCTATGGGAAATCGAGGGCAGGGAAAAAATTCATCAGCCCAGTAGATTTGAGATTATTATTGAAAACCCCACGGCTGAACTAAAAGAACTGGTGGTATATGACCCGGCAGAAACTCTCAAAAGAAAAGTTTACGATGCCATTTTTAGAATTCTCCCTGAGGGTTTTAGAGTTATAAAAGATTTATCTGAAGGTAATATTATCGCCATGGCCTGTACTGATGAACTTTTAAAGGAAGAATGGATTGAAAAATGCCAGGAAATGATTGAAGATTTAAAAAATTCTTAGTCTTTATTTATTGAAATTATAATCACTAAAAAAATAAAAATATTTATATTATAAATGAGAAAATATTATTTGATAATATACGAATGTTTCAATACATCCGAACAATTAACTTAAGTAAAATCAAATAATAATAAAAATTAAATAATAAATTATATTTAAAAATTATAAATTTTCACTAGAATAATTACTTATAATAAATACATAAGAGGTCATCATTATGGATGAAACAGAAAGACAAGCAAGATTTGCTCACGTAACTAAAGCTCACCCATGTTTTAATGAAAAAATGCACGATAAAGTGGGAAGAATTCATTTACCTATTGCGCCCCGCTGTAATATTCACTGCAATTTCTGCACAAGGGAATTGAATGAATGTGAAATCCGGCCGGGAGTGGCTGCCCGGATTATGAATGCGGATGATGCGGTGGAACATGTGGGGAAAGTCACAGGTGAAATGCCAATTTCTGTTATTGGTGTAGCCGGACCAGGGGATGCATTGGCCAATGAAGATACATTTAAATTCTTTAAAAAAGCCAGTGAAGAATTTCCCGATCTTATAAAATGCATGAGTACCAATGGTTTGCTATTGGCTGATAAAGCAGACGAACTGGCTGAACTGAACATTAATACCATTACCGTAACGGTAAATGCGGTAGATCCTCAAATTGGAAAGGAAATTTACTCCCATGTGGTTTATGAGGGCCAAGTCTATGAAGGGGAAGAGGCCTTTAAATTACTTTCCAAAAACCAACTGGATGGTATTGAAAAAATTACCGAGAAAGGAATCATAGTCAAGGTAAACAGTGTTTTAATCCCTGGATTGAATGATGAACACATCGTGGACATTGCCCGTGAGGTTAAAAAACGAGGAGCATCTTTAATGAACGTTATACCTTTAATTCCATTAGGAAAAATGAAGGATTACTCCAGACCAACCTGTGCCCAGATTGAAAAAGTCAGGGACGAAGTGGAAGAGATTATTCCTATATTCCGGGCCTGTACCCAGTGCCGGGCCGATGCCTATGGAATTCCCGGTAAAAAGAGTGAAGACAAGCATTTAGATATGACTCCAGCCAGTCATTACTAATTCCTTATTTTTTTATTAATTATATTTACATTTTATTAATCTATATTAAACTGATTATTCTTATTTTAAGGTATTTAAAGAAAATTAAGGGGTTAATTTCTATGAAAACCATGCTCTGGGAAGATAATAAACTTTTACTAATTGATCAAACCAAATTACCTGACGAACTTACGTATTTCAACTGTAAAACTTATCAAGATGTTATTCATGCCATTAAAACCATGGTGGTAAGAGGTGCACCGGCCATTGGGGTGGCAGCGGCCTTTGGAATAGCCCTAGCTGATCTGGCCGGTGAAGACCTGGAAAATGTAGCTGAAGAAATAAAAAGCTCCCGGCCCACAGCGGTAAACCTTTTCTGGGCCGTGGACCGGGTTATGGCATCTGGTTCGCCCCTGGAAGAAGCCCTAAAAATGTATCAGGAAGATATTGATACCAACCGGGCCATGGGAAAGCACGGTGCAACGGTAATAAATGATGGTGACACAATTTTAACTCACTGCAATGCTGGAGCACTGGCCTGTGTGGATTATGGGACTGCACTGGGTGTTATAAGGGCAGCTTTTGAGGAAGGTAAAAAAATAAATGTTTTATGTGATGAAACCCGTCCTTTAGGCCAGGGAGCCCGCTTAAGTGTCTGGGAAATGCAGCAGGAGAATATTCCAGTTAAATTAATCGTGGACAGCGCTGCCGGATACCTTATGCAGCAGGGAGAAGTTGACAAAATAGTTATTGGGGCTGATAGAGTGGCTAAAGGTGGTGTGGCCAATAAAATAGGTTCTTTAATGGTGGCCCTGGCTGCCAAGAGATTTAATATTCCCTTTTACGTGGCCGCTCCCATGAGCACTTTTGATAGTGAAAATTCAATTTATGAAGTGGAAATTGAGGAGAGAGGGTCTGAAGAAGTGATTAATTATGGTGGATGTCGTATAACGCCTGAAGGAACGCAAGTGAGGAACCCTGCCTTTGATATTGTTCCCAGTGACCTTATTACTGGTATAATAACTGAAAATGGGATTTTAGATCCATTATAACTGGTCAAGTAATCAAGTTTTAAAAAAAAAATTATTTAGTATTCTATTTTTTCTTTCAATTTTATTCTATTTAAGTTTAAAAAGGCCTAATTTATCCTGGCATCAATTCCCATGTGCCAAACACCAGGACTTCTGGATTTAACATGCCTTTTATTTAGTATTTCCACTTTCCGAGGCCCAGCAGCATCTATTATTCTCTGAATGGGTTTATCAAAATCAGAGGAGAATTCATAGTAATTAATAACCCCGCCCGGTTTAATCAGTTCCACGGCCTTATCTAAAAACTCATAAGCCGTTCCAGGAAGATTCATTATCACCCTATCGGCAGAAATATCTTGTTCTAATAAGACTTGGCTTACATCACCTAAAATTGGAATTACCTTTTTTTCCACATGATTAAGTTCCATATTCTTTTTTAAATAATAAATAGCATCTGGATTTATATCAATGGCATAAATAAGGACTTCCCGATGCCGAGCAATGTCCATGACAAAGGGCCCTACTCCAGAGAACATGTCCACAATTATTTCACCGTCTTTAACCTGTTGAGCCACTCTTTCCCTTTCAGTGGCCAGTCTCGGGCTGAAATAAACTTTTTTCACATCCAGCATGATTCTAGAGCCATACTCGATGTGCACGGTCTCGGAAATGTCTGCACCGGCCAGATGTTCCAGTTCCCGGGTCCTGATAATTCCTTTTATCTCGCTTTTTTTCATGAAAACTGCTTTTCGTTTGGTGAAGTCCAGAGCGGCTTTCCCAATGGTGTACTTGTGCTCTTCCAGGTCTTCTGGGATTTCAAGGATTACCACATCTCCGATGATGTCAAAGGACTTTTTTATTTCCTGAATTTTATTATCATCAATTTTGCCTTTTAAGAAATCCATGAAGCTTTTAGGGCCTCTTTTTTGTATTTCAAACTCCATTTCAATAATTGATTTCACAATATCGATATCTGGTAGTTCAGTATTTAGTAAAGCCAATTTTTCAGAATTAATACCTGAAATTAATGGTAAATAAACAAATTCAGAGTCCCTTTCTATTTTAAGACCCAGATCTATCAAAGAGTTTTCCATTAGGATCTTACGAATGTCATTGGCCTTATTTTTGGGAACTTTAATACCTTTCATGTGTTTCCTCTCATAAAATGCAGTATAACTGTAATTATTTATTTATTAGATATTTTAAGATAAATTTGTTATTAGATATTCTGAAATAAGAATTTCTGATTTAATATTAAATTGAATATAATGATAAATGATATTTTTATGAATTAATTATATGATTAGAAATATTAATTTATAATAATGTCAGACTTAATCTTTATTAAAGTAAATTAAAATTCAATTATTCTAATTTCAATGATATGACTTGAAGAATGTCATTCATGAGTATTTGTCTAATTAAGTAATATTTTTATTAAAAGGTGATTAAATGCTTTATTTTATTGGTTTAGGACTTTATGATGAAAAAGATATTTCGGTTAAAGGATTGGAAGCTTTAAAATCAGCAGATGAAGTTTATGCTGAGTTTTATACCGCAGGTTTATTTGGGACATCTATTGCTGAGTTTGAGAAATTATTAGAAAGAGAAGTTAAAATATTAACCAGAGAAGAGGTGGAAGAGGAAATAATTCCTTTAAAATCAGCAGAAACTAAAAATGTAGCCTTTTTAATTGCTGGTGATCCATTAATTGCCACCACGCACACGGATATGATGATGGAGGCCAAAAAAATGGGGATAGAAACTCAGGTGATACATTCTTCTTCTATATTATCCGCAGCACCGGGCATATCTGGGTTACAGGCTTATAAGTTCGGTAAAGTTACCACTGTACCTTTCCCTGAAGATAATTATTTTCCTCATTCCCCTTATCTGGCCATTAAAAACAATCTGGAACAAGATGCCCATACCCTGGTCTTGCTGGATATAAGGGCCCATGAAAATCGATACATGATGGCTAATGAGGGCCTGGAGTATCTTTTAAAAGTTGAAAATGAGCGAAAAGAAGATGTATTAAGTGAAGATACTCTGGCAGTGGCCATAGCCCGTGCAGGTTCTCCACAGCCCCTGGTAAGGGCCGATAAAATTAAAAATTTAATTAATGAAGACTTTGGAGGGCCACTGCATTGTTTGATAATTCCTTCTAAAATGCATTTCATGGAAGCAGAATACCTGGTGGCTATGGCCGGTGCTCCTGAGGAGATATTGTAATTTTGCGTAAATAGCTCTAGATGAGCTAAATTTACTAATTTTAATAAATAACTGCTTAAGTAAATGGCTGGACGATTATTTCTCCACTACAACATTTTTTTGAAGGAAATCACATTTTTCCACATTTAAAAGAGGAATCAGCACAGTTTTTTGACCCATTTCATGGGCGACGTATTTAATCTCAATAAATCCTCTGCTCTCATTGATTTCAATGTTTTCTACACCGAATTCTCCTCTTTTAAAATTGTGCACATTTTCATTTATCATGGTGATTTCTATTTTTTCGATAATAACTAAGCCTCCTTTTTAATAAAGATGCTTGATTTGAGTTAATGATAATTGTTATTTTATTTGTGTTTTATAGTTCAAATATTTTGAATAAGTTGATAATCACATATTATAAATACTGGAACATATTATGTTAAAAATAACATATGTTAAAAGTAACTCTTTTAAGTGATGACAATGGTTAATTCGGAACTTATTATTTTAGGCATGATTTATATTAATCCAAGCCATGGATATGCTCTTAAAAAAAATGTAAAGAACTATTTTGGGAATCCTTACTTCAAATTAAACAATAATATACTATATTCAACGCTCAGAAAACTGGAAAAAAACGGTTTTATCATTGGAAAAGAAATTAACAGCGAAAAGATGAATAAAAAAGTATACAGCATTACAGAAAATGGAAAAAAACATTTCTTAGAACTGGTAGCTACCCCACCTAAACCCGATATTGATGAATTTGATTTTAAAGTCCAGGCAGCATTTTTTGATCTAATATCGGAGGAAAGCCGTGAAAAAGTAGTTAGACCCGTATATGATGCTAAATTACAGATGTATCAAGAGGCCCTAGAAAAAAAGAAAGATTTAGGCTCCGAAATTCCACCAATTTCATTTACTGTTCTTGAATATGCTATCAAAGAATTGGAGATTTCACTTGAATTTTATGAAAAATTAATGGGAAATGTAATTAAAAACAATATAAATTCAATATTAATCTAATATTATTCAAATAAATTTGATTTAAACGAAATCATTAAAAATGTTAATTTAATTAAAAGTTATTATTTAAAAAGTTGTTAAATTACTTCTTAAACGATAAATGGTTTATTAATTATAAGTTTATTAAACAAAAGGATGATTAGAGGGGATAGAATGGAAGATTACATTATCAATGCCCAGAACTTAACCAAGAGTTTTGATGGCTTTAAAGCGGTGGATGGCCTTAACCTTAAAATAAAGAAGGGAGAAGTTTTCGGATTTTTAGGCCCTAATGGTGCCGGAAAAACCACTTCTATCAGCATGATTGTAGGTTTACTGCGCCCTACCAGTGGTCAGATTTTAATAGATGGCCAGGACATAAATAAAGTGGATAAATCTAAAATAGGGATTTGCCCACAGGATATTGTGTTATGGGACAGTTTGACCTGTCAGGAAAGTCTGAAATTTATGGGGGAGATGTATGAAGTTCCAGAGGATATTCTTAAAAAACGTGTTGAAAGGTTATTAAATGATCTATTGTTAACTGAAAAAGCAGACACTATAGTCTCTAATTTATCAGGGGGCATGAAACGTCGATTGAATCTGGCAATGGCTTTAATCCATTCTCCAGAGATAGTGGTTCTTGATGAACCTTCAGAAGGACTTGATCCTCAGTCAAGGAGAGTATTGTGGAATTTCATCCGTTCTTTAAGAGATAAAGAGGGCAAAACGGTTATTTTAACCACTCACTTGATGGATGAGGCGGATGGTCTCTCAGACCGTATTGCTATTATTGATCATGGTAAATTGCTTCGTCTGGATACTCCTCACAATCTAAAAAGAGAGATAGGGGAGGGGGATGTGGTTTATATGCACTTATCAGACCCGGATAAAAATTCAAAAGTTATTAATGTCCTTAAAAATCTGGATATTATTGATTCAGTAACGGAAGTTGAGGGTAAAATCAATGTCCGAACTTTAAATGCAGTTGGTAAACTCCCCGAAATAATGGCTGAATTGCAGAATATAGATGTGGAAGTAGAAGATCTATTTTTAAGGCCAAACACACTTGAAGATGTTTTCATAGAATTAACCGGGACCAGTTTGAGGGAATAAAATGGAAATAGAGAATAAAATGACATTAATCAATAATTATTTTTTTGAGGGATTTAAATGAAGTTTATTAATGTAGCTATTAAGGATTTTAAGGAACTTATCCGGGACCGGCGTGGTCTTTTCATGATTTTACTGTTTCCTCTGTTTTTCATGGTAATTTTTGGTTTTGCCTTTGAAGATATGGGTAAAAGTAATGAACCACATAACTTAGCGGTTGTTAATCTAGATGAAGGTGCCAAAATGCCTTTAACTAATGATGAGGTCAATTATGGGAATAATCTGACTAAAATCCTCAAAGATGCTGAGTATGAAGATAATGATGTAAAATTGTTTAGAGTGACCGAAACATCAGAATCATCGGCAGACCAACTTATACAACTTAAAGAAGCTGATGCTGCCATAATCATCCCAAAAAATTTCTCCCAGTCAATTGTTGATTCAATAAAAGCTTCAATCACTGCCCAATCTACTGGTACTTCTGTGCCTACAGAATATAGGGATAATAATACATTAAAACTGGTTATCCGTGGAGATTCATCCAGTATAGCCTTTGGAGTTTCTCAGGCCATGCTGGTAAAAATTGTAGCGGAGTATCAGAATGGTCTGGTGACAGGTATTCAGAATCAGGCATCAGGAACCACTGGAGGATCTATAAAAATATTTGAAAGTGATGTGGAGTCTGTTGCTGGAACCGAATCATTCTCCCAGTTTGATTTCCTGGCACCAGGAATGATGGTATTTGCTATTCTCCTTCTTTCTACCACTGTGGCTGCCAGCTTGACTAGAGAAGTTGAAAAAGGAACTTTAGCTCGCTTAAAATTATCTAAAATGAGATCATTTGACTTGTTATTTGGAGCACTCCTTCCATGGTCTGCAATAGCTGCTTTGCAAGTTTTAATCCTCCTTATAACTGCAATAATCATGGGCTTTAACTGGCAAGGAGGATTAAATTCCATATTATTGGCCATGTTCATTGGTGTAATTGGGGGAATTGCTTCTATAGCATTAGGGATGATTATTGCCTCTTTTGCTAAAAACGACCAACAAGCATCCAACCTGGGAATATTAGTAGCCATACCTATTTCTTTCCTGGTAGGAGCTTTCTTCCCTCTTCCACAAGTGGTTATTGGTGAATTCATGGGTAGAACATTTGAATTTTATGATATTCTTCCCTGGACCCATATATTGGATGCTCTAAGGACTGTATTGATTTATGGTGAAGGTTGGGATGCCATTACGTATGATATGGGTTGGAGTATTTTGCTCACGGCCATAATATTTGTTGTAGGTGTGGTACTATTCTCTAAACTTCGTTTGAGTGTTGATAAATAGTAATAGTTAAAATATTAAAAAATAAATGGGTTAAATTAATTAAATTAATTAAATTAATTAAAATAATTTTAATATTTTTATTTAAATTATTTAGAAAATCCAATACGATGAATAATTATATTTAATAATGGGGTGATTTAATCTCAGAAAAAATACATAAACATGGTGGAAAATCCAGTAGTGCGATATTAAGTGCTTCTGAAGTTTTAAAAAATGTAGGAATTAAAGAAGGGGATGTTCTTATTGATGCCGGTGCAGGTGATGGTTTTATTTCATTAGAAGCATCTAAAATCGCTGGTGAAAAAGGAAAAATCTATGCAGTTGATGTTTACGAACCTTCTATGGATATTTTAAAACAGGAAATTAGAAATCAAGATTTAAAAAATATCGAACCACTTTTAGCTGATATCACTTCCAGTATTCCTGTAAAAGATAAATCTATAGATATATACTTAACAGCTAATGTTTTCCATGGAATCGTAGGCAACAATGAATTGGACAGTACCATGGATGAAATAAATAGGGTGTTAAAGGACGATGGTGTTTTAGCTATTGTAGAATTCATTAAAACTGAAGGAACTCCGGGCCCACCTATGGATGTTCGTCTGGAACCACAAGATGTTCTGGATAATATTCAAAAATACGGGTTTGAAGAAAAAGCTATTAAAGAAACCGGTCCTTATCATTACCTGGTTTTGGCTTCCAGGAAATAAAATAGAATTTTTATTTTCTTTTTTTATTTTACTATTTTTATTTACTATTTACTAATTTTTTTATATTTTTATAAATTAAAATTTTAAAAAAATGATGAGAATAGAAATAAAAATGAATAATAAAACTTGAAAAATAAATATATTGGCTAAAATTGATTGAATATATTTTTATTCTTAAATTAGTATAGTGGAGTATATTTTTCCAGGAAATCTGAATGGTTTTTATCCAGCATTCTTAAAAGTGACATGTTCTGTGGAGAAGAACAGGATAGAGACTCAACCAGATTACGCAAGGTTCCATTTTTTATATTTTCCCTTACTTCTCTTGTAACCAGATCCATGGTTTTTTTATTATATTCAAAAAGCTCATTTTGTTCTAGCTGGTAAATCTGGTATTTTTCAAGGTTGTAAGAACTTCCAGGAGTCATCATAATATTCAGATAGCTATAAAACTCACAAATAGCATCTGAAAATAAATCTATTCCCATGTAGGACAGTACTGGTATGAATGAGGCCTCAGCAAATGGAAAACACAAAGCTGTGTTGGGACTGATAGATTCCCTTAAATCAGATAGAATCTCAGCAACATCTCGTGGTCGGCGAACCAGTTCATCGGCATTGGCAATTAACAACGTTTTATAACCTATTTCTTCCAGATTTTGAGCACATTCAATCCTTAAATTTGAGTATTTGGCCCCGTGAATCACTGCAAAAGTATTTTTTATAGATTGACCACTATTTTTGTATTCTTCTGCTTTTTCAATTGTTTTTTCTACAGACCATTCAGCCAGTGATAAAGGAACATCATAGGCCATTGCTTCATCAGGGCATATATCCATGGACTTTGCATTTATTAGGGTGGGAGTTTTCAAATCTCCAAGTTCTCCAAGACGTGCAGGTCCATCATGGCCTTTTATTTCAATATTTTCTTTTTTAGCCATTTTATCTCCATTATTGTGATTACAAATAGATAAATGTCATATATTTAATTTTTTTATTTTATAAAATATTTTTTAGGAATATATATTTTCTGAACTATCAGGATTAATTTACGTAATTTAGAATACTAATTAAATTAATTTACTATTTTTAATATGATTCTGTTGTTTAATAAATCATATGAATTTACTATTGGATAATTCTATGAATTCTACTTATATTAATCCTGTTTTTGGAATCAAGTGTAACTAAAAAGGTTACACTAATCAAATTTTTAGGAACCTTTATATATGGATATAAATCACAGTTTAATAAGAGAATCTGAGGTTTAGATAAAACCTATGAAGTTTCAAGGTGTGAAACTAATGTCCGTATTAAAACGCCTTAAAAGTATGTTAACCGGGGAAAAAGAAGAAGAGGGTGAAGAGAAAAAATCAGAATCTCCTGATAAATCTCCTGAAACCAAATCTTCTGAAACTTCAACCAAAACTCTGGAAGAAACTACTGCCGAACCTGAAAACGCTGAAGTTGAGACTAAAGAAGAGACTGCAAAGTCAGTTGAATCTGAAGTTCCAGCAGAACCTGTTAAAGAAGAAGTAGAGAAGTCAAAACCGAAGAAACTGAAGTTGAAGATTCTAAAACCCCACTTGTAACTGAAGAAGAAAAACCAAAATCTAAAGTGAGTGATAATATGAGTTTATTGCAAAAAGATGAAAACTTAATGAAAGCTGATGCTAAAGACAAAGAGTTTTCCGAATCCATCAAAGCAGCTGGTGGCGACAGTTTAGAGTACTGTTTCCAATGTGGAACATGTACTGGATCCTGCCCATCTGGAAGGAGAACTCCTTACCGAGTCAGACAAATTATCAGAAAAGCCAACATCGGATTAAAAGACGAATTACTTTCTGACCCTAATCTATGGATGTGTACCACCTGTTACGCTTGCCAAGAAAGATGCCCAAGAGACATCAAAATTGTGGACGTAGTAAAATTAACCCGTAACGAAGCTGCAAAAGCTGGATTCATGGCACCTGCTCACAAAATGACTGGTAAATTTGTTATTGAAAGTGGCCACGGTGTGCCAATCAATGACGCTACCATGGAACTAAGAAAAAGAGTAGGACTAGGCGAATTACCACCAACCACTCATTCTTTCCCGGGAGCACTTGAAGAAGTGCAAACCATCTTAAAAGCTACTGGATTTGACTCCCTAATTGGATACAACTGGGAATCAAAGGAATTAGAATAATCAATTTTTAGGAGGATCAAAAATGGAAATCGCATACTTCTTAGGATGTATTATGAACAACCGATACCCAGGTATCGAAAAAGCTACTCGAATCTTATTCGACAGATTAGACATTGGACTCAATGACATGGAAGGAGCTTCCTGTTGTCCTGCCCCTGGTGTATTTGGTTCTTTTGACAAAACTACCTGGGCTGCTATTGCTGCTCGGAACATTACCATTGCTGAAGATATGGGAAGCGACATAATGACCGAATGTAACGGTTGTTTTGGTTCCCTCTTCGAAACCAACCACATGTTAAAAGAAGACGAGGAAATGAAAGGAAAAATCAATGAAATCCTCGCTGAAACTGGAAGAGAATTCAAAGGTGACGTAAAAGTAAGACACTTTGCTGAAGTACTCTACAACGACGTAGGTCTTGACAAAATCGCAGAATTAGTTGACCAACCACTAAACTTAAATGTTGCTGTCCACTACGGATGCCACTTCCTCAAACCAAGTGCTGAAATTCAAATTGACAACGCGGAAAAACCAACCATCCTAGACGAAATCGTTGAAGCCACTGGTGCAAAATCTGTACCATACAAGGACAAAATGATGTGCTGTGGTGCTGGTGGTGGAGTAAGATCAAGAGACATTGATGTGGCTCTCGATTTCACCAAAGAAAAACTCAACAACATGAAAGATGCTGGTGTAGACGCTATTGTAAACGTTTGTCCATTCTGCCACCTGCAATTTGATGTAGGTCAAATGGAAATTAAAAACAAATACGGCGATGAATTCGACATTCCTGTTTTCCACTTAGCCCAACTATTAGGTCTGGCTATGGGATTAGCTGGTGACGAATTGACCTTGGACTCTCACCAAGTTTGCACTGACGACGCTGTCAAAAAGTGCTTAGACTTTTCAGAACTTGATGAGATCACTGGCGGAGAATAATTCTCTTCAATTCTTTATTTTTTTATTTTATTTTTTCTTTTAGATTAATTTTAATTCTAGTTATTTTGGAATATTTATCGATTTACAATTCACGTTTTTTAGTAAAAATATTTATTTAAAGGAATTTTATAATAATATATAATAGTAATATTCTTTGCAAGGGATTTGATGGAATTATAGTATTGAATTTCCTTGATCTTAGAATGTTTCTAAATTATATTAAATAATCAAGAGGTGTTTTTATGTTTATTGCGACTCTCACAGGAATATTTGAATTTAAAGACTTACCTGAAGAATACGGCTCTTTCGTTCAATTCAAAGCAGGACTAGAAAAAAGAGAAGTCCAGGATAATGATGAAATCGCTGTTTTAAACATACAGGGCACGGAAAGTTTTCACATACTATTTTTGGATTCTTACAAAGATATAAAAGAAATTCAGGATGAACTGACCGCTGCCGATGCTAAAGTTAATCACACCACTTTAAAAATACTGGAAGGACACTTATGAGTAATAATTTTCCAGTGGAACAAACCTGGCTAGTTTTAGTTGATTTATTGACGGACCTGAAGAAAAAAGGCGTAGATGTACCTACAAAAATCAATGAAGATACAAGGTTAGTAAAAACATCAATTAACTTCTATATTTCAAACCCTACCCATCCAGACACTATTAAAGAACTAAAACGAGTTAATGATTCTTTAAATTCTATTCAGGATAGGTTAATGGATCTAGCAGAGACTGTTGGGGATGATTACCAGAAAGAATGGTTTGAGAAACTTAAAATGGCTTCTTTAGGTAAAGAAGTCTATAAAACTCACGAAACTAAGTCACGTTTCATTGTTGGGGCTCCTCCAGGATTTCAAGTTGCCAGGATAAACTTAAAAGAGCCTCTGGCCGAGGACAGAGTGCAGGAAATTGCAGAAGAGAATAATTTAATAATAGAATTTGAAAAAGATGATGTTATTGCCATATATGGTGATTCTACAAACGTAAAAAATGGATTAAAAGAAATAGGATCATTTTTCAGAGATTAATTCTTTTAATCTTTTATTGTTAATTCATTTAAAAAAAATTATTTTATATAATTAAAATTTTATATCAATTAAATAATTATTTTAATTACAATGGGATTTTATTGTCCTAAAAGATTAATTAAAAGACTATGACTCTTTCTTATAATTCATAAACTCTATAAATTCTCTAAATTCATAATACTCGGTGATTAAATGAAAATTTTAGCAATTAGTGACTTACATGGTTCTACTCACAAGGCCTTAAACAATTATTTAGATAATAATAAAGTAGATTTAATAGTAATCGCAGGAGATATAACTCATTTTGGCCCTGTTGAGCTTGCAGAAGACATATTAAATGATATTTCTTCTTATAACATACCAGTGGTGGCTATTCCGGGTAATTGTGATCCTCATGAAATTAACAGTCAGTTAGATAACTCCCGAGCTATAAATATTCATGGTAAAAGTACTACTATTAAAAATGTGGGTATCTGTGGTTTTGGTGGTTCTAATCTCACTCCATTTAATACTCCCATGGAATTTGGTGAAGTGGAGATATATGAGGAACTGGGCAAGATTATGGTGCAAATGAAAGATCAGGATATAAAAATACTGGTTACACACGCCCCTCCTTTAAATACCAATGCAGATAAACTACCAGATGGCCGTCATGTAGGCAGTGAAAGTATTAGAAAGATTATTGAAGAACATAATCCGGATATTAATATCTGTGGCCACATTCACGAGGCACAGTCCATTGATAAGATTGGTGAAACTGTTATCATGAACCCTGGCCAAATTATGACTGGTGGGGCCTGTTTAATCCAGATTAATGATGAAAATAACCAGATTAAGTCTAAAATTATTAAACTATAATTCTGTTAATCTACATTTTTTGATTTATTATCTGGTTTTAAAATGAAAATCAGATATTAAAAAATCAGATATTAATATAATGAAATAAAATGATATTCCTATTCTTAAAATTATTTATAAAAGTATATTAAACGGTACTTACTAACTTAAAAATAGTATCTGCTTTCTTTAAGGTGATAAAATGATGATAATGGTTCAAGGAGAAGTAAGTGGTAAAAAATACACAGAACCTTTTTCTAAGGGAGTTCTGGCTAGATCTTTAACCAGAGCTGAAATGGAACCAAATAAAGCATATACTATTGCTTCTCAAATTGAAGCCCACTTAAAAAATGAAGGTATTGAACTTATAATTATTGATGATCTGGTTAAAATAGTCTGTGAAAGATTAAAATCAGAAAACAGTGAAATTGCTGAAAAATACGTCGCATGGAGACGAATCAGGAAGTGTAAAGAACCTCTAATTATTCTCATTGGTGGAGCTTCAGGAGTTGGTACTTCATCAATTGCCTTTGAAGTGGCCAATCGATTAGGAATTAGAAATATGATTAGTACTGATATGATTCGGGAAGTAATGCGTAAAATAGTTTCTAAAGAATTATTGCCTTCTATTTATGAATCAAGTTATACTGCCTATAGATCTTTAAGAATACCTCCACCACCTGAGCTGGACGAAGTTTTAATTGGTTTTAGAGACCATGTTGATACTGTAAGTATTGGTGTGGAAGCTGTAATTGAAAGGGCATTAAAAGAAGGTATAAGTATTGTTATTGAAGGAGTTCATATTGTCCCTGGATTTATAAGGGAAGATCTGGTCAATAAAAATAATGTGGCCATGTTTGTGCTTACTGTTTCGGATGAAAATGTACATAAAGGACGTTTCTATTCCAGATGCCGACAGATGTGGGCCAGAAGACCTCTTAAACGATATATGAGTTATTTCTGGGCTATTCGAAGGACACATAAGTACTTTGAAAGTCAGGCTAAGAAAAATAATGTTCCGGTTATTGAAAATATTGACGTGGTAACTACCATTGATTCAATAATTAAATCTATTACAAAAAGCAATGGGGGCGAAAAAGGTGTTGGAAAATCTGAAAGTAAAAGAAATAATGACTGAAAATGTAATTACGGTAACTCCTGGTGAAGAAGTGGTTTTTGCATTTGAAAAATTAATGAAACACAAGGTAAGTGCTTTACCAGTTATTGATGATGAAAAATTGGTTGGTATTGTAACGGCCTCTGATCTTGGTCATAATTTGATTCTGGATAACTATGAGCTGGGCACAACGGTTGAAAAGGCCATGGTGACGGATGTGGCTTGTGTTGAACCTGAAGACACTTTAGATCATGCTGTGGATAAAATGAATAAACACGGAACTGAGGGTGGCATAATTAATCAGCTTGTCGTCCTGAATAACGGTAAAATAAAAGGAATTGTATCTGATGGGGATATAATAAAAGCTTTAAAAAAAGTTTAAAGCTCCTAAATTAATTTTATTGTAATTTTATTTGATATCGATTTATTGTATTCAATTATTAAAAATATTTAAAATAATTATTTTAGAAAAAATATCAATTAATCTTATGCTATATTTGTATATATTTTTTTTATTTATGTTATTTTATTTTATATTTTATGCATTGTTATCTATTTTTAAATAAACAAACTTATTAAAAGGTACAAGCTTGCTGAGAGTGCAATACAGGCAGGTATGGTAATAATCCAGGTGTAAGCTATGTTTTTTATTGAACTTTGTTTTACTGTAGAGCTTCCTCTGGCCAATCCAACACCTATGACTGCTCCAACAAGTGTTTGTGTTGGAGAAATTGGCATTCCAAAGGATATAAACAGGAAAACCACGGAAGCAGTGGACATTTGAGCAGAAAATCCACGGGTAGGTACCAGTTCAGTGATTCTTTTTCCAATAGTTTCTGTAACCCGGTTCCCGGCGAGAATTATTCCGGCAACAAGCCCTATAGCACCTAAAATTTTTAAAGTATTGCTACTGGTACCTATAGTAGCAAATAACACTCCGGTGGCCACTGCAATATCCAGAGCACCAACATTAAGGGCTGAAAATGAGGAACTTCCAATTTGCAGGTAGGAGAATACTTTTTCTAAACGGTCTTTAAATCCCATATTGTGCATGCGATCGATTAACACTTTTTTAAGAATTAAATACATTAAAAATCCTGAAACCAGTCCTATTAATGGTGATGCAATCCAGCTTAAGACAATAAAACCTAAAACTGGAAGGTTCATATTTTCTAGACCTATGCTGACAATTCCAAGACCAAATACAGCGCTGACAATAGCATCAGAACCAGATATGGGAATTTTCCTCAATAAAGTTATAGTTATCCATAATCCGGCTGCTAGGGTTACTACAAAAGCCCCAATATTTGTAAATGAGCCAGGTGGTATTATTCCTTCACTTATGGTTTTTATTACATTTCCTCCAAGGAATAAAGCACCTATGAACACGAATATAGCCCCAATAATTAAGGCCCGTCTCATTTTAAGTGACCCACTTCCTACAGAGGTCCCCATGGAATTTCCAATATCATTGGCAGCTATATTAAATGCCATGTAAATACTGGTAATCACACTGATGATAATTAACCATTCCATATTAGTAAATATGTCATCAAAACATTATAACATTATAATTAAATTTAAAATTTGATTAAAATTAAGTTTTAATTGGACTAAAAATAGTAACCTTAAAATACTAGGGTGATTAATATAAGTGCGGGCTAGACTGGAGGGTTAGGGGTCCTCTGTAAGTGCATATCCCCTATATGGTGCAGTCGAAGTTCAGAAGGCGGCAAATTAACCAATTTTCAGCCCTAAAATTCAATGCCGAAACCTCGTCCTGCAGGATTAGTGGTGATAGGGCTCTGGCTGTAGGGCCAGGGTAAACTATCTCAATTATGGGAACGGGTCAGGCCTGGAAAGGAGCAGCTCTACCATGAACAGCTGATGCTTGTGGAGCAACGGGGTGGAGTTGGATTTTCGGATCACTGATGATTGGAAGGTTTGTCCACTTCTGAACGTGCCCATTTCAAATTATATTAAATGAATAGCAATAAAATTCAATAAACTATGAATAAAACAGATTATTTGTATCCATAAAAGAAACATTTATAACTGATTACATCTAAAAGTCTAAATTACCCTTTTTTCTATGGAATAGAAATAAAAATAATAATTCTATGCCGGGGTGGCCCAGTCTGGTACGGCGTGGGACTGCTAATCCCATGATCCTTTGGATCTCGCGGGTTCAAATCCCGTCCCCGGCGTTTTAATAACTTTTTACTTAAATATTATTTTTATAAAATGTTGAGTTTTATTAAATTCATATTCTGATTATCATGTGCTAATGGTTTTAAATATGAACTTAAATGACTCATTTTAGAAAAATAAAAATTTAAAAACAAAATAAATCTTAAATAATTTTTTAATCCAACATCATCAAAATTCAATTTATTAACTTGATTTTAAGATCATTTCTACTATTTCCAATGGCATGGAAGTCCTTTTAGATATTTCTTCAGGTTGCATTCCTTTTTTAAAATAGCGGATAATCACTGCATCCATAGGTTCTCCAACTTCGATGATATAGTTGTCAGGATCATAGAAACGCATAACTCGCTGTCCCCAGGGCTGTTCGCGAATTTTATGTAAAAAAGAGGCATTTATGGTTTCTAATTTATTTTGAATGGTATCCAGGTCGTCTGATTCAAAGTATAGTTCTACACTATTTTGGGGACCTGAAATTTCATCTTTGTTTATGAGACTTTTAAAATGTTTTCTGTCATGAAGGGCGAAACCACCTTTAAAAGAAATATTTTCTCCAAGGTCAAGATCTACTTCTTGATTTAAGACATCTTCATAAAATTTTTTTGATTTCTGGATGTCTATTACAGTCAGAAGTGAACATATGTATTTAACTACCAATCTATCAATCTCCTTTTCTTTAAATTTCTCTTTAAAACGAAATCAAAACATAAATTCTCTGTATATCACTTTGTTGCTAGTTCGTGTTAAATATAGATAGTTTTGTGAGTTTATAAAACTACTATTTTAATTGCCATAAGCTATCATCTTAGTACAGCATCTCAAATTCCTTATTATTATATAGTAGCTCAAATAACATATTCTATGGGACATATTTTTAGGAGGCTTTTAAATGGACATGCTATATATTTGGCCATCAATTACAGTATTAGTTGTTGTTTTGTTACTTGTAAAGAATCGAAATTCATTAAATAAAAATAAAATTCTTGAAATTTGCCTTTTATCACTTCTGGTGGTTATGGTTGGTTTAGGCTCCATATGGGCCTTTATGGGCCACGCTTTTATGTCTGCTCAAATGGCTGCTTATATTGGATGGCCGGCAGGAAATCCTTTTCAGCTTGAAGTGGCTTTTACTAATCTAGCTTTTGGGATACTGGGATTACTCTGCTGGAAAATAAGAGATAATTTTTGGACAGCAACCATTATTGGAATCACTGTTTTTTACTGGGGTGCCGCTTATATCCATGCCATGGAAATCATTAATAAAAGTAATTATGCTCCAGGGAATTCAGGAATTCCAGTATACGTGGATATAATGATACCTGTGATTTTGATTGTTCTTTTAATAGCATATAAGAAGACAATAGTAAAATTGGATAGTTAGATAGTTTTAATGGGGTATAGTTCCAATATCTTATTCAATTTTTATTTTAATTCTATTTTAAATTCAATTGATAAAATGTATTAAAATAATCTAAAATAATAAAATAGAAATAATAATAGCTTATTTAACCAGTTAATCTTATTAATAGTCTATTTTTTTAATAAATAAGAATATAAAAAAAATTAAAAATTTAATTTATAATCAATTATCTGATAAAAGTTTTTCAATGGCTATTCCCAGTCGTTTAATGCCTTCTTCTATGCTTTTATCATCGGAGTTGGTAAAATTCAATCGCATAGTATTTTCCCCACTTCCATCTGCATAAAATGCCTGGCCCGGGACAAAAGCCACATTTTCTTCTATGGCCATATCAAATAACTCCATAGATGAAGTTCCTGGAGGGAGTGTGACCCATAGAAACATTCCACCTTCTGGTTGGGTGTATTCCACTTCTGGAGGGAAATATTTTTCCATCATTCTTATCATAAGATTTCGCTGATTTTTATAAAGATTTCTTATTTTTTGAATGTGTTCATCTACAGGATTAGTTTTTAAGTACTGATAAACAACTCTTTGAGTGAAATAATTAGAATGAAGATCTGAAGCTTGCTTGGCAATTATTAATTTGTCCATTACATCTTCTGGAGCAACTATCCAACCTAAACGCATTCCTGGGGAAACAATTTTTGAAAAAGAACCAAACAATATTCCTTCGTCAAGACAGGACTTCACTGGAGGAATAAAATCTCCCATGAAACGTATTTCTCCATAGGGGTTGTCTTCAATGAATACCGTTTCATATTTTTTAAGGAGTTTTGCCAACTTTTCTCGTTTTCTTTTAGAATATGTTATCCCTGTGGGGTTATGGAAACTGGTTACTGCGTAAAAGAGTTTTACATCTTCATTAGAAAGTATATCCTCCAAGGCATCGAGATCGACTCCATCTTCCTGCAAGGTAACTGACTTAAATTCTGGTTCATAGAGACTAAAAGCCTGTATGGCCGCCAGATAGGTGGGTTTTTCTAGAATGATTTTATCATTTTTATCCACAAATACTTTACCTACCAGATCCAAACACTGCTGAGAGCCGTTAGTAATCAGTATCTCATCAGCAGTCACATTTAAACCCTGAGAAGAGTACCTTTGAGCGATGTATTCCCTTAATGGTTCATAACCTTCGGTGGTACTGTACTGCAAGGCATCTGATCCGCTTTCTGTTAACAACTGGTTTACAGCTTTTGAAATGGCTTCTACAGGGAAACTTTGGGGATTAGGCAGACCTCCTCCAAAAGATATAATTTCTGGGTTTTCTGTAACCTTTAAAATCTCTCTAACAAAAGAACGAGGAGTTTTTGACATTCTATGAGCAAAATTGTATTTCATTTAATTTCATCTCTGCGATCATTTTTTTTAATTAGTTAATCCAATTTTAAACATTTAAATTTTTAACATTTAAATAAATCTCATTTTCTAAACTGTTAAACTTATGTGGAATATATAATGGGGAATAAAAATAACTAGAATAAATTTTTTAATGTATTAAGATTCTATATTATGTTTATGTTCGTCTAGAGGACATACATGGACGTTTACCAGATTTATAACTTCTACTTCATTTATAATCTTTTTTTCCACTTCATGTGAAATGTCATGGGCCTCTTTAAGACTCAGATCACTTTCAACTTCTGCATGCAGATCAACAGAGGCGTAAGGCCCCATATAATTGATTCTAACATCGTGAATTCCATATACTCCTCTAACTGAAAGTGCAGCGGTTTTTATTCCTACCATTATTTCTTTGGAGGGTACTTTACCCATGATATTATTGATGTTTTCTCTTCCCACATCAAATGCTGTTTTAAGAACCATAATAGCGATGAAAATTGCCACTAAAGGATCCAGAAAAGTCAAACCTAAATTTGAACCAATTATTCCAATTAATATGGCTGCACATGAAAAAATATCAACTTTTTGATGCTGTGCATCGGCTATAATTGCTGGGCTATTGATTTTTTTACCAATGCGCATTATATACAAGGTCATTGCAACATTAGCAAAAATTCCAATAGTGGCCATAATAGCTGCGGTGTAATCTGGTGGGGCCAATGTTCCTGGTGTTGATAATTTATGGTAAGCTTCCATAAGAATTTCATAAGCCACTATTCCTAAAAATACAACCACTGCAAGGCCTACTAATGGTTCAGCACGCCCATGGCCATAGGGATGTTCTTTATCTGGTGGTTTGAGTCCTATTCTAAAACCAATGAATGTAATTACGGAAGTTAAAATGTCTGATAGGGTATGTGCTGATTCTGCAACTAAAGCCACACTACCAGATAAAGTTCCCACTACAAAGTTAAATATGGTAAGGAATGTATTTCCCAATATGGCAATACTAGTTGCCTTTTTACCTAATTTACCTCTTTCTTTACCTTCCAACGATTCTCACCTTGTATTGTTTGAAATGTATTAACTTAATTTTTTATTATTTGGAATTTAAACTATTTTAAAATAGCTTAAAAATAAATGTATTATTAAGTTTATCGTTCACATAAAATAAAAAAAATTATTTTTTATTTTTAAATATCAATTTTTTCCAAACGAGCCATGGAGGTTTCTATTTCAGGATAAGATACTGCATAGGACATTCTTACATGGTTTTTACCTACATTACCAAATGCTTCTCCAGAAACGGTCACCACATCATTTTTAAGAGCTTCGGCAACAAATTTAGATGAATCCTGGACATAAGGAAACGTATAAAATGCTCCTTCAGGCAGATTACATTCCCATCCCATTTCATTTAACCTGCTGACCATTAAATCTCTCCGACGTTTAAATTCACCAACCATATCATTAACACATTTTTGTGGCCCTTCTATAGCAGCCAGGGCAGCTTTTTGGGATATGGAACTGGCGCAGGCCGTGTTGTATTGATGAATTTTAAGTAGTTCTTCAGTAATATCTTCTCTAGCAGCCACATAGGCTATTCTAAAACCGGTCATGGCATAGGTCTTGGAAAAACCATTTATTACTATAGCATTATCCGTAAATTCACCAGGACTGTAATGTTTTGTTCCGTAGGTTATTTTTTCATAAATCTCATCAGAAATAATGAAAATATCCTGGTCTTCAGCCAACTTACTTATTTCTTTAATGTCTTTTCTTTTCATTAAACTCCCTGTGGGATTGGAAGGTGAATTAAGAATGATTGCTTTGGTTTTGCTGGTTAAATGACTTTCAACATCTTCTGCAGTCATTCTGAAATCATTTTCCATTTTAAGAGGCACAGGAATGGTATTGCCCTCTGAAATCTTTATAACAGCATCATACGCTAAAAAACCAGGGTCTGGTATTAAAACATCATCTCCTTTATTTATAAGTGCCTGGGCGCACATATATAATGCTTCACTGGCCCCTACAGTTACTATTATGGATTCTGGATCAGTATTTATATTATTTTCAGTATTTAATTTATGAGATATGGCTTCTCGTAATTCTAAAATTCCTTTATTTAGTGTATAATGAGTAAATCCCTCGTCCAAAGCTTCAACAACTGATTCTCTAATGTGGAGCGGGGTGTCAAAATCAGGCTCACCTATGCCTAAATTTATTGCATTTTCACTACAAACCTCAAACATTTTTCTGATTTGAGATAACTGGATTGATTTTACTCTGTTAGCTGGATTAATCATTATATCAACTTCTAATTATTTCCATTTTATAATATTCAATTTTTTTAAAAATTTTATATTTTTTTGAAGATTAAATTATAGATGGTTATATACTTTAATTAATTAGTTAACTTGATTAATTATAAATTTGGATTATTAAGATTTATTTTTATTTAAACAAGTCCCACAGTTATAACAACTGTATTCTTCGCACCAGGGGGTTTCTGTACCACTCATTAATTTCGAATACTCTTTTTTGAGGAAATTCTCTTTTAAACCAACATTTATATTATTCCATGGTAGTGGGGCTCCTAAATCTTTAGATGAGGTGTAGTTGTCCCATTCTTTTAGAGGAATTTTATTTATCAATGATTTTTCAATCATAGGACTTATTTCAGAACCGCCATTTGATAAAACATGTTGAATTAGACCTGTTCGCGGACTTTCAATTTTTAAAGGAATTTTTTTGAGATTTGATTTTAAAAACTTTATTTTTGATTTCATTAATTTGAGATCATAGCCCTCCCATTGTAGGGGAGTATGTGGTTTGGGTATTAGTGGATTAACACTGAATCGAATAGAATTTCTTTTTTTAGAAAGATTCCATAAACTTTTCATTAAATCAGATAGTTCCAGAATATTTTCCTGAGTTTCAGTGGGAGATCCTACTAAAAAATACATTTTAACATTTAAACCAATATTTAAAGCTTCTTTCACTACTTCAAATGTTTTATCATCACTTATTGGTTTATTTAAACTCTTTCTAACACAAAAAACAGATTCTGGAGCTAAGGTTATGGTTTTAAGGCCACTTTTCATTAGTGATTCCAGGGTATCTGCAGAAACAGATTCTATTCGCAGGGAGGGTGTAGTAACTTTGAAATCCATTTCTAAAAGGCCAGAACACAATTCGTCTATTTTTGAATAATCTGAAACAGCCGCACCAATAAGGGCTATTTTATTAAGACCAGTAGCTTCCCTTCCCTCTTCAGCGATCTTAAAAAGATTTTTTAGAGAAGTTTCGCGTCTGGGGCGGTATAAATATCCTGCCATGCAGAACCGGCATCCTCTGGTACATCCACGAGAAACTCCTAGTAAAAAAGAGTGCCCTAAAGCAGGTTTAAGACTTTTATCGTCTGTTTCAGGAACAATTTGATGAATAGGATGGCAAGCATGATCCATATTATTAACAATAACTCTTTTGGCCGGATTATCTGGTAAATAAACTCCTTCTATTTCTAAAAATGCTTCTAATTCTTTCCTAGGACTATCCAGTTCCAGATATTTGTCCAGCAACTGGTCCATAACGGCCTCTGCTTCTCCAATTACAAATAAATCAATAAAATCTGACATGGGCGCAGGATTTGAAGTTGCGCAAGGGCCTCCTGCAATCACCAGCGGGTCATTTTCACCTCGGGTATCTTTACGAGGGTTTATACCACCTTTTTTTAGCATTTCCACGGCATTGAAATAATCCTGTTCATATTGTAAGGAGAAACTTACTATATCAAAGCTTTTTAATGGTGTTGAAGATTCTAAACTCCGTGAATAAGGATAAACCACTCTTTCACACCAGGTATCTTCTCTTGAGTTTATCAAATCATATATTATGTGGAATCCCAGTGAAGAAATGGCTGTGCGATACAGATTAGGGTAACATGAAGCAAATCTAATATCCATCTGGAGGGGATTTTTCAATACAACGTTGTGCTCTTGTAGCATAATTTATAATTATATTTATTCTATAATCAACATATCGAAAATTATCAAGAAAAATTATCAAAATTAACTTGAATAAAATAATGAATAAATTAATTAAATTTAAGTAATTGTTAAATTAATTATATTAAATTTTCAGATAATTAGATAATAATTATTAATAGGTTTAAAAATGGACAAAAAATACAAAAAAGTGGCAGTGGGAGGCACTTTTGATAAATTTCACAAAGGTCACAGTCGGCTTTTAGAGGAAGCATTTAGAATGGGCGACGAAGTTATTATTGGAGTAACTTCAGATGTTTTTGGAGGTAAAAAAGGAGATATAGATCCTTGTGACACTCGGATGTCTAATTTAAGAGACTTTTTATCTAAATATCATCAAAAATTTAATGTTGTTAGATTAGATGATGCTTATGGGCCAACAATCAAGGATAATGAATTTGACGCTATTGTGGTTAGTAAAGAGACGGAACCAACAGCCCATGAAATAAACAAAATACGGAAAAAGAATAAAATGTCTTTTCTGGATATTATTGTAATTGATATGGTTTCAGCTGAAGATGGAGTACCTATTTCTTCTACCAGAATAAGAAAAGGAGAAATAGATAGGATGGGCCATATTTTGAATAAGATTAGGAATGCGTTTCGATAATTGTAATTTTTTATTATCTTTATGTTAAATATTCAAAACCATAAAGATATTACAACTCTAAAATAGTTTTCTTCAATAAATAACGTGATGATCCTTATGAATTTTAAAAAAGATAATTTTATTCCTATTTTCATAATCTTTATTATATTTTTTACAGGTTTCTTTTTAAGAATAGAATCTGTGGACATGCCAGGGTTAAATGAAACCGAAAAAAATAATTATATGGATAGTAATGGCCTTCCTTATATGTATGAACTGGATTCTTACTATAACTTACGTTTAACTCAGAATTTTATAAAAAATGGCCATATGGGAGATACTATAAAAAATAATCAAAGCTGGGATTCTTATTCTTATTTTCCTCCTGGGAGGCCTGCTGAATATCCTCCGCTCATCGTCTGGCTGACAACCTTCTCTTTTTTTGCAGTAAATTTATTTGCAAGCATGACTCTTAAGGATGTTTCTTTCTGGATTCCTTTGATAATAGGTCCTTTAGCAGGGATTGTAGGATATATATTTGTTCGTAGATATGCTGGAGAATATGCTGGCTTTGTTACTGGGATTCTTGTTGTTACTGCACCCATATATTTAATGAGGACATTACCTGGATATTTTGATACTGACATGTTCAATATTATACTTCCTTTTTTAACTATACTATTCTTTTCAGAGGCAATTGAAACCGCAAATAAAAATAGAAGAATATTGTTTATTTGTTTATCTGCCTTTTTCATGTTCTTATTTTCTCTGGCCTGGACTGGATGGTCTTATTTATTTTATTTAGTTCTGGCTGCAAGTATACTTTATATAATACTTTGTAAAATTAAAAAAATTGAAATTAAAACATTTTTGGAAGTATTACTTGTATTTTTTGTTATTTCAATTGTTTTAATTGTTTTATATGGTGGCATAAATGCTATTATCGGTTTAATTTATTATCCACTTAATTTCATGCCGTTCATCACCGGAACTGAGATTATTGGGGGGTGGCCGAACATTTATGAATCAGTTGGGGAACTTCATAAGCCTAGTTTCGATGAATTTGTGTCTGGTGTAGGCCCCATTACTCTAGGGCTAGGAATTTTTGGAATTTTTGTTATACTCAGTTTAATGTTACGTAAGGATATGCGAAGCAAATATTTGCCTAAATTAAGCTGGTTCGGATTCATTTTAATTTTTACATGGATAACAGTGGCTTTAGTATCTTATTCATCTAGTATACGATTTGGAATGTTACTAATTCCTCCTTTAACTATTTTTTCAGGGATACTAGCGGGAATCGTAATTCAATATATGGAAAAGTCTCCGATTAGTATCTCTAAAATAAATTTAAGAATTTTCTTATCAGTTGTTATTATATTAATAATCTGTATTCCGCCCATAGCCACTGCTGACAATTTTTCACATAAGTTTTCAGTTGCTGATGATGATATGGCTAATGCTGCATTGTGGATTAATAATAATACGTCTAATGATACTGTTATAATTATAAACTGGGGTTATGGTCATTTTTTCAGTCAATATGCAAACAGACCAGTGATTTTTGATGGAGGATCCCAAAATACGCCCCGTGCATACTGGGTATTCAGGGCATTTACTACAGATAATGAATCGTTATCTGTTGGTATAATGCGTATGCTTTCTTCAAGTGGTGATGATTCATATTTATCGCTTCAAAATCATACTAAAAATACTTCTTTAACTGTAAAAATCATGAATAACATACTAGGGGTTTCAAAGGAGCAAGCAAGACATATTTTAATTCAGGATTATAAAATTAATCAAAATTTAGCAGAAAAAATATTAAATGATACACATCCTTCAAATCCTCAGCCTTTTGTTGTTTTTACTGATGATGATATGCTTTATGGAGGAGCATGGACACTTGCATTTGGTGAGTGGAATTTTAATACTGGCAAAAAAGATAATCATACTTATTCTGTAGGTTATAGTAATAACACCACATCAGTTAAAAAATATGACAACGGTGTGGTATCAGATCTTGAAAATAAAAAAGCTTATATTAATGGGACTTTACCTTACGCTTTCACTATTGTGGATAAAAATAATGTTGAAACTTTTTATTTAAATAATAAAAGTGATTTCTACATGATTTTTATGATGGATAAAAAAAGGGTGCTGATTCTTAATAAAAAATATCAAAATTCGATGTTCACTAGATTAATACTTCTTAAGCAGCCTACTAATCATTTTAAACCAATTTATAGAAGCAATTCTAGTGTAGTATGGGAAACGACTAATTAATAAAATCATAATAACTAAATTAATTAAATTATCAAGATTATTTTCGCTAAACACTAATTTATTAAATTCAAGCTTAAAATTGCATTAAAATAATCTAAAGAATACATCATTATATAATGAATTTTAATTTCATTTTGCGATTTGAGATAAAAAAAGTTCTTAATAACAGAAAAAGTTTTTTAAATAAAAAAAATTATTTGGAAGTTATAATTTGTTAATTGTTTGGGGTTCTATCAATCAAGATGTAATTCATCCTGCATAGAACTGAAATATCAAAACAATACATCTAACTACTTATAAGAACTTATGAAGTAATCATTTGATAGTTTTGGATTTCATAAATTAACATTTTACTTCCAACAAGAATATTATCAGTTCATATTTTCTCTGACTTGATTTACATCTGTTCCAGCGTCTAGACCAGAAGTATTTGCGAAGTAAGATCTGTATATTACTAATGCTGCGATTGCTATAACGATTACACCACCGAATAGTAATATGTATTCTGCTGCACCTTGTCCGGCTTCATCTTTTAAAAAAGACATGAAAATCCTCCTAAACAATATTAAAAAAATAAAAAATTTGGAAGTTATAATTTGTTAATTGTTGTGTCTCTAGCGTGATCAACCACACTGCTTACATTGCCTGCAATAGAACTGGAAATATCAAAAACATAGCCACCAACGACTAGTACAATAACTAGTATGGCCCCTACAAGTAAAACCATTTCCGCACTAATCTGCGCTTTTTCATCAATTAACATTTAACTTCCTTAAACTAATATAATTAGTTCATATTTTCTCTGACTTGATTTACATCTTGAGCAGCGTCTAAACCTGATGTAGATCCGAAGTAAGCTCTGTATATTACTAATGCTGCGATTGCGATAACGATTACACCACCGAATAGTAATATGTATTCTGCTGCACCTTGTCCTGCTTCATCTTTTAAAAAATTCATATGGGTACACCTCCGTTTATTTAATTTATATCTTATTAAATCTGGTATATAAAAGTTTATATAAAGATTTCATAAGAACCCAATCCTAATATAATCTATTCTATTCACTTATACTTTACCTTTTTCGCGAATAATTGTGCTTATTATCACAAAGTATTATTTTAATGAAAGACAATATAACTTTATGCCTAAAAAATATGAAGTACAAAAATTTATTCTTCAGGCATTGGAAAGAAAGGATCTTTCAAAAATGGATCTCTTGCACAACACAAGAAAAGAATCAGGGTTTTCTATTTCGGATAAAACCCTAAATGAATCTTTAATCCATCTTCTAAGGCAGAATAAAGTTGGTGTTGTGGGATATGATCTGGGAATTTATGATGGCATTAAAAGGGTGCAGTCTATGAAAGCTGATGGCATTATTTTCAGTCGTTTTAAAAATGATCCTTTTGAAGTGGGTATATTAATTGGTAAACTCGAGTCTGAAGATATAGAAGATGCTAGAAAAGCGATGCACCGTTTGAAAATGATATTTAAAAATAAAATAAGTACTTTGTCGGATATTAAATCAGATACGGATACTGATGAAATATTCAATAAGATTATGCATTATATTAATATTCAAAATGAGAATCAAAAAAGAATAATGACCCAAAAATTTGCTCTGTCTTTGAGTGACGAAAAAGAGTCTACGGAAACTTTAAGGCAATTAATAGCTGTTTTAAGGCTGTGATCAGAATTATTTTCAAATTTGACAAAATTGACATCCAAAAAGTAATTATGAGAAAATTCTTTGCTATCATTTAGGTTTATTACTTTAAGTATGGGATAACAACTGAAAAGAAGTTATTTTACATTAACTAATTTAAATTGTGCAATTAAATAGTATAGTTTATTATTAAGAATAATCATAGTTGATTATATTCATAATTCCATATATTATAATAGAATAATTAAACATAAACTTTGTAACGATATTACAACAATTATAATGAAATTAAGTATTAGCTCGAGGATATTAAGGTGGTTGCTCTAGTTAATATTTTAATTTTTAATAATATTCGTAAATAGAAAATAATAGAGATAGGAGGCATCAGATGATCTATTTGCTGATAACTGTGGCTGGAGTGATTTTTTTATTCCTGGGACTTTGGGCCATGTCTTACGGGTTTTCAACCCCACCAAATATTTTTTTGTTCTTAGCAGGTCTTTTTAGTTTTGTTATAGGTTTAATGCTAATAATATTATTTGCTGGAAAAATTGATGTGGGTTCCAAGAAAAAATCCGCACCTGTAGCTACCGAGTCCTCTGAAAAAATATCCCAAGCTGTAAAAAGGACAGAAACCGTAAAAAACACTATTAAAAGTGATAATAAGAAAATTGAACCTAAAAAACAGGTCAAACCTAGAAAAATTTTACCTAAGAGAGCTACTAAAAAGGATGCATCTGCCCAACAAAAAGAAACAAAATCAATGGCAAGTGTTGAACAATCAGATAAATCTAAACCTTCAAGAAAACCAAGAAATTTTTTGAGATCACCTAAAAAAGATAAAAATGATTCTAAAAAATTAAAAGAATCTGATAAAAAAGAAATGCCTTCTAAAACTGGTAAATCATCATTTCCTTTTAGGCGTCAAAAAAATAAACCCTCGAAAACATCAGATAATGTTTCAAAAGCGGAATTAGATAAAGATAGTATGAATGAGCAAAAAACTGAATCTGAATATCCTAAACCCATAAATCCTGCAAAATCAAAACCGGTTAAACACACCAAACCAGAAACGGTTAAACCAACGGAATCTAAACCGATTAAACCTGGTAAAACAAGACCTGTTGAACCAGTGGAATCTAAACCTGTTGAACCTTCTAAACCAAAACGGGTTAAACCAGTAAAATCAGTAAAGCCAGTTAAACAAGTGAAAACTCCAAAAATGGTTGATAAAAGCGATAATCACTATGTAAAGGAACGTCTTAATAAACTGAAACAGGATTATATTGAAAATGTTGATGATGTAGAAGATCTTATTGAAGAAAGATTGGATTCATTTAGGGGTGCTATTAACCAGATACGTTCCGAATCAAAGGAACCGAGCATTATATGGTCTTTTGATGCTTCAGATGTTCAGGAAGCAATGAAAGATACTATATTGACTGCAAATAGCAAAGTAATCATGATGTATCCATGGATAAGGAATATTGATGTGGGAATTCTTAAGAAATTCATGGATACTAAAAGTAGAATGATTATTCAGGAAGCTGGTCTAGATGATGACGCTTCTGTAGAACTAATTAAAGTGCTTTTAGATAACAATGTCCAAATTAGAACCATGCCCCATATACATACTGTGGCAGTGGTTTCTGATGATAAGCATGGTCTGATTATTTCTACTGATCCTATCTACGAAAGTTTTGAGGTAGGGGTTATTTACAAGGATGAAAAATCTATCATGGAAATTGAAAAACTATTTGAAGAAGCATGGGGCTTATCACAAGAGATTTCACTGGAGAATGAATAATGAAGTTAAGATGGTTAGGTCATTCTGCATTTGAATTGATAACTGAGGAAAATTTAAAAATCCTCATAGATCCATTCATAAGCAATAATCCTTCCTGTAGCATACCTGTAGAAGATATGAATGCTGATTTGATTTGCATTACTCATGGTCACGCAGATCATTTTGGGGATGCAATGGAAATTGCAGATCGTACAGGGGCCCTGGTAATCGCCAATCATGAAATATCTATTTTCTTTTCTAGGCAGGGATTTGAGACTCAAGGAATGAACATTGGTGGATCATCTAATTTCCATAATATTAAAATTACCATGGTTGATGCTATTCATTCATCAGACATAGACTTCATGGAAGAAGTTACTCCTGGTGGAAAAGCATGTGGTTTTATTTTCCAACTTGAAAATGGTAAAAAAGTTTATCACGCGGGAGACACGTCTTTGTTCAGTGATTTAAAGTTTATTGTAGGTAATTATTACAAACCAGATATTGCCTTAATTCCAATTGGTGATAGGTATACTATGGGCTTGCAAGATGCTTCAACTGCTGTAGAATGGATTTCTCCCCAAAAAGTTATTCCTATGCACTACAATACATTTCCCGTTATTAAACAGGACCCTGAGGATTTTGTGGATTTAGTTAAAATTAAAAGCCCGGAAACTGAGGTAATTATTTTAAATTCTGGAGAAACTTACACTGGATGATTTAATTCAAATAATGACGATTATAAATTGTAGATTAAATAATTAATTGATTTAAATAATAAGAATCGATATTTATAATTACGACTGTACTAATATTATTAAAAAGAGTGATAGAATGGTGAATTTTTTTACAAAATTTTTATCTAAACTGTTTAGAAGGGATCAAAAACTTAAAATAGGTCTTTATGGCCATCCAAACTCTGGAAAAACTACACTGGCTAATACTATGTCTGAAGATTGGCTAGGTAAGCCATTAGGACTAATATCAAATATTCCTCACGAAACCCGGGCGGTTTATAAGCAGGAAAAGGTTTCCATTAAACAGGATGGATACGAACTTGATTTTGATATAATTGATACTCCGGGAATTGCCACCAAAGTTGATTATAAAAATTTTCTGGAATTTGGCCTTACTGAGAATGAAGCTAAAGAAAGGGCAAAAGAAGCGACTAAGGGCATAATTGAAGCAATTAAATGGTTAGACGATGTTACCGGAGTTTTACTGGTTATGGATGCTACCAAAGATCCTTTAACCCAGGCCAATATTACTATTATTGGAAACTTAGAGGCCAGAAAAATACCATTTGTGATAGTAGCTAATAAAACTGATCTCCCGGAATCTTCTCCTGACAGAATAATTTCGGTTTTCCCTCAGCATACAGTAGTTCCTATTTCTGCATTGCAGGGAGAGAATACTGGCGAGCTATATATGGCTATGATCCGGAAATTTAAATGATTTTATAGTATATTTTACGATTATATAAGTTAATTGAATTCCAAAATAAGGTAGTGGGGTTTTAAAATGGAAGGTTTAAAAATGGAATTTTTATCATCTGATGCTTTGGAGGGAAGCAGCAGTATGGAAAAAATTTCTATGATAATAAATAGGGTTAAATCCGGAGAGATACTTGTTATAGAGGGTGGACTTTCTCCTTCTGAAGAAGCAGAACTTATTGAAACTACTATGAGAGAGATTGACATCGAAAATTTTGTTGGAATTGATATTCATACCTTAGAAAGGAACGAAAAGTCCTTTTTTGGTTTTTCAAAGAAGAAAACCATAGGTTTGACTATTATTGGTCCTGCAAATGTCATGAGATCTGTTAAGAAAAAGTCTAATTTCCTATCAATGATAGCCGAACTTGGTGATTCTAGTGCATCAGTGCATTAAATGTGGCGCTATAGTAAAATCATCTGAAGAAATTCTGCATGGTTGCCCTAAATGTGGTAGTACTTATTTTAAGTTCAAAAACGAGGGCAAAGAAAAAAAAGTAGAAAAATCAGAAGCAGCAAAAGGTGAATCTATTGAAACCATTATGGTTAAGCAGCATGGTATATATGAAGTTAATTTAACTCCACTTCTAGAAGATGATTCTATTATTGTTTCTGATGAAGAAGGAAAATATGTTATAGATCTTAATTTTCTATTAAAAAAGAAAATAAAAGAACAAAAATCCAAAGAAGTTTAAATAACTTTTTCGGATATTTCAATTTAACTTATTAGTTCTTGATGGGCAATATTTATCGCTTATAACATATTTAAGATACTATTTTATTTTACAATATCACATTTTCCAGAAGGTAAAACTCTTATTATATCGTCTAAAGTCATGATTTTATCTTCGTCTATTCTTTTTAATATTTCCCTGGCGATGGCTTCTTTTTTAGTGTAACCGGGCTTAATAATGACGTAATTTTTAGAATGTTTTTCTAAGGCATCCACAGGCCCGGCCATTATTCGGGGGCCGTTGTAATCCACAATACCTACAGCTATGCTAACAGTGGCTCCTCTTACATAATTTCGGCTGCCTCTTATTATAAAAGCACCTTTAGCCACGAATTCCCCGGATTGGGGCGTTTTTGAAACCTGGTCTGGATTTACCCAGTAAACATCTTGTGAACTAAATCCTTTTGACCAGGCACTGGAAAATGATGCTGCAAAACTGGCTGCTTCTTTTATGGTATTTTCAGGTATGTTAAGGGACTGATCTGGTGAAACATCATCAACTGCTGATTTTTCTGTTACTGATTCTTCTGTTTTATGGCCTTCATTTTTTATTATTACTGAAGGAGCTCCATGGATGTCTGAGTGCAAATAAATATCCCGGTTTTCCATATGCTTTTTCACAACTATTTCATTGGTGTGAGCATCTCTACCGCCTATAACTAAATATCCATCAGAAGATAAGAACCAGCGTAACTTTTCAAACCATTTAAGTTCTTTTTTTACCCTTTTTTGAGGTACTAATACTCTTTCTAATGCAAATTCTTTCTTCTTTTCTACTTCCGCCAATTGTTTCTTAGTTTTTTCTATAGCTATTAAAACCCCTTTAATTTTTCTTTTAGCTTTTTTACCCTTTTCATAGTAGACTTCTGCATTTTCAGGGATTGGTTTTTTACTGTCAATCAATATGCGCTGATCTTCTACAACCAGAACAATATTTCCCAGTTTGTCCAGAGATTCCACCATTTTAACTTCTTCAACTCCTTTTTTTCGGGCTGATTTAATGGTTTTTGAAATTTCCATCCAGGAATACTTTTCACGGGCTTTATGTATAACCTTTAATATTTCGTCTATTTGTGAATAATAGGCATAAAGCAAATCACCTTTTTTCGTAGAGTCTATAATCGTCTGCTTAAAGTTTTCTAGTGTGTCTTCTTGAATTTTTAGTCTTTTAGCGTATTTATTAACTTCTTTTCCCCAAACTTCCTCTTGAACTCCTTTAATCTCAGAACGAACCTTAGCACTGAAATATTCATCGGCAGCTTCGTTATAAGTTTCAAAATACTGCTTTTGTTTGTCCTGATAAATTTCTAACTCCAGGGGCAAAACATCTTCTTTGCCGTTGGTAACAATATTGGGAGCGAATTTATTTTCTAATAATGGGTGGAAAAGGTTTTCAATAATATCAAAGAGTTTTTGAAGTTCTTCGGATGAAATATCTGCTGTTGGGATATTTTTATCCATTCCAGACCTTAAAACAATTTCCTGTGCATAAATACCGCCTAAACCACTCCGTGCCAGTGTTCTTACCAGGTCACTATCTGATTTTATGAATATTTCTTCCAGTTCTTGCCTTTCAAATTTGAGGGGATTTATCCCCCTGCTGGGTGGATAGGTGTATTCTTCTTTAGATCCTATTTTCCTTTCACTCCACATTTTCCTTTTAAGGGGTAAAATTATCTGTCCGTCTTGATTTAATAAAATAATGTTCCCTTTATCAAATAATTCAATTACAAGAGTGTAATCCTCTTCCTTGGAAACTAATATCTCCACGACACGGTCAAAATGGTGCTGGCGGACTTCTCTGACTGTTGCTCCCTTTAAATATTTTCTAAGAAGCATGGGAAATGATGGGGGCAATTTTGGGTTTTCTAGAGGATATTGAGATTTGTGCATGCGCACTCCGGCTTGGAAAACCACATCTACCCGTCCCTGTCCTGTAACATGAAATCTAACTATAACTGTGTCTTTGGTTGGTTGGTATGCTTTATCAACACGTGAACCTTTCAATAAATCGTTTAATTCGTGACAAATAGCAAATATATCTACGTTGGACATGGTTTTCATTTAAAAACACCTTAAAATTAATTAGAATTAAATATATTGATTGAAATATTAAATTTTGGTTTTTAGGAATATATTTAGTTGATTATAATGATTTTAATCAGGAATCATGATTATAGTTTTAGTAATTATTCTAATTAAAATTTTATAATTGTTAAATCTATAAATTGTTATCTCAATATTATTTTCAGAAATAAGTACATTCTGATTAGAATTATTTTTTTAAATTATCTTTATTGATAATTCTTTTATTAATAATAATTAAACTCTAATCATATTTTGTTTATAAGAAAAACTATTTAACTTTAAAGCTTTAATTTACAATAATAAATAAAAATTCTATTTATCATTAATCTAAAATTCAAAATATCAATTTAAGAATACTTCAGTGTTAAGATTATGTTGACATTTTATGTTGATATTCAAAGATCTAATTAATGATATTTGGTTAAACAAATTGTATATTTATGGACTAGATAGAATTAGAATATATTAAACTTTTAAATGTTAAATTGATTATATAATATATAATATAAATAAATATATAATAGAATAATCTTTTCTATAAGGATATTAATGAATATTTAATTATTAAGCTAAAAAATTAGATTTATTTGATTTCTTGGAGGTATATTATGGATGTTGACGCTAAAATAGCAGGTATTCATGCAGTAGCTGCAGTGGGTGCTGCTTATGTATCATTTATAGTTTCTAATGGTTCAATCGGAGTTTTGGGCAATAATCCAGCTCTTGGAACATTTGCTGGCCTGATAATCTTAATTATTGTTGGAAATCTGACTGAAAGATTGTTAGGGAAAGAAGAAGTAGGTGGATTTAAAGGCTGGTTATGGAGTGGAATTGTTCCATTCGTATTTGTATGGTTCGTTGTGTGGACTATGTTTATAAATATTTAGAATCAAAGCTCTAAAAATAGTATTTTATTTAATTAATTAATTTTTTATATTACTGTTTTATTATTTTTTTTATTCAATTTTTCCAGATTTCTATTAAAAAAATTTCAGGATATTTTAGAATAATTAGTTCTTGGTTTTTAATTAAAATAATCCGTAAAATATCCATATGAAAACAAAGAATAATGCAGATAGTAATACTAAAGGTGCAATAATCCTGCTTACAGCCACAATAGAACTGATGGTTGAAACAAGTTCAGTAGAATTGGTAGGGCCCCAAATATTTAAGTTCTTGATCCTTGCAGATTTACAGCCTACTGAAACTGGTTCTAAATCTTCCAGCGATTTCTTTGTGCAGTTTATGATAGATTCAATGATTTCTTCTTTTTTCTTGGAACCCACTGGATTGTGACCTCCGGCAAGTGTGTTTACCGAATGAGTATCTGTAGTCATTACTTCTACCGAGTCGATTCCTAATTTTTTAACAGCTTCAATAATGTTGTCCCGGTATCCAATCACCATGTTATTTGAATCTAGCAAAATATAAGCCGTATTTTCATTTTCCACATTTACTACTAGAACTTTTACTCCACTTTGTCCAATACCCTCTGCTTTTGAAAAATTATCCATAGGGTCATAAAAGCACCCTACTTTTATGGAGTTTCCTTTTGTTTCACATTCTATTTTTTCTATAGCATCCATTAAATCGAAAACTTCTTTATTTCCTGGAAGAACACGACCTGCTTCGCCTTTAAATGAATTATGACAATCAACCAGAATAACATTTTCAGAATTACATCTGGTTTTAGCTAGATTCATTAAAGATAATCCAACTCCAAAATCAATATCATCAAATCCCTCTGGGGCAAAAGTTGCTAATAACAATAGGTCATTTCCAAAAAATTGGGCCCCAATTGTTGCATTATTTTCTGAGACTCTAATAAATTTACTGGCGTTTTCAGAATAAGAAATATCATTAAGAGCGTCTTTAATAGTTTTTTCCACTTTTTCTATTTCTTTTGCAGAAACTGGGTTAAAATCGTGAGTCGATGGTCCATGGTTTACCATGGTGAAATTATCAAATCTTTCAGCAAGAGCAGTGGGCATATTACCTCCACCAATACTACCTATTGGTCCTGGATGAACACAAGGGCTTAAAAATAGAGCTTTTATTCCTTTTGAAGTTTTAAAACTAATTATTCCAACCAGAGTTTCTATAGGTTCACCTATGTCTTCAAAAACTCCCTCCAAAGCAGAAGAACCTTCTGTAATATGGGATATAAATAAGCTTAAAAGCTCTAATGCTCCCACTCCCAAATTTTTTCTCATAGGAGATTCAATTACCAGTACAAAAGAATAAATGGCAATAACCAGAATGGCAAGTGCTATTAAACCTTTTAAAAATAATCCAAAAACGCTGAAATATCCAATATTATCCAGACGGGTAGTTAAAAATACAACTACCACCAGCATACTAATAATTAGAAGTGGTTGGATGGCTGAAATGGCCACAGAGTTTTTAAAATTAATATTGGAAGTTCCCCATATGACTAGAGTCCGCACGGCAAAAACAATGGCACAACCAAATACAATAAAATTTAAAATGTAATTTGTTTCGAAAAAACTGGATAGGCCGCATCCTAATAAATAAATGACTAAAATAATGACCATGGAAAACAGGGCCAGAAACATAGACTGTTTCATTTTCATTTTACGGCCGTTAAGTGAGTTAACCCAGGGTTGAGTAATAGCTCCACTCATTATGGAGCTTAAGCCAAATATTAAGAATCCGGCGGTTCCACCGTATAATATATCCTGGGTGAAAGTTCCAGGGGTGGGATCAATAAAAAAACTAATGGAACCAATGATAAAACTAATAAATACCATTGTAAATAGTGAAATTTTTGTTTGGGGCAGTGTCATGATGTATTTAGAGAGACCCATAACATTGTTTGTACTGGACATTAAGTTAACCTCTTAAAATTAAGATAAACAAATTTGTTATAATTTTTTTTATCAGAATAATCTAAATAATTTCTAGTTGTGATTTTTATAATTATTGATTAGTAATTTAATTATTTAACATTTAGAATTAATCATTTATTTAATTAAATTTTTTTATATTTAATTTATTAATCTATTACCCTAATTATTCTCGCTAATTATTAAAGATATGCAAATATTAATAATATATTAAACTACTAAATCATTATTTAAAGAATTCATTATTAAATGATTATTAAATTGATATTTGAATGCGAATCGAGATTATATTTGATTAAATTATTTTTGATAACTAAAATTGAGTTTATGAAAATTATTTAGTTATGAGATTGAGATATTCAGATTAGAAATATTATCAAAACATCAAAATACTCAGGAGATTGATAAAATGGAAATTGAACTTAATACTCCATTATCCGAAGAAGAAGTTGGTAATTTGAGTGCAGGTGATGTTGTTTACATATCTGGCACTATTTTTACAGCTAGAGATCGTGCACATAGCCGTATACTCGAAAAAGATGCACCTTATGATTTAAAAGGTTCTGTAATCTTTCATGCAGGACCAATAATAAAAATGAATGATTTGTCGCCAAAAGATGAGAAAGATAAATCTCTAGACGCGAAAATGGTAGCAGTAGGTCCAACTACCAGTACTCGAATGAACCCATTTCAGGCCCAGGTTATTGATAAAGGCGTAAAAGCCATAATAGGAAAGGGTGGGATGGATAAAAACACTTCTAAAGCTTTAATAAGAAATAAAGCAGTTTATATGGCTGCAGTAGGTGGTTGTGCCGCTTTATATGTTAATTCTATAAAAAATATCCAAAATGTTTACTGGTTAGATCTGGGAGTTCCAGAAGCTATATGGGAATTAGAAGTGGAAAAATTTGGCCCCCTGGTGGTTGCCATGGATTCTAAAGGTGCTAATTTATATGAAGATATTAAAAAAAAGGTTTCCTCTTCATCCAGAGGAGATATCCAGCATAAATGAAAAAATAAGTCTGGAAGGATTTATTGACACCCACATCCATACTTCTCCTGATATTAAGTCTAGAGTAATTGATGATATGGAAGCTGCCTCTCAGGCTTATTCTGAGAAAATGGAGGCCATAGTATTGAAGTGTCATGTCGAACCCACATCGAGTAGGGCGTGTATATCTGGAAATACCACGGAAATGAATGTTATTGGTGGGATCTGCCTTAATTTAAGTGTAGGAGGTTTCAATTATTATGCTGTGGAGGTAAGCTCTAAAATGGGGGGGAAATTTGTTTGGCTTCCAACGATTTCATGGCCTGAAATGCGAAAAAAAATTTCAAATAAATCTAATTCTGAGGAATTTAATCTTATTCCTAAATCCAGTACTTATGGGGAATCTATGGAGTCTATTTTGAATATTATTGCTCAAAATGACATGGTGCTTGCCACGGGGCATTTAAACCCTGAGGAAATATTTCAGGTTATGGATTGGGCCAGATCTTCTGGTGTAAAACGTATAGTAATTAATCATCCTTTAACTGGCGTAGTAGGGGCTTCATTGGAGCAACAAAAAGAAATGAGCAAATATGCATTTTTAGAGCATTGTTTTGTGGCTTGTATGCCATTACATGATCAATTAAACCCGGAAAAAATTGCAGAATCAATGGAATATGTTGGTCCTAAAAAATGCATCATGGCCACAGATTTTGGACAGATACACAATCCAAAACCTGCATTTGGGCTTAAATTATTTATTAAATCAATGATGGAATTAGGAATAACTGATAAACAGATAAATACTATGTGCTCTACAAATCCCCGAAATTTGATTTATTAAATGTTTTCTGGTTGATTAAGAACACTCTAATTTTGAATAAGATTAATAATTAAATTTATATATGTTTTAACCAATTAAATACCAATAAATAACCAATTAAATAATATTCAAATTAACGAAAATAGAGCATATTTAGATCATATTTAGATAAATGGGCATTATTTAATAGGATTATGTTAAAAAAATATTTTATATAGTCAATATTTTTTTTATCAACATTATTTAATAGATTAATTTGATAGTCATATAAATTAAATATAAATAAAATTTACAATCAAACTTAAAAGAGTTATAAGTAAATAAGAGTTAAAAAGCAGTAAACTATTAATAAAATATTAATATAGTTTAGAATAATTCATAGATATTAACATAGATAACTAGATAAAGTTTAAATAATTTATTTAAATTCTTAAAATTAATTTAGTCAAAATAATTTGTTAAATGTTCAAGTGATTATTATGAGTGATGATAAGTCTGCGCAAAAAGCTGAAAAAGAATTAAAAAAGAGAATAAGGCAGTTTAAGAAAGTTCTGAAATCTGATGAAGAAAAAACCAAATTTTATGATGAAATTTGTGGTTCAGAAGTATTGGTAAGAATGGAACTGTTTTTACCTTCTGCAAATCCTGATAAATTCATTGACGGGATATTCATTTATATGAATGACTCTGGTAACATTGTGGATGCTGAATATTACTTTAAAGAGGGTAATCAAGGTGCCATAACTCGTCTAACTGATAAGGATTTAAAAGTTGTAAGTGATCTTTTCCAGGATGAATTCTCACTGGAAATAGAATAATTTTAAAATCCTATTTAACTCTTAAATTTTTAATGGTTATGATTTCATATTATAACCTTATTACCTCATTTAACCTTATTTAAATTGTTTTTTAAAATTTTTAGGTGCGATAAAGGTTTTTTATTTTTTAATTTAACTGTTTTCAAGATTTTTTATTCATTTTTATCAATTTAATTCTGAATATTCATTAAATTGTTAGTAATTAAGGTTTAATTTGGGCATAATTATTTATCCATTACTTCTGAAAAGTTACTTTGTACTAATAATAGAATTTATAAAATTCTACGTTTAAGAATTTAATTAAATCGATTAAGAGGTTAATAGACAAATTTTAAACATTTAAACTTTAATAACTGCTTTAATCATATTTTAGTATAGTATAATAGATAATAAAATTCCTCAATTATATATCCTATAAAAACCAAATATTTAAGTAGATTAATAGAGATGTAATCAGAATTCCATCTTTTTCTCAAAAATATCAATTTAATAATTTTAATAAACTGGAGGATACAAAAAAATGCGTAGTTTTGAAAAATTATCTTCTCTGAAAGATTATATTCCTCTTAAAAGGAAAGAAGCTGACGAAAAAAACATTGGATTGTTGGTAGATGGTCCTAACATGCTCAGAAAAGAATTTAGCCTTAATTTAGACTTAGTAAGAAAAATAATGGCTGAATACGGGAATATGAGAGTTGGTAAAGTTCTTTTAAACCAGTATGCATCTGATAAACTCATAGAAGCAATTGTAAATCAGGGTTTTACTCCTATTGTTGTTGCTGGTGACACTGATGTTTACATGGCTGTAGAAGCTATGGAATTAATTTATAATCCTAATATTGATATAATTGCACTCATGACTAGAGATGCTGATTTTCTACCAATAATTAATAAAGCCAAAGAGAATGGTAAAGATACTATAGTTATTGGTGCAGAACCAGGATTCAGCGCTGCACTCCAAAATTCAGCTGATGATGCCATAATTTTAAAATCTGAGAATGGCCGGGACAAGAGTGCCCATGAAAATGCCCGTCGCAGTGAATCTAGAGAGACCCTATAATCATGATTACTCATTAGTTTCATTAAAATAATCTTGATTATAAAAATTTAAAATATGATTTAAACCAGTTATTTAGGTTATTATAACTTTAAATCTTGATTTTTATATCTTAATAATTAACTGGTTCTATTCTTTTTTCTATTTAATTTATAGATGATTTATTAAATAAATTTTTAAAAGGAAACAAATTAAAAATAAATTTTCAAAATAATGTCATTTTAATGAGGATTAGCTATGATTGTAGATAACAGTGTTCACGAGGTTAAGAAAAGAGAAAATTCTCTTAGAATAATTAAAGAGATAATTCAATCTGAGGGCCGTAATCAACTCTACGACCTCACTGGACTTTCTGGTGGATTTTTACTGAGTAAAGAAGATTTAAAGCTTTTAGAAACTTATGTTGGGCCTGCGGTATTTGAAGAACAGCTAGAAAAAATGGGAAAAGAACATCTGGGAGGGGAAAAAGTTTTAGGCCTCAACAGAACAAGTTCTGGTATTTTGGCCACTATTATAGCATTGGTAAGGCCTGAAAGTTATGTTATTCATTATTTACCTAAATTACCTTCTCATCCTTCAATTCCTCGCAGTTGTAGTCTTGTAGGTGCTAATTATCTAGAATTTGAAGATTTGAAAAACTTTTTCATTCCAGATAACACTTCTTTGATAGTTATAACTGGTTCCACCATGGATCATCAGGTAATTGAAGTCGAAGAATTCAAGGAAATAATTAAAATGGCTAAATCTCATTCAAAATCCTCTTCAGGAATAGAAATTCCAGTCCTGGTTGATGATGCTTCTGGAGCAAGGCTACGCCCAGTAATTTTTAATCAACCCTCGGCTATTGAGTTAGGGGCAGATCTGGTAGTTACCAGTACTGATAAACTTATGGATGGCCCTCGTGGTGGATTGATGTCCGGAAGAGAGGATTTAATAAATGAAATTAAATCTAAGGCTCATCAATTTGGTTTAGAAGCCCAACCTCCTCTGGTAGCTGGTATGGTAAGAGGTTTAGAAAATTTCAATCCTGAAAACCTTTTAGCTGCACTGGAAAAAAAACAGGACCTTATTAAATCTTTAAATTCGCAACTGGGAAGTTTTGAAGAGACTCCAACGGGAGTAATGATGTCTCCAAAGTCTTTAAGTTTGGAAATTGAAAATGAATCTATAAAAACTGATTTGTCTGATTCTGATATTTCATTTACCTGGGCTATGATTTTATTGAAGAAATACGGTATTTTGACTATTCCTGCAGTTGGAATGCCTGGTGCATCACCTACTTTAAGATTTGATTTGGCCTCTAAGGATGCAAAAATATTGAATTTAGATGAGCTCAAAGATATAATCTTAAATTCATTTAAAGAGTTGTTAAATCTGGTTGATGATCCGGAAAAATGCAAGGATATGATTTTTAATTGATAGATTCATTACTGAAATAACTAATAATAATATAATAAATTAAAAAATAAAAAAACGGTCAATTGAGGTTTTATTTTGATTGAGATTGATGGTTCATTTGGGGAGGGTGGAGGCTCTATTGTTAGAATTTCCACCGCATTATCTGCTCTAACATCAAAGCCATATCACATATATAATATCCGGGCTAACCGCCCTAAAAAAGGTCTAGCTGCACAGCATTTAAATTCTGCAAAAGCTGTAGCCCAAATTTCTGATGCCCAAATTAATGGATTGCATTTTGGGTCATCTGAGCTGGAATTTTTGCCTGGTCATTTAAAAGGTGGAAATTTTAAGTTGGATGTACAAACTGCCGGTAGCATTGGATTAATTTTACAATCATTTATGATAGTAGCTCCTTTTGCTTCTAAACCTTCTAAAGTCCATATCACTGGTGGGACTGACATTCGATGGGCCCCTTCAATAGATTATATTAAAAATGTCACATTACATGTCCTGGAAAAAATGGGATATAAGGCCAATATAGATCTCATTAAGAGAGGTCACTATCCTAAAGGTGGAGGAGAAGTAAAAGCTGAAATTTTCCCATTAAAAAAGTTTAATCCCATAACTATCTTAAAATCAGAAATAGATTCTATTAAAGGTATTTCGCACGCTTCAAATCTTCCTATTCACGTTGCCCAACGACAAGCCTCTTCTGCAGAAAGAATCCTTAAAAAAACGGGTTACGATGTTGATATTGAAATAGAACATTCTTCTAATAATTTGGGTCCAGGTTCAGGTATAGTTTTATGGGCGCAGGGAAATACGAGATTAGGGGGTAGTTCCATAGGAAAACCAGGCAAACCTGCAGAGATTGTGGGTGAGGAAGCTGCTAAAAATTTATTTATTAATCTTGAAACTAATTCTGCTCTTGATGAGCATATGGCTGATCAAATTATCCCTTACATGGCCATTGCTGGACATTCTAAGGTAGAAGTGTCCCGGTTGACCATGCATACTCTTACAAATTTAAATGTGGTTGAAAAATTCCTCAGCACGGAATTTGAGGTTGTTTCCAATGGAAATTATTTAGACTTCCATACATTAGAAAATAAATTTGAACTGCCCAGCCCGGTAATTATAAAATCCAGGTAATTTGTCCAATCATAATGAGAATAATGGGATAGATGATCTAAAAATAAAAAAGCGCTGAAAAATATAATAAAAATAATAATTAAAGGAATAAAAATTTAAATAATTTGATATTTAAAATAGTTTCTAAAGATTTTTTGAAACTATTTTTTAATGTGCAAGCATTCACCAGATATTACTTTACGAAGATTTCCATTGTCTAATTCTAAAATAAGCGCTCCTTCATTAGTTATTCCAACAGCTTCTCCTCTGACTATTTTCCCCAGTTGTTTTCTAACTTCAACATAGCTACCTATAGTTTTAGACATTCTTCGCCATTCGCCCAGTATTTCGGGGAAACTACCTTCTTTAAATTCGTTGTAAGTTTCTTCAAATATTTTTAAAAATTCCTGAACTAGTTCTGAACCTCTAATATCTTTATTTAATTCTTTTTTGAGAGAAGTTGCATTTTTCTGAATATCCGATGGAAAATTTTCTGTATTTACATTGGCATCAATTCCAATTCCTACAACTACGTAATCAAGAGTACTGAATTTAGCATTTGCTTCGGTTAATATTCCGCAAACTTTCCTGGAACCTATTAATATGTCATTAGGCCATTTAATTCCCACATCAAGTCCAAACTTATTTTTTATAGTTTCAGCTACTGCTACCCCTGTCATAAGAGTTAATTGTGGGGCCTCCGATGGAGGAATTTGGGGACGCAGTATTATCGACATCCAGACTCCTCCCGATGGTGATATCCATTGTTTACCTCTGCGACCTCTTCCACGGGTTTGGGTTTCTGCAATTATTATAGTACCTTCTGGGGCACCTTCTTCAGCCAGTTTTTTAGCTACATTATTGGTTGAATCAATTTCACTGAAATAATGAATATTTTGGCCTATGTAATCTGTCTCAAGGCCTCTTTTTATTTCATAGGGTAAAAGAAGATTTGGAGACTCAACTAAACGCAATCCTAAATCTGGTGATGAATTGAATATATATCCATATTCTTCAAGAGTTTTAATTATCTCTTCAAGTTCTTCTTCAGTAATATTAAGTGAAGTAGCAATTTCATTCTGGAGAATGTATTTTCCTTCATTTTTATATAAGATTTCCAGTATCTGTTCCTGCATTGTAAAACCCCTTATAACTCCTGAATTATTTAAACTTGATTTAAACACCATTTAAAGGAAATTAACCTGAAATCAATCAATATTACGAGATATTATTTTTGTTGTTGTTGAGATTGGGCGGCACTCATATAATTTCCCACAGCAGCGGTTATGGCAGCAACTTTTTTATTTGGCAAGAAAGTGGATTTTAAACGGTCAACTCTTTCTTTATCTTCCAGAACCACTCTTTCCATCTCTTCCATAATTCCCTTGTGATGCTGATCAACAAAGTGAGTGTTAAGTTTTCCTGCTCTAAAATCAGGACTTCTCATTATGGCTTTGTGGAAAGGAATGGTGGTTTTAACTCCTAAAATTACATATTCGCTTAAAGCTCTTTCCATACGGCCAATAGCTTCGTTACGTGTCCTACCCCATACAATAAGTTTGGAAATCATGGAATCATAGAATGTGGGTATAGAATAATTCATATATACTCCACTATCTACACGTACACCTATACCTCCCGGGGATCTATATCCTGTTATTTTGCCGGGATTAGGAGCAAATTCGGCCAGAGGATCTTCAGCATTTATCCGACATTCTATGGCATGACCCATCACTGAAATATCTTCCTGAGCACAACAGATTTCTTTTCCAGAGGCAATTTTTATTTGCTCTTTTACCAGATCAATTCCAGTTACTATTTCAGTAATAGGGTGTTCTACCTGGATTCTAGTATTCATTTCCAGGAAATAAAAGTCGCCATTGGAGTATAAGAATTCAACGGTACCAGCATTAGTATAATTGATTGATTTAGCTGCTTTAACAGCGGCAGCACCCATTCTTTCCCTTAGTTCATCTGTCATTATAGGAGATGGGGATTCTTCAATTAGTTTTTGATGTCTACGCTGGATAGAGCATTCCCTATCTGCTACGTGGATAGTATTTCCGTGTTCATCGGCCATAATTTGGAATTCGATATGTCTGGGTTCTTCCAGGTATTTTTCTATGAATACTGTAGAATCTCCAAAGGCCGAGGCAGCTACAGATTGGGTGGACTCAATGGCTCTTATTAGCTCATCTTCTTCATAGACGGTTCTCATTCCAATACCGCCACCACCGGCTGAAGCTTTTACAATTACAGGATAGCCAATTGATTTGGCTATTTCCGCAGCCTCTTCAATAGTTGATATTCCTTTATCAGTTCCAGGAATTACCGGAACCCCCGCTTTTCTCATTAATTTTTTAGAGGTAATTTTATCCCCCATAGCTTCAATAACTGAACCAGATGGTCCTATAAGTTTCATACCATGCTTTTCACATTCTTTACCTAAATTAGAATTTTCTGCTAGAAAACCATAACCTGGATGCATGGCATCGGCTCCACATTTTTCAGCCACATCCATAATTTTATCTATGTTTAAATAACTTTGGGCAGGTGTTGATGCACCTATTGAATAAGCTTCATCGGCATATTTGGCAAAAAGAGAGTTTTTATCTGCATCAGAGTAAACTGCAACACTTTTAACGCCCAGTTCCCTACAGGCACGCATTACTCGTATTGCTATTTCACCACGGTTTGCAATTAGAACTTTATTAAACATGATATAGCTCCTTAATTTGTTAATTTTTAATAACTATTTTTAATAACCATTAAACTAATTTCAATACTATTAAATCAGATTTAAATTGTACTATCAATAGAAAATCCAATTATTATCAATATAATCTATCCTATTTATTTTAACATTTTTACTTATATTATTATATGGTATCAAATTATATGTTTCAATGTAATTAAAATCATCAGATTAATATTTCTTATAAAAAAAATAGTTCATATACTAATTATAGAATAAAAAAATTATTTCATGATAAAAATTTAATATTTTTGATACAATGAAAAGTAATTTTAAGCCTATAACCAAGAAAAGACATTTAGAAATGGCTTTACAGTCCTTACCAGCTCATCCAAAACCAAAAATAGAATTGGAACAGTATCACACTCCATCTATAATTGCTTCTGATGTACTCTGGAACGCATTTAATTTGGGAGATATTGAAAATAAAAATTTGGTTGATTTAGGTTGTGGGACTGGAATTTTTGCCATAGGCTCTGCTATGTTAGGTGCTAAATTCATAAATGGCATTGATATTGATTCAGATGCTTTGAGTATTGCTGAGGAAAATTCTCAAAAACTATGCCTGGAAAATAAGGTTAAATTAATTAAATCAGATATTAAAAAGATATCTCAGGAAACTATTCCAGATATAGATACCTGTATTCAAAATCCACCTTTTGGTTCGCAATTAAAAGTAAAAAAGGGTGCGGATAGAATATTCATGGAGAAGTCACTGGAACTGGCCCCGGTGGTTTATTCTTTTCATATGGCAGAAACTGAAAATTTTGTGGAAAATTATTTTTTAAATTTAGGTGGTAAAATAACTCACAAGTTTTATTATCTATTTCAAATTCCTAAAACCTACTCTTTTCATAAAAAAGAGACTAAAGAAATAGAAGTGGTTGTAGTACGGGTAGAAAGAATTAATAAATAAATTCTAGTTCTTATATTTTTTATAAATGATTGCTTGAGCAGTTTCTGATATTAGTTTTCCATATTAAAAGTTTTTAAAGGGAAATCCAAACAGAAAGTTTATATACTTAATTAACCAACTTTTACTAACCTACATTCTTAGTGTGAAATATCAATATGCAGTTTGCAACTGCCCAATATTATATTTTGAAATATAATGTGGTGTTAGTATTTAGCCTAGTCTGGGTTATCGTAATCTTTATAATGGATGAAAACATACATTGGTAGATGAATAGAAAAACTTTGTCTATTTTCATTCCGGACTCTTTGACTGCGGAAACTAAGGATTTGAAACTCAAAACCTATAAGGTTGGAGCGATTGCAAGATCCGCAGCTATATTTAATGCAGACCGGATTGTAGTGTATCACGACGATGCAAACCAGAAAGAGGCAAAATTTATTAGTGATATTCTCACTTATATGAATACACCTCAGTACCTTCGAAAGAAGGTCTTTCCAATTAGGAATGAGTTAAAGCATGTGGGTCTTCTCCCACCACTTAGAACTCCACACCACCCCAAAGGGAAACCCGGCGAAGGCGATTACAGACAGGGACTTACACTAAAAAGAACCAAAAAAGGGACTTTCGTTGATATAGGGGCGGATAAAACCGCTTTTTGCAAGGAACAACTCACTGTAAATAAAATATTAAGCTTTCGAGTAACCAAGCTGGGTAAAGAGATAATAGTCGAACCTGATGAACCAGTCGACAAATACTGGGGATATGAGACATTATCTAATTATAATAATCTTCACCAAAGTTTAAAGTCAGTAAAACCGGATTTTGTGGTGGCAACATCCCGTAATGCTGCACCTATAACTTCTATTTTCGATGAAGTGAAATTTAAGGTACAAAACGCCAAACACGTGGCTATTTTGTTTGGTGGTCCTTATTCTGGCTTACCTGATAATCTCAAAAGTCAGAATTTGGTAGACTTAGAAGTAAATACTATACCACTTCAAGGTACCAAAACTGTAAGGACAGAAGAAGCAGTTTTAGCGACTTTGTCTGTATTTAACTTGCTCTTAAACTCAGATTAATCAAAAAATGGAAATAAATTGTGAATGTAAGGAGGTAAAATTAAATGGCTAGACATCATCAACCAAGAAAAGGATCAGTTGCATTTAGTCCTAGAAAGCGATCAGCCAAAGAGACACCAAGAATCAAGTCCTGGCCAGTGGCCGATGAGCCTAGATTATTGGGTCTTGCTGGATATAAAGTGGGCATGACTCACGTTATGATGGTAGATAATACTAAAAATTCCCCAACTGAGGGAATGGAGATTTCTACTCCGGTTACTATTCTAGAAGTACCACCCATATGTGTGATGGGTATTAGGGCTTATGAAAATACTACTCGTGGCCTAAAAGCCATGGGAGATGTTCTCGCTGACAATTTAAATGAAGAACTATCCAGGAAGATATCACTTCCTAAAGAATATAATAAAGATGCTGCAGTGGAAAAGATAAAAGAAAATCTGGAACACGTGGCTGAGATACGAGTTTTAATTAACACTAATCCCAAAGTAACCAGCGTCCCTAAGAAAAAGCCGGAAATTTTTGAATGCGGTGTTGGGGGCAAAACTCCTGAAGAACAACTTAATTTTGCTATTGAAATGCTGGGAAAGGAAGTTAGTGCCAAAGAGATTATGAACGATGGTGAATATGTTGATTCCATCGCTGTAACTAAAGGTAAAGGTTTCCAAGGTCCAGTTAAAAGATGGGGAATTAGGATTCAGTATGGTAAAGCTGCCCGAAGTAGTAAAGCACGTCACGTTGGTTCCATAGGTCCTTGGACTCCTTCTAGAACCATGTGGACTGTTGCACAAGCGGGTCAAATGGGATATCACAAAAGAACTGAATATAATAAAAAAATACTAAAAATCGCTGAAGCATCTGAGGCAGACGCCGTAAACCCTGCTGGAGGGTTTGTCAAGTACGGTCTGGTCAAAAATGATTACATTATCATTAAAGGATCAGTTCCAGGCCCTTCAAAGAGATTAATTATTCTAAGAAAAGCTATAAGATCAAATGGAAAGAATAATGACGCTCCTCAGATTAATTACATCAGTATAGCATCTAAACAAGGTGTTTAATTTAATTTAGAGTGGTTTAAATGAAAAAAGTTAAGGTTTATTCATTGGAAGGCGAAGTCACAGAAGAGATTGAACTGCCTGAAATATTCCAGGAAGAATTTAGGCCTGACCTTATAAAAAGAGCTGTTATCTCATCACAAACTGCCAGAATTCAACCATGGGGACCTAACCCAATGGCTGGTAAAAGGACAACTGCAGAATCATATGGTTCTGGTCGTGGTGTGGCTAAAGTTCCTCGTATAAAGGGTTCTGGTTCTAGAGCAGCATTTGTATCTCATGTAACTGGTGGTAGGAGAGCACACCCTCCACTCCCTAGTAAGAACTATCATGAGAAAATTAACCGAAAAGAAAGGCGTTTTGCTATTCGGTCTGCTCTTGCAGCTACTATCAACCCGGAAATCGTTGAAAACAGAGGTCACAAAGTTGGAAATATTCCTCAAATACCTCTGGTGGTTGATGACGAACTTTGTAAGGTTAAGAAAACTAAAGAAACCAGGGAAATTTTCAAGAAACTGGGCATTATCGATGATGTTGTTCGGGCTAAAGAAGGAAAAAAAATTAGATCTGGTAAAGGTAAAATGAGGGGCCGTAAGTACAAATCACCCAAAGGACCTCTAATAGTTGTCGGGGAAGATAAAGGAATCAGTTTAGGTGCTAGAAATCACGCTGGTGTAGATGTGGTTTTAGTAGAAAACTTAAACGCTGAGTTATTGGCTCCTGGAACACACCCTGGAAGATTAACAGTTTTTACCAAATCTGCTATTGAAAAATTGGGGGAACTCTTCCAATAGGGTAATATTCCCTATTTAAGAAAAAGGTGAATATTATGGATCCTTATGCAATTATTGTAAAACCTCATGTAACTGAAAAAACCATGAATTTAATCGATCAAAACAATGAACTGACTTTTGTAGTTTTGAGAACCAGTGAGAAATCTGACATTAAGAGGGCTTGTGAAGAACTCTATGATGTTAAGGTTGAAAGGGTTAATACTCAAATAAACTCCAAAGGAACAAAATTAGCTTTCATTAAGCTTTCTTCTGATGATAAAGCAGAAGATATTGCTGTTAAGATGGGAGTATTCTAGCTAAAAACAGTCAGTTTTTGGAGGAAAAACAATGGGAAAACGTTTAATTTCACAACGGAGAGGTAGGGGAACTTCTACTTTTAGAAGTGCTTCTCACCGATTTAAAGGTAAAATAGAGTACCGTTCCTATGATTCATTAGAAAAAGAGGGCAGCTTAAAGGGTAAAGTATCTGATATTATACACGATCCTGGAAGAAGTGCTCCTGTGGCATTAGTAAAATTTGAAAACGGAGAAAAGAGATTAATTTTAGCTCCGGAAAGTATTCAAATTAATGATGAGGTGGCCTGTGGAATTTCTGCACCTATAAGTCCAGGAAATTCATTACCCCTGGGAGAAATTCCTGAAGGTACTCCTGTATATAATATAGAAAATCGTCCTGGAGACGGCGGTAAACTCGTCCGATCTTCTGGAACTTACGCTTCTTTGATCACTCATGATGTGGATAAAGCTGTTATTGAGCTTCCATCTGGTGAGTTAAAAGCATTTAATCCCAAATGCAGGGCCACTATAGGTGTTGTAGCCGGTGGTGGAAGAAGGGAAAAACCATTCCTTAAAGCAGGTAAACGCTACCATGCTCTGAAAGCTAAAGGTAAAAAGTGCGTTACTGTTAGAGGAGTGGCCATGAACGCAGTTGATCACCCTCACGGTGGTGGAAACAGGCAGCATCCTGGACGACCTACAACTATATCCAGACATGCTCCACCAGGAAGAAAAGTCGGTTCAATTGCGGCTCGAAGAACAGGGAAGAGGAGATAACCACAAAATTTAGGAGGTGGCTTATTGGCACGTAAAGAATTTAGGTATCGCAATTACACTTTGGAAGAATTACAAGAAATGCCTCTGGATAATGTTATAGAAATATTACCATCCAGACAAAGGAGATCTCTGAAAAGAGGATTCTTACCAAGGCAAAAAAAGGTACTAGAAAAAATTAGAAAAATTAAAAAAGAAGGACAAGCTACTAAAGGCGGAAGACCTCAAATTATTAAAACCCACTGTAGAGACATGATTGTTCTCCCAGAAATGGTAGGACTAACCTTTGGAATTTACAATGGTAAAGAATTTGTTCAAGTACAAATCCAACCTGAAATGATTGGTTGTTACTTTGGGGAATTTGCACCTACACGACAGAAAGTTGAACACGGAGACCCAGGAATGGGAGCTACCAGATCATCCATGTTCGTGCCTCTTAAATAAGGAGAATAAACAATGGCTAAAATTAATTATGCTTTTAACGAAGACGATAAGGCCAAAACTGCTAAGGCTGTTGGGAAATCTTTAAAGATTTCCCCTAAACATGCTGTAGAATTATGCAGGGAACTTAGAGGAAAAAAACTAGAAAGCGCCAAAGTTTATTTGGAAGAGGTTATTCAGATGGAAAAAGCTGTACCTTTCAAAAGACACAACAAAAAAGTTGGTCACCGTAAAGGATTAACAGGTTGGCCTAGTGGTCGTTACCCTGTTAAGGCAGCAGCTCAAATATTAAAAGTTTTAGAAAACGCTGAAGCCAATGCAGAATACAAGGGATTGGACGCTGAAAACCTGAAAATCATGCACATTTCCAGTCATCGTGGTTTTATAGTTAGGGGCTGGACTCCCCGTGCTTTTGGAAGAGCAAGCCCATTTAACACACCTACTACCCACGTGCAGATTGTCCTAGGGGAGGCTTAGATTACATGATAGAAAAGGATTTTGTCACAGAGGGCCTTAGAAGAACAAGAATCGATGAATATCTACAAAGTGAACTAGAAAGAGCCGGTTACGGTGGAATGGAAGTTCAAGTTACCCCTCTAGGTACTATGGTAGTTGTTTACGCTGAAAGACCAGGAATGGTTATTGGAAGAGGCGGAAAAACTGTCCGAGGTATAACTCAAAACTTAAAAACCAAATTCGATCTGGAAAACCCACAAGTAGAAGTTAAAGAAGTGGATGTTCCTGAACTCAACCCTAAAATCATGGCATACAAAATTGCAAATATGTTGCAAAGGGGTATGCATTTTAGAAGAGTGGCCTATACTACCATAAGAAGAATTATGGGTGCTGGTGCTCAGGGTGTAGAAGTTACTATCTCTGGTAAAATCAGGGGTGCAAGATCTGCTACTGCTAAGTTTTCTGATGGTTACATTAAAAAATGTGGTGAACCATCCATTCGTTTGGTTAAAGAAGGTTTTGCTACTGGTGCAACTCAAACCTGGTGTTTTAGGAATATATGTTAGAATTATGCCTCCAGGTGTAGTTTTACCAGATAAAGTTGATATTTTAGCTCCTACTATTGAGGAGAATATTACTGAAACTGAAGAAACTGTGGAAGTTGAAACAACAGAAGAACCTTTGGAATCTACAGAAGAAGTCGAACTGGTTGAATCTGAAGAGGAACTAGAAGAACTAGAAGAATCTGAAGAGGAACTGGAAGAGACTGAAGAAGTAGTTGAAGAACCTGAAGAAGTTCCTGAAGAAGAAGTATCTGACGTAGCTGAAGAAGTTCCTGAAGAAGAAGTATCAGAAGATGCTCCTGAGGAAACTGAAGAACCTGAAGCTGCTGAAGAACCTGAAGCTGAACCGGAATCTTCTGAAGAGTCAGAAAAATCTGAATAATACTTTTAGGGATGAAAAAAATGGCTATCTTAAGAAGTAAAGATATAAGGGAAATGGATGTGGATGAAATCCAGAAAAAACTGGGTGAACTCAAAGCAGAATATGCTAAAAACATTTCCAAAAGTTCTGCATCAGGGGTCTATGAAAATCCTGGTAAGATCAAGGAACTTAAAAGGACCATTGCTCGCGTTCTTACTATCATGAATGAAAAACAGAAGGAGACATAAATGAAAATCTGCGATGTATGTGGTCTTCCAGATGAACTCTGCGTCTGTGAAGAAATAGCACGAGAAGTTCAGACTGTTAAGGTATTTACAGTGCGAAGAAGATTCGGAAAACTGATGACCATTGTAGAGGGCATAGACGAGCACGATATCGACATTAAGGAACTTACCAAGGAATTGAAAGCCAGATGTGCCTGTGGTGGCACAGCCAAAAAAGGTCAGATCGAACTTCAAGGGGACCATAAAAGGAAAGTTAAAGAAGTTCTGGCTAATATGGGCTTTTCATCCGATACTATTGAAATACGAGAAATGGATAGGAAAAGTAATAGAAGAAGAAGATAATGGATTTATTAGAATTCTAATAAATTATTTTAGTTTATTAATTCTAAATTTCATTGTCTGGATTTCAATTAATGATTCAAATTCAATTCAAATTTCGATAAAATATAAAGCGACAGGATATGATAACTCCACAGAATTTATTTCAACATGAACTAATTGGTTTAAATGTTGAAATCATTGAAAGCCCTAATAAAGGGCTAATAGGAACAAAAGGAAAAGTTGTTGATGAGACCCGAAACACAATTCGTGTCGAGGTAAATGACAGGTATGAGTCGGTCATCCCTAAAAATGTTGCAATTTTTCATTTCCAAACCCCCAAAGGATATATTGTGGAGATTGATGGTAAAATCCTGGTAAGTCGCCCTGAAGACAGAATTAAAAAGAAATTTAGGAAAATTTAATTGGTGATAATATGGTTGGCATCGAGGTTCCAGAACCTAAATCCGAATGTAATGATCCTAACTGCCCTTTCCACGGATCTCTGCCCGTCAGAGGACAAATACTGGAAGGAATAGTTACTAATGATAAAGCTGAAAGGACCATTACTGTGGAAAGAAGTTTTTACAAGTTCATTAGGAAATACGAGAGATACGAAGAAAATCAAGAATTAAAGCTCACAAACCAGACTGTATTGAGTTACAAGTAGGTGACGCAGTAAAAATAGCAGAATGCAGGCCTTTAAGTAAGACCAAGCATTTTGTCGTGGTTGAGGTAAAGGGAGAGAAGTAAATGAAGGCTATTACATCTAATGTAACCGAAGCTCTACCTATTGGTGCCCGACTTCAATGCGTTGACAATACTGGTGCTCGAGAAGTAGAAATTATATCTGTGAAAGGGTACAAAGGTGTTCGAAGGAGACTAGATGTGGCTGGAGTAGGCGACATGATAATTGTCTCTGTCAAAAAAGGATCTGTGGACATGAGAAAAGAGGTCATGACTGCAGTTGTTGTTAGACAGAAAAAAGAATACCGACGTGCTGATGGTCTACGAGTTAAATTTGAAGATAATGCAGCTGTAATTATAAGTCCTGAAGGCGTGATCAAAGGATCCGAAATCAGGGGACCAGTAGCTAAAGAAGCGGCTGACAGATGGCCTGCTGTAGGAAGCGCGGCTAGCATAATCGTTTAATGGTGATTAAATGTCAAAACAACCTAGAAAACAAAGGAAATACATTTATAATGCACCTTTACACGCGCGCCACAAATTAATGAGTGTAACCCTGAGTAAAGATCTTCGGGAAGAATACGATCGACGATCTCTTCCTGTGAGAACTGGGGACACTGTGCAGATTATGCGCGGTGATTTTAAAGATCACGAAGGAAAAGTGGAAAAAGTAGACCTTAAAAACTACCGAGTACAGGTAGAAGGAGCTACTACACAGAAACCTGACGGAAATCCAGTTTTCTTCCCAATTCATCCCTCTAACTTGATGATTGTGGAAATGGATTTAAAAGACGAAAAAAGAAACAAAGTTATAGAAAGGAAGGGATAATATGGCAAAGATGGGATCAAGAAAACATCTTAAACGTTATAAATCTCCTAAACACTGGCCCATTCATCCGAAAGAGGATAAATGGACGGTTAAACCTTCTGCAGGACCTCACGCCATAGAAAGCTCACTACCTCTATTGATTGTCATTAGGGACATTTTGGGACTTGCTGATAATTCTCGAGAAGCTAAGAGAATCATTAATAATGGTGAAATTCTGGTAGATGGTGAAGTAAGGAAGGACTACAAATTCCCTGTTGGTTTCATGGATGTAAGTACAGATTCCTAAAAATGAAGGAGTCTATCGGGTACTACCTGATGAAAAGGGAAGATTAATTTTACATCCTATTATTGAGGAAAATGTAGAATTTAAATTATGCAAAATCGAAAACAAAACCACTGTTAAAGATGGTAAAACCCAGCTAAACTTACATGATGGCCGGAACTCTATTACTGAGGACCAGCTTTCTGCAGGTGATGTGGTAAAGCTCAAAGTTCCTGAACAAGAAATTTTAGAAAGATATAAAATTCGAAGAAGGTACTATTGGTCTGGTTACTGGTGGTAAACACACCGGTAGATTGGTAAAATTAAGGAAATTAATATAACCAAATCTTCCATGCCTAACACAGTTGTTATGGAAACTGAAAATAAAAAATCTTTCCTAACACTAAAAGATTACAGTTTTTGTAATTGGAAAAGAAGAACCTGTTATTTCACTTCCAGGAGGAAAATAGATGAACCCTATGGAAGAAGTAATAATAGCCAAAGCCACCATGAACATTGGTGTCGGTGAAGGCGGAGAAGGATTGGCCTCGAGTTTAAAAGCTCTTAACAGTATGACTGGTCAGAAGTCTGTTTTGGACTTTTACTCCAAAGTTACTAATCCTGAATTCGGTATAAGAAAAAATCAACCTATAGCTTGCAAAGTAACCTTAAGAGGTGAAAAAAGCAGACAAGGCTATAAAAATGATATTAGATGGTA
>CAVZGI010000006.1:0-29837 GCA_963774795.1 uncultured Methanobacteriaceae archaeon
AAAAAACTTCAATCTTAGTCTTAATCAAAAAAAATAGGGGGTGAAATTGTGCCTATTTATACGGTCCATATGCAGCACGCAGTTGAATCCTGCCCGGTTTACAACCATGAAACTAAGAAAAAGTTTAAAGAACTCTCCAGTAAAAGAGGAGAAGCTGCCCAGGAACACCAGATTAATATATTAGCAGCAGTTTTTTCACAGCTGGAACATTTAATCATTTACACAGTGGAAGCACCAAGCCACAAGGCTGTGGAGAGATATCTGAGGGATGTAGGATTTTCATTCTTTAATCAAATCAAAATACGTGAAGTAGAATTCATGGAAGATGCTTTAAAAACCCTTTAATTCCTAATTTAAGAAATAATTACAATTGTTGTGATTGATTGTCCTAATTAGGGTGCTAATTAGCTACCATAAACTTATTTTATTTAAAATCAAATCATTATTATATCCCGGAGCTATTTTTATGGAAGTTATATTACAACAATTGGCCAATTTAAGTGTTTTAATCTATATCGTCACCACCATGTTATCCATGGGTCTTAATTTTTTTCCTAAACAATTTTTAGAACCATTAAAAGATAAGAGCCTCATATTAAAGTCTTTAACCGCGAATTTTGTAATATTGCCCCTTATAACTTACCTTATACTGCAGCTAATACCCCTACCCGAAGGTCTGGCCATAGGTTTGATTTTAATGGCTGCCGGGGCCGGATCACCATTCATGTTGAAAATTGTTCAATTAATAAAGGCAGATATGGCCTTTGCCGTGGGACTGATGATTATATTGTCCCTGGTGACTTTGGTCTACCTGCCCCTCATGCTTTCCTTTTTATTACCTGGTGTTTCTGTTAATCCCCTGGCTATAGCCACTTCCCTGATAGTCCTGATATTTTTACCATTAATGGTGGGAACGGCCATAAAATCAAAATATAATAAATTAGCTACCAGAATTCAACCTATTTTTAACCAGTTATCCAGTATCTTTATAGTTCTGGTGGTAATTCTTTATCTGGGCCTTAACTACCAGGACTTCCTGACGGTATTTGGTACCGGGGCCTTGATAGCAGCCATAGTTTTTATATTAGCCGCGTTTATAACTGGATATTTATTAGGTGGCCCTTCCCCCAGTACCAGATCAGTGCTGGGTATGGGAACCGCTATAAGAAATTCATCAGCGGCCTTTGTGGTGGCCCTGGCCAACTTCAGTTACCAGTACGAGGTGATGGCTATGATCATTGTGGTTTACATGTTCAGTATCATTCTAATGTTGTTCATCTCCCGAATACTGAGAAAAGAAGTGAATATTAGAAAATCCCGACAATAAATCTAATAATTATCTAATAAATAGATATAACAGTTAAAAATAAGCAAATCTTTAGAATTTAAGTTGATAATTGACAAAAATTAAAATCTCCAATGCATTACTTTATATGCTTTGAAAATAAATAGAATAATTGCCTACAAGGCAACTTATATTAGAAGTGAAACGTATGTTTGAAGATAGTTACAATAATAATAGAGATAATTCTGCCCCTATTAAAGAGGGTGGAGAATACGATGTCAAGATTGAAGATACCGGAAGAGACGGAGACGGAATTGCCCGTATCGAAGGTTTCGTGGTATTTGTTTCAGGCGCCAAAGTGGGCGATGAAGTAAAAATTAGAGTTAACTCTACCCGAAGAAATTTTGCTTTTGCTGAAATAATAGAATAAGCCTTATTTTCTAAAAAATGAATTTATAAACTAACGTTTATTTTTTCATCATTTATTAAATTCAAGTTAATTTACCTATTTCACAATAGACTAAAAAAATATTATTTAATATTTTTTTATTATAAAATCTGGCCTATTTAGGCCATTAAACCCTTTTTTTCTATTTGTTTGTTTTAAAATTTATTATAACACTTTATCTAATTAATTATGATCATATTTTTATTCTATTTAGATTTTAATCAGGAATCCTATTTTTATTCTAAATTAAAGTAATTTTCCCAAGTAATTATAAAAGTTATTAACCTATTAGTCAACTTTTAATATTATTAAAAAAATATGGGGGGAGTATTTTATCGGGAGGTCAATTTATGAATTCCAGGATGAACTATTTCCTTGGTTTATTAATTTTAGTTACTTTTTTAAGTTTAGGTTCTGTAGCAGCTGCTGGAGAGCAAGCACTTACAGTAAGGGTTAATGTAAATTCCAATGTGGCCATTTCTACCAATTGGAATTCTGGCAAAGACAATTACACCATTACCCTGGGTTCGGTAGAAGCAGACAATTCCCAGAACACCTGGGTGGGTGGAATTTATGGAGAGCAATTGTTTTCCTATTCCAATGTTAAAATAGATGTTTATACCAGAGCATCTGGAAATTTAACTGATGGAAATAAAAGCATCCCTCTGAGTAATTTCCTTTACCAGGGCGGTAATATGGGTACAGCTACTTCATTTAGCACCAATTACACACAAGTAATTGATGATTGGGATAAACCACATCATGGAATTCCTAATGTGACCCCAATTAATATGTATCTAACTGTTCCCTTTGGCACGGAACCTGGCAACTACATCACCACCGTTTATTTCTCAGCAGTGGCCCATAATTCCCCAGCACCCTGATATCTAAACGGGGATCTTTAATTTTATGGTTTTAATATTTTTTCAAATGGATATTAGTTAATTTTTATTTTTTTAAAATTAATTCTCATATTTTCATTGAAATTATAACATTTATATTATTTTAATTTTAAATAAAAATTTTACATATGATAGTATTAATTACTTAAATGTTAATATTATTAGATATTGTAATCAAATGTAAAATTAAAAAATCTAGAGTGATTCAAAAACTAAAATTATCCAGCGAAATTTTCACTTTTCTATAATAATATAATATTACACTCTTAATTAAGGTGATGATATGGTTAAAGAGATTAGATTAACACAGGGAAAAAGGGCAATAATTGATAAAGAAGATTATAAAAAAGTTATAAAATATAAATGGAGAGCTTATAAATCTCGAACGAAATATAAAGAAACTTTTTATGCAATGACCGATGCTAAACAAAGTAATGGTAAATATAAAACTTTATATTTACATCGGCTTATTATGGATGCTCCAAAAGGTTATGTAGTAGACCATTTAAATAGAGATGGTCTTGATAATAGAAAATTAAATTTAAAAGTCGTTACACAAAAAGAAAATGCTATTAGAAGTGTTAAATTTGAAGATAATGAGCCTGCATATATGAATTCATCTAAGTCTAAAACTACAATAAGTTTTCATATAGAAAAATCCAAAAATCAAATTTTAGACAGATTATCTAAAGAAATGGATATTTCAAAAGCATCTATAATAAGAGAAGCTATTGATTTCTATATAAAAAATAAATATCAGGAATATTATGAAAATAAATCTATATCACAACAAAAAGTTTTTGAAAATAACCTATAAAAATTAAATTTAAAAAAATAACGATTATTTAAACTTCGTTAAATCCGGGTTAAACGAAGTTGAATATTTTACTACAAAAAGTCAATTTCCATCAAAATAAAAAAACATCAAAATAGGCAAATATTGACTAATACATATAGACCTAGCTACAAATTTAGCGGTATTTCTCATTTTTTAAAAAATCAACCCAAATTTTGATTTTATTTCATTTTTAAAATATAAAAATAAGTTCATCTTAAAGGAACACAAAATGATATAATATTTTTTCTGATATATCCTAATTAATGAATAAAATATTCATAGAAAAATAAATATATTATTTAGCAGTAATTGAGTTGATTGATTTTAAAAAGACAAGTTTTTTGGCCGTTATGATAGTTACGTGATATAGGAATAAAAAATAATTCCATAACTAAAAAAAAATGGGGAGGGGATGTAAAATCCCATTATTCCTTTTTATGGAAACCTATAAATCCACTTACAACCATTAAAAATGCCAGGATTACTCCAGTTAATGGCATTCCAGTGTTTTGCATTCCCACGGTGTCATATGATGTAGTGGTTGATGCGTTAACAGGTGTGTTGTTGGTATTGTTGGTATCGTTTCCTGGATTAGATCCGGGTCCTTGAATAGCGTAGAGATAATTGCTACCATCAGTGAAAACCCCGAAGTATAGGGTACCATCACTAGATAGAGCTGCTGAAGTATTTGGATTAACTGCTAATGACCATTTAATGGTTCCATCCGGGTTTAAAGCATAGAATGTATCATCGCCACCACCATCACCAAAGTAAATGGTTCCATCTGCACCTATTACTGGATTTATACCGACTTGACGAACAGTGGTGAAACTCCATTTAAGAGTTCCATCCGGATTAAAGGCATACAAAATACCATGATACCCAGTATCATCTTCGAAAGCACCTCCTACATATATAGTGCCATCTTTAGATACTGAAGGGGCTGTTGCAAAATAAGTGTAATCTCCTTTTTCAGCTGTATATTGCCATTTAAAGGTTCCATTTGGGTTTATTGCATATAATTTGCCATTGTCACCTGCTAAGTAGATAGTTCCATCACTGGCCACTGCGGGATGAAATCTTACTCCTCCATAAAATTGGTAAACCCATTTTATAACTCCATTCTGATCCAGGGCACATAAGTTAACTGTTCTGTCACTATAAGACGAATAATGATATACAAAATAGATAGTTCCATCTAGAGCTATAGCTGGAGATGGTACACTATCACCATTCTCTCCTTCGGAAACAGCATATTCCCATTTTTTAGTGCCTTCTGGGGTTAATGCGTTTAATTTAGCATGCCAACCTTCTTCGTAATAGCTGCTGCTGAAGTAAATAGTTCCATCAGTCCCCACTGCTGGAGATCCCCTCATGTAGACTGTTGACGCTTCGTTTAGGATGTATTTCCATTTTACAGTTCCATCAGGATTAAAGGCATATAACATACCGTAGGTCCGGGTATTATCATGGAATTCACCAGTAATATAGATGGTACCATCAGCTGTAATGGCTGGAGATCCTACAAAGTAATTGTAACAGTTCTCATTCAAAATACCATCTAAAATGGTGTAATTCCATTTTTTGGTTCCATCGGGATTCAATGCATATAAATTAGCCAGATTATTTGTACCATTATTGAATCTAGTTGGCAAATATATGGTGCCATCGGGACCTATGGAGGGTGCTTGATTTATTTGACTGTCTTGATCCCCAGTGGTATAGTTCCATTTAGTGCTGTTGTTTTGAGGTCCAACATACTGGGACTGTCCAGTGTTCTGGTTGTCATTCATGGCTTTGGAGTACTGACTCTCAGCCAGTGCAGCGGGTGAGTCAGCCATAACAGGACTAATTGAAATAATCATCACTGCAATCAAAGCCATGAAAATTGTTATTTGTTTTAATTTTTGTACTTTTGTAATCAACTATTTTCACCTCCTTTTATAATTTTTAGAGTTTTTGTCCGGTTTAATATTGGAAATATTTGAAAATGTATTGGATTAGAATACTGTAAATGATAAACCTTGTCAATTTTAACGGACATGTAAAACTACAATATAAAATTGCATTGGGTAATATAAGTCATTTATCATTTGATGTGATTTATTATTATTATTATTATTATTATTATTAATAGATAGACCAGATTAAGGAATTTACAAAAGTTTTAATAAAATAAAAAAAATCTTAGCTAGTGAAATAAAAATAAAAAAATATTTATTTATTAAATATTAAACAAGCGGCCCTTGTTTAAAACCAGTCAAATTCTTAGGCCTAAAAATGTACCAGTAATAGTTACGGGTAGTTCGGTAAGTTTTAATATACGAGGTCTGTTTATAGGACCCACTGACTTTAACCAGTTTCAATTTATTTTTAGAAACCTTTTTCATGGTGAAAATATCTGATCCACAGTTAATCCATTTACCAGCGTCATTTTTAAAATAGAAAGTTCTCACAACTTTTCTGGAATTTTTGGAATACCAGTAAGTTTTCCAGGTTATTTTATCCTGACTCCCATCACCAGCATCTTTGAAATATTTAGTTCCATGGTCTATCAAATATCCTTGCTGGGCAGCCGAAACCGGTTGTGCAATACTTAAAGCCGTAGCAGCAATGAAAAATACTGCAAATAAGGCTAATATTCTCATTTTCATTTTCTAACCTCCAAAGAATTCTAATTATTATTTGTTTTTAATGGAATATAAATATAATCGTTTATTAAGGTTTTAATCTGGGAATAACTTCTTTTGAGGATAACTGATAAAAAACAAGATATAAATAATAATGTTATTCTTGTATTCTGAATTTTAAAAATTAATAATCAATAAATGAGAACTATTCAATCCAAATAATATTAGTACTTTTCCAGAAGTAACTCTAATTCTTTTTCCAAAGATAAATTTTTTAATGATTCGTATTCGGCATTTTTCACGGCCAGATATGAAGTAGAAAGATCGGGTCCTAGAGCTTTTAAAATTGTTTTATTTTTTTCCAGATTACTAAGAGCTTCTGCCATATTTCCTGGAAGACGTTCAACACCCATTTCATCCCTCTGAGCAGAGGATAAAGTTTCTGGATCTTTTTGTAATGGTTCTTTCAGCACCATACTTTCTCGGATACCCGCTATTCCCGCCGCTATAACTACACCTAGAGCAAGATAAGGATTAGCTGATGCATCCACGGTCTTCAACTCAAAGTGACTTATATTACCATCATCTTCCTTGATTACCCTAATGGCAGCTTCCCTGTTATTAAAACCCCAAACCTGGAAGGCCCCACTCCACATCTGAGGGTGAATTCGTCGATATGATCGAGGGATAGGAGTAGTAATGGCCATTAAAGAAGGTAAATGATGGAGTATTCCAGCCATGAATTGTTGGGCCATCATGGAGAGACCATATTTCTCTTCAGGGTCTTGTAGAATATTATTACCATTGTTCCAGAGGCTAAGGTGAAGATGACAGCCACTTCCGGCAGTATTTGGAAAAACATTGGGTAAAAAAGATGCAATAAGCCCATGTTTAGGAGATATGGCTTTAACAGTCTCCCTGAACGCTATCTGATTATCGGCAGCTTGAAGAGCATTATCATAAGCCACTGTGATTTCATGTTGTCCTGGGCCGGATTCTGGGTAATATTGTTCTACCGAGATGCCCTGGGCAATTAAAGATTCAACTATTTCTCCAATCACTTCATGGTTAAGATCCATGGAGTAGGTTGAGGCGAAAGGAGTAAAATCAGATGGTTTATAACCATTTTCATCGTTTTTAATGAGATAAAATTCATTTTCAAAGGCGGCTTTAATTTTCAGTCCCATCTTCTGGGCTTCAGACATCATCCTTTTTAAAAATCCCCTTGTACAATTTCCCCAAATCTCCTCATTTTTTGTCATATCACCCATAATCCGGGCATGAGTTGGAGCATAGGGTAGGTGGGTTAAAGTAGATAAATCCCCTTTTAATTTTATTTCTCCCACTGCATCCAGCCCAGAACCATTAACTACTCCATCATACATCACTGGAACGCCTTGCTGGCCACGAGAAATACCTACTGATACACTAACCTTTCCGGAATCCGAAATTTTGAGAGTATCCACATTTACAGCTTTAGCCCGAATAATGTTAGCATTATCACACCATAAAACACGTATAAAACGGGTTTTTGAAGGTAATTTACTTTTTATGTCATTCATAATGTCACCTAGGATTTAATCCACTTTAAATAATCATTATTTTATTAAGTAATTATATTCTAATTAATACTATTACTGATTAATACTATCAGATATAAAATATTTGTTTATAAAATAAATTGAGTTTAAAAACATATTAAAAAAAGAAACTATACACCTTAAAAAAAGAAAAAAAATATATTATTCTATTTCCAGTTGAATACCGCCAATTCTTGGTGCCAGGTAATTGTATAGTAAGGCTACAATTGCTGCTCCAATAAAAGTCATGATAAAAGCCATGATTGGCCAGATTATAATCAGGTATAAGAAACCCATGGCACTAATCGAGCCAGCTACGGAATTCACAACTTCAGTAGTATTGTTGTTTAAACTGATGATATAAGTACTTATATCATACAAAACGGCATATCCAATGATGTAGTAAATGATTCCTGCTAAAAATGATAGAATCAATGCAATCACTGATATGATTAAAGAAAAATTGACGACTGGTAAAGATTTTACTTCTTTAACATCTCCCATTTTTTCACCCCCCCATTACTTTGGTAATAATATTATGGTATTAATGTTATAAATTTTTTTCCAAATAAATTGATAAAACAGTCAATTATTCTGGATTATTCTGAGAAATAATATTCATTTGAATAATAAAAAATATATATGGCCCATATGGTTTCTAAATGTAGATTACTCGACCGCTTAGACAGTAAATATCTTTTAGTACTTTTTTATATAATATTTTTTATGATTTATCTTGAATAAGTTGGAAATATTTAACCGAATTAATAATAATCAGTATTAAATGAATTAAAATCCTTAGCATCAAATGGAAATTTATCTATAATACTAAATACTAACCTTTAATCAATGTCCAATCATAAGGTTCTCTCAGCAAAGGATAACAAATCTTTTGTAAAGACTGATTCATTTCATGAACTTTTCTCCGTGTTAAAAAGTTTAAAAAACTCTAAAGGGCGTTTTATACTTGTTTTAGGAACACCCGGCACTGGTAAATCAGCCAACATATACAGTGCACTTTCCAGGCTCGATCTGGATGTTTACGAGGCATATTTATTTATAGACATGGATAGTAAACCAGGTGATGTCTACCACATATTCTGGGAAACTCTAAAAAAAGACATGGGTGTAAAATCTAAAAAGGAAGTATATAAAAAGGCTTCAAAGTACGATTTAATCCTTTTTGCCGATCCTTTTCTGGACTCCGAATATATTGACCCGGAAAAAGTGGGATTAGGTCTCTGGACAGAAGAAAACGGGCCCGGCACCAGTCCTTTCTATTTTAAAGTATTAATAGAATATTTAAAACAGAGAAATAAGTTGAAAAAAGTTAATGTGGTCTCCCAGACCGCCTGGATACTGAAATTCCGCGGGGTTAAATACGATCTACTCACTGATTTCTCCTTTTTATCTAAATTTTTGGTTTTTTTATTGAAACTCCGCTTTGAAGTGGTAGAGATATCTTACAGTAAAGAAGAAATCAGAAAAATTATTAGAAATCATCCCCAAGCTAGTAGTGATGCAGAAATAGAGGAACTTATCAAAAAATACGGTACCCGTCCCCGTTTTATTTTTGAAGCATTAGATGAAAAGAAAATTTAAAACATTATTATTATTATTATTATTATTATTATTATTATAAAAACTAATCTTAGATTTTAATTTAATAATTTCTCAAGGCCAGAAAAACAGTTAATATATTGTAAAAATAGTTTAAAATAAAAAATTAATTCCTGGGTTGGATTTAAAATAAATCCATTACTCCCAGGAATTTATTTTAAAAATTTGTTTCTTATTTTTTTCTAGAGACTATAGTTCCTGCTAAAACCATTAATATGGCTAAAACCAGTGCTGCTAAAGGCATTCCTGTATCCTGCAGACCTACTTCCTGTGCGCTTACAGTAGTAGTACCGTCATTAACATCAGTTCCATATTCATCCCCACCACCAGAAGCTTCTGGAGTTTCAGCAAGTGAGGTGGCTGTATACACATTATTTTCTAAAAATGGATCTACTCCGTCACCGGTGACTTTAGAAACAAAAACTAAGGTCCCTGGTTTTAAGATCTCTAATTCCACTAAAAGAATAGCTCCCTCCCATTCATCAGACAGGTTTCCTATAGTCCATATACAAGTTTCTGGATCAAAAGCAGGATCCATCTCTGTTGCTTCATCAGTGACTCTTTTGACTGTTTTCCAGGATTTTATGGCAACTTCAGTTTTGTTGATTCCAGTATCAACCACAACTCCAGTGGCATTTAAAGGAGTGTTTTCATAATACACTATAATGCCGTAATTAATTATTTGACCGACTGTTAAACTTGGTAATTCCCCATTTAAATCACCAAACCATGAAACAATTTCTAAATCGGGATCACCTGTTGTGGAAACGTTTAAGGTGTTTTTTGCTATATTATTTTCTAAAATGTTATCTACACCATCGCCGGTTACTTCAGAAATAAAATCAAATATTCCTAAGTTTAATGCCTTGAATTCTAATATCAATGTTGCTACTTTTCCCACAGACAGGTTTCCTATGGTCCATAGGCCTGTTTCTGGATCAAAAGCAGGATCTATATCAAAGTCGATATTCTCAAAATCTGCTTTGCTCATATTGATTTTGACATTTACTCCGGTGGCATTTTCCGGACCATTATTATACACCTCAATTTTATAGTCAAAGGTACTTTCATCCCACATCATGGTGGATATGTTATTCATATCCCAATCCAGTAATGATGAACTAATTTGTAGATCTGGATCTGCTACTCCACTATTGGGTTCAAAATTAATTGCTTGAGTTGATTCAGGGCCTTGTAATTGTGGATCATTATCATCTAGGTTTTTGGACGATTCTGAATCTTGATTGCTGGTAATAATTTTTTCTTCAGTATTTGTTTCTTCAGAAGGTTGATCACTAGATGGTTGTGTGCTAGAATCACTTACAACTGCAAAGGCCGGGATATTTAATATCATTACCATTAGCAAAGTTACTAATATTACTGTTTTGTTCATATTTTCACCCCCATTTATTGATTAATGAACATAAATAGCAACATACGCCTCTTAAAAACATGAATATAGGAAATTACGGAAATATTAGATAAAATTAATAGTTTTAATTGTAATTATCATTAAAAAAAATCTATTTTAATAAAAAATTAATCCCCCCGGGGTAGATCTAAAATAAATCCATTAACTCCCGGGCATCCCTATTTTAAAATTTTCTTATTTTTTTCTAGAGACTATAGTTCCTGCTAAAACCATTAATATGGCTAAAACCAGTGCTGCTAAAGGCATTCCTGTATCTTGCAGACCTACTTCCTGTGCGCTTACAGTAGTTGTTGTTCCGTCATTACCATCAGTTCCATCTTCATCCCCACCACCAGCTGCATCAGCATCTATTGCATCGAAGCTTGCTGAAGCATTATTATTGGTTAAGATAGGGTCATAGGTTAGAGAAGTTACAGTAGCATTATTAATTTTAAATCCACTGTTCTCTACTAAGGAGGTAATAACTAATTGTGCAATAGCATCTGCTGGAAGAAGTGGAATACTCCATATTCCAGTGAGAGAATCATAAGTTCCGTAATTAGCAGTGTATGAAACAAATGATAGGCCAGAAGGCATTACATCCGTTACAGTTACATTAACTGCTTGATCAGGACCATGATTTTGCACAATATAGGTGAAGTTTACAGTTTCACCCACAAATGCTGTAGTTTTATCAACAGATTTTGTTATAGATAAATCTGCTGCTGGAGGCACAGTTAGATTTGCAGAAGCATTGTCGTTGGTATTATTTGGATCGTAGGCACAGCCACAAGTTTTATTAGCTATGTTGGTTAAGTTACCAGTCTTATTTACCAGACAGTAAAGTGCCAGGTAATAAGTGGAGCCAACAGGCATGTTGTAGATAGTCCATTCTCCAGTGGTTGCATTATATGCAACAGGATTGTCTAATAAATGGTCAGTACCATTGAAAATGGCATGAGATAAATAAACAAGTCCTACTGGAAGAGTATCTTTCACAATTGTACAGCCGATGTCCGGACCATTATTGGTCACTTTAACAACCGCCCAAACATTAGTGCCGAAATTAGCCGTGGTTACCGGTATGTGGGCACATTTATTTGCCTCGCTACCATCCCAAAACTCTTTGGCAACACTAATATCTGCTGCTGGAGGCACACAAAGACTTGCGCAAGCACGATCATTCCATCTGTTTGGATCGTACAGACTGCTCCATTCTTTGCAAGCTACATTGGTCAGTTCACCAGTCTTATTTACCAGACAAGTAATTGCCAGGTAATAAGAAGAGCCAGACCCAAGGTTGTAGATAGTCCATTTTCCAGTGGTAGCATTATATGCTAACGGGTTACCTAATAAATGGTTATCTCCATTGACAATTATGTGAGATACATATACTAGGCCCACTGGTAAAACATCATTAACTACAGTGGTATGGACCGTCCATGGACCATTATTGGTTACTTTAACAACTGCCAAAACATTATCTCCGTAATTAGCAGTGTTCACTTGTGAATGGGCATTACTACCCTCACTAGCATTCCAAAACTCTTTTTCTACCTTAATATCTGCGCTGGGAACTGGGTGTTTATACCCATCGGGGCTTTTTACTTCTTTGGTAGGGTCGACGGCATCATTAAAAGAAAGATCATCCATAGGGATGATGGCACCGTCATCTACAGTACTACAAGTTGAAACATCACTTGCAAATGCTGCATTCATAGACCATAGGAAGAAAAAGCTGGCAACTAGTATAAAGATTGCTTTATATATATTGCCATTGTTTACCGTTTTACCAACAAACTTCGAAAAAAAATCTAAATTGTTTTTTGGTTTAGCAGGATGAAAAACATTTCCATCCATTATATCCCCCCTTATTATATTATTCATAACTATAATATAATTTTTGTGTATGGGATTAAATCCAAACTTTTAAAAGAAGTAATTTAATTCAAAGAATAATATAGGGGATAAACAATAAATGATTATTTAAAACTAGATATAGATGATAATACATTATATCCATTAAGATAAAACCTAAAAAAGATATCAAAAATCTTTTTTGACAGAAAAAATCAGATGAATTATATGAATTATAATTGAATTTTAAAATCAACAAATCATCAATTATAATAAAATATTACCATATATTAACTGACCTTAAAAAGATCTTCCAGCAGTATAAGTTCCCTGCATTTCCGGCATTTTTATTTCATTAGGAATAGTGATGTCCAATTTTTTTTCCAGAACCTCATTGTCGATGGAAAATTGAAACAAGCCATTAAATGTGATGGAATCTGAATCAACTTTTAAATCAATTTTAACTTGAGAAATGTTCTTAAAGAAATTTTTCTTTTCCTGGAATATGACTGAAACATCTGCAATTCTAAATAGTACCGGATTCTTTTCAGCATCCAGGTCAATAATGACATTATCTGAAACTGAAAAAGATTCCTCTTTTTTTTTAAGATTTCCCAGAATATTAATGCATATGGAATCCAATCGAGCTTTATAATCAAATTTTACAATATAATAATTAAGTTTCATTGTAGAATGTATGTACTTAGGAACTATTATATTTGATGTTTTTATCAGAAAATATTATTTTAATATTACATAAATGAGCTATACTTAAATGAACTTTAAAATGAAACATTCCCAAAAAAATCCTTGAGTTTTAATTTTACAAAATTACTCATTAGGATTGTAAACAGTAATTTTATATAATAGTTTTGAATATATATTCATAAATTAAATTATATTCCTAAGGAGGGATTTTTTCTGAAAATTATCATAGCATCCACCGGAAGGGATCTTACTTCGGAAGTAAGCCCCATATTTGGAAGAAGCCGAGATTTCATAATTGTAGAAATGGAAAATGGCGAAATTAAAAATATCGAAGCCACTGCCAACCCGGTACAAAAAGAAAAAGGAGCAGGAAACCTGGCAGCTCAATATTTAGTAGACAATCAGGTTGAAACCCTGTTAACTGGAAAATTAGGTAACGTATCTTTTCGTCTATTAAAAAATGCTGGAATTAAGGTATACAAAACCTCCCCAGGAACAGTAGAAAAAAATATAAAACTCTTCCAGGAAGGTAAATTAAAGGAAATAACCACTATACAAGGCGGTTTCAAATAATAATTTCTAATATAATAAATTAGAAAAAAACAACTTCAATGAAATAAAAAAATTTATATTCAGATTTGAATATATATTCGCTCATGTCCAGGCCCCGCAGAATAAGAAAGATAAGGGATGAACCAAAAATTCGCTGTTTTAAACCAGACAGCGAAGATTTTGACACTCTCCATACTATTGAGATTACAATTGATGAATTTGAATCAATAAGATTGAGAGATTATCACGATATTCAACAAAAAAAATCGGCTGATATGATGGGAATCTCCCAGCCTACCTTTCACCGAACCCTTTCTTCAGCTAGAAAAAAGATAGCTAAAGCCTTAATTGAGGGAAATATAATCATTATTACTGGGGATGATTTCATTACCGAAAAAATAAAATACAATTGCAATATCTGCGGATTTGAATGGAGCAGTCCTAAAAAAAAGTATGATAAATGTCCGGATTGCCAATCCGAAAATATAAAGCAAATTAAAGAAGAATTAACATCCAAAGAAGAAATTGAGGACATAGTTCAGCGCCGTTCTTATGGTGGCCCGGGATTAGGAGCAGGACCACCAAAAGTCTGTAAATGTCCAGAATGTGGTTACGAATCTCCAAAAACGCGTGCAGTACCTTGCCGAAATACGAAATGTCCTGAATGCGAAACACCACTTTGTGGTGCAGAACAAACAGATGGGTGATAAATTGTCGTTTATTGAAATAAAAAATATAAATAAATCATTCAATGACCTCAAAGTACTGGAAAATATCAATTTAAACATTGAAGAAGGTTCAGTAATAGGTGTTCTAGGAAAAAGTGGAGCCGGTAAATCTGTTTTAATCAATATGCTACGGGGCATGAAAGAATATCATCCAGATAACGGTCAGATAATTTATAACATTGCGCTATGTAAGAATTGTTTAAGAGTAGAACCTCCATCCCTGGAAAATAAAAAATGCCGCTGCGGGGGCCGATTCGAAGCAAAAAGTGTGGATTTCTGGAACTGCGAAAGACCATTATTTGCGGCCATAAGGCGCCGAATATCCATTATGTTACAGCGGACTTTTGCCCTTTATGAAGACGACACAGTTATCGACAATGTTTTAAAGTCATTAGATACTTCTGATGAAGAAAGCACTTACAAAGCCATCGAGCTTCTAGAAAGGGCTCAGATGACTCACCGAATAACCCACATCGCCCGTGATTTAAGTGGTGGGGAAAAACAAAGAGTTGTACTGGCCAGACAAATGGCTAAAGAACCCATGCTATTTCTAGCAGACGAACCAACTGGAACTCTGGATCCCCAAACTGCAGAATTATTGCATGAAGCACTCCTAGAAGGAGTTAAAAACAAAGGAGAAACCATGCTGGTTTCTTCACACTGGCCAGAAGTCATGAAAAAACTTTCTGATTACGTTATCTGGCTGGATAATGGTAAAATAATCCATGAAGGTGACCCGGAAACAGTAGTTGGTAAATTCATGGATACCGTACCTTTGCCAGAGAAAAAAACATCCATAAGCACAGATAATCCCATTATTAAATTGGATAAAGTTAAAAAACACTACTATTCCATTGAAAGAGGAGTAGTCAAGGCTGTGGATGGAGTTGATCTGGTAGTAAATGAGAGTGAGATATGCAGTATTGTTGGTTTAAGTGGAGCCGGTAAAACCACCCTTTCTCGAATGCTGTGCGGGCTAACTGATCCCAGCTCAGGCCATATTGATGTTAAACTAGGTGAAAACTGGATTGATATGACTCAAAGAGGACCTCTGGGAAGAGGAAGAGTTACACCATATATAGGGCTGCTTCACCAGGAATATAGCCTTTATCCTCATAAAAATATTATTGAAAACCTTACGGATTCCATCAGTCTGGCATTACCTGCCGAATTTGGTAAAATAAAAGCTTTACATGTACTTCAGGCCGTGGGATTTTCTGAAAATTATGCTATGGCCATGTTAAAGAAGTATCCTGATGAATTAAGTGGTGGGGAAAGACACCGGGTAGCATTAGCCCAGGTTTTAATTAAAGAGCCCCGTATTATTATCCTGGATGAACCTACCGGTACCATGGACCCTATAACCCGTGTACAATTGACTGATTCTATTATTAGAGCCAGGAAAGAGCTGAATCAGACTTTCCTCATAATATCTCACGACATGGATTTTGTTATTGATGTGTGTGATGTGGCTTCTCTTATGAGAGGAGGAAAACTCCTTAAAACCGGGCATCCAAAGGATATTATTAAGGATTTAACCATTAAAGAAAAAGAGAAAATGCTAAAAAATGATTAATTTATAAAATTTTTTCTAATTTTTTATTAATAGGTGATATAGTGATAGAAAGTTACAAACTATTAATGGTCCTGGTGGCCATTGGAATCATATTGTTTGTTATAAAAAACAATCCAGTGAACCGTTATTAGTAACACAGCGTCATTTTAATTCTAAATCAATTTCTAATAAAATTAAATATATTCTTTTTTATTAAAATCTTTTTTTTATTTATTTTCAATTCCAACAATACCACAATAATTTGTATTGATTCTAATGAAAAAGAACAAATAAATTTCTAAAATGAGCATTTAATGCTGATTATTATTAAAAATAAGGGATTATTAATGAATATATTGCTGTAATATTGGTAATACATTTTTAAGTAATTAATTTTTTTAGTCTCTAGACAAATTATAATAAAAACAAATATAATAAATATTATGCATATTGGAGGAAATAATATATTCTGATAAGGTAATTTCTTCTGAAGTAATTTCATCTAAAATATTACAAAAATTGCAGTTATTTCAGGACATATTGATTTAATGCCTATTGATTAATTAAATAAAGTTATTATATTACTATTTATTATAATTATTATTAATAATATAAAATTACGAATGAATATTCTGAATATAGATTGATTTAATTATTAATTGATGAATTAATAACTTTTAAAGGAGTACAAATCATGAATTATTTAGGATTAATTATAAAAAATCCATTTAGAAATAAAACCAGAAGCGCATTAGCTATTGTGGGAATAGCCATTGGCATTGCCACCATTGTGGCCCTGGGCCTGATTACCAGTGGGCTTCAGGCCTCCACCGAAACCACTTTAAAGGCTGGTTCAGCTGAAATAACCGTTACCAAAACTGGATCCAATAGTTTTGCATCAACCGGGGGAAGTATTAATGAATCCAGAGTTAATGACCTACTAAGCATTAAGGGAGTTAAAGAAACTGGAGGAATATTACGGGCCAATGCTAATATTTCCGGTTCAATGGCACCAGGTGGGGGATTTATAGTAAATGGTATGGATAAAAACAAATTAAGCCTGGTGGGAATTAGCAGTGTAAATGGATCCATCTTTAATGAAAGTGAAAATGAAATGATTTTAGGAAAAACTGCTGCAGAAAGCCTGAATAAATCTATTGGAGACAGTGTAAATCTTTTTGGTCAGGAATTTAAAATCACGGGAATATATGAGACCGGGAATTTTATCCAGGATGGTGGAGCTTATCTATCACTTACCAAACTGCAAAACCTCACCGGTGACCAAGGTAAAATTACTACCATGGCCGTGAAGATTAGTGATAATGCCAATATAACTCAGGTAAGTAATAGTATTGGGGTGACCTATCCCAATGAATTATCTACTACCACTGCCGCAGACCAGGCCAACAGGGTAAATGATGCACTGGGTTACATTGACACTGCTACCTGGGCCATTTCATTGCTGGCTATAATCATTGGTGGAGTGGGAGTAATAAATACCATGATCATGTCAGTTTACGAACGAACTCGTGAAATTGGAGTTTTAAAAGCTGTGGGGTGGAGGAGTAGAAGAATACTTGGTATGATCCTGGGCGAAGCTATTGTACTTACCTTGTTGGCTGGATTGGTCGGTTCTATAGTGGGGGTGGTAGGAGTAGAGGTTTTACTATCATTTTCATCATCATTTGGCAGTGTAATTGAACCAGTGTACAGTGTTGATCTTTTTGTAAGGGCTTTTGGAATCGCATTCCTGGTAGGTATAATAGGTGGAATATACCCGGCATATCGTGCTGCAAAATTAGCACCAACCGAGGCGTTGCGCTATGAATAATGAAAAAAATAAGGATTCTTATTATGAGGATATTAGAGAAAATATTATAGAAATAAAGAGCCTGAAAAAAAGCTATGATCAGGGCAAAATAAAGGCCTTAAATGGAATCGACCTTGAAATAAAAACAGGAGAATTCGTTTCTATAATCGGTCCTTCTGGTTCAGGTAAATCAACTCTTCTTAATATGATAGGGGCCCTGGACGTTGCCGATGAAGGTGCAATTAATGTTTCAGGTATTGATTTAATAAAAACTAAAAATTTAAGTAAATTTAGATCAGAAAAGATTGGATTTGTTTTCCAATTGCACAATTTAATTCCCAATTTAACGGTAAAAGAAAATGTGGAGATACCCATGCTGGAAACTTCACTTTCAGGTAAAGAAATGGGAGAACGTGCCTTAGAACTTTTAAAATCAGTGGATTTAGAGGATAAAATCAATCAAAAACCAACTAAACTTTCTGGTGGGGAAAGACAAAGGGTAGCACTTGCCCGGGCACTGGTTAATCACCCTTCTATTATTCTGGCCGATGAACCAACCGGATCACTGGATTCCAAAACAGGAGACATTATTTTAAATCTTCTTAAAGATTTACATGTAAAAGAAAATGTGACTCTTATTTTGGTAACTCACGAGCCCTATGTAGCCAATATGGCAGATAGAATTATTACAGTACTGGATGGTAAAATTAAAGAAGAAAAAACTGAATTAAAGATTGATTATTAGTTCTTTTTTTCTAAAACTCCTTTTATAATTTCCTTCCTTTCCAATTTTATAATTTTTCATTTTTTCTTAATTTTATTTCTTATTTATTTCAAAATTTATAATTCTATAAAAACAGTATCTTCTTTAACCGTCACTTCATATTTATTTAAATCAGTTGCTTCCCCAGTTAGATACTTCATTAATCGTGAAACATTTTTAAATACTTTTCCTGTAGTTAAATCATACTGGGTTCCGTGTACCGGACAAATAACCCTTTTTCCACTTAATTTTCCATCAGGGAGATATCCACCACGATGGGTACAAATGGCATCCACTGCATAAAAATTTCCACCAATATGGGCCAGTAAAATCTTTTTTTCATTAACTTCAAATCCCTTCATGGATCCTTCATCCACATCAGTTATATCACAGATTCTTTCCATTTTATCACCGTAAAAAAATTTTTATAATAATATAGTTCATGATTATTATCCTATTTGCTCAACTAACTTTTTTAATAAAGTTTATGCCTTAAATAATTATTTATAAAACGCTTATAGAACGATTTATAGAACAGTGAGTTCTTAGTATTCTATTCTTTATTTTAATCTCAGAATTATTCATTCGTATTTGATAATTATTCTTCTAACTTAATAATTTTTTAGGGTAAACCTTGAATAGTGACCATTAATGTGTAATTCAGAATCAAATCATATACATATATATCCTCTAAAATTCAAAATATAGTTATCGACGAAGTTCAAAGGGCGTACAATTTCAGGGCTATGCTTGGGGATTGTATCCAAAATATTTCGTCGTTTCGGAGGAGGTATAATCTCGCGAAAAATGCAGATAGCAATTGTAATAGCAATATGCATCGCTTTTTCTTGTTCCAGTACCATCTACGCCGAAGACATAACTCAACCAATTATGAACAACAGCACCTCCGGTGAATCTGTTAGTAATAACAGTACCATCGAAGATTTAAATTCGACTGAAACCCAACAAATAGAAACTCTAGTCGGAAATCAGAATTACACCAAGGACAATTCCACCGAACATGAAGAAGCAGGCGTTGTAAATAACCAATCGCAACGTCCAAATTCAGCCGACTCCCTGAATAATAACTCTGCAAAAAAAGAAGAGATAAAAGCAGCAGGAACTACCATCAGTAAAAATTCAGCTACCTTCGACCTGAAAAGCATTAAAACTGCAGCCTCACGGGTCAAAGCTTACATAGAAACAAACCACAAACTACCCAGCTATGTAGTTATCTCTAACTACAATTTAACCATGAGTGAATTCCTTTATTTGCTGGCCAAAGGAATAGCTCAAATCAACAGTGGTAAAACCACCAGTATAACTCTTAAATCTGTATCTGCTGCCAGCAAACCCAACGGAAATTCAAAAGTAGGCGTTCTCTATAAATCAGAGTACGTGAATCTGGCCAATAAAGTGGCTAAATATATAGAAAATTATGGTCGAACTCCAAATTACGCAAATAGTTCACTAGGGAAAATTCAGTACCAAAAATTGATTTACTACATGTCAAAAATCGTGAGCTTCCAATCAACAAAAGGATATCTACCTAAGTATGTTACCTTAAATAGCATCACCATTTCCGGTTCTAGTTCTGGCGGTGTGGGTGTTAGTGCGGTAAATGATGCTTACAAAGGAGAAGTCCTTGCCAACTACAAGAAGTCCACAGAGAATTGCCAGGTAACCAACACCCAGATAAGTGCTTTATCGGCTTCTATCACCAAAGGATTATCATCCGACTGGGATAAAGCCTCAGCAATATTTAACTGGGTAAGGGATAACCTCAATTACAGTTTCTACTACAACACCCAGTACGGAGCAGTACAAACTCTTCAATTAAAAAAAGGAAATTGCGTAGACCATAGCCATCTAATGATTGCCCTGGCCCGTTCAGCAGGAATTTCATCACGTTACGTGCATGGAACCTGTGTATTCAATAGCGGAACTACTTACGGCCATGTTTGGGCCCAGCTCTATGTAAATGGAGTATGGTATGCAGCAGACGCCATAAGTTATAGTAACAAGTTAGGTGTTATCAACAATTGGAACACTTCATCAGTTACTATTAAAGGTAAATATGCAGAGCTACCTTTCTAAGGAAAAAGCGAATGCAAAAGTACCCCCTTTCATTCTTGTCTGGGGGTTTTAACTTTTTTTATTTTTTTTATTTTAAAACATCAAATGCCGTATTGATCTAAACGGGAAAACTATTTTTTTGGTACGATTTTTTAAAAAATTAAAAAAAATACTATAGTATGATCCAAAACAAATGAAAAAAAACCGACTCCCGACCGGGAATATTAAGAATTATTGAAATTTATAAAAAAATCAAATTATAATCTAATACATTAATATACTCTTAAAACATAGTAATTTGGCAGGTCCATTTACGCGGTTAAAAATTTAACCTTGTTCTACCAGGTGGACCTGCAATTATTTTAAATTTTATTTTCTTCATCATTATTTGTCCAGATATGCCTGATTAAAAGATATTTTTATAAATTATTTTAGTGATGAAATGTTTAATATTAATATGATTAATCTGGATATGATGCTAATTTTCAATGAAATAACTAAATTTAAGTTGGAGGTAGGTTATGGATAAGCGTTCAAAGCCTAATTTGCCAGTTCTGGTGATTAAAGAGGATAATAAGTATATTGTTTTTTGCCCAGCTTTTGCTATCGCTAATCAGGGCCCTACCCTACATTCAGCATTATATAATGTTAGGGAAGGTCTTGAAATATTTTTAGATGAAATAGACTTGAAAAATGATTTTATACCACTAGATTTTAATTAAAAACATAGGGGTTTTTAGAATTTTGATTAATAAGAACAAATTTTTTGCTATTTGTGGAATTGTTGCACCAATAGTTTTCTTATTGATGGTTGTTATGGAAAGTATTCTAAGACCAGGATATAGTCAGATTTCTAATTTTGTTAGTGATTTTGGTGTTGGTCCATTAGCCATCCTCCAAAACATTAATTTCATTATCTTTGGGACTCTATCTATCGGTTTAGCACTGGGACTTCGAGGTGCAGTCCCTGATACGAAGAGCCTGGCCTTTAAAGCAGGAGTATGGCTCGTCATGATATTCGCTTTAGGAGTATTTTTTGCAGGAGTATTCCCTGAAGATTATATGTCTGGAGGATTACATACTGCAGCTAGTGCCACCGCTTTTTTATCAATTATAGCCGCGCAAATACTAATCTGGAAAGGATTAAAAAACGAGCCTACTAGTATTTGGGGTAAATATCGTACCTATTCACTAATAAGTGGAATATTATCAATTATTTTCCTGGTTGTGCTTAGAATAACCATAAATGATTTTAGTGATTACCAGGGATTAGCCCAAAGGTTATTCTTAGCTGTACCCTGGATCTGGATAGGAGCAACCGGATTTAAACTATATTTTTTAGAAAAAATGAAGAATAATAAATAAAGCGGGTTAATAAAAGGGGGGGGATTCATGGAAGAAACAATTGACTTCCATGAAAAAATATGAATTTATCAAGAAGATAAATCACAACTAAAATCTAATTCCATCCTTTATAAAGATTGCCTTAATAACAATCACCATAAAACTTAATCAATTATGAATTTAAAAGAAAAAATAGATATGTAATTTAAAATATGTAATTATAAAGAGTATTTAATAGATAATGAATTATTAAGTATAACTGATATACATGAGCTTCACCAATCCCTCTATCAAAAATATAAGTTCCTGGAAAAAGAACCTTCTAATATTAATGCGTATTCTTATTTTAGCTTTTGGAATTATCATGGTCATTTTTGGAGTGGGCGGAACCAAAGTATTTGGAATAATGGCCCTTCTAGCTCTGGGAATCATTTATTTACCCACATTACTAAATCGGCATCACCTGCAGATTATCCCGGTAGAAGTGGAAATAATGTTTCTTACAGTGGTTATTTTAGAATACGTACTGGGAAATACTTTTGGCCTCTATGGTCGAATACCCTATTATGATGACTTTATGCACTTTACAGTCCCAGTTCTGGTTTCCTTAATTGGAATGATGTTCATGTACACCGCCTATGTCTATGGGAAAATTAAAACCCGCTTGTTTTTCATGGCCTTTTTAATAGTCCTCATAACCATTGGAATCGGGGGAATACTGGAAATGGTGGAATATACCTATGATCAATTTCTATACCCCTATATAGACCATGTGCTTCCCACCGGCCTTACCCAGGGTTCTCCTACCCAAAGTCCACTGGATGACACCATGAATGACCTGTTTACTGATGCTATCGGGGGAATAATAGGAGCCATTATTGGTATTTTACTAATCAAACGGGCCGAAAATAAAGGATACTGTATGGAATGGGTGGATGAATTTGCCCAGTTAGAAGGTTTTAAAAATGATAAGAATCCGTGAATTTATTTAATTTTCATTTTATTGTTAGTATTTTTATTTATTTTTAAGTATTTTTTTCCATAAAAACCAAAATTAATAAAATAAATGGATTTATCGTATTATATAAACTAAATAAATCTAATTCCATCTAAAATCAATAAATAACTGTTTATCTCACCTATATTACTTCTTACATTTAATTATATATTAAATATGTTTAATTAAGGTAAATTAAACCCGGGATTCATATTCTAATTCTCTAAATTTTATTATAAATCTGGTTCCGGCACTACTATCCAGTTCAATTGTACCATCCAGTTGATCAACCAGTGAATTTATCAGACGCATTCCCAGTGATTTAGTGTTTTTAAAATCAACATCATCCGCTAATCCCACACCATCATCCGCGACTTCCAAAAGGAAATGATCGTCATCATCTAGCTTGAATTTAATGTTAATTGATCCTTTTCTACCATCAGGGAAGGCATACTTAATAGAATTGGTAAAAAGTTCGGTGATTATCAATCCACAGGGAATAGCAGTATTAATATCTAAAAATATTTCTTCCAGATCAGTATTTAGACTAATTCGATTGACATTTACCCCATAGGAAGATAAAAGCTCGGTGGAAAGTCGGGATATGTATATAGCAAAGTCAATGTGCGCCAGGTCACGGGATTGGTAAAGACTTTCATGTATCATGGACATGGATTTAACTCGATTTTGGCTTTCTTTGAATAAATTTAGGGCCTCTCCATCATTAATATAAACAGTCTGCAGATTTAAAAGGCTGGAAATTATTTGCAGGTTATTTTTTACCCGGTGGTGAATTTCCCGAAGTAAAACTTCTTTTTCTTCTAAAGAAGTCTTTAGAGAGTTTTCAAAATCTTTACGGTCGGTAATATCCTGAACCACTGTACATAACATGAGAGGATTGCTTTTTTCTACAAAGAAATTATTAATGGTGACACTCCTTAAAGTCCCATCAGGTCGCATAATTTCTTTTTCTTTGATTTTTATTTCATCCAGGTTTCTTTTGTCAAATAAATTCTCAAATTGCTCTGCGAGGTGGTAATATTTTTCTATTTCGGTTTCTTGTTTTGGATTCATCTGATACATGAGGTCATATAATAATTTAGTGGTGGCTTCCTCTTTTTTAATTCCCGTGATTTTTTCCATGGATTTATTCCAATCAATTATTTTTCCAGGATCAATAGCCAGAGAAACACCGTCAGAAGTTTGTTCCACTACACTGCGGAACTTAAATTCGTTTTCAATTATTTTATGCATGGCCTTTTTGGTTTCTGTTAGATCAGTTCCAATTATAACAAATCCCGTGGGATCTTTAAGGATACTGAATATAGGTGAAATATTAAGGAAAACATCAATTTTTTGGTTATTTTTAGAACAGATCACCGATTCCAGGTTCACCTGTTTTCCCTCTTGGATTATTTTCTTTAAATTAATTTTATGGGTGGGAGCAAATATTTCATAAAAGAACTTGCCTATTAAATCAGATTCTTCATAACCCAGAACCGATGTTATACTCTGGTTGATTCTGGTTATTCTACCCCGGTGATCAGAAAGAATGAGAAAATTAGGCATGGTGGAAACAATCTTTTCTGAAGCCAGCGAAGGAGTTAGAACCGGGAAATTATATCTCCATACTCCATAAGCAATAAAAACCAGACCCAGCGTTAGCAGGGTCTGCGTAAGCTCAGGAACTTTTATAGAAAACCCTCTTAAAATGTAATCAGTTGCTAAACTGATGATGAGTGGCATGAATATTCCCAGACTAATATATAGTGATTGTTTTCTTTCCATGGCTTCTGATTGAAAATAGTGTAAAAATACAATGAGAGCTGATAAAAATGAAACAACCACCGTCCACAGAGCAAATAAATCATAGATAATTTCATCTGCAGGAATAGAATATATCCATCCCCAGTATTCATGTACTGGAGGTCCTATGAATAAGTTGGTACCTAATCCTAAAATAACAAATAGTAAGGCCGGGCCATAAATAATTAAATAACTAATTTTTAGTTTCAGAATATGTGATCTACGGGTAAATACCAGGGCAATATTGATTATAACTGCTGGTATCAAAGGCCATAATGCACTGAGCTTTAACCATATGAATGCACTGCTGGAAGTTTCTGCTAATCGATAAGCAAATTCACATAAGGCCATGAAGGCAATTAATGTACTAAAAATAGCAATAGTTCTGTTTAAAGAGTTTTTAGGGTTTCTAAAGTAGATAAAGTTCCCTATAAAAAATGAGGTTATGGCTGCGATTAAAGAGATAATGGCATATTCGATCATACAGTCCTCCGTATATTAATTATTGTTTCGTTAATATTAAAATTTTATTATTTAAATTGGAGAAAAGGATAGAAAAAGAAAAATTTGGATTAAAAATAGGATATTTAAAAAAATAATATAGATAAATTAAATATTCATTCAGAATAAATTTGATTTAAAATAAGTGATTTAAAAAATAAGAATAATTTTAAAAAATTTATAATATTAAAATAAAAATAAAAAAATTATTTATTTATATCTATTTTACCATTAGAATTCCGAAGGACTCCTTTATTTAACATATCTTCCAGGACCTGGTGGATTCGATCAAAGGTCTTTTTACTGGTGTTCTTGAATCCAAATAAACGGGAGGTCTTTATAACCAGATCCTTCTCTGGAGTTTCTGATTCGAAATCAAGAACCATCTTAATGGCCTCTTCAATTTCTTCTGCAGAAATAAAGGTAATGTCTGGTTTGTAGATTCTTTCTCTTACCGGTATCCGGGAGGTATCATTAAGAATCAGGAAATCACCACTGCGACGAATATTACCATTATTTTCAGCCATGTCCACTGCACTGGAAATAATATTTCTCACCTTATTACCAGCCCTTCGGAGGCCGCAACCTTCTCTGATTCTGCGAATAACTTCTTCATAGTGAATAGGTCCTTCAATAGAGACTATTTCACTCACCACTGTGGAAACTACTGGAGTGGGACTTTTATAAAGATCTTCAGAAGATTTTAAAGTGCTTGGTTCATATGATTGATAAGGAATCAATTTGTCTTCGATTTTAGGTGGTGAAGGTGCTTTTACCTGTGGGGAGGCCAAATCATCAGAATCATCAACACTGGAAAAGACTTCAGACGAGTTCATATTCTCCATTTCGGCCTCAATACTGTTAGTTTTCTCCATAGGGGAAGATGACTTTTCATTACCAGATTCTAACTGTGAGCTTTCATCAGAGTTATTTAAGGATTCTATCCCATCATCTTCAGAAGCAAGTGCCTCTTCTGTATCAGTTAAAATTCCTTCATTTTCTTCCAGATTAGCTTCTAAAATGGTAGATTCTTCTCCAACCAATTCAGATTCCTCAGGTGATTCTATTGGGATTTCAGAATCATCTGCTATTTCAGATTCATGTGATACATCAAGTGATTCATCAAGGGAGTCTTCCAATTCTTCAATAATCTCTTCCAAATCATTTATCTCTTCAGATTCTTTCTGCAGCTCATCATGAACCATGATTTCCATTACACCAATGGAATTTAATAGTTTTTTCTGGGTTTCTTCCCGGTTACGGTACCAGTCCGTGGACCAAACATGAATTATATTCCAGCCCAGACCCTCCAGGACCTGTTCACGGAGACGATCACGATCACGGGCCACTGCAGAACTGTGGTACATGGCCCCATCACATTCTATTCCTACCATGTATCTTCCCGGGGTTTCTGGATCAACTATGGCCAGATCCACTCTGAATCCAGCACATCCAATACTTCTTTCCACTTCCAGACCATTTTCCACCAGGAATTGATAGACTGAATCCTCAAAGGGACTCTGCAGAGCATCATTATGGGCGTGATCCAGGGTTAAACTACCAGTTTCAGCATATTGTAAGAATGTTTTAAGGGCTTTAACTCCAAAGGGTGTTCCTCCAGTAACATGTAAATCCATGGAACGGAAATTGGAAAAGGCCACACATTTTTCCCGGGCCCGGGTAATGAGTACATTTAACCGGCGCTCTCCACCTTCCTGGTTTAGTGGTCCAAAGTTTAGGGATATTTTCTGGTTTTCATCAAATCCATAACCAATACTAATGAATATAACGTCTCTTTCATCCCCCTGAATGGTTTCCAGGTTTTTAACAAAGAAATGTTCATCTGCATCTTCCCTGAAGTATTTTTCCATGCGGGGGTGTTCTTTGCGCATTAATTCCAGTTCTTCTAGAATAGCATTCATCTGGGCCACGGAGAAGGTACCTACACCCAGACTCTTGGTTCCTTTATATTTTTTAAAGTGATTGAAGATTTCTTTTACAACTTCTTTTGCTTCTATAGGATTAAAAGAACCTTTTCCTCTTTCATAAACGGTTTCTGGAAGATAATTGAGTTTTAAACCCAGTTCTTCACTTTCGTGGCATGGTGAAGGATACACCAGGAGGTAATTATCATAGAATTCCTGGTTGGAAACAGCAATGAGTGATTCGTGACGGCTACGATAGTGCCATCGCAGCATTTTAACCTGGAAAGTCCTTTTACACAAATGCAGTATGCTTTCCATGTCTGCGGCCCGGGCCACTTCTTCGGTTTCTTCTTCAGATATTATCATCTGGTCAAAAAAGGAAGTAGGAGGAAGTTGATTGGTGTCTCCCATAACCACTGCTGTTTTTCCCCTTAAAAATGCACCTAGAGCGTCTTCTGGTTTAACCTGGGATGCTTCATCAAAGATTACCACGTCAAATTCCAGTTTGGTATTGGCCGGGTCCAGATACTGGGCAATGGAAAGGGGACTCATCATAAAGCAGGGTTTAATCTGTTTAACCAGTCCTCCTGATTTGGCCAGTAGCTTTCTTAAAGGTAAATGGCCTCTTTTCCGGGTAAATTCTCCACTAAGTACACTGGCCTCAGAATTAGGGGCTGCTCCACCAAATACCTGGGGCATTTCCCGATTTAATTTGTTGAATAATCGTTTACGATTTAATTCTATGATCTTAGAGTCCAGTTCCTGGAATTCAGTTATCCGACCCTGGTGTAAGTCTCCAATAAAAGTGTAGAGTATGGATATTTCTTTAAAGGCCATACTTAACAGACTATCAGCCAGGTTACCTTCCATTACGTCCTTCACATCTTTTAGTTCGATGACTCCTGATTCTACTGAAGGTATGAATGGGGCAGCCTTGGTTTTCATACAGAGCTTCTTTTTCTCCAGATACTGGGACCATAAGGGCAGAATACTGAGATTTTCCTTCCAGAGTTTTAACCTGGTTTTCCACTGGCTGAAGGAAACCATCTGCGGTTCCTTATTGAATATGATGTGGCTGTGAGTATTGAGGGTTGATTTTAATTTTTCCAGTGATTTAGAGAAGTAATCATTCTCGGCCAGGAGCTCGTTTTCCTGCTGGTCTATTTTCTCTTTGTTTATTCCCTCTGCCACCAGTTCCATGGTTTTATCTGTGATTATCTGCTCGTTTACCAGTTTTCTAAACTGGACAATCCACCGGGCAGTGGCCGTTAAATCCTTGACTGAAGAGCTTTCCAGGTTCCACTGGGATCCAAAGAACTTCACCGCCACCTCATTGTAATCATACAACTGCTTTTTAAGATTATTCAAGTCTTTTAATGATTCCAAATCCTGTATTATTTCATAATCATTTTGAGGAGGGCTTTCCAGGTAATGAGAATCAATTTCGTTCTTTATTTTCCGGTATTTCCCACTTAAGAACTTGATTTTACTGGAGGAATGTTCCAGGTAATCCCTTAATAAAAGATCCAGGTCTTTTTCTAAAACTGAATCATGGAATCTATCAAGAATTTTCATACTTTTTTGCAGCTTTTCCAGCTTCTCCAAAAGTAAAAAGGCGTCGTTTTCGTGTTCATCCCATACAGGGGAATTTAAAATCTTCAAATCCACTGGCCGTGATTCTGATAAAATCTGAGAGGCTAGAATGGTTTTATCCAGTTCATAGAAGTTTCGGGAATGTTTAATTCCATATTCATCCTCAAATTCCCGGACTTTTTTGCGGAATAAATCCAGATTATCAATAGTTTCCACTATCTGTTGTTCTATCTCCCGTATGGTAGGAGGTAAAATCATTCCAGGATCAGTACCGGACCAGGGGTTTTCAGCCAAAGGAGGTAATAATTGTGAAAGTTTTGAGAGGTTTTCCAGTTCAATTATTGATTCTTCCCACTGTTCAGGAGTTATATCTTCTGGAGAAGGTATACGGACCACTGGAATCTCGGAAAATTTCTTTTCCGCAGTTTCTTTCATACCAAAAAGCTGGAATGGAGAAAGCCGTATTTTATATAAAGGCTGGTGCAGAGCCCGGTTGTATTCATTTAATTGTTTCCGCAGGGTTTCCAGACGATTGAGCTGCCGTTCAATGTCCAGTTCTTCTTCCTGCAACTCCTTCAATGAGCTTTCCAGCTCCTGCAGGACATCTTTTTTACGGGCCTTGTGAGAATGCAGTTCCAGACAGAATTTACCCAATCCTATCCTGTCCAGACGGCTTTTAACCACTTCTAGAGCAGCCATTTTCTCACTGACAAAGAGTATGGTCTTGCCACTGGCCATGAGCTCGGCAATAAGATTTACAATGGTCTGTGATTTACCAGTACCAGGGGGTCCTTCCACCACCAGATTGGAACCGGCCTTAACATCTTCTATAGCTGCAATTTGTGATGAATCAGCATCCATCACGTGATAAACATCTTTATAATGAAGTTTCTCATCCACTTCACTTT